>NZ_JBQUZA010000005.1:0-248856 GCF_056314085.1 Methylophilus sp. DMC14 | reverse complement strand
CGGGTATTGGGTATCAATCACCGATTTCGGTGGAAATGATCGGTTAGATGATGTCCACTTTTTACAGGCAAGATCACTGGCAAAAAAGAGCTTTTATGAATTGTTTATTAATAACGAGGGTTGACCTAACAGTGTCGCCAGCCCCTTACTTCAAACTACAAGGGCTTCCCCATTTTAAGCAATAGTCATCTGCAAGATTTTTGTGTGTTTTAAGTTTTTCAGCGCATAAATATCCTTTTGCTTTAGCCAGTGTTAAGCGAGAAGGTGAAGGACTGCGGTACTACAACCACCGGTCATATTGGGCATGATTGGCCCGGACCCTGATGAAAGACGCACGCCGGGGCCTCATTCGTTAGTCGGGATGATCTTGCTCCCCTAGAATTAAACAGGCACACCCGGCGCGGGTCCAACCCGCTACACATCAACGCTGGCAGTTCAGCTGTGATTCAATGTTCAATCGTTATTCAATCTGTTTTTAAACGTCATTCTGTTTTGCCTTAAACAGCCTTTGAATAGAGTTTAAAGTCATCCCCATATTTAAGCGCAGCCCAAACCAGTCTCAGGTTTTTGGCTGCAATGGCAATCGCCGCTTTCCAGTAACCTCTACGTTCCACCAGGCTGCGCACCCAACAGCTGAACCTGTCCTGTTTATCCCCCACACTCACCATCACCGCCCGTGCGCCCATCACCAGCAAGCTGCGCAGATAGGCATCCCCCGCTTTGGTAATCCGGCCTAGCCGGGGTTTGCCTCCACTGCTGTATTGGCCCGGCACCAACCCCACCCAAGCAGCTAACTGTCGGCCACTCTCAAAGTCATGCCCATTGCCCAGACTCGCTACCAAAGCACTGGCGGTGATGTACCCAATACCTGGAATCTGCATCAAACGCAGGCTGCGATCATCCTGTTTTGCGGCACGCTGAATCAAGGCGTCATAGGCGGTAATCCGTTCATCTAACGCATCCGCATGTGTCAGCAAATCCAGCACACAGCATCTAGCCAGGTCAGGCAAGGTATCAAGATGCAAATCAATCTCCCGGCGCAATCGCTCTACCTTCTGCGGCAGCACAACACCAAACTCGGCAATCAGGCCTCGTAAACGGTTGTAACAGGCGGTACGCTCCTCCACAAATCCCTGACGGGTTCTATGGATGGACAATAGTGCTTGCTGATGAGTATCTTTGACTGGCACAAAGCGCATATTGGGTCTGGTAACGGCCTCACAAATGGCGGCGGCATCTGCAGCATCGTTTTTACCGCGCTTGCCAGACATGCGATAAGGCGCAACAAACTTGGGCGCCATGAGCCGCACGATATGTCCATGCTGACTAAACACTCTTGCCCAGTGGTGTGCGCCTGTACAAGCCTCCACACCAATGAGGCAAGGCGGTAAGTTGGCGACAATGGAGAGCAGTTGATCTCGTGCCACGCGTGGCTTAATTAAAACCGCATGACCTTGGTTGTCAACGCCGTGCAAAGCGAATATATTCTTGGCTAAATCAATACCGAGTGTGACAATATTCATGGACTTCCCCTATCAATGGCGTGATGAAGTGTGGAAACTAAATCATTGCAGTTTTAACTGCTTGCGGCTTCCGCCGCAACCTCGGGACGGGGAAGTCCCTTTCATTCGTTAGGCGCATCAGAGGAACTGACATGTTCACCTTCGGAAGAGATCACGAAGTCCAGCACGTCCTAAAGCGCTACGGTGGCGAAGAGAAAGCTGCCTTGCTCGTCGCAGTCGTAAACTCCGTCCACGACCTCATTGAAGGTCGAACAAGCATTGAAACAACGATCTCGGCGATTGAGAACGCGTTTATTGAAGGCAGGGCTGGAATCTGGGAAAAGACTGGGGGTTGGTTACTCAAAGTCAATGCAGATTACCCATCTTCAACTGAGGTTTGGCGTCGCTTTGCATGTCATTCTAACGCCAACGTTCGGTTTCGCACCGCAGGGTTTCTAACTTATTTCCCCAAAGACCTCCGTAAGGAGCTCTATTTCGTGCTGCGGCAAGACAAAAGCAAGAAGGTCAGAGAGTTGGCCGAAGGCAACTGGGACTTCTGCGAACATCCTGAAAACTACTCATAACAACATGACACCAATGCCGCCTGCGCCTAACCCGTCGGTCAACCGGACAGCCCAACAGCTGCGCTTCGTGCCACTGTTGGGCTCCCTCCGCTTCGCTCCGGCTGCCGGTTACCGCCAACGTTCGGCGTCATAGTGTCGGCAGGCTACCCATGAGCAAACGCTACTCAAAACTCGCCCCATTCACACTTTCTCAGCGGATTGACCTAACCATCGCTGCATTGAAATTTTTCTCCCCGATGGAGTACGAAAAGATGTGCAGCGTATTGGGAAAAGAACGGGCGCAAGGTCGTACAGAGCCGTTCAGCGGGCGTGATTTCCTCAACTACTTGGAAGCTACGAAAAAGCTGCCCGAGGCGGGCCGCCATACATCCAAGATTGGCGAGTTACTTACAGACCTTGCTAAACATGGCGTGCTGAAAGAAGTTGGAAGAAACGGCGATATCCTGCTTGGAATTAACTACTACTTCTTGCTTGAGCTAACGTCTATACAAAAGACCGGCATTCTTTGGCTGGCCAGAGCCTTGGGGCCAGAGTTCTTGTACAACGTCTACTCTCATGCCACCGTTCAAATAACAGGAGTAACAAAGAACGGTGATGCGCATGCCGGTACCGGTTTGGTAATCGCCTCTAATTGGATTCTTACTTGCGCTCATGTCTTAACTGATATGCAAGTCGACGAGAATCAATCAATTCTTGGGGCGCAACGCCGGGTCATACGCACCCTACCGCACCCGCGCGTTGATGTTGGGCTGCTTGAAGTTGAACAGCCCATGCCGCTCTTGCCTGGTATCGCGTTTCGAAGTCCCGTGGTGGCCGAATCTGTATTTACGCTCGGCTATCCTCGGGTACCTCTCTCACGCGAGTCTGCGCTCGTAATGCAGCGCGGAGAAGTCACTAATCCTGGCGTTACTCTGCTTGATGGAAGCGTTGTCTTTCTCTACTCGGCGATAGCACGCCCGGGGAATAGCGGAGGACCGATATTGTCTGAAATGGGGCACGTGGTGGGCATTGTTACGGAAGAACTTTCGGAGCAGGCCGAGGGTTTCCGAATGCCCTTTCACGCGGGAATCCAAACTCAAGAGCTGGTTCAGGCGCTTGCAGAGTTGCAAGTTTCCGTCACTCTGCCGGTTGAGTCCTACGAATGACGCCGAACCCTGTGCTCAACCGGACCTGCGCGAAAAACCGCGCAGGCCGGTTAGCCGAGTAGGGTGGGCAATTAATTGCCCACGATTCATTTAAATGTGTGCAGTGATGCCAACTCATTAATCGCGACTATATCCATTTAGTCCCCGGACATACCCAAAACAATCCCCATTAACACTTTATCTCGCCACCCATAGTGGTGATTCCCGCATTTGCAGGTACTATCTGCCCTCTACCATTCAAGAAGTGTCGTTTCCTCATGCAAAGTGAAGTCAAAGAGCCCGTCAGCCATGCCGTTGTGGCGGCCGTGCAACTGCCCAATGTCAGTGATATGGAGTTTGAAGCTTCGCTGAATGAGCTGCGTGAACTGGCAAAAACGCTGGGCTACAAGATTGTCCACACCTTTGTGCAGAAGCGCGCAGGCTTTGATATCACGGGCTATCTGGGCGTGGGTAAGCGCGAAGAGATTCGTGATTATGTGCGCAGTATGGCTGGAGACCCTGAGGTGTTGGCGTTTAATCCAGATGCGCTGAATATTGAGGCGGTGCTTGTTGACCATGAAATTTCGCCGTCGCAGGCGCGTAACCTCGAAATCGAAGTCGGGTGCGAGGTGATGGACCGTACCATGGTCATCCTGGAGATTTTTCACCGTAATGCCCGCTCACGTGCGGCACGTGCACAGGTGGAGATTGCGCGGCTGGGCTATATGGCGCCACGTTTGCGCGAGGCGGCCAAGCTGGCGGGCCCGCAGGGGCGGCAGCGTAGCGGGGCGGGTGGGCGTGGTGCCGGTGAATCGCACACCGAGCTGGATAGACGCAAGATTCGTGACCGCATCGCTGAGCTGCAACAAGAGATTGTGATCATGGATGGCGAGCGCCGCACGCAGCGTGCGCGTCGTCAGGAGCGGCAGACGATGGCGAGTGTAGCGCTGGTGGGTTATACCAATGCCGGTAAATCTACCCTGATGCGCGCGCTCACGGGTAGCGAGGTGCTGGTGGCGAACAAGCTGTTTGCCACGCTGGATACCACGGTGCGCGCCTTGTTCCCCGAGAGCGTGCCGCGCGTGCTGGTCAGCGATACCGTCGGCTTTATCAAAAACCTGCCGCATGGCCTGGTGGCGTCTTTTAAATCCACACTGGATGAGGCGCTGGATGCGGCGCTGTTGCTACATGTGATTGATGCCAGTGACCCCGGGTTTGAGCGTCAGTTGGAAGTCACGGACACCGTGCTGGAGGAAATTGAAGCTGACACCGTGCCGCGGATTCGAGTGTTTAACAAGATAGATTACGTGGGGGATGCCGCCGCGCAAGCCAAGTGTGAAGCTGCACTGCGCCTGAAATATCCAGATTGCATCGTCATGAGTGCACGCCGTCCAGATGAAGTGGCTAGTCTGCGGCATAAGATCGTCGACTTTTTTCAGCAGGATTTGGTGGAAGCAGAGCTTTTTCTGCCGTGGTCTGCCCAACAACTGCGTGGAAAGATTTACAGCACCTGTCAGGTATTGGGCGAGCGTTCAGAGGATGAAGGCGCTTTCTTTACTGTCCGTGGCGAGCTAAATGACATCAATAGTCTGCGTGAACAGTTGGGCCAACTTCAAGCAACACCGCCGGACGATCCACTTTAATTTCTGCCGGTTGAGAATGATGACGGCTGGGTACTCGCCAGTGTAATAAACGCCTGCACATAGTCTGTGTCTATATCCGTTTCGCGGATACCCAGGTAAATCTGCTTGGCAATGCCTTGTTTGCCTAACTTGATGGGCACCACATCAAACCGGGTTTGATATTCTTCGACCAACCAGCGTGGCAGGGCGGCGACACCACGGCCACTGGCGACCATTTGCAGCATGATATCTGTGGTTTCTATCGGCTTATGCAGGTGCGGACGGATGCCGGCGGGTTGTAGAAACTGGTTGTAAATATCGAGGCGGTCTATGTCTACCGGGTAAGTGATCAGTGTTTCGCTGCTGAGTTGCTCGGGTCGCACGTAGTCTGCTTGCGCGAGTGCATGTTGACGATGCACGACGAGCACTTGTTCGTAATCAAATACCGGCTGAAACAGCAGGCCGGGTTTATACAAGGGGTCTGGCGTGACCAGCATGTCGATCTCGTAGCCAAACAGCGCGCCGATGCCGCCAAACTGGAACTTCTGTTTGACGTCCACATCCACATCCGGCCAGTCGGCCAGGTAGGGCGAAACCACTTTGAGTAGCCATTGGTAACACGGGTGGCATTCCATGCCGATGCGCAGGGTGCCGCGTTCGCCTTGCGCAAATTGGCGCAGCCGCTCTTCAGCCAGTGATAACTGCGGCAGCAGGCGGTTGGCGACGGCGAGCAGATATTGCCCGGCCTGGGTCAGGCGCAGGCTGCGGCCTTCGCGTAGCCAGATATCCGTCCCCAGTTGCTGTTCGAGCTTTTTAATCGAATGACTGAGCGCCGACTGCGTGAGAAACAGTTTTTCAGCGGCGGCGGTGAGTGAGCCTTGTTGCTCGACCTCGCGGATAATCGCCAGATGGATGCGTTCTATCATGTGTTATATATGAATTAAATTAATAGATGGTTGAAATAATACCATTTTACTTCATGGGTTGTGCTTTCTAGAATGCCGGTTCTGATTTGTTAAGGAACCCATCATGATCACGACCCACAATCTCGGTTTTCCACGCATAGGCGCACAGCGTGAGCTCAAGTTTGCGCTGGAGGCTTACTGGAAAGGCCAGTCTTCGTTAGACACCCTCAAGCAGGTAGGCAAAGACCTGCGGCAACAGCACTGGCAATTGCAATCGGTGCTGGATTTTGCACCTGTGGGCGACTTTGCGTTTTATGACCAGGTGCTGGACATGAGTTTTACGCTCGGCAATTTGCCTGCGCGGGTCCAGGATTTTCATGGTGACCCACTGGATAACTATTTTCGTGTGGCGCGTGGACGCTCGGCTGAGTCTGCGGAAGCGCATGCGCAATGTTGTGGTGGTGTGGCGGCAGGCGAGATGACCAAATGGTTTGATACCAATTATCACTATATCGTGCCCGAGTTTACGGCCAACACCCATTTCAAGCTGGATGCGTCGCGCCTGCTTGCGCAATTAGCCGAAGCCAGGGCACTGGGCGTACAAGCCAAGCCGGTGATCATTGGACCAGTGACTTATCTGGCGATTGGCAAAGCCAAGGATGATTCAGACCGGCTGGCGCTGTTGCCGCAATTGCTCAATGTCTATGCCGAATTGCTGGAAACGCTGGCGCAGCAGGGCGTGGCGTGGGTGCAGGTGGACGAACCTGTGCTGGTGACCGAGCTGACACCGGAATGGCAGCATGCGTTTAACCTGGCCTATCACCAACTCAAGAGTAGCCGTGTCAAGCTGCTGCTGGCGACTTATTTTGGCGCGCTGGTCGATAACCAGTATCTGGCGGCCAACCTGCCGGTGGCTGGCTTGCATATAGACGCCATCAATGCCCGCCATGAAATTGTGCCGTTGCTGGCAATGTTGCCTGCACACAAGGTGCTGTCTCTGGGCGTGATCAATGGCCGCAATATCTGGAAAACTGATTTGAATGCGACACTGGACTGGCTGGCGCCGATTGCCGAGCGTCTGGGGGACCGTTTGTGGCTGGCGCCTTCTTGTTCGCTGTTGCATGTGCCTGTGGACCTCGATAGTGAGCTTAAACTGGATAGCGAAATCAAGTCATGGCTGGCATTTGCCAAGCAAAAGCTAGAAGAGCTGCAGGTGCTGGCCACGGCCTTAAATCATGGCCGCGAGGCGGTGAAAGTGGCTTTGGCCGTCAATCAGGTGGCGATTGAGGCGCGTCGCCAGTCCAAGCGTGTGCATAATCCGGCTGTGAAGGCCATGCTGCAAACATTGACGCCGCAACTGGGGCAGCGCCAGAACGTTTATACGCAGCGCGCTGCCAAACAGGCCGCCTTGTTCAACCTGCCCAAATTCCCCACCACGACCATCGGTTCGTTCCCGCAGACGGCTGAGATCCGCCAGGCGCGTCGCCAGTTCAAGGCAGGGGAGTTGGATCAGGCGGGTTATCAGGCCGTGATGAAAGCCGAAATTGCGCGTAGTGTGCGTGAGCAGGAAGCGCTGGGGCTGGATGTGCTGGTGCATGGCGAGGCGGAGCGCAACGACATGGTGGAGTATTTTGGCGAGCAACTGGAGGGCTATGCGTTCAGCCAGTTTGGTTGGGTGCAGTCCTACGGCTCACGTTGCGTCAAGCCGCCTATCCTGTTCGGCGATATCAGCCGCCCGCAAGCCATGACAGTGCAATGGATTGAATACGCGCAATCACTGACCAGCAAGCCGATGAAAGGCATGCTGACCGGCCCGGTGACCATGTTGAACTGGTCATTTGTGCGCGATGATCAGCCACGTGAAGTGTCTTGCTACCAGTTAGCGCTCGCCATACGCCAGGAGGTGCTGGACCTGGAAAAAGCCGGTATCCGCATCATCCAGATTGACGAGGCGGCCTTGCGTGAGGGCTTGCCCCTGCGTAAATCAGACTGGAAAAAGTATCTGCAATGGGCGGTGGCATCGTTCCGTATCACGGCAAATGGGGTGGCAGATGAAACGCAGATCCATACCCATATGTGTTACTCGGAATTCAATGACATTATTGCCGAGATTGCCGACATGGATGCCGACGTCATCACCATAGAAACCTCGCGCTCGGACATGGAGTTGCTGGATGCGTTTGATGACTTTAACTACCCGAATGAAATCGGGCCCGGCGTTTACGATATTCACTCGCCGAATATTCCAGAACCTGAGCGGATGATCGCCTTGATGCAAAAAGCGGCGGCGCGCATCCCGGCAGAACGTTTGTGGGTGAACCCGGATTGTGGCTTGAAAACCCGCCAATGGGCAGAAGTGATTCCGGCCTTGCGCAATATGGTGTCGGCGGCCCAGCAGTTGCGTGCACAGGCCGCACTTTAAGCCAGCGTACTAAAATCACTTACACATTCACTTACAGGGCCCGCATAGAGGGCCCTTTTTTATCACGCGAGGAGGCGGTAAACAATTATTTTTTAATTGATAATGATTTTCATTTGTGTTTTTTCTTGCCTGCCGCTAAGATATGGTTTTTATTGATTGTCTTTCACGCAGTGCATCTTCATCCTGAACATTCCAAACTCGTGGTTGCCTTGGTCTATCACTACGACGAATTGGTGAGCTATGTCAGACGCCGTTTTGGCGACCAGCATTTCGCCAGGGATGTGGTGCATGATGTCTGCCTGGAGATCATGGAGCGGCCGCCGCAACTGGCGGTGCAAACGCCGATGGCGTTTTTGCGCAAGCTGTCGCGTCACCGCGCGATTGACCGCTACCGCCAGTATCAGACGCAACAATCCCACCTCAATCACTTGCAGCAGACAGCAGAGCACGCGCACCAGATCGATGGCGAACGCGTCATGCATTTTGTACAACGTCTTGAGGCTTTGAAGCGCATCATAGAAGCGCTGCCAGCCCGGCAACGGCAAGTGTTTTTGCTGCATCGCCTGCACGACATGCCGCAGCAGGAGATTGCCGATGCGCTGGGTATTTCACGCAATATGGTGACGCAACATTTTAACAAGGCCATGGGCAGCATCCAGCGGCAGTGGGCGGGGCTATGAAAGCATCTGACCACACATTGCGTGCGCCCAACCAGCCTGCTGACCATCAAGATCCGCTGGCGCCATACGCTGACGCCTTGCGCGCGCACTTTCCCCCCAGGGAGGCCTTGCTGCAGGAAGCCATGCAGCAAACCCGGCAACGGCGTCGAATAAAACAGGCGTTGGCAACCACCGCTTGCGGCCTGTTGGCGGCCGTGGTCTGCTATGACCCGGTATTGTCCAGCCAGCACCTGCAGACGGCAATTGGTCAGTCTGCCCACTTCCAGTTACCGGATGGCTCTGCTGTCAGTCTCAATACCAATACCGTTCTGGTGGCCGAGCAACATCTGCGTTCGCGGCAATTAACGCTGGTACAAGGCGAAGCACTGTTTAAGGTGAAACACGCCTGGCAACCGTTTACCGTGGATGCCAACCAGGTGAAGATTCGCGATATCGGTACCGTGTTTAACGTCCGCAATACCGCGGAGGGGGCCATGGTCACGGTGGTGGAGGGCAGTGTAGACGTGATCACTGCGCAGGCACAGCGTCGGCTGACTAAAAATCTCTCGGTGACCACCCGCGGCGCAGCCATTTCTGAAAACCGGTGCACCAGTGCCGAGGCGGCTACCGCCTGGCAGCACGGGCGATTGATTTTTGATGGGCTGCCACTGCGTGACGTGGTGGCCGAATTGCAGCGCTATCACGCTGGTCAGATCACATTGGCGGATGCCCGGGTGGGGCAATACCGCCTGTCCGGCGAATACGATATCAATGGCATCGCATCCTTGCTGGCCGTGTTGCCCGAGATTTTGCCCGTGCGTGTCGAAAAACAGGCAGAGGCTGCCGTGGTGATCCGGCAGCGTTAATCGGTGCGGTTAAGCCGGATTCGCCGGTTCGATCACGCTGAGTCAGGATCATCCGTAAAAAAAATTTCTAAAGGACATCAACATTGGCGAAGGCTGGTACGACATACCCATGTCATTCATTATTTATTCAATGGGAAGAAGATGTCATTTACTCGCAACTCTGCCTTGTTCGCCGCTTTGCTGTCCAGCCTGTCTGTGCATGCCGTCGAGCTTGATATGCCCGCACAACCGCTAGACAAGGCGTTGAAAGCCCTGGCCCACCAGACCGGGGAAAGCATTATTTTTTCAACGGAACTGACCGAGCACAAACAGGCGCCTGCGCTCAAGGGTGACTTGAGTGTGCGGCAAGCGCTGGAAAAGCTGCTGGCAGGCAGCGGGCTGGTGTTAAAAACTACTGCCGCTGGCTATACGCTGACTAAAGCCGCTCCCGCGCCACATACGCATAGTGAGCCACAAGACCTGCCAGAGGTCAGCGTGTCTGGGCAAACTGTACAAGAACCCGCCAATGGGCCAGTCAAAGGCTATGTTGCCAAGCGTAGCGTGACGGCGACCAAAACCGATACCGCCCTGATCGAAACGCCGCAATCGTTGTCGGTGGTGACACGTGACCAGATGAACGCACAGGGCGTGCAGTCGGTAGGCGATGCCTTGCGCTATACCGCGGGTGTGCAGTCCGAAGCAAACGGGCCAGACCCGCGCGCCGACAATATTGGTATCCGTGGCTTTAGCCTGGGCCGGGACCAGTTCCGCGATGGTTTGCGTAACTATGCATTTAATAACCAGGGTGGCACCGTGGTCGAAGCTTATGGCCTGGAGCGTATTGATTTATTGCGCGGCCCTTCCTCCATTGTGTATGGCCAGGGCGCGCCGGGTGGGCTGGTTAACCTGGTCAGCAAACGGCCCACGGATAAACCGCTGCATGAGCTGGGGTTGACCTTGGGACAGTATGACCGGCAACAGGTGCGTGGCGATGTCAGCCAATGGCTAGATGATGAGGGCGTGTGGTCTTACCGCCTGGTGGGCTTGGTGCAAAAAAGCGATACGCAGATCGACCGTGTCACTGACGACCGCGTCTATCTGGCGCCTTCATTGACCTGGCGGCCTTCGGACGCGACCCAGCTGACCTTGCTGACCGACTACCAGAAAAATGACCGTGGCCAGGGCTACCAGGCATTGCCGCGGGTCGGCACGCTGGTGAGCAGCCCCTTTGGCAAAATTTCCACCAGCCGGTATGTGGGTGAGCCAGGCCTGGATAAATACGTGCAGGAACGATATTCGGTGGGCTACCAGTTTGAACATGCGTTTAATGAGCACTTGACCCTGCGTCAGAACCTGCGCTACCAGCAACTGCGCACCGATGCCATTTCAACCTATCTGCTGGGCTTGCGTGCAGACCAGCGCAGTATTAACCGGGCCGCGATGGGCACCGATGAAAATGTCGACAATGTGGTGGTGGATACGCATCTGCAAGGGCACTGGTCACATGGCATGTTTGAGCATACGGTGCTGGCGGGGATAGACAGCCAGCGCCTGGATAACCATGTGCTGCGTACATCAGGGACGGCGAGTCCGCTGGATCTGTATACGCCGGTATATGGGGTGACGCCGGTGAATCTGCTGCTGTCAGCCAATTTGAAGCAACAGCAACGCCAAACCGGGATTTACTTGCAGGACCAAGTAAAAATTGACCGCCAGTGGGTGGCGACCCTCGGGGTTCGTCAGGACCACACCCGGATGCAAACAGATAATGTGCTGAGCCCTGCCGCCTCGTCCTCGCAACGCGATCAGGCAGAAACCTGGCGCGGCGGCCTGGTTTACCTGGCGGAGAATGGCCTGGCGCCGTATGCCAGTTACACGGAATCATTTTTACCGGTGATCGGCACCATGTTTGATGGCAAGGCCTTCGCCCCTGAAACCGGCAAACAATATGAACTGGGCATCCGCTACCAGCCGAAAGACAGCCAGACGCTATTAAGTGCTGCCGTATTTGATTTGCGCCGTCAGAACGTGACCACGACTGACCTGCAGCATCCTTTGTTTAATCTGCAAAATGGGGAAGTGCGTACCCGCGGGCTGGAGTTGGAGGCCAAGACCCAGTGGGATGCCTGGTCGCTGATTGGCAGTTATACTTATATGCTGCCTGAAATCACGCGCAGTAATAATAGCTTGCAGGGGGTGCCGTTCCAGGGCAAAGACCCTAACCATGTGCCGCACCATACTGCCGCATTATGGACCGACTACCGCTTGCCTGGCGGCTGGGTGCCGGGCATGGTCGTCGGCGGCGGCGTGCGTTACACCGGTAGCCGTTTTGGTAACGATGCAAACACCTTCAAGCTGCCGTCTTATACACTGGTAGACTTGGCGGTCCGTTATGATTTGTCCCAGCTGGGCACAGGCTGGAAAGGCTGGCAGTTTGCACTCAATGCCAGTAATTTGTTTGATAAGGAGTATGTGGCCAATTGTGCATACAGTGGCGACGGTTGCAAATGGGGCTACCGTCGTAATGTGATGGCCAATTTAAATTTTCAATGGTAACGAGACACGCACTTGTAGTTTGGCATCGCTGGGTAGGCCTGGCGATGGCCGCTTTTCTGATTCTTGCTGGCTTTACCGGCGCCATCATCGCTTTTCAGGATGAGCTCGATGCATGGCTCAATCCACACCTGTATCAAGCGTCATCGCAACCAGGCCAGCCCATGCTGGACGCGTATCAGTTGCAAGCGCAGGCGCAACAGCAGGCGCCCGCCAATACCCGTGTCGATGAATTGCAATTCAAATTGCCACAAAGCGCGCTGGAAGATTACCACGCAGATGCCGAGATCTTCCGCCTCACGCCTGTGGATCCGCAGGCCAGCGTCCCGGCAGATCAACTGTTTATCAACCCGCAATCCGGTAAGGTGCTGGGGTCACGCTTATCCACGGCGGGGCCATTCCAGCGCGAGACGCTATTACCGTTTTTGTATAAGTTGCATTATTCGCTGGCTTTGCCCGGTGTCAGCGGCCGCCTCATCATGGGCATCGTTGCCGTGCTGTGGACGCTGGATACCTTTGTGGCGTTTTTCCTCACCTTGCCCCGGCGGCAGCCACAATCCAAAAGCAGTTACTGGCAACGCTGGAAACCGGCCTGGCTGGTCAAATGGCAAGCTTCGACCACGCGTATCAACTTTGACCTGCACCGTGCAGTCGGGCTCTGGCTGTGCAGCGTGTTGCTGGTCTTTGCCTGGTCCAGCGTCATGTTCAACCTGCGCGAGCAGGTCTATCTGCCCATCATGACCAAGCTGATGCCGTTTGATTTGTCCTGGCGCAGCATCCCCAAATTGCCGCAACCGCTGACCAGCCTGCCCATGCCCTGGCCGCAGGCTCACCAGTTGGCGCAGCAAGCCATGCAAGGCTTTGCAAAAAATCATCACCTGCAGATTGATTATGAAGACCGTTTGCGTCTGGATCGCGAGCGCGGCGTGTACCAGTATTTTGTGCATAGCTCGGCCGATTTGCGGCAGGACCGGGGCAATACAGCCATTGCGATAGATGCCTATACCGGTGAAATCAAAGGCCACTGGCTGCCGACGCAAGACCAGTCCGGGAACACCTTTAGCAACTGGCTGGGTGCCTTGCATATGGGGCAGGTGTTTGGCATGCCCTACCGCATCTTTGTCTGTTGCACTGGCTTGTCACTGGTGCTGGTGACAGTCACGGGCGTGCTGATCTGGAGTCGAAAGCGCCAATCGAGTCGAGTGATTGAAACACTGCAACGCAAAAAATGGCACCGTTCGGGTGTCTGAAAAAATATATTCAGGCAAAACAATCACTTAGTGTCTCATAACAATATATTGTGTTTTTGTGTGTTGAAAATGCATATATATTGATTTATAGTCACGTCCATACGGTATACGGGCACTGATCAGTGCCTGTCTTTAAAAGGGAATCTGGTGCGCGATGGCGATGGCCATTGTCAAGCCAGAGCTGCCCCCGCAACTGTAATCAGCGAGTTGTTTGCTGCTTTGCGTGCCACTGAAGCGATTCGGGAAGGCCAAGGCAAACAATCATGACCTGAGAGCCAGGAGACCTGCCGTGATTTTTTCTTGTTAACGTTTGAGGCGGGGTGTCCTCGGCAGATGCAGTGAGTCCTGTACTGATTGCAAGTCTGGTCTTTAAACGGGTGCAGGTTTTTTCTTTGATTGCTCGACAACGGGCAGGCTATCGCCAGAAAAAATGCGCCCCGCAGCCAGTGCCGTGTCCCTTCCGCCGCCAGCACTGGGAGCCACCATGACACAATACGAATCCATGCAAGCCACTAAACGTGATGGCCGCAAGGAACCGATTAACCTCGACAAGATTCATCGCGTCATTGATTGGGCCGCACAAGGCCTCAATAATGTCTCGGTGTCACAAGTTGAATTGCGCTCCCATATCCAGTTTTATGATGGTATCCGCACCGACGATATCCATGAAACCATCATCAAATCTGCTGCCGACCTGATTTCGGAAGAAACCCCGGATTACCAGTACCTGGCTGCACGCCTGAATATTTTTCACCTGCGCAAAATTGCTTATGGCCAGTTTGAGCCACCGCATTTGTTTGACCATGTGACCAACCTGACCGCGCTGGGCAAATACGATCCGCACCTGCTCAAGGATTACAGCCGCGAAGAGTTTGATACGCTGAATGGCTATCTGGACCACTGGCGCGATATGAATTTCTCTTACGCCGCTGTCAAGCAGCTTGAGGGCAAATATCTGGTACAAAACCGCGTCACCAAAAAGATCTACGAGAGCCCGCAGTTCCTTTACATTCTGGTGGCGATGAGCCTGTTTGCCAACTACAAGGGCCAGGCACGCCTCGATTACATCAAGCGTTTTTATGATGCGGTGTCTACCTTCAAGATCTCACTGCCGACGCCAATTATGTCTGGCGTGCGGACGCCGACACGCCAGTTCAGCTCTTGCGTGCTGATTGAGTGTGACGACAGCCTGGACAGTATCAACGCCACCTCCAGCGCGATTGTGAAGTATGTGTCGCAGCGCGCCGGTATCGGCGTCAACGCGGGCCGTATCCGTGCGCTGGGCAGTGAAATCCGTGGTGGTGAAGCACAGCACACCGGCTGCCTGCCGTTCTACAAGTTGTTCCAGTCTGCGGTCAAATCCTGCTCACAGGGCGGCGTGCGCGGCGGGGCGGCGACGTTGTTCTACCCATTGTGGCACCTTGAGGTTGAATCCCTGCTGGTCCTCAAAAACAACCGCGGCGTGGAAGAAAACCGCGTGCGCCACCTCGACTACGGCGTGCAGATCAACCGCCTCATGTACCAGCGCCTGATCAAAGGTGAACAGATCACCTTGTTCTCGCCGCATGATGTGCCCGGTCTGTATGACGCGTTCTTTGCCGATCAGGATACCTTTGAGCGCCTCTACACCCAGTACGAAGCCGATGACAGCATCCGCAAGCGCAGCTTGCCTGCAGTAGACTTGTTCTCGCTCATGATGCAAGAGCGCGCCGGTACCGGCCGTATCTACATCCAGAACGTGGACCATTGCAACACACATAGCCCGTTTGATCCGGCCGTTGCACCGGTGCGCCAGTCCAACCTGTGTATGGAAATCGCACTGCCGACCAAGCCACTCAATGACATCAACGACACCGAAGGCGAAATTGCGCTGTGTACCCTGTCAGCATTTAACCTGGGCGCGCTGGAATCGCTGGACGAGCTCGAAGGTCTGGCCGACCTCGTGGTTCGTGCATTAGATGCCTTGCTCGAATACCAGGATTACCCAGTCAAAGCCGCGCTCAACGCCACCAATAAGCGCCGTTCATTGGGCGTGGGCGTGATCAATTATGCCTATTACCTGGCCAAAAACGGCACCAGCTATACTGACGATGCTGCGCTGGGCCTGACCCACCGTACCTTTGAGGCGATTCAGTACTATCTGCTAAAAGCGTCCGTACAACTGTCTCGCGAGTTTGGCGCGTGTGGTGCGTTTAACGAGACCACTTATGCCAAAGGCATTTTGCCGATTGATACCTACAAAAAAGACCTGGATGCCGTGTGCAACGAGCCGCTGCGTCTGGATTGGGAAAGCCTGCGCAAGGAAATCCAGAAAGATGGCTTGCGCAATTCCACGCTGACGGCGCTGATGCCTTCCGAGACTTCCAGCCAGATTGCCAATGCCACCAACGGCATTGAGCCACCGCGTGGCCTGGTCTCGGTCAAGCAATCCAAAGACGGCATCTTGCGCCAGGTGGTGCCTGAGATTGACCGCCTGCGTAACCAGTACCAGTTGTTGTGGCGCATCCCCAGCAATGACTGCTACCTCAAGCTGGTGGGCGTGATGCAGAAGTTTGTCGATCAATCGATTTCAGCCAATACCAACTACGACCCAACCCGTTTTGAAGGCGGCCGCGTGCCGATGAAGCAACTGCTGAAAGACCTGCTGCAAGCCTACAAACTCGGCGTTAAAACACTGTACTACCACAACACCCGAGATGGTGCGAGCGAGGGCGGTACGGAAGCCGAGGACGATGGGTGTGCCAGCGGAGCCTGCAAAATTTAAATAAGCATTGACTCAGTGGCTGCGCGGGCAAATTGCTGCGTTGTGCGGTGCGCGAAATCCTCATGTACTCACGTGTACATTCCGGTTTCTGTGCTCCGTACGCCTTGCACTTTATCCCGCTCGCTCACTGTTTCAACGCTTATTGCAGTGGGGTAATAAGTACAATTTAAAAACAGTTTGAGCATTAAACTTAAACATTAGGAACACAGATGGCCTACAGCATCTTCACCAAAACCGATAACGATCAACTCAAAGAACCCATGTTCTTTGGGCAGCCCGTCAATGTGGCGCGCTACGACCAGCAGAAATATCCGGTATTCGAGAAGCTGATCGAGAAGCAACTCTCCTTCTTCTGGCGCCCGGAAGAGGTTGACGTGTCGCAAGACCGTTCCGATTACCAGAATCTGCCCGAGCACGAAAAGCATATTTTTATCAGCAACCTCAAATACCAGACCTTGCTGGATTCGATTCAGGGCCGTAGCCCCAACGTGGCCTTGCTGCCACTGGTGTCCCTGCCTGAGCTGGAAACCTGGATTGAAACCTGGGCGTTTTCCGAGACCATTCACTCGCGTTCCTACACCCACATCATCCGCAATATCGTCAATGATCCGTCGGTGATGTTCGACGACATCGTGCGCAATGAAAACATCACGGCACGCGCTTCGGATATTGCGCATTATTACGATGAGCTGATCCAGCAAACCATGCTGTACTCGCAGCTGGGCGAGGGCAATCATGTCATCAATGGCGAGACCAAAGTGGTCAACAAGCGCGCGCTCAAAAAGCTGCTGTACCGCTGCCTGATGAACGTGAATATCCTTGAAGCCATCCGCTTTTACGTTAGCTTTGCCTGCTCGTTTGCCTTTGCCGAGCGCAAGGTGATGGAAGGCAACGCCAAGATCATCCGCCTGATTGCGCGTGATGAGGCCTTGCACCTCACCGGCACACAGCACATGCTCAACATCATGCGTTCTGGCCAGGATGACGCCGAGTTCGCCGAGATTGCCGCAGAACTGCATACCGAGTGCTTCGAGATGTTTAAATCCGCCGCCGAGCAGGAAAAACTGTGGGCCGAGTACCTGTTTAAAGATGGCTCCATGATCGGCCTCAATAAAGACATTCTTTGCCAGTACGTGGAATACATCACCAATACCCGCATGGCTTCAGTCGGCTTGCCTCCGGCATTCCCCAATGCCAAAAACAACCCGATTCCATGGATCAACACCTGGCTGTCTTCAGACACCGTACAAGTGGCCCCTCAAGAGGTAGAATTAAGTTCTTACTTGATCGGGCAGATTGATTCAGAAGTCTCGGCTGACGATCTCAACGACTTTGAGTTGTAATTTAAATGGCTGCGCGGGCAAATTACGGCGTTGTGCGGTGCGCGAAACCCTCATGTGCTCTCGTGTACATTGCGGTTTCTGTGCTCCATAAGCCGTGCACTTTGATCACGCGCGCTCATTAATTGATTGTTTCGCTATTGATTTTAACAAGTCATTTTTAAAATGATCAGCATACGCAGCCAGCATACCCGCTTCAGCCTGATCCCGCATGAAACCTTGCTGGAAGGCCTGGAGCGCACCGGGCATGAGGTCGAGTACCAATGCCGTGGCGGCTATTGTGGCGCCTGCCGCGTGCGCCTGCTCGATGGTGAGGTCGAATATCTGGAGCAACCGCTCGCGTTTATTGCCAGCGATGAAATCCTGCCCTGTTGCTGTGTCCCCAAATCGGATATCCGCCTCGATTGTGAACTGCGGCCAGAGCTGCAAGTGTTCCAGGCACAAGAAGAGCTGTTCCCAGCTCAAGGCTCACTGTTTGATGATGACTTGCCCACGCTGGATAGCCGCGTCAAAAAGCTGGCCAGAAGACGCATCCCCAGGCCAGTTTCCACTGCCAGCAACTTGTCCTTGTTTTAAGTTTCAGGGCTTACGGTTTTAAATGGCATCAATAATAAAAAAGGCGCGAATCTTTATCATCGCGCCTTTTTTATAGTTTGCCTGAAATAGCTTCTGATGGGGAATCAGCTCATTCACTAGCCTGCTGCACGTGGGGCCGGTCGCACCCATTGCATTTTGAGGTTGGGCGCACGTGAATCTAAGTCGGCGACCAGCTTGCAGCTCAAAATTTCGCAACGCCAATACATCTGGCGAATTTTCTCATCCGCTTCGGCACGGGATTTACCGTACACCTGCAGATTCTCTACCAACACCCCATTGGCGCTACGTATGGAGTACAAATATTTTCCAGATCTTTTAGCCATAATCGAATTTACCCACCCCGGGAACAATGCGTTGTAAAACATCGTAATTCTTTTAGTTATAAACACCATAACAGAGTTTTTTGCTGATGTATACACCGCTAAGCTGTAGATAAGTGATTCAATTCAATACTTTAAGGGGCTATTTGCATAAAACACCTAAAATTTAGTGCCTAAGTTGAACTTTATGGCTCGAAGATTGCGCGCCTATCCTAATAGATAATGCTATATTTACATTAATTAACAATATCGCATCACACGTTTGGCAATTGCTTGCGTTTGTACTATTTAAGGGTATAGTTTATGCTCACCATCGTTGAGACCAGCATCTTTATCAAGTACGCCAAGATGGTATGGAATGATGAAGAGCGCGTTGAATTTATCAACTGGATTGCCGCAAACCCACTTGCTGGCGATGTGATTCCAAACAGTGGTGGTTGTCGCAAAGTGCGTTGGTCGCGCGATAGCATGGGTAAGCGCAGTGGCGTACGGGTGATTTACGTTAACCAGCTCGAGAAGGGAGAAATTGGCTTGCTGATCGTGTATGCAAAAGCCAAATTTGACAATCTCCCCAGTGAGTTCTTGAGTGCTTTAAAACAGGAGTTCATCAATGACTAAAGTTGATCAAGAGATGGCGCAATTCAAGGCAGACTTGCTGGCATCAGTCAAAGAGCTTAAAGCTGGCAAGGTGGCGCGTAGCACGCAGGTAGATGTTTCCTTTGTGGTTTCAGCACGCAATCAGGTGGGGTTGTCGCAAAGCGAGTTTGCTCAATTGTTGGGGGTATCCGTGCGCACTTTGCAAGCCTGGGAGCAGGGGCGGATTAAACCTTCAGGTGCGGCGCAAACCTTGATGCGCATTGCGCATAAACATCCAGAAGTGCTGTTAGAGGTGCGTTGAGATCGCCTCAACTATTTGTGCAAACTCATGTTGATCGTTATAAAGAAGTTCAGTGAGTATCTGTTCACGTATTGTATGCTTAGCCACATGACGCCCCATAACAGCTCATAAAAAGCTGTGCTTGAGTCCGAAAGTCTTTACTCCAATCTCCCTTCTGTTTAAACTAAACTAACTAAACTTAGTTTAATTTGGACATCATGCAAATTATCAATATTCACGAGGCAAAAACACAACTCTCTAAACTGGTTGATCAGGCTGTCAATGGGGAGTCTTTCATTATTGCCAAAGCGGGTAAGCCGTTGGTAAAAGTCACCCGGTTAGAGGCGACTGAGCCGCCCGCAATCAAGCGTATTGGCTTTATGCAAGGTCAAATTCAGGTGCCTGCAGACTTTGACGAGATGGGCAAAGCCGAAATTTCAACCCTGTTTGGCCTCGAGTAAGATGAAGCTGTTACTCGATACCCATATTTTGCTTTGGGCAGCGGCGGGGGTAGACCAGCTGCCAAGCAAAGCAAAAGCCCTCATTGAAGATACAGGCAATCAACTCTACTTCAGCAGCGCCAGTCTGTGGGAAATTGCCATCAAAAACACCCTGGGCCGGGCGGACTTTAAAGTGGACTTGGCCGTATTGCGGCGTAACTTGCTGGAGAACGGTTTTGAGGAGATCGCGATCAATAGCAGCCATGCCATGAGCGTCGCTACCTTGCCAGAGGTGCATAAAGACCCCTTTGATCGCATGTTGCTTGCGCAGACGCAGGTCGAAGGGGTGACGTTAATGACGGCAGATCGCCAGCTCGGCGGCTACCCGGTCGCCTTAATCATGGTGTAGCGGCATATTGTTAGGCTGCACTCAGCAGCGTGATATCCATCTGCTGAGTGCAAGGCTGATGCTGTTGTGGCTTGCATTAAAAAATCCTTTTAAAAAATAGCTCATCATTTACAATCATTAAAAAAATAGCGCGCCAGACTGTTTGATCCACCGTGATTAAACGCATACAAAAAAACTAGGTGTGCAACGATTTCCTCATCTTGATTCGACCATGACTGGAATGGTTTTGGCTTTGGTGTAAAGGGGTAGGTAGCGCATGCGTGAAACATCTTTAGAGAACCTGATTACGCGGTCCGAAAGGCTGGCCGAGCAAAATTACAGTACCTATTTTGTCCGCGTCATCCTCGTGAGCCTGCTAGGCTTTTTGATTCTGGGATTTGCCATCTTGATGGCCTTGATCCCGCTGGCCTTACTCATCGGCTTGGTCGCGTTGACCTTTGTTGCTGGTGGTGCAGTGCTACTCATCTTGCTCAAACTGGGCAAATTGCTGATTTTGATGATCTTGCCCGCCTTCTTGATGCTTAAAGCTTCCTTCAAAGTCTTGTTCAGCCGCTTTGATAAGCCAGTGGGCACCGAGCTCACGCCCGCCCAAGCTCCCGCGCTGTGGCAAAAAATCAAGTCACTCGAAACCGCGCTCGCAGGCCCAAAAATCAGCCATGTGTTGCTCACTCACGATATCAATGCGGCGATTATTCAATATCCGCGCTTTGGCCTGTTTGGCTGGGAAACCAATTACCTGATGCTGGGCCTGCCGCTGTTGCAAGGCCTCACCGAAGGCGAGGCGATGGCGGTAATCGCGCATGAGTATGGGCACCTGTCTGGCGACCATAGCCGTTGGTCCGGCTTTATTTACCGCTTGCGCTCGACCTGGGCGCGCCTGCACGACATGGCCAGTGGCTGGCGTGACTGGGGCTCGCGCTATGTAGCCAAAATGTTTGGCTGGTATGCGCCTTATTTCAACGCCTACAGCTTTGTGTTGGCGCGCAAAAACGAATATCAGGCCGACCATGTCTCGGTCAAAATCGCTGGGGTAGAAAACACCGCCAGCGCCTTGTTACGCGTGCACGTGCTCTACCAGCTCGAAAAAGAATGCCTGCATGCGCAAATCCAGCAACGCGTTGCCACTGAGCCCACGCCCATGCAAGATAAAAGCGCCGTCTGGCAATCTATCGTCAACCAAACGCTAGAAACCGACACCCTGCATCGTTACATAGACCTCGCCTACACCTACGAGACCAACCATCTCGACACGCATCCCGCCATCAAAGATCGCCTGAAAGCCATAGGCGTTGAGCTTGAGACCCTGAAAACCCTGCCACGCGCAGACAACAGCACCTCCGCCGCTGATGCCTGGCTAGGGGCCGAGCTGCCACACTTCACCCACAAGCTCGATCAAGAATGGCAGTCCAGCATCGAGCAAAACTGGAGCGCACGCCATCAGGATATTCAGGCGCAAACCGCCACCGTGAATGAACTGCTCGCCAAAGAAACGCTGAGTGCCGACGAGCAATGGCAAGTCATCGCCATTAAAGAAGACCTGACGCCAGACGAACCGCAACGCGCGGCCATTGAAGCCTTTGTGCAGCAACACCCTGAGCATTTGCAAGGCCGCTATAGAGTAGGGGTGTACAAACTCCTCGACGACGATGAAACCGGCATTGAAGATTTAGAGTACGTCATGGCGCAAGACGAATCCGCCATCCTCGCCGCCTGCGAGCAAGCCTACCATTACTACGCCGCCAAAAACCCGGCACGCGCCGATGAATACCTGCAACGCTACCAAGCCCGCGCCAACAAGTTGCAAGCCATCCACCAGGAGCTCTCCACCTTAACCCCAGCCGCCACGCTGGCACAACACGACCTCGACGACGCCACCGTGCAACAAATCCGGGCCGTCATCGCCAGCGACGCCAAAGATATTAAAAGGGTTTACTTGCTCAAGCGCGTGTTAGATGCCGACAACACCAAGGGCGACTATTTGCTCGCCTTTGAAATGCCTACTTTTTCACTCACCGACCCCTCGAAAAAAGTCATCGAGCGCCTGGTCAGCAAAGAGTTTCCCATCCATTTGTTTATTGTTTCGCTCAAGTCTGGCGCGTTTAAGCCATTTAAGAAAATGATCAAAAAGCTGGGAGTGGAGCCGGTTTATGAAAAGCGGTAGTTTTGTTGAGTATTGATAGCCAGCGCTACCCAAACTTCCGATTTATTGATCAAAAGCGTCATTGATTAGTTTAAGTAATCTGTTGGTCAAGAATGTTGATAGTTGTTTTTCACATTAATTTTTAAATTCTTAAATTTACAATATTTTAATTATTGTTGAGTTCGTCTCTGTGGACGTTTGTGTGGTGTACATGCTAAATTTTTTAAAAATATTATTAATTAACGTGGGAGGCTAATATGAATAAAAGAAAATATCTTTTGCCTTTGGCTGTATTGGCGAACGCATTAACCGCAACTCAATCGCACGCGAACTCCATCGATAGCGTTTCAATTGATAATCAGGAAAAGTCTAAGTTACTTGAAATTGAGACCGCAGAAATCAATAAGTTCGACTTTAGTGATAAGAGCGCATTGAAATTTATTCTTAAACCTAATAGTGACGGTATTTTTTACGCTGATCACTACTCTCATTCGTCGCATAGCTCACATTCCTCGCATCGTTCACACTCATCTGGTTATTAAGTGAGTAAGACTACAACAACGCTCACATTTGATGAGCGTGTTTATTCTGTTGAAACAATACAGAAAGCGGCATATCGATTTATCAATAAACTTTCGGTTGATTTTGAGTTAAAGGATAAATCGATACTTTGCCGTATTACCTTTGATGGGGATCACACAGAACTACACCTCAAAAAAGTAGAGGCGGATTTTAAGAAGGAAGTTCTTGATCAGCACTTACGTCAATTGATTTCTAAAGAAACCGAGACGGTTAGAAATTTAATACTGAGTGCGACTTTCTTGAATACGGATTTGCAACAAATTGAGTAAATTTAAAGGGATTGAAAGCTATTCCGCAAAAGACTCGTCTTATGAGTTGCTACCCTTTAAATTTGATAGATTTAATGATGAGCGTTACATCATAACTAATCTTGTTGGCGAGTATCTGCTCATCGAACATGATGATTTAGAAGATTTGGTTCATCGGAAACTAGATGTTACTAGTAGCCTATATTCTCAATTAAGATCCAAGCATTTCATAAGATTGCCGAAAGAAAAGTCACCAATTGAATTATTGGCATTGAAACTGAGAACGAAGTTATCTAGGCTTTCTCAATTTACTAATTTACATATCTTTGTCGTCACACTTCGCTGCGATCATAGTTGCCCATATTGCCAAGTTTCTAGGCAATCAGAAGATAAATCTTCATTTGATATGACTAAGGAAATGGCTGACAGATCTCTTGATTTTGTATTCAAGTCCCCATCTCCAGCTATAAAGATTGAGTTTCAAGGCGGTGAACCATTACTGAATTTTGAACTTATCAAATATATTGTTGAATCTGCTGAGGTTAGAAATCAGATTGCAAATAGAGATCTTGCTTTTGTAATTGCCACAACTCTTTCGTTAATAACTGATGAAATGCTAGACTTTTGCAAGTTGCATAAGATTCAGCTTTCAACTTCACTAGATGGTCCTGAGGTTCTGCATAACTCAAATAGACCAAGACCAAACAAAGATAGCTACCAAAGATTCCTTTCCGGATTAGAGCAAGCAAGAAACAGGCTTGGCTATGATCAAGTCTCAGCTTTGATGACAACAACAGAGTCGAGTCTAGATAAAGTTAAAGACATTATCGACGAATATTTAAAGCTAGGATTTAAGGGTATTTTTTTAAGGCCACTGTCACCTTACGGTTTTGCGATAAAAACAAAAAAATTTATGGCATACAACACCGAGCGATGGTTACAGTTTTATAAAGCTGGCCTTGATTACATCATTGAGCTGAATCGAAATGGAGTTGAGTTCTCAGAGTATTACTCTAGTTTAATTTTGAAGAAAATTCTTACTGCCCAAGAGTCTGGGTATGTTGATTTAATGAACCCTGCTGGTATTGGAATTGCAGCAATTGTTTTTAATTATGACGGCAAAGTTTACGCTTCTGATGAAAGCAGAATGCTTGCTGAAATGGGGGATAAGACTTTTGAGTTAGGTAATATTTTGTCTGATTCCTACGAAGATATCATTCTCTCAGATAAGTTACTTGATGCAATTGAAGAGTCTTTTACGCTAAGTGCTCCAATGTGTTCTGAATGTGCATTTGAGCCATACTGTGGCTCCGAGCCAGTTTATCACCATGCAATACATAAGGATTTTTTGGGGCGGAAGCCTGAGTCAGAGTTTTGTAAAAAGAACATGAGTATTTTTAAACACTTAATTACCCTCATGGAAAATGATTCTGATACAAAAAAATTATTCCTCGGATGGGCTAACCGATGATCAAACTTGGGGGTAAAGTAATCCAAGTTCATGAACTTACTTCTGAAAAAGCAAAGTTATTTTCGTTAAGCTCTAATCCAAACCTACCTCAGGTTTTAAGAAGCGATAAAGCATTCATTACTAGGGCCAAGAATGCACCGAAGGGATTTTCTCATTACATTACGTTTGAGTCTCTAGCCGAAGATATTGAGTTCTCTCAGGGGGAGAATTTTACTGTTTTGCCAGATGAGTTTAGTTACTTGAACGATGAAGATATTGTTCGTATCACACCAAATAAAGAACACATACGGGTTCTATACCGTAAAAGGGCAACAAATAATACGATTATGATTACAGAGCAATGTAATCATTATTGTTTAATGTGTTCACAACCTCCTAAAAATCACGATGATTCCTATTTATTAAGTGAAGCTTTCAATCTCATCAAGTTAATACCCAAGAACACCAAGGAAATCGGTTTTTCTGGAGGGGAGCCCACGTTATTTGGAGAGAGGTTTTTAGAGTTATTAGAGTTTACTAAAAGCCATTTACCTCAAACTGGTATTCATATTCTTTCCAATGGTCGATCTTTTAAAAACATAGATTTTGCTAAAAGATATGCCGACATCAATCATTTTGACATGATGGTAGGTATCCCAATTTATTCAGCAAATCCCTCAACACACAACTATATAGTTCAAAGTTCAGGTGCGTTTGATGAGACCCTGGCAGGTGTTTTAAATCTTAAGAAGCTCAATCAAAAAGTCGAAATTAGAGTTGTTATTCATAAACAATCTATTGATGGCTTATTGGATCTCTGTGAATTCATTGGCCGGAATTTATTGTTTGTTGATCATGTAGCTTTGATGGGGCTTGAAATGATGGGGTTTACTCGTGCAAACTTGGATAGTCTATGGATTGACCCGTTTGCGTATAAAAATATCTTGAGTGATGCGGTGAATGTCTTGGCTAGTTATGGATTAACAACCTCTGTTTATAACCACCAGCTTTGTACTATAAACGAGGATGTTTTGCCTTATTATCGTAAATCAATTTCTGACTGGAAGAATGAATTTGCACCTGAGTGTGAAGGATGTAAAAGAGCACACGAGTGTGGAGGGTTTTTCTCATCTAGCTTGCTTCATAGATATAGTGATCACATCAAACCTTTATGAGGCGCTTTCGTAGCAAGTCTCATGAATCTACCTTTTCTAAAGCTAAAAGCTTTTTAGAGGTTATTAAATATCTCGTTGAGATACTTGCAATACTTATTGCGGGGGCTTGGGCTTATTCTAAATATGTAAAAATAGAAAAGCCTTTAGAAATCAGAACTGCTTCAACGGGTTTTCTTAATTGGAGCAAGTTACCAACAAAAGAGATCTGCTTAGCAAGCTTAGGAGTAACGATAAGGAACATTGGTACCCTTCCATTTGAGGTGAATAAAGTTGTCATCGAGTCTTGGTCGCTTGATGATGCATCACTCAAAAATGCGCATAATTATTTCTCACCTTTTGGCGATAAGAATAAAAAGTTACTCGTTAGGAAAGAGTTTAAAGGGGCGGACTCTACGAGTTTGATTGGAACGTATGGGGTAAACGAAGAAAATGCTACTGACTTTAGTTTCACTTTTAAATATCAACCAAAGAGTGCTGTGTATTTTCTTGCAACAGTTACTGGGCCATACGTGAATATAAAAGAAGGGCGCTGGGGCTTTGTGTGTGATGTCGGGGCAAACTAGGCGGCTTAGCAAATTCATGAGTAATCTGGTCTTTTGCCAAAACCTTAAGTAAATTCATTCTTCACCAATCACATCGCCTTTAATCGGCGCTTGCCCACCTGATTTATTCATAATGGCATCAAATTTTTCATAGTCTGCCTGTAGTTGCCGCGCTCTAAAAAAACTCGGCGGGTTTTAAAGCGTCTTTGACTGATTTTGAGAAAGATGGCGGGTTGGTCGATGTATTTTTCATTCAAAGTCCTTCGCTATTTTCATTAATGAATGATAGCACCGACGAGGTTGTTACTTTTAAAGTTCAGATTTATCAGCTTGTAAAAAACTCGTTTAATCATATATTTAGCAATTAGTTTTAGGCAGCATGTCTGTGTTGAGGGATAATAGCGCCCTCAACATTTTTTGCAGCACATCTGGAATATCTCAATGGAAGTTAAAGTCAATTTTCTCGATAAGCTCCGCCTTGAAGCCAAGTTTGATGACTTCACCGTGATTGCCGACCAGCCTATCCGCTACAAGGGCGATGGCTCGGCGCCGGGGCCGTTTGATTACTTTTTGGCTTCGTCGGCGCTGTGTGCGGCGTATTTTGTGAAGCTGTATTGCAGCACACGCAATATTCCGACTGAAAACATCCGCTTGTCGCACAACAATATTGTGGACCCGGAAGACCGCTACAAGCAGATTTTTAAGATACAGATTGAGTTGCCTGCGGATATCTCTGAAAAAGACCGCATTGGCATTTTGCGCTCGATTGACCGCTGCACGGTGAAAAAAGTAGTGCAGACCGGGCCTGAGTTTGTGATTGAAGAAGTGGCAAGCCTGGATGCCGATGCGCAGGCCTTGCTGACGGTGAACCTGGCGGCGGAAACGCAGACGTATATCACCGGCAAGGATTTACCGCTGGAGCAAACCATTGCCAATATGACGGGCTTGCTGGCGAGCCTGGGCATCAAGATCGAGATCGCTTCCTGGCGCAATATTGTGCCTAACGTGTGGTCGCTGCATATCCGTGATGCGCATTCGCCCATGTGCTTTACCAACGGCAAAGGCGCGACCAAGGAAAGTGCGCTGGCCTCGGCGTTGGGTGAGTATATTGAGCGGCTGAGTAACAACCATTTTTATGCCGGGTCTTATTGGGGCGAAGACATTGCCAATGCCGACTTTGTGCATTACCCGAACGAGCGCTGGTTTAAACCGGGGCGCAAGGATGCGCTGCCGAAAGAGATTCTGGATGACTACACGCGGGCCATTTATAACCCGGATGGCGAGTTGCGTGGCTCACATTTAATTGATACCAACTCTGGCAATCGTGAACGCGGCATTTGTGCGCTGCCGTTTGTGCGGCAGTCAGATGGCGAGGTGGTGTATTTCCCGTCTAACCTCATTGAAAACCTGTACGCCAGCAATGGCATGAGCGCGGGCAATACGCTGGCCGAGGCGCAGGTGCAATGCTTGTCCGAGATTTTTGAGCGCGCCGTGAAGCGCGAGATTATTGAAAGTGAAATGGCATTGCCGGATGTGCCGCCAGCGGTGCTGGCGAAGTACCCTGGCATTGTGGCGGGCATTGAGGGGCTGGAGGCGCAGGGCTTTCCGGTGCTGGTGAAAGATGCGTCGTTAGGCGGACAATATCCGGTGATGTGCGTGACGCTGATGAACCCGCGCACCGGCGGCGTGTTTGCCTCATTTGGGGCACACCCGAAGCTGGAAGTCGCGCTAGAGCGCAGCCTGACCGAGTTGCTGCAAGGCCGCAGTTTTGAAGGCCTCAACGACTTGCCACAGCCGACCTTTGTCAGCGAAGCGGTGACCGAGCCGAATAACTTTGTTGAGCATTTTATTGACTCTAGCGGTGTGGTGTCGTGGCGCTTTTTTAGTGCCAAATCGGACTACGAATTTGTCGAGTGGGATTTTTCAGGCAAGGGCGACAATGCCAACGCTGAAGAAGCCGCGACCTTGTTTGGCATTTTGGCCGAGATGGGCAAAGAGGCCTATGTGGCGGTATATGACCAGCTGGGCGCGACGGCATGCCGCATCTTGGTGCCTGATTATTCTGAGGTGTATCCGGTGGAAGACCTGGTGTGGGATAACACCAATAAAGCGTTGTTGTTCCGCGAAGATATCCTGAACCTGCATCAGCTGGACGATGACAGCCTGCAGGCCTTGCTGGAGCGGCTGGAGAATAACGAGCTGGATGACTACAGCGATATTGCGACCTTGATCGGCATCCAGTTTGACGAGAACACGGTATGGGGCCAGCTCACGGTGCTGGAGCTTAAGCTACTCATCAACCTGGCGTTGCAGCAGTTTGAGGAGGCGCAAGATCTGGTGGGGGCGTTTTTGCAGTACAACGACAACACACTGGAGCGCGGTTTGTTTTATCAAGCCCTGAATGCCGTGCTTGAGGTGGAACTAGACGAGGAGCTGCACCTGGCCGATTACGAGCTAAATTTCCGCCGCATGTTTGGTGACGCGCGCATGGATGCGGTGCTGGGCACTGTCGATGGCAGTGTACGTTTTTATGGCCTGACCCCGACCAATCTGCAGCTGGAAGGGCTGGACAGACACCATAGACTGCTGGATAGCTACCGTAAATTGCATGCCGCGCGCGCCAAGGCTGCGGCCGCTTAGGCGCGCTGACCAAGTGCAATTGGCGAATACTTAGGCATGAAGCCCGTCAGTTCTTCATCTGCATTGCACCCACGCAATTTGCATCGCGAGGGCTATGACTTTGCGCTGCTGGTGCAGGTGCATCCGTCCCTGGCGCCCTATGTGCGCCCGAATGCCTATGGCGATGACTCGATAGACTTTGCTCATCCGCAGGCAGTGAAAACCTTAAACCAGGCCTTGCTCAAGCAGTATTATGGCGTGGCGGTGTGGGATATTCCCAAGCATTACTTATGTCCGCCTATCCCTGGCCGGGCGGATTATGTGCATTACCTGGCGGATTTGTTGACAGAGTCTGGTCATACAAAATCTGTGCGTTTGCTCGATATCGGCACCGGCGCCAACCTGGTCTATCCGCTGATTGCGGCTCAGGCTTATGGCTGGCAGTGCTTGGGCGTGGATATTGACGCCAAGGCCTTGCGCAATGCACAGCAGCTGATTGAAGCCAATCGCTTGCAGCCACTGATTTCTGTGCGCCAGCAGCCAAATATGGCGGCGATTTTTAAAGGTGTGATCTTGCCGGGCGAGCAATGGACGCTGACCATGTGCAACCCGCCTTTCCATGCCTCTGCGGCTGAGGCACAGGCGGGCACACAGCGTAAATGGCGCGGGCTGGGCAAGCGGCCGCCGCAGGCACTGAATTTTGGCGGCCAGGCCAATGAGCTGGTTTACGAGGGTGGTGAGGCGGCCTTTTTAACCACCATGATTCATGAGAGCAGGTATTTTGCCCAACAGTGCGTATGGTTTACCACGCTGGTCTCTAAAGCCAGCAACCTGCCGCTGGTGATGCGTGAACTCAAAAAAGCGCGGGCACTGACGGTAAAAACGGTGGAGATGGCGCAAGGCCAGAAGCAAAGCCGCTTTGTGGCGTGGACGTTTCGCTAGTCCGGCAAAAGCCAAGGCGATTAGCTAGGTGGTCATTAACTAGGTTAAAGCGATATTAATCGCCAAATTTATCAAGCAATGTCAGTGCCGTGTTCGCATCTCCCTGCTTTGCTCTGGCTTCAAAGCGTGTTTTTGCATCAAAGTTTGCAAGGGCGACAGTCGCTAACTCATCCACCAGTTTGTTGACGCTGACCTTATGCGCTTTGGCGAGGGATTTCAGTCTTTCGTGTTTGTCATCCGGCAGACGAATCGTCAATATGCTCATGTTGACTCCTTAGGGGTTCTGATCATCTTTAAAAAATACTCTGGACCTACAATTTGCAGTTGATTAAAAATCAGCTCACCTCTTGTGAGGTCCTTCAGGTTGCGTGTCACAATAAAGTCTGCCTGGCCGGCAATGGCGAGTTCAATCAAGTGGTTATCCGCTTCATCTGGCAGATTCGGCCGCCATGCATAAAAAACCTCTGACCATTTGCACACAGACAAAAAGCCATTTAAAACCATGTCGCGCTCTTGTTTATTGAGTTTGCTGCCTTGAAACAGAAGTTCACGATTTAAAACATCTTCGTACTCTGCAAACAGAGCAGCGCCTATCAGGGGTTGAATCTGACCATGCAGGCATAGACGCAGAATCGCTCTGGCGACACTGCCTTCATTTTGCAAGGCTGCAACCATGATATTGGTATCCAGAACAATCTTGATGGTCATGGCTCAATGATAGCGCATACGCTATCATGAATAAAGTGCGGCAGACTTGTCCCTCTCACAAAGCAATTAAATATATGAGTCGTTAATAAACCACGTATAATGTAGCTACCCTGTGAACTACCAATCCTCACAGCGGCCTTGTCATAAATCATCGATATAATCCTCGTTTGTCCAGATTGGTGTTGCTGCGGCAACAGACCAACGCCCAATAATTTGTTGCATGTCTGTCGTTTGTGATGGGCGATGCACACTATTAAAGTTGAATAACCTTGTCACAAGAAAATACCCCTGCAAACACGACGTTTGCTGATTTGAATTTGTGCGCGCCTTTGTTGCGCGCGATTGCCGATGCCGGCTATACCTCACCGACGCCGATTCAGGCGCAGGCGATTCCTTATGTATTGCGCGGTGGCGATTTACTGGCCGGAGCGCAAACCGGGACAGGCAAAACCGCTGGCTTTACCTTGCCGATTTTGCATCGCTTGTCTGAAACCCCGTTAAAACAAACCGCCGCAGGCAAGCCGCGTTGTCTGATTCTGTCGCCAACGCGCGAGCTGGCGGCGCAGATCGGCGAGTCAGTGACCACTTACGGTAAATATCTGCCGCTGAAAAGCATGGTGGTGTTTGGCGGGGTGGGCATTAACCCGCAAATCAGCCGCTTGAAAAAACCACTCGATATCATGGTAGCGACGCCGGGTCGCTTGCTCGACCTCACCAACCAGAAGGCGCTGGATTTGTCTGGCATTGAAATTCTGGTGCTGGATGAAGCCGATCGCATGCTGGATATGGGCTTTATTCACGACATTAAAAAAGTGCTGGCCTTGCTGCCCAAGCAGCGGCAAAACCTGCTGTTCTCGGCGACGTTTTCCGATGAAATCAAACAGCTGGCAGACAATCTGCTGAATAACCCGGATCTGGTGGAAGTGGCGCGGCGGAACACCTCAAACGCGCTGATTGAGCAAAGCGTGCATATGGTGCCGCAGTCGCACAAGCGTGAGATGGTGAGCTTTTTGATCAAGCAACATCAGTGGGAGCAAGTGCTGGTGTTTACACGCACCAAACATGGCGCGAACCGGCTGGCGGAGAAGCTGGTAAAAGACGGCATCCCGGCGATGGCGATTCATGGCAACAAGAGTCAGAATGCCCGCACGGCGGCGCTGGCCGAGTTTAAAGCCGGGGGAATCACCGCGCTGGTGGCGACCGATATTGCTGCACGTGGCCTGGATATTGACCAGCTGCCGCAAGTGGTGAATTTTGAGCTGCCTAACGTGCCCGAAGACTATGTGCACCGCATCGGCCGGACTGGTCGTGCTGGTGCCACTGGGGCGGCGGTGTCGCTGGTGGATAGGGAGGAACTCAAATTGTTGAAAGACATTGAGAAGCTGATCAAGCGCGAGATCCCCAAGCTGCAGGTAGAGGGCTTTGTCGCCCCCGAAAAAAGCAGTGAAGAGCCGGATCGGCCATCACGGACTCAGCCGCGCGGTCAACGGCCTGCGCCTAAATCGGGCCAGGCGCCCCGTGACGCATCGCGTAGTCAGAAACCAGGCCAGCCCAGACAACATCAGCCTAAACAAGGCCAAACCCATTCCGCGACAAGCAACCCGCGCAACGCTGGACAACACGCTGGCCAGAAAAAACCGGCGAATGCATCTGGTCATTCTGCAGCCCAGCAAAAATCTGCGCGGCAGCCTAGCGGCCACAAACCACAAGGCGGCGCGTTATTTAGCGCCAGACCGGTGCCGAAAGCCGGTTAATGCGGATTTGGGTGGATGCCGATGCCTGCCCGGGCGTGATAAAGGACATCTTGTTTCGGGCGGCGGAGCGTAGTCAGGTCATGACTACCTTTGTCGCCAACAAAGTGCTCTATGTGCCGCCCTCAGCCTATTTGCGCGCCTTGCAAGTCGCCAAGGGCTTTGATGTGGCAGATAACGAGATCGTGGCGATGCTGGAAGCGGGCGATTTGGTGATTACGGCAGATATCCCGCTTGCCGCGCAGGTGATTGAAAAGCAAGCGCATGCGTTGAATCCACGCGGCGAGTTTTATTCGGCAGAAAATATCCGCGAGAGGCTGGCTATGCGCGACTTTATGGAGTCACTGCGCGCCAGCGGGGTGGAAACGCAGGGGCCCAATGCCATGCAGGCGTCTGACCGCCATGCGTTCGCGCGGCAACTGGATCAGTTTTTGGCGCGTGCGCGCCGGCCCTAGCCGTTTGGCGCCAGCATGTGGGTGCTCATGCGTTGGCTTATGGTGCTTTGGGCACTAAGTACATCACTCGCGCGCGGGACGCTGGTATAAATGGTGTTGCTGGATGTATTGCAGTACGGCTGCAGGCATGTCTGCGATCGTGCTTAATCCATGTTGTGCCAGACTGGCTCTTAATCCGGTGGACGAAATCGCTGGCGGCGTCTGCGTTAAATAGCTGATCAGCCCATGTGCATGAGTTGAGAACGCCGTGTGCGCCTCTTCAATATTGATCAGCTTACCCTTATGCCCGGCATGCAAGGATAAGGTTTTCTCTGCTTCAGCACGGTGAATAACCAAGAGGTGAGCGTAATCCAGCAGTGCAGTCCAACGGTGCCAGGTCGGCAGTTTCTGGTAGCTATCCTGGCCCATGAGCAGGCACAATGATTGGTGGGGGAAGCGCTGGCGGAGCAGGTGCAGCGTCTCTATGGTGTAAGAGGGGCCTTGGCGATCCAGTTCACAGGTATCCAGCACGAATTGGGGATGACCCTGAATCGCCAGCTTGACCATGGCTGCACGGTGCTGGGCAGTGACTGCCGGGGCAACTTTATGCGGGGGCAGGGCGGCGGGCACAAAGCGGATTTGCGTGCAGTGCAGTGTCTCCAGCACGCTCTGAGCCAGAGCCAAATGCCCGTTGTGGATGGGATTAAAGGTGCCGCCGAAAATGCCTATCAGTTCCATCATTAAGATTCTTTGGCCTTGTGGAGGCATCGCGCGTCTGGCGTAACATTCGCCAAACGGCTGCAAGTATGGTTACGCGCGGACGTGGCCGTCACCCAGAACCACATATTTCAACGATGTTAACCCCTCGAGGCCGACCGGGCCGCGCGCATGCAGCTTGTCGGTAGAAATACCGATTTCTGCGCCAAAGCCATATTCAAAGCCATCGGCAAAGCGGGTTGAGGCATTGACCATCACGCTGCTGGAGTCTACCTCACGCAAAAACTGGCGTGCTTTGGTGTAGTTCTCGGTCACAATCGCTTCGGTGTGCTGGCTGGAATACTTGTTGATGTGCTCAATCGCTTCATCCACACCACTGACCACCTTGCATGAGATAATCGCGGCCAGGTATTCGGTGTAATAGTCTTCTTCAGTCGCTGCTTTGGCTTGAGGCACGATGGCGCGGGTTTCTTCACAGCCGCGGATCTCGATGCCTTTGCTGATCAGCATCTCAGCCAATTTCGGCAGCGCGGTGCTGGCAATACTGCGGGCGACAAGCAAGGATTCTGCCGTGTTACAAGTACCCAGGCGCTGGGTTTTGGCGTTCTCAAGAATGCGAACGGCTTTGGCCAGGTCAGCTTCGTCATCCACATAGACATGGCAGTTGCCGTCTAAGTGCTTGATCACTGGAATACGGGCATCGTTGCTGATGCGTTCAATCAGGCCTTTGCCACCGCGTGGCACAATCACATCGACGTATTGTTTCATGGTGATGAGCTCACCCACCGCGGCACGGTCAGTCGTCTCGACCACCAATACGGCGGCTTGTGGCAAGCCCGCCTGTTGCAGGCCTTGATGTACGAGTTTAGCCAGGGCCTGGTTGCAGTGAATCGCCTCAGAACCTCCGCGCAAAATACAGGCGTTGCCAGATTTGATGCACAAGCCAGCCGCATCGACCGTCACGTTTGGACGGGCCTCATAAATAATGCCGATGACCCCGAGCGGCACACGCATTTGACCGATCTGGATGCCGGAAGGACGGTATTTGAAATTGCTCATTTCGCCTATCGGGTCTGGCAGGCTGGCGATTTGTTCCAGGCCTTCTGCCATGGTCGCTACCGATTTCTCGCTTAACGTTAGGCGGTCCAGCATGGCGGCTTCCATGCCATTGGCTTGGGCGGCTTGCAGGTCTTGCTGATTGGCCGCGAGCAAAGCTTTTTCGTGCTGACGGATCAGGGTGGCAATGTTGCGCAGTGCCTGGTTTTTGGTGTTGGTGTCGGCTTTTGCCATCAAACGGGAGGCGGCACGTGCCTGCTCACCCAGTTGCTTCATGTAGTGTTGAATGTCCATAACTTCTTATTCTATCCTAAACCCGATGCCGTCCAAATTGCTGGCGTTTTAACGTGCTCTTACCCTGGCTGATTTATTGGCTGCCATTCTGGCAATCCCGATACATAACCGTGACAGCTCCAGCCAGGCATCACCATCGCCCACGCCTTTTGCCATGCGGTCTATGTCAGACAGTTTTTGCAAAGCAGCTTCGATATGTTTTTGCGGTAAAAATTCCAGTGCACGTCTGACCAATTGCTGGCGATCACCAAATAACCTGGCCTGACTCAAGGCCGCTTGCATGGCAATGCCTTGCTGCATGGCTAGCCTGACTTGTAACAGCGGCCGGAACAGCCAGATGAGTGGGTTCATTACCGCCACTGCGGTTTCCCCTTCTTCGCGCAGGCCTTCCAGCATGCGCATCACGCGTTGCGGGTCCCCTTGCAGCATGGCTTCACCCAATTGCGAGACGTCAAAGCGGGCCACGTTGAGCACGCACTGCCGGATCGCTTCTTCACTGAGCGGGCCGGGCGGGTATAGCAAGCCCAGTTTTTGGATCTCCTGGTGCGCGGCTAATAAATTCCCTTCCACCTGCTCGGCGATAAAGCGGCGGGAAGCTTCATCCGCTGTTTGCTGTTGCATGGCCAACCGCTGCGCAATCCACTCAGGCAATTGCGCCAGCGGGACCTGATTCAATACCAGCAGCACCCCATGTTGCGACAGGGCTTCATACCAGGCGCTAGAGGTCATGTCACGGTCTGGCGCGGGCAGGGTAAGGATAATGGTGGTATCGGCAGCAGGTTGCTCTGCCAGTTGCTGTAATGCCTTGGCGCCTTCGACGCCAGGCTTGCCAGTGGGGATATTAATTTCGAGGATGCGTTGTTCGGCAAATAGCGAAAAGCTCTGCAAAAACTGGCTGACTTGCCCCCAGTTGAAGTAGCGCTCTACCGTAAAACTGGCGCGCTCTTGCGCACCATGCTGACGCGCAGCGGCGCGGATGTGGTCTATCGCCTCGGTGATAGAGAGCGGCTCATCGCCTGCCAGCACAAACAAATGCTGCTTGGGAGGCAAATATTGCGTCAGTTGCGCCGCCTGAATGCGCATGCTTAATCGGCTTTTTTAAGCGCAGACAGTCGCCGCATAATGCCATTGAGGACATCCAGCTGCATGCTGTCGTTGAGCATTTTCTGCTCGGCTTGTTTGGCCAGCAGGTTGGCGTCGTTATAGGTATAGTCACGACGGCCTTCCATGATCAACGGTAGTGCCCAAGTTGGCTCACCGGTGACTTTGGTACGGTATTGCACGCGGTAGTACAGCTCGTATTCACGCACTACACCGGTCCCGCTCAGAGACAGAATACGTTGTTCGTTTTCTTCTTTGAGCAGTTCCAGCTGTAGTTCAGCTTCTTCTGCGTCGGTCACAACCTTGACACCCTGTTCTACCAAGGCCTTTTTGAGCGCAATGTTGATTTGCGTAGAGCCCTTGATGAAAATGGTTTTAAAGGCAATCGGTGACGGTTGGCGCAGGTGAAACCCACACGCAGACAGGAGCGCCGTCAGCACGGCGATGCTGCACCACAGGGTGATCGCGTGAATCCAGCGGGTAGGGGTTGTCTGCTGCACAATGCGCTCCTCGAAAGAAAGGGCTAAGCCACCACAATATTAATCAGTTTGTTGGGCACGACGATGATTTTTTTCACGCTGCCTTCGTTCAGGAATTTTTGAACGAAATCCTGATTGACGGCAGTCGCTTCAATCTGCTCTTTGGCCATGCTCTTGGGGATGCTGATGCTGCCACGCAGCTTGCCATTGACCTGCACCACGTATTCCACTTCGTCCTGTACCAGGGCTGAGTTGGCCGGTTCTGGCCATTTGGCAGACAGAATGTCTTCGCCGAGTTTGAGCGATTGCCACATCACTTGCGTGATGTGCGGCGCAATCGGCGATAACAGGCGCAGCAGGATGCTGTAGCCTTCAAATGCCACGGCGATCCAGTCTTTTTCTGCCTCTTTTTGCACTTTCTCCAGGGTGTTGAGGATTTTCATGCAGGCAGAGGCCACCGTGTTGAACTGTAGCTTGCCCAGATCGACATTGGCCTGTTTGAGCACGCTGTGCACTTCACGTCTGTGGTTGGCCAGCTCGCCGGTCAATTTGTTCGGCAGGTCAGCAGGCGTTTGTTGGGACAAGGCATGGCCAAAATTCCATACCCGTTTCAAGAAACGGTGTGAGCCTTCCACGCCACTGTCTGACCACTCCAGCGTTTGTTCTGGCGGCGCCGCAAACATCATGAAGAAGCGGGCAGTATCCGCACCATATTGTTCAATCAGCGATTGCGGGTCGACGCCATTACGCTTGGACTTGGACATGGTGCCTATGCCCTGATAGTCAATAGCCGAGCCATCTTTGAGCAGCTTGGCACCTGTCACCTTGCCGTTGTTATCGTGTACCAGCTCGACTTCTTCCGGCGCAAAATATTCAATACCGCCTTTAGCCGTACGGCGCGAGAAAATATGATTCAGCACCATGCCTTGTGTCAGCAGGTTGGCAAATGGCTCATCATAATTGACCAGGCCGAGGTCGCGCATGACCTTGCTCCAGAAGCGGGAGTAGAGCAGGTGCAGAATCGCGTGTTCAATGCCGCCAATATACTGGTCTACCGGCATCCAGTGATTGGTCTGTGCATCCACCATGGCTTCATTGCTAAAGCCTGAGGCATAGCGTGCGTAGTACCAGCTGGAATCGACAAAGGTGTCCATGGTGTCAGTTTCGCGCTTGGCGGGCTGGCCACATTTGGGGCAGGTGCAGTTTAAAAAGTCTTCGCGCTTGTTGAGCGGATTGCCTGAACCATCCGGGACACAGTCTTCCGGTAATTTCACCGGCAGCTGGTCGTCGGGCACAGGCACATCGCCACAGCTGTCGCAATGAATGATCGGAATCGGGCAACCCCAGTAGCGCTGACGGGAAACGCCCCAGTCGCGCAGGCGCCAGTTGGTCTGCTTGCCGCCCAGATTTTTTTCTGCCAGATCTGCTGCCACAGCCTCAACTGCTTCTGCATAGCCCAGATCGTTATATTTGCCAGAGTGGATGCAGACGCTTTTGGTTTTATCGCCGTACCACTCTTGCCAGGCTGCCAGATCAAATTCCTGACCGAGCACGCTGATTACTTGTTTGATCGGCAGATTGTATTTTTTGGCAAAGCCGAAATCACGTTCGTCGTGCGCAGGCACGGCCATGACGGCGCCTTCGCCATAGGTCATGAGGACATAGTTGCCTATCCACACCGGCACTTGCTCGCCGGTCATCGGGTGGGTGACGGTCAGGCCTGTGTCCATGCCTTCTTTTTCCATGGTGGCCATGTCGGCTTCCATGACGGAGCCATGCTTGCATTTGTCGATAAATGCTTGCAGCGCCGGGTTTTGTTGTGCAGCTTGTGTCGCCAGCGGATGCTCGGCTGCCACGGCACAGAAGGTCACGCCCATGATGGTGTCGGCACGGGTGGTGAATACCCACAGTTTGCCGTCATCAATCAATTGGCCATCATTGTTTTTGATGTCGTGCGTAAACGCAAAACGCACGCCCACGCTCTTGCCTATCCAGTTGGCCTGCATTGTTTTGACACGCTCTGGCCAGCCTGGCAGTTTGTCCAGGTCATCCAGCAATTGCTGTGCATAGCCGGTGATGTTGAGGTAGTAGCCAGGGATTTCGCGTTTTTCTACGATCGCCCCCGTGCGCCAGCCGCGGCCATCAATCACCTGCTCATTGGCGAGCACGGTCTGGTCGACCGGGTCCCAGTTCACCACCTGGGTTTTTTTGTAGGCGATGCCTTTTTCCAGCATGCGCAAAAACAGCCACTGGTTCCATTTGTAATAGTCAGGCTGGCAGGTGGCCAGCTCGCGGCTCCAGTCAATGGCAAAGCCCAGTGACTTCAACTGCTTGCGCATGTAGGCAATGTTGTCATATGTCCATTGCGCTGGTGGCACGCTATTCTGAATCGCTGCGTTCTCGGCAGGCAAGCCAAACGCATCCCAACCCATGGGTTGCAACACGTTAAAGCCTTTCATATGGTGATAGCGGCTTAATACGTCGCCGATGGTGTAGTTACGCACATGCCCCATATGCAACTTGCCACTTGGGTAGGGGAACATCGACAAGCAATAGTATTTTGGTTTTGGGCTGTCAGCCTTGGCTTGAAAGCTAAGCTTGGTGTCCCAGTGTTGTTGTGCCTGTTGTTCGACTTCTTTAAATGGATACTGCTGTTGCATGTTAGCGGCAATGGAGTGATAAAAAAATCATTATACCTTGAAGCGCTTTAAATGACTGCTAGCCGGGTGTTTTTAAGACACAAAAAAGCCCGCAGCTGCGGGCCTTTTAGAGAGGAGATGCGCTTACTTCAAGGCCGCAAAAATCTCTTCTTTAATGGCATTGAGTTCGCCCAGGCCGTTGACCTTGACGTATTTGGGCGCGCCGCCCTGGCCGGAATTGGCCCAGTCTGAGTAGTAGCCGATCAGCTGTTCGGTCTGATTGTGGTAAACCTCCAGACGCTTCAATACCACTTCTTCCTTGTCATCATCGCGTTGTACCAGCTCTTCGCCGGTGACATCATCTTTGCCTTCCACTTTTGGTGGGTTGAATTTGACATGGTAGGTACGACCTGAAGCCGGGTGGCTGCGGCGGCCACTCATGCGCTCAACGATGGCGGCGTCCGGCACATCAATCTCAACCACGTAGTCAATGCCTACACCGGCCTGTTTCATGGCTTCGGCTTGCGGAATGGTGCGCGGAAAGCCGTCAAACAGGAAGCCATTGGCGCAGTCGGCATCTTTAATGCGTTCTTTGACCAGGCCGATAATGACTTCGTCTGGAACCAGGCCGCCTGCATCCATGAATTTTTTGGCTTCAAGACCTAATTGGGTGCCTGCCTTGACTGCTGCGCGCAACATATCGCCGGTGGAAATTTGCGGAATATTGAATTTTTCTTTGATAAAGGTGGCTTGTGTCCCTTTACCGGCACCAGGGGCGCCCAGCAGAATCAAACGCATAACATGCTCCAAAAATGGGTAAGAATAAAAAAAAGAATTATATCAGGCTCTGTTTTAAAGCAGATTTAAAATCAGCTTAAGGCTGCACACAATCGCAAATTGGCCAGCCTCTGCTAAGTGACTATTTTGTTATTAACTTGTTGATATGAATGGTTTTATGATTGATTTTGGCTTGCCAGATAATTGCTGATCGCCACAAACTCGGCCACGCTGAGATTTTCGGCGCGTAACTGCGAATCGATATTCAACGCGCTGAAGCCCGCATCATCCAGCAGTCCTTTCAGTGTGTTGCGCAAGGTTTTGCGGCGCTGGCCAAACGCGGCGGTGACCACTTTGGCAAACAGGGCTTCGTCCGTCGCCGGGAAAGGCAGGCTGGCGTAAGGCACGCAGCGGACAAAGGCAGACTCGACTTTCGGCGCCGGATCAAAGGCTTCGGGTGGCACGGTGACCAGATATTCCATCTGCAAGCGGTATTGCAGCATGACCGACAGGCGGCCGTATTCAGGGTTGGAGGGGGCGGCGACCATACGCTCGACCACCTCTTTTTGCAGCATAAAATGCATGTCTATGATTTGTGCCGTGTTTTCGAGCAGCTTGAACAGGATGGGGCTGGAGATGTTGTAGGGCAGGTTGCCGACGACGCGGATGCGCTCCCCAATGGTGCCGAAGTCAAACTTGAGCACATCTGAATTGTGGATGGTAATTTTTTGCGCCGGGTAAAAGCCTTGCATCCATTGAATGATGTCACGGTCAATTTCGACGACATGCAAATGGTTCAGCTGTTTGAGCAAAGGCTGTGTCATGGCGCCCAGCCCCGGGCCGATTTCCACCATCAGATCCTCGGCTTGTGGATGAATGGCGTTGATCAGGCTCTGGATAATGCTCTGGTCGATCAGGAAGTTCTGACCAAATTTTTTCTTGGCGATATGTTTCATTTGTGACGAGTCTTGCGGGTATGCGAAAGTGCAATGGCGAGCTGGATGGCACTCAGCATGCTGCCGATATCGGCTTGACCGCTGCCCGCAATATCCAGCGCCGTACCGTGATCGACCGAAGTGCGGATAATGGGCAAGCCCAGCGTCACATTGACGCCTTGGCCAAAACTGGCATGTTTGAGCACGGTCAGGCCCTGATCATGGTACATGGCCAGAAACGCATCGGCATGGGCCAGGTTTTTCTGCGAAAACATGGTATCTGCGGGCAGGGCGCCCACCAGTAGCATGCCCTCTGCGCGCAACTGTTTAAGCACCGGGTTAATCGTGTCGATTTCTTCCATGCCCAGATAGCCATCTTCCCCTGCATGCGGATTCAGTCCGGCGACATAGATGCGTGGTTGCGGGATGCCGAAGGTGTGTACCAGATCATGGTGCAAAATACGCAGCGTGGTGGTGAGCGAGGCTTGCGTAATGGCGGCGCTCACTTGGGTCAGTGGCAAATGGGTGGTCGCCAGAGCCACGCGCATGCCACCTCCCACCAGCATCATCACTACTTGTGCGGTGCCTGTTTTTTCTGCCAGATATTCGGTGTGGCCGGTAAATGCAATTCCGGCTTCGTTAATGATGCCTTTGTGCACGGGGGCGGTCACCATGGCATCAAATTCCCCGGCCTGGCAACCTGCCAGCGCGCGGTCCAGCATCTCTAGTACGGTGCGGCCATTCCGGGGATCTAGTTTGCCTGCCACGACGGGGGCGGCCGTTGGGATGGGCAGCACGGTCAGCGTACCATCGCCTGCGTGGGAGTGAAGTGGCCGGGCGTCCGTGTGTATGGTGAGTGGCATGCCCAGTTGCGCAGCGCGTGCCTGTAAAGCTTGCGGGTCGGCCAGTACCACAATCTCTGCTGGCAGGGCGGTATGCGCCAGCTTGACGCAAACATCCAGGCCGATGCCTGCAGGCTCGCCAGACGTAATGGCAATTTTGGGCAAAGCGTTCATGGATGGTGCAGATGCACCGGTTTCAGTGCGCTGCACTTAAAACTTGTCTTCCAGCCGCATTTCGACAAACGCCTTGTCGCGCAACTCATGGATCCAATCGTTGTACGCTTCCTCCGCCTTGCGCGCACGGATTTCCTGACGCGCTTTCAAGCGTTTGGATTCTTTGGACATGTCCTGTTTACGTCGCTCCAACACCTGGATCAAATGCCAGCCAAACTGGCTGCGGATAGGGGCACTGACTTCGTTGATGGCCAACTCTGCCATGGTTTTTTCAAACACCGGCACGGTGTCACCCGGGCTGATCCAGCCTAAGTCACCGCCGTTGGAGGCGCTGCCATCGTCCGAATACTGACGCGCCATGTCCTGGAATGGCGTGCCGTGGTCTATACGCTCTTTAATGCCTTCAATTTTCTGTCTGGCTTCTTTGTCCGATAACACCTCGTTCGGTTTGAGCAGAATATGGCGGACATGGGTCTGGTCAACAATCAGCGTGCTGGCACCCGCACGTCTTTCATTGAGCTTTAGAATATGCACACCGCTTGCACTACGAATCGGGCGAGATATACCACCTGGTTGCATGGTTTTAACCAGTTCAAGAAACTGGGCAGGCATCTGCTGACCACTGCGCCAGCCCAAGCCACCGCCGTCCAGCGCGTTGGGGGCATCCGAAAAGTTGGCCGAGGCTTTTTCAAAACTCATGCCATTCGCCAGCGCTTTCATGATTTGTTCGGTACGTGCTTTGGCTTTTTGAATGTCTTCCGGGCCACTGTCTTCTGGCAGACGAATCAAAATCTGCGAGATGTTAAATTCATCCAGTTCACCTTCTTTTTCTTGTGTCGTCAGGTAGTTATCAATTTCCGCTTCAGAAACATTCACTTTGTTGTCGACATCGCGCTCACGCAGACGGGCGATGATGATGTCATTGCGGATATCTTCACGGAACTTGTAAAAGTTGGTGCCATCTTCTTCGAGTGCTTTTTTAAACGCCGGCAAGGTGAGGTTGTTTTGTTCGGCAATCCGGTCTATGGTTTTATCCAACTGTGCATCGTCGACCTTGATCCCGGTTTGCGCTGCCATTTGCAACTGCAGGCTATCGACTATCAGTCGCTCCAGTATCTGTTTCTGCAGCGCTTCATCGGGTGGCAGGTCAGCGCCTTTTTTGAGCATTTGTGCTTTCACGTATTCCATACGGTTCAGCATTTCACGCTCGGTAATCACGGATTGATCGACCACGGCAATAATGCGGTCCATTTTTTCAATCGGTTTTTTTTCTGCCGCGAATAAGGCTGCAGACTGTCCTGTGATGAGCAAAGCGGTACTCAACGTGAGGATTAAATTCAGTATATGTTTCATCATTGCGCGTTCTGGTCTCTGTAAATTGCCGGGATATCATAAGTGCGCATATAAGTCGGGATATTGCGCTTGATCACATTCAGCGGGTTGGCACCAATAGAGGTCAGCCCACCGAGTTCGAGTTGAAAAAACATGCCGTAGTTCGCATTGGCCGTCGCTGTTTGCACACGCTGCATGACAGCGCGTGCTTGCCAGCAGCCTGCGTCATACTCCAAACCACCTAGGAATTGTACAAGATTGGAATCACGCATCGAGTAGTTTACACGGCTGATCCCATACCAGCCCGAGCCTAATGGCCATTGTGCAGAGGTGTCGATTTGCTCAAGGATATTTGCAGTGTAGCGGTAGCCGAAAGTAAAGGACTTGCCTGGCTCAGGGTTGTAGCGTAACAAATAGTTATTACGCTGCATATTGCTGTTCTCTGTATCATACTGCCAGAATGTGTCTAGGTTTAGTCGGCTTGAGAGTCGTGCCGTGAAGCCCGCCAGAATGTCCGAAGATTTACTAATATTGGCAACGGTATTAGGCAGCGTGACTTTCTGGTCTTCAAAATAATAGCGCTGTGCCAGCGTGCCGCTCAGGCGTTCAATGCCGGTTTCGCTATCAATCAGGCGGCTGGTGAGCGCCAGTGTCATCTGGTTGGCATTGTTGACACGGTCATCCCCACTGAATTGATTTTCATAAAAAATGGAGTTCTGGTTCAATGTGTTGAGCGAGGTGTCAAAAATTGGAATTTTGCTCTGGTCTTTGTAAGGGATATACACATAGTATGCTCGTGGTTCCAGCGTATGCGTATAGGATGTATCAAACAAGTTGGTCTGACGATCAAAATACAGGCCGGAATCCAGACTCATGATAGGCAGTGTACGACTCAACTGATTGTATTCCTGAGAATATCCCACCGGCGTATTGTTATTCAGGCTGTATTGCGTACTTTGCACGCCAATTTTTGGCGTCACGTAAGCGTAAGAGTTCTTCATCGGATATGAAATCGAAGGATAGACACTCATGCGGCTACCGCTAGGCATGTTTACCATGCCATCCATGGTTTGAAAGTTAACGTACTGCGCCCCTGTCTGGACATGAAAGCCTTTGAAATCATCATTGTAAGTTAATGTAAGCTGGGGTAGGCGCTGATAGACAAAGGACACGTTATCCAGGTTTTGATAGCGTTGAATCATCCCGTTGAACGTGATGTGTTCGCTGTTGTAGTTGGCAAAAACAGCCTGTTGCAGGTTTACGCGGGAAGTCACCTGAATCCGGGTCGCTAAGTCAGAAAAGTAAGTGTCATCCGAGACCTTTTCAAAACTGTAGCCGCCAGACCAGTTGCTGCCAAAGCTTTGCAAATGCGTAAGCTTGGCGTAGTAACGGGTTTGCCCCGTCATGTTGTCTTTATCCAGATACTCCAGGTTATTGATGCCGGAATAGTTTTCTCCCAGATAGCGGAACTCTCCTTGCAGTTGCAGGCCGCGTTTGCTGAAGTAGTTGGTGGATACCGTGGCATCCATATCCGGGCTGATATTGATGTAGTAGGGCGTTAAAAGCTGAAAACCGCTCCGGGAGGTTGTGCCCCACAAGGGCGCCAGAAAACCGCTTTTACGTTGGTTATTATACGAAAAGCTCATCCAGGGCGTGTAGAGGATAGGCACCCCTTTAAACTCCACATAGGCGTTGGTTGCCACGCCGGTTCTGGAGTAATCGTTCAGTTCCAGGCTATTGGTCTTGATATACCAGTCATCCACATCCGCCGCACAAGAAGTATAGCTGGCGCCTTTAAGGCGCTTGATGTTCTGGCCTTCAAACAGCACCTGTTTAGCGGTGGCGCGAATGTTGTCAAATGCGTTGCTTTTGGTGCTGGTCTGGGTGCTGTAAGACTGATTGTCTTCCAGATATCTTTTCGGGTCACTGAGCAAAATTGCCTGGTCATTCAGCAAGGGACTACCGTCCTCATCGTTGGGCGGTGGCGGGCTACTTTTGAACTCAATCGACACGTCGCGCATTTCACCGATGTTTTCGCTCAGGCGCATGCGCAACATCGGGCCGGTGATTTTGGTTTGACCGGCGGTAATCACCGCATTGCCTTCGACTTGCAATTCATCGTTCTGGATATCGTAGCGGATATCATCGCCCGTGACCTGTTGCCCGTCTTTGCGCATCACAGCGTTGCCCGTCGCACGCATTTGACGGTCCATGCGCAGTTGCAGGGTGTCGCCTTCAATCTCAATCGCACCTGGCAAGGTGACCGCCTCTGCCAGCTGAATTTTTTCAGGGGCAGCCTCTTCCTCAGCGCGCAAGTGCTCAGGCGAGAGTGTGCCTATGGCCAGCAATGCCAGAATCAGGCGGATCCCGCGCTCCTGAAAAGTAGATGAGTGAACGTGCAAGTTATTCAAAGAGTGATCGTTTCGGTCAGGCCTGCCGTTGGCAGCGTAATTATTACGGCGAATTTTGGGATGTTAGCCCGATGCCTTGTTTCAATTGCGCTATATTATTCATGAAAACGCTTAAAAAGTCATTTTTCCCTTAAAATGGCTGCCGCATTTTCATCGCAGCGGCCACCAGACAGGCCTATTCAAGATTCGGGATATTTTGTGGATAGAACACAGCACCTTCAGCAATGGCTGACAGACGTACTTCAGCAACCCTTTACGCTCAGCACGGCTTCCGCCGATGCCAGTTTCCGTCGCTATTTCCGCGTACATCTGGCCGCAGAAACCCTGATTGCCATGGATGCGCCACCGCCCCAGGAGGATTGCCGTCCTTTTGTCCGCGTGGCCGAGCAGTTGCTGGCCGCGGGGCTGAATGTGCCCAAGATTCTCGCGCAAGACCTGGAACAAGGGTTTTTGCTGCTCAGTGATCTGGGCAATGACACCTATTTGTCGCAGCTCAATGCCGGCAATGCCAAAGCCTTATATGCTGATGCATGCCAGGCCTTGATCAAGATGCAACTGGCGACCCAGCCCGCCGCCTTGCCGCCTTATGACAGTGCGTTGCTCATGCGTGAGTTACAGTTGTTCCCCGAATGGTATGTGGGCAAGCATTTGGGCAAAACGCTGACCCCGGAGCATCAAGCGGTGATGGACAAGACATTTGCCTTGCTGGTCGACAATATTTTGCAGCAGCCACAAGTGACCGTGCATAGAGACTATCACTCGCGCAACTTGATGGTTACCGCCGAGCATAATCCCGGCGTGCTTGATTTTCAGGATGCCGTGATCGGGGCGATTACTTATGACCTGGTTTCGCTGTTCAAGGATGCCTATATCCACTGGGATGAAGAAATCATGATGGATTGGGTGGTCCGTTATTGGCAGTCTGCCAAGCAGGCGGGATTGCCCGTGAATACTGATTTTGGTGAGTTTTATCGTGATTTTGAATGGATGGGCGCTCAGCGGCATATCAAGGTGCTGGGGATTTTTGCGCGGCTGTATCACCGGGATGGCAAGGCGGGCTATCTCAAGGATATGCCGCTGGTGATGCAATATCTGCAAGCCGCTTGCGAGCGCTATGTCGAGTTGCGTCCTTTCTTCAAGTTGCTGAAGACGCTAGAGGCGGCATGAAGATGCGCGCCATGATTCTGGCCGCTGGTCGCGGTGAGCGCATGCGGCCGCTGACCGACCACACGCCTAAACCCTTGCTGGCAGTGGGCGGCAAGCCCTTGATCGTCTGGCATATTGAGCGCCTGGCGCAAGCAGGAATCACTGAGATTGTCATTAATCATGCGCATCTGGGGGCGCAGATTGAAGCCGCGCTGGGCGATGGTGACCGCTGGCAGGTGAATATCCGTTACAGTGCAGAAAGTACGGCGCTGGAAACTGCGGGGGGGATTGCCTATGCCTTGCAGCTATTAGGGACGCAACCATTTCTGGTGGTGAATGGCGATGTCTATACCGATATTGACTATGCACGCCTGGCGCTCCCCGCCGGTAAACTGGCGCATCTGGTCATGGTGGATAATCCGCCACAACATCCGGCCGGAGATTTTGGCCTGGTCAATGGCCTGCTGCAAGAAGACGCCAGCCATAAGCTGACGTTCTCAGGTGTGGGGGTTTATCATCCAGACTTGTTTGTAACGGTGACTCGCGGGCAGCCAGCCAAACTGGCGCCGTTATTAAAAGCCGCCATGCGGCAGCAACAAGTCAGCGGGCAGCACCATGCGGGGGTCTGGCATGACATTGGGACGCCGGAACGATTAAAACAACTGGATGAATGGTTAAGCAGATCATAACAAGCAGCAAAAAGGGAGCATCATGAAACCACCGTACGAGCATAAAACAGACAAGCTGGCGCATCAGGCCTTGATGTGGATAGAGCGTTTAGGGTTGGGGCTGGTGACACTGGCCACCTTCTTTTCACTGGCGCATGAACTGTCGCGTATGTGGAACGCCGGCATGGTCGGCCTGGGCGATTTGTTGCAGTTGTTCCTGTATCTGGAAGTCTTTTCCATGATCAACAGTTATTTTGGCTCTGGCAAACTGCCGATGCGCTACCCGATTTATATTGCCATGGTGGCCCTGGCGCGATATTTGTTGCTGGATATGAAAGAAATGACAGAGACGCATATGCTGGCGGTGTCTGCCGCGATTCTGATTCTGGCCGTTTCGGTCTTGGTGATGCGTTTTGGCCATGCCCGCTATCCCTATGAGGATATTCCCCAGCAAAAACGGGATTTGTTGTAATTGGCCGCTGAGGTCCTCAGCGGCACGTCTTAGGCAGCAACAAGGGCTTCGCTGGACTGGGTGACACGGTTGCGGCCATTGGCTTTGGCCGTATACAGGGCCTGATCGGCACGGCTGAACAGGTCCTCTGGCTGTTCGCCAGGCTGGTAGGCGGCCACGCCCAATGAGATGGTGATGTTGGAAATCATATGCTGCGTGATGGTGTTTTTGATATTGATCGCTGCAACTTTATGCCGGATTTGCTCGGCGATTTCACGCGCGGTTTCCAGCTGCGTATTCGGTAGCAGCAACACAAACTCTTCACCGCCATAGCGCGCCGCCGTGTAGCTGTTGCCGGCAACGGTTTTAAAAATGCTTGCAACTGCCTGGATCACCTTGTCGCCAAACAAGTGGCCATAGCTGTCATTCACCTTTTTAAAGTAATCAATATCCGCAATAATCAGGCTGGTATCGACGGTGTGCTGTTGCAGGCAATCGTGCAGCGCCACGTCAAAGCCTTTGCGGTTCATGAGGCCAGTCAACCCGTCTTGCAAGGCTTCTTGTCTGGCCTTGATCATTTCGTTTTTGAGCGCGTCCACCTCTTCCAGGCTTGAGCTCAATTTGCCTTGCAAATGGTTGAGGCTATTGGTCATCATCAGCGTTTCTGACAGCAATGAGTCCAGTTGCAAAGCCAGTTGCGGTTCCTGCTGCTGGATCTCGTTAGACCAGGCATCCAGGGTTTTAGTGTATTCGCTTGTTTGCAGCCCGGTTTTTTCGGTCGAGCTGCGCATTTCGGTGACGACTTGGCTGAAACGTTCTACCAGTTTTTTCGCATGATCGGTATCAATGCCGGCAATATGCTTGTTAAAGACATGGGCCGTGCTTTTTTCATTGAGTTTTTTTTCTTTTTCAATCAGTGCGTTGACCTCATCAATCAGGCGCGCATGTTCGCCGGACGAGTATTCATACCAGACTGCATAGCTGACTGGATGAAAGGCGGCATCCTGCATCGACATATGGTGGATGGCTTGCCGCAGGTGCTCTGCACTTTTTTCTTTGGTGACTTCGTATTGCATCATGGTTTTCCGCGATGTTCAGTTCAACACTAGGTAATCTTTATTTTTGATTAGGGCATACTGGATAACATATCGGCAGCTGCACAGAATTCTTGAGGCCAGGCCCTTTGCCTGCGAGGGCCGACAGTTTTTTTAGTAGAATAGCCACGATGATTCCAAGTTGATCCCGCATCAAGTAGCCCCATGAAAAACGAAGATTTATTACAACTGGTCAGCGTCAAAATGCCTTATGGCAAGTATCAGGGACGCTTGATTGCCGATTTGCCCGGTCACTATTTAAACTGGTTTGCCCGTGAAGGCTTTCCACGCGGTGAGTTGGGGCGGTTGCTGCAATTGATGCAGGAGATCGACCACAATGGTTTGTCGCCATTACTCAACCCCTTACGCGAAACGCACAGGCATGACGATGTTTAAAGGGATTGTTTTGCTGATTGCGCTATTGTCTGTGCAGGCCAGCAAAGCCGAAGAGGCTTGGCAGTCGCCGGAGTACCTGCAGCTTGCCTTTGTAGAGGTCGCGTTACACAACGAATACCGGCCGGGGGAGTTTGGGGTGCGCAAGTGGTTAAAGCCGGTCAAGGTATGGCTGGTTCACCATGCCGACGAACAGGAAAAGCATACAACACTGACGCGCTACCACCTTCAGCATCTGGCGCAAATTACCGGGCATGCTGTGGGTTTTGCCAGCAGTGCGGCTGACGCCAATATGATCGTGATTTTTAGCGAGGCGGCACAGTGGCAGCAGGATTTGAGAACGGTGAGTGGCAATCCAAACATGCAGCCGCCAGACGACGCGGTCTGTATGTTTGGGTCTACCGCCGATGCCGGGCAGGCGCTCAAGCGGGCTTGGGTAGTGATTCCGGTAGATCATGCGCAAGCGCACCGGTCACTGGTCTCCTGCATCGTCGAAGAAATCACCCAGGCCATGGGCTTGCCCAATGATTCCGAGCGCGTGTTTCCTTCGGTTTTTAACGATAAAACGCCCGAAGCTTTGCTGACGGGGCTGGATGCCTTGTTGCTCAAAATGCTGTATTTACCCGCCATCAAGCCTGGCATGCATGCTGCCCAGGTGCGACCCATCCTGGCACGTCAACTGCAACAATGGCAACAAGATGGCACCATAGAACAAGCTGAGCAATCGGTCAGGCGATCACCACTGTATGAGATGATGGGATTTTGATTGCGGGTGCCTGGCAGGCAGGGGGAACCAATCCAGCAATCGCCGACCAAATACGCTACAATGCCCAACCATCCAGGATTAGCTTTGAGTGTTTCCATGCAAGAGTTTTCTCGCCGCCGCCAGCAGTTGATCAACCACATGCAGGCCGGTATTGCGATCATTCCTACCGCGCCCGAAGTGACACGCAACCGCGACAGTCACTATCCCTACCGCTTTGACAGCTATTTTTATTACCTGACCGGCTTTAAAGAGCCGGAAGCGGTGTTGGTGCTGATGGCCGGACCCCAGCCCAAAAGTATTTTGTTTTGCCGTGACAAAGACCTGGATCGCGAAATCTGGGATGGTTTTCGCTATGGCCCTCAAGCTGCCAAAACAGTGTTTGGCTTTGATGAGGCTTACTCGATCACGCAGCTGGACACCGAACTGCCCAAGCTAATGGCAAATCAGCCTGTCTTGCATTTCAGTCTGGGCGCAGACAGCGCCTGGGACAGCAAAGTCACTGCTTGGTTGAATGCGGTCAAAGCACAAACCCGCTCTGGCATGCAAGCGCCCGCCCAACTGCTTGATGTGCGTCAAGCGCTGGATGCCATGCGTCTGCTTAAATCGCCCGAGGAGATGGACCTAATGCGCCAGTCAGCACAGATTGCGGCCACCGCGCATAACCGTGCCATGCAGCACACCCGTCCCGGGCAATGGGAGTATGAGGTCGAAGCGGAGTTTTTACACACGTTTTATCGCCATGGTGCGCAAGCGCCTGCTTATACCAGCATTGTGGCCGGTGGCGCCAATGCCTGCACCCTGCATTACAACTTTAACAATGCCCAGCTCAAAGACGGGGATTTGCTGTTGATTGATGCGGGCTGTGAACTGGATGGTTACGCCTCGGACATCACGCGCACCTTCCCGGTGAATGGCCGCTTCAGTGGCCCACAAAAGGACTTGTATGAATTAGTGCTGGCAGCCCAGGCAGCCGCCATGGGCAAAGTGAATACGCAGCAGCACTGGAATGCGCCACATGAAGCTGCGCTCGAAGTGTTGGTGGATGGCTTCATTCACTATGGCTTGTGCCAGGGCAGCCGCGACGCGGTGCTCGAAACTGGCAGCTACCGCCAGTTTTACATGCACCGCACCGGGCACTGGCTGGGCCTGGACGTGCATGATGCCGGTGAGTACAAAACAGCCGACGGTGCATGGGTCATGTTACAGCCTGGTCATGTGTTGACCGTAGAGCCAGGGTGCTATGTGCGTCCTGCAGACAATGTGCCGCCGCATTTCTGGAATATCGGTATCCGTATCGAGGATGATGTGCTGGTCACCGAGCACGGCCATGAAGTGTTGACGGCCGCTGCGGTCAAAACCGTCGCTGATATCGAAGCGCTGATGGCGCAACGCTGATCTTTTGCAGTGGATGTCGGCTAGGTCTAAAAAACTGTTCTAAAAAATGTATTTTTTGAGTGTATTTTTGTCATACAAATGGATGCAGCGTGCAATTGATTAAACATCCCGTCGTGATTGGTGGCGGCCCGGTCGGGTTGGTGCTGGCCTTGTCTTTGCAGCAGGCTGGTGTGCCGGTCACCGTGCTTGAAGCGCAGGCGCCAGGCGCCATGTACGGCGATGGCCGCGCCTTGGCCTTGTCTTTTGGCACGCGCCAGGTGCTGGAGCAATTGCAAGTATGGTCCATGTTGGCCGATGCGGTCACTGCCATTGAAACCATTCATGTGTCACAGCAAAAAGGTTTGGGCCGCACCGTGCTCAAAGCACAAGAACATCAGCTACCGGCGCTGGGATATGTGGTGTCTTATGGCGTGTTGATGCGGGCGCTGGATGCGCGCCTGGCGCAATTGACCACTGGCATTAAGCTGCATTATGAAGCCCCGGTGACGGACTTGCAGGTGCATGCCAGTGCCGCCGATATTGTATATACGGCAGCCGATGGGCAACGGTACTCACTGTCTACGCCGTTGGCGGTGGTTGCCGATGGCGGCCGGAGTCTGGAGGCTATTCCGGGCTTGCAGCGCGACACCAAGCATTATGGGCATGATGCACTGGTGGGCCTGGTGCAAACTGAACTGCCACACCGGCAGATTGCCTACGAGCGCTTTACGCCACGTGGCCCGATGGCGCTGCTACCGAATGGCGACCAGTTTTCACTGGTGTGGACGGGCGAGCAGGCGTATATCGACGAGATTGCTGCGCTTGATGATGCCGCCTTTTTGCACGCCCTGCATGCTGCCTTTGGTGACCGCGTCGGCCGCTTTCTGCATGCCGGAAAACGCTTCAGGTTCCCGCTTAAATTAAGCAAACTGGAACAGACGTTTGCGGCGCATTGCGTGGTCATCGGCAATGCGGCGCAAACCATGCATCCAGTCGCCGGACAGGGCTTTAATGTTGGCATCCGCGATGCGGTGGCGCTGGCCGAGAATGTGGCGTCTACGGCATCGCATGAGTGGGGTGCCGACCACCGCTTGCTCGCCTACCAGGCGTCCAGACAGCGTGATACCGGGCGTGGCTTGCAGTTTACCGATTTTCTGGTCAATGTATTTTCAAATGATCTGATCGGGGTCGGCGTGTTGCGTGGCGCGGGGCTGGGGATGCTTAGCATGTTGCCGATGGCCCGGCGGTTTTTGGTGGAAAAAATGAGTTATGGTCGCTGAAAAGCACTTGATGCGGGCAGACGTAGTGATTGTCGGCGCTGGCTTGGTGGGGCTCACCGCTGCCATCGCCTTGTCCCGACTGGGCAAGCAGGTGGTCCTGACGGATGCCAAGCCAGCATTTGAGCTGCCAGCAGGCTGGGCCGACGATCAGTTACACTGGGACAGCCGGATTTATGCACTGACCAATCAAACCATGGACTGGTTAGCTAAGATTGGCGTCTGGCAGCATGTGCCTGCGCAGCGCGTGAACCCGGTCAACGCCATGCATTTATGGTCACCGACGCAGCATCATGTCCAGCCCAGCCTGAGCCTGACAGCCAAGGAAGCGCATCTGGCCCAAATGGGCTGCATTGTCGAGAGTCAGGCCTTGATGCAGGCGTGCTGGACTGTGTTGGTAGACGCCGACGTAACGGTGATCACCGACGCACCGGCGCAATCCTTGCAACAATTTGGTCATCAAATCCGTGTAGCATTGCCGCAGCAAACGATAGAAGCACAATTATTGATAGGCGCAGACGGCGCGAGTTCATGGGTGCGCTCGCAGTGTGGCATCGGCGTGGAGCAAGTGGACTTTGCGCAGACGGCGCTGGTCACCAATTATGTTGCCACACATGCGCATCAACACGTGGCCAGGCAGTGGTTTGGTGCCCATGAAACGCTGGCCTTGCTGCCGATGCCTGAGCAGCAGGTGTCATTGGTCTGGGCCTTACCTCACGCGGAGGCCGCCCGCATGCAGGCGCTGTCTGCCGGTGAGCTGGCAGTCGCAGTTGAACACCGCTGTGGTCAGGTCTTGGGCCCACTGACGCCCAATGGTGCTGTGGTGGCGTTTCCCCTCAGGCAGAATACAGCTGAAACCATGGCGTTACCCAATATCCTGTTGCTCGGTGATGCCGCACACCAGGTGCATCCCATGGCCGGGCAGGGGGTCAATTTGGGCTTTGAAGATGTGCAAGCCTTGTGTGCAGAAGTCGCACGCTTGCCGGGCATTAAGCCCTTGGGGGATGTTAACGTGCTGCGGCATGTCATGCGTGGCCGTCAACGCGATATCCGTAGCATGCATGCACTGACGCGGGGACTGGATTTTCTGTTTGCGCGCCCACAGGCGCTATGGACGCATGCCGCCTTGCTTGGCTTACGCGGCGTTGAAAACAGTGCTATGCTGAAACGTTTTTTAATTCGCACCGCGACGCAAGCGTAGCGCCCGGTGCACGTTCGAGAAAGAGTTGGTATGAAAAAATACAACGCAACGGCTGTCATCAAGGCCTTAGGGGCCCTCTGTCTGCTGTGGTCTATGGGCAGCGTGGCAGATGAAGCCAGCCTGAAGAAACAGATCGAGAGTGCCTATCCAAAATTCAAGGTGGATAGCGTGACCAAAACGCCTTATGCCGGATTGTACGAAGTGTACATGGGAGGCCAGATCATCTATACCGATGATAAATTCAGTTTTTTGATAGCTGAAGGCCGCCTGGTAGATCCGAAAACCAAAAAAGACCTGACCGGTGAGCGTATGGACGAGCTCACTAAAATTGATTTCAATACGCTGCCTCTGGATCAGGCCATCAAGGTGGTCAAAGGCAATGGCAGCCGCAAGCTGGTGGTGTTTTCGGATGTGGATTGCCCATTCTGCAAGCGCCTTGAGCAAAAAGAGCTCACCAACATTAATGATGTCACCATCTATACATTCCTGTATCCGATTGAACAGCTGCACCCGGATGCGGCCAACAAATCGCGCAGTATCTGGTGTGCCAGCAACCGTGTAAAAGCTTGGCAAGACTGGATTATGAACAACAAGCTGCCGACCACGACGGCCAAGTGCGATGTGCCGTTGGAAAAAGTCGGCGAACTGGCGCATAAAGTCGGGGTCAACAGCACGCCGACCATGTTCTTTGAAAACGGTAAACGCATGCTGGGTGCGCAACCTTACGATGAGATTGAAAAGTCCTTGCAGGCCGCCAGCAAGAAAACCATGTAAGCATATTGAATAATCAGCTGAGTTAAAAACAAACAAGGGGCGTACAGCCCCTTTTTTTACACGGTTGTTTTATCACGCAGGCGCGTGTATTTGCCTAGCCGCCACCACTGACCACTTTACCCATTTTGAAGATGGGCATGTACATGGCGACCACCAGCCCGCCAATCAGCACGCCGAGCACCACCATGATCACCGGTTCCATCAGGCTGGAAATCGCTGCGACTGCATCATCGACTTCGCCCTCATAAAAATCGGCCACTTTGGTCAGCATGCTGTCCAATGAGCCAGACTCTTCACCAATCGCGGTCATCTGGATCACCATATTCGGGAAGACATTGGTGTTTTGCATGGCCACGGTGAGACTGGTCCCGGTACTGACCTCGCTTTGAATCTTTTTGGTAGCATCAAAATACACTTGATTGCCCGAAGCCCCTGCCACAGAGTCCAGCGCTTCTACCAGCGGCACGCCCGCGGCGAACATGGTGGAGAGCGTACGCGCAAAGCGGGCAATGGTGGCTTTGCGGATGAGTTCACCAAAAATCGGCAGGCGTAGCATTAGCCGATCCATGGTCGCCTGTAGTTTTGCCGAGCGTTTCCAGGTATAGAAAAAGAACCACAGGCCGCCACCCAGACTACCAAAAATAGCCCACCACCATTTTACAAAAAAGTCTGACAGGTTAATCACTACCACTGTCGGGCCAGGCAAGTCTGCGCCAAAGCTGCTGAACAGCTCTTTGAACGAGGGCACCACAAAAATCATGATGACGGCGGTAATGACAAACGCCACCACGATAATCGAGGTCGGGTATACCAGCGCTGATTTGATCTTGCTCTTGATGGCGAGGATTTTTTCCTTGTAGGTTGCCAGGCGTTCCAGTAAGGCATCCAGAATCCCGGCCTGCTCGCCAGCGCCCACCAGATTGCAAAATAACTGGTCAAAATGTAGCGGGTATTTTCGGAAGGCCGCGCTCAGGCTGCTGCCTGTTTCAACATCGGCCTTGATGTCGCCCAACAGTTTGGAGACCGCAGGGTTGTGGTGGCCCTTACCGACAATGTCAAATGCCTGCAGCAAAGGCACGCCAGCTTTCATCATGGTCGCCAGCTGGCGGGTGAACAGCGTGACATCTTTTTCTGACACCTTGCCTTTGGTCGCCAGCGAACTTTGCTTTTTCACTTTGCTGACACTGATGCCCTGGCGGCGTAAGGTCGCATTGACGACGGCCTCGCCGTTGGCGCGCATCTCGCCCTTGACCAGCTTGCCTTTGCGGTCTTTACCTTCCCACAAATATACAGATTGTTTGATATTGCCAGTCGCCATAATGTCTTCTTAAAAAGTGAATGCCTACCCGTGTTACTCGTTGGTGACTGCTTCGACTTCCTCAATCGAGGTGAGTCCCTGTTTAACCTTGAGCAAGCCAGACTCGCGCAGATCTTTCACGCCTTCGCGTTTGGCCTGCGCGGCAATGTCCATGGCGTTGCCATGAGACATGATGATGCGCGCGATTTCCTCGGTGATCGGCATCACCTGATAAATCCCCACCCGTCCCTTGTAGCCATTGTTACAATGTTCGCAGCCCCCTGGTTTGGCACCGTATAACTGCCAGCTGCCATCCAGATCAGCTTCAGTAAAGCCCACTTTCAATAGTGCTTCCTTGGGGACATTCAGCGGCACTTTGCAATGCTTGCACAACCGTCTTGCAAGGCGCTGTGCAGTAATTAACGTCACGGCAGAGGCAATATTGAAGGGGGCGACTCCCATATTTAACAAACGGGAGAGGGTAGTAGGCGCATCGTTGGTATGCAGGGTGGACAGCACCATATGCCCGGTCGATGCGGCCTTGATGGCCATATCTGCAGTTTCCAGGTCGCGGATCTCACCAATCATGATGATGTCCGGGTCCTGACGCAAAAAGGATTTAAGGGCTGCAGCGAAGGTCAGCCCCTGTTTGTCATTGACGTTGACCTGATTAATGCCCGCCAGCGGAATTTCGGCCGGATCTTCTGCGGTTGAGATATTGACGCCGGGATCATTGAGTAAATTCAGACAGGTATACAGCGAGACGGTTTTACCCGAACCGGTGGGCCCGGTGACCAGTACCAGACCGTATGGGCGGTGAATGGCCTTGAGTAGCGCCTCCTGTTGTGGTGCCTCGTAGCCGAGCGCTTCAATGCCCAGCGTGGCACTGGAGGGATCCAGAATCCGCATGACAATTTTTTCGCCATGGATCAGGGGCAAGGTGCTGACACGGAAATCAATTGCGCGTGTTTTTGACAGGATCAGCTTCATGCGGCCATCCTGCGGAATTCTTTTTTCCGAGATGTCCAGGTTAGAAATCACCTTGATGCGTGAAGCCAGCTTTTCCTTGATGGCCAGCGGAGGCTGCGACATATCCCTCAACACGCCATCGACGCGAAAGCGGATACGGTAAAATTTTTCATAAGGCTCAAAGTGCAAGTCAGACGCGCCCATATTGATGGCGTCCATCAAGATTTTTTGCAGGAACTTGACCACAGGGGCATCATCGACTTCCTGCATGATATCCGCTTCGGGCTCTTCGCTGCTTTCCTCCAGGCCAAGATCAAAATCATCCCCCCCTGCATTGAGTGCAGACATGCTGGTGTCTTTGGATTCGACAATTTTGTCTATCCATTTGCCCAGTTTGTCATCTTCCACCACAATCGGGAACAAGGTTGCACCCATTTGAAACTGGATGGTGTCCAGCGCATGCAGATTGGTCGGGTCAGACAGGGCAATATAGGCCACATTGCCCTTTTGTTGCAGCAGCAGCACGCGATGCGACTGCATCAGTTTGATATCAATGCCTTTGTCAGGCAGCAGATTCTGTTCAAGCGCATCCAGGTCAAAAAAAGGAAAACCAAACGCTTGTGAGGCAGAGAGCGCGATTTCTTTGGGTGAGATTTTCTTTTGTGCCAGCGTCGCGGCGAGGAAGCTGGCTTTTTGGCTCTGACATTTTTCTTGCAGGGTGGCCGCTTCTTCTTCACTCATCAGCGAAGATTGCACCAGCATGCGGGCCATGCCGCCCAGTTTTTTTGTGCTTTCCAGTGTGGCCATAGCGTTCTGAGTCTGTTTCCAAAATCCTTAAATACGCCGTTTAATCGACTGATATAACAATACTTTCTACCTCAGTATATGGGGTCCAGGCGGGATTCAAATCGCAGAAAAGACGCGTTCTGATGCAGCTTTTGTGCAAATTTTAGGGAGTTTTCTTGACTTAACTCAAAAGATACAAAAATAGTCTTGACTTTTAAATTATGCTCACTTATAAATCCTTAAGGCGTTTGGGTTCAGGTTTTTTGTGGCCGTCTTTAAGTAAAGCAAAGCTTGTTTATTGCGACTGGAGTACTTGAGACAAACTTTTGGGGGCGCCTCCCTGTTAAGTAAAAAAGTAAGGAAGTAAAATGGCAACAGGTACCGTAAAGTGGTTTAACGACTCTAAGGGCTTTGGATTCATTACTCCGGATGATGGTGGTGACGATTTGTTTGCACACTTCTCCGCAATCGTTGAATCTGGTTACAAAAGCTTGAAAGAAGGTCAGCGCGTATCCTTTGATGTGACTGAAGGTCCAAAAGGGAAGCAGGCCTCCAATATACAAAAAGCATAATTTTTGTTTTAGGGGTAAAAAATACAAAACGGCTCGCCATAGCGAGCCGTTTTTTTATGCTGGGCCTTGCGTGTCTGCTTACGCCATCTGTTTGATAATCTCGTCACCAAACTCAGCGGTGCCCACTTGCGTCGCGCCTTCCATCTGGCTGCTGAAGTCGCCGGTCACACGTTTGCTGGCAATGGCCTTGGCCACACCGTGCAACACCAGGTCTGCGGCTTCCACCCAGCCCATGTGGCGTAGCATCATTTCGGCTGACAAGATCAGGGAGCTGGGGTTGGCCAGGTTTTTACCGGCGATTTTAGGCGCGGTACCATGTGTAGCTTCAAACATGGCAACGGTGTCGCTCAAGTTCGCGCCTGGGGCAATGCCAATGCCGCCGACTTGGGCTGCCAGCGCATCACTCATGTAGTCACCGTTCAGGTTCAGTGCAGCGACAACATCATAATCTTCTGGATGCAACAGAATCTCTTGCAGGAAGGCGTCGGCGATACAGTCCTTGATGACGATGCCGTTCGGCAGTTTGCACCATGGGCCACCATCAATCAGTTCTGCGCCAAACTCTTCTTTGGCCAGCTGGTAGCCCCAGTCACGGAAGCCACCTTCGGTGAACTTCATGATGTTGCCCTTGTGGGTGATAGTGACTGATTTGCGGTTGTTATCAATCGCGTATTGAATGGCTTTGCGGATCAGGCGCTTGCTGCCGTCGATAGAGACTGGCTTGATGCCGATGGAAGAAGCCTCTGGGAAACGGATTTTCTTGCGTACGCCCATGTCGCTCAAGAAGTTGATGACTTTTTTCACTTCCTCCGTGCCAGCTGCCCATTCGATGCCGGCATAAATGTCTTCGGTATTTTCACGGAAAATCACCATGTCGGTTTTTTCAGGGTGTTTGACCGGACTAGGCACGCCTGTGAAATACTGAATAGGGCGCAGACACACGTACAAGTCTAGCTCTTGGCGCAAAGTCACGTTGAGTGAACGGATGCCGCCGCCAACCGGAGTCGTCAGCGGCCCTTTGATTGAAATCACATAGTCTTTGAGGGCTGCCATAGTTTCGTCAGACAACCAGGTGTCTTTGTCATACAGCGTGGTGGATTTTTCACCGGCATAGACTTCCATCCATGAAATCTTGCGTTTGCCGCCATAGGCTTTTTCAACCGCAGTATCCACAACTTTGATCATGGGGGGCGTGATGTCAACGCCGATGCCATCGCCCTCGATAAACGGGATAATAGGTTGGTCAGGAACATTTAGGGTATTATCAGCATTGACGGTGATTTTGCTGCCAGTGGCGGGCACCTTGATTTTAGACATAGCACTTTCCATGTTATTACTGTTTAACAAACCCTTTAACGTCGTATGCCAGTTTACTGCGCATGAAAAACACCCGACGCTCAAGGACTATATTCCGATTCCCAACGTTTATGCCGCCGGGCGGTTAGATACCGATTCTGAGGGATTGCTTATTCTAACCGATGACGGCGCATTACAACATCGTTTGAGCCATCCCAAGCACAAACAGGTCAAAACCTATTGGGCGCAAGTGGAAGGCGCTCCTACACAAGCAGATTTGATGCCATTGCTGCGCGGCGTCGATTTGGGCGATTTTGTCACGCAGCCGGCGCAGGTCAGAATCATCGATGAACCTGACCATTTATGGCAGCGTGACCCGCCTATTCGGGCGCGCAAACAGATCCCGACCACCTGGCTGGAGATTAAAATCAGTGAGGGCAAAAACCGCCAGGTACGGCGGATGACCGCGCACGTCGGCTTTCCGACCCTGCGCCTGATCCGTTATGCGATTGGGCCTTACACATTGGACGGAATCTTGCTTGGGCAATATCAGGAAGTCAGTTATAAGAAGGTAATGTCATGAAACAGGTGGTGGTATTCAGGCACGCTTGCTGCGAGGGTGCTGGTTATTTGGGCACTTTTTTAGCGCAGCATGCCATTCCTTGGTGCGAGGTGCGCATTGATAAAGGCGAGCCCGTGCCTGACTCAGTCGAGGCATATAGTGGCATTGTGTTGATGGGCGGCCCCATGAGTGTCAACGATGACCTGCCCTGGATTCCGCCTTTACTCCAATTGATTCGCCAGGCAGTAGAAAAAGATGTCCCTTTGCTTGGGCACTGCCTGGGAGGGCAGTTAATCAGCAAGGCGTTGGGCGGTGTGGTGAGTAAAAACCCGGTCAAAGAAATAGGCTGGGGACAAGTGCAGGTGGCAGACGATCCTGCCGCACGAGACTGGTTTGGTGACTTGCAAGTGTTTAACAGCTTTCACTGGCATGGCGAAACGTTTTCGGTGCCGCAAGGGGCAACGCATGTGTTATCCAGCCCGTATTGCGTCAACCAGGCTTATGTCATGGGCAAACATATCGGTTTGCAATGCCATATTGAAATGACACCCGACATGGTCAAAATGTGGACGGAGCAATGGAAAAACGATATTGCCACCTCGGCCGCCAGCCCAGCGGTCCAGTCTGCAGAGACCATGCTGGCAAAAGTCAACGAGGATTGTGACGTGTTACACACGGTTGCCGACAGAGTCTATAGTCGCTGGATGCAGGGCCTGGTCTAGCGTCATCCTCACTCGGCGCTGGTTAGTGCTCGTCCTCAATGCGGACCTGGTGCGGCTGCAGTTTTTGCATGGCATAACGCCTTTGTTTGTAACGGTTGTATTGCCACAGGTATTGCACCGGGCATTGGGATACCTGCCGCTCAATCGCCTGGTTCAGCAGTGCGGGCGTGTGTATGTCTTCGACTTTGGATAGATGAATATGAAAGCCTTCGCCTGCGGGTAAGCGTTCACCAAATGCCATAATGACGGTTGCGCCTGATTTCACCGCCAGTTTGCTGGCCAGCCCCATGGTATAAGCCGGTTTACCAAAGAAGTCGGCCCATTCGCCTTCACCATTTCGCGGAATCTGGTCAGGTAAAATGCCAATGGCTTCCCCACGTTTGAGCGCTTGCAGCAGTTTTTTGACCCCGGCGGCGTTGGCGGGCGCCAGCGCAACCTGGCCTTTTTGCCTGCCTTCTTGTAGCAGGCCTTCCAGCCAGGTCAGTTTTGGGGGGCGGTAGAGCACGGTGATCGGGTGTTGGCTACCATAATAAATAGAGGTGATCTCAAAGCAACCCAGATGTGGTGTGAGAAAAATCAGGCCTTTGCCCGCACGTTGTGCTGCTTCAACCAAGTGCCAGCCAGTCGTCGCTTTTACCAGTGGCAGCAAGCCGGATTGTGGGGCGCCCCAGATAAACAGGGATTCCATCAGGGATTTACCGGCTTCTATCCGGCTATCTCTGGCAAGTTGCTGTACACCTGTTTGGTCATTGCACAGGCCACTCTGGCGGATATTTTCGATGGCGATACTGATACTTTTTTGATCAATATGCCAGCTTAATCGACCAATCACCGCGCCCAGACGGTGGACGTAGCTTAAGGGTAACTTTGAAAGCCATTTGCAAAAAAACACCAACATCAAAAAATCTGCCTCGTGGAAAATCTCACTCAGGGTGCATTCTGTTAAAATCCACCCCCTAATCCTGCCATATTAACAAATCGTCGTTTGCTAACCCGTCTATTCGCTGATTAATTTTGAAAATAAGTGAGATTCAAACCGAAGAGGGCCGTGTCCGCGATGCCCTGATTGCGCAGCGCATGGACCACTTTGATGCCTGGTGGCAACTGGCGATTGCCTGGCTGGAGCCACCCAATTTGGAAAGAGGCGGTTGGAGTGGGGTCGGGCGCTGGCAATTGCCATGTGCTGATCATCAACTGGTTGAACTCTATGTGAAACGCCAGCAGAACCATACCCGCTTTAGCTGGCGCTATCCCTGGCGTGGCTTGCCGACCTTTATGGTTGAATATGACATGCTCAAGTATTTACGGGCGCAGGGGGTGAGGGTGCCCGAGGTGGTTTACGCGGGCGTGCGCGATGTGCCAGCGGGCCGTCAGGCCATCCTGGCTACGCAGGCACTGCAAGGCTATGAGGAGCTCACTCCGTATTGTACGGCGGCCAATATGACTGCCAATCCGCCTTTGCTGATCGCTGTCGCACAGGCGTTAAAAACATTGCACGCTGCGGGCATACAGCATCGGGCGCTATACCCCAAGCACCTGTTTGTCCGCGCGCTGCCTGAGCACAAAACGTCTGGCGCTTATGAGATTGCATTTATTGATCTCGAAAAAGCCAAGCATATGTGGCTGCCAGCCTGGCAACGCTTGCGGGATTTGCGGCAATTCATGAGCCGTTTGCAGGATTGGCCGGACAGCCTGTTGTATCAGCTGTATCAAGCCTATGCAAGCGAGTATGGCCAGTGTTACCAACGCTGCGGCTGGTGGTGGCTGCGCTGGGGATTGAAGCGTTTAAACAAGAGATAATGAAACATGGTTAATTCACTGTTAATACTGACATCGAGTAGCACGGGCAACAATATCTTCTGTACGCCGGCTATCCGGTTTTTGCGCAAGCATCTGCCACAGGCACGCATTGATGTAGTCGCGCTGAATGCCCTGAGCGCACAGGTGTTTGAACACAACCCGGCCATCAACAATCTGTGGGTGACCAGTAGTCTCCGCCGCGTCAATAAGCTCGCGCAAGACTATGACGCGGTACTGGCGTTTAATAAAAATGCGCTCAAAAAGCTGCCTTTTAATGATCCGCGCCTGCAACTGGCGACCATCGATAAAACCGATGTGCATTATGCCGAACAGCTGCTAGGCTTTTGTCAGCAATGGTTGAGTCAGCAGCTACAGCGCCAGATTGAAATCACCGATGAAGACCGTTGCTATGCAATCTACAGCGCGCCCGGTCAGGTGAGCTTGTTGTCACGCTTTGAGGTGCAGCCTGCAGACACCGTGATCAATATTCACCTGGGCTGTGGCACCACGCTATTGCATGGCTGGAAGTTTTTTTACGCCAGGCGTGCCGATGATAAAAAACTGTGGTCGATTGATGCCTATATTGAATTGGGACAATTGCTGGTCCAAGCCATCCCGGGCGTACGGCTGGTGATTACCGGCACCAGCAATGAAGCCTTTCTGGCAAAGAAATTCGTCAAGGCGGTGCCTAACAGTATTAACCTTGCAGGCAAAACCACGGTGGCAGACTTGCGCCAGCTGATGGAGCGCTCCAATTTGTTTATCTCACATGATTGTGGTGTATTTCACGTCGCGGCTGCCGCCCAAGTGCCGATGCTGGGGCTGTTTGGCCCGACCAATCACTTGTTGACCGGACCTTATCCGAACCGCGCCAACCGGCAATTGATTAAAAAAGACAGCATGGCGGACATTCGTCCGCAAGAAGTATTGCAGCAGGCGCTCTTGCTGTTAGGACGACCTGCGCAAGCATGACCCTGCACCAGTTCACTTCGCCGGGGCCCATCCGCCTTGGGTTTGCCATGGATGCCCAGCCGCCCTTGCAATTGGACACGCTGGTTCGCGTGCTCAAGGAGCGGCGCTGGGTGTTGCGGGGGACTTGGGATGGCCAGGCGATCTATGCCAAGCTATTTGCGGGCAAAGAAGCGGCACGTTACGCCGGGCGGGATGCGGACGGCGCGCGCCGCATGCTGGCTGCGGGCATCCGTACGCCAGCCTTGTTATGGCAAGGCACGCTGCATGACGGCACCCAGCCGCTAGCCGCATTGATTTATGCCGCTGTTCCCAATGCGGTCAATGCCGCAGAAGCTTATTCCGCAGGCCCTGCAGAGGGCAGATATGCTTTGCCAGCGCTGCTGGTTGAGGCCTTGGCAGCACAGCATGTCGCAGGATTATGCCAAACCGATTTGCATTTAAAGAATTTTTTATTGGCAGACGGCGTGGTGTGGGCCATAGATGGCGATGGGATCCGTCAGCAAACGCTGAGTCGCAAACAGGCGCACCTGCAGCTCGCCGAGTTGATTTCGAAGTTGCAGGTACTGGATCAGATGCAGTGGACGCAACGCCTACTGGATGTCTATTTGCATGCACGCGGCTGGCCGCGCAGCCTCACCGCTGCACAAGTGTTGGCCTGGGCGCAGCAGATGAAGGCGCGTGAGGTGGAGCACTATGTCACGCGTAAAATTTTCCGCACCTGTAGCGATGTGACCTGGCAACAGACGGCTCAAAGTGTGCAGGCGGTCAGTACCGCTGGCGGATTGCATCCCACGGACTTGCCTGCGCTGGAAGTGGCCATGCATGTGGGACAAACCCTGAAGGCGGGCAACACCTGCACCGTAGGACATACCCAGTTGCAAGATCAGCCTGTCGTGATCAAGCGCTATAACATCAAGCACTGGCTGCATGCCGTGAGCCGAGCCTGGCGGCCCAGCCGGGCGGCCGCCTCGTGGCAAAATGCACACCGCCTGCAATACTACGGTATGCTGACCCCGCAACCCATGTTGATGTACGAACGCCGTTACTGCGGGCTGCGTGGCCGTGCGTATTTTGTCTCCGCATTTAGCCCCTGGCCCGATGTGCTGTCCTTTTTTCAGCAGTCTCGCGATCCTGCGCTTGAGGCGCAGGTGGTGGAGCAATTGGTCATGCTTTGTTATCAGTGGTATCTGCTCAAAATATCGCATGGCGACCTCAAAGGCAGCAATTTGCAGGTCACCGATCAAGGCCAGATCGTGGTGATTGATCTCGACAGCATGCGCCAGCATCACTGCGCGCAGAGTGCCTTGCGCGCACATGCCCGCGACCTGCGGCGGCTGCTGCAAAATTGGAAACCGGATAGTTCACTGTATAATGCGCTGGTGGATAGATTTAAAACGGTTTATCCAGACCATACGCCACTCACCCTGGCGGGCATTTCTATTTAATCCATTCGATTGATTTGATCGTTACGCGAGTTTCTGCATGATTGTGTTAGGTTTATCCGGTGCCTTGGGGCATGATGCTTCGGCTGCCATTCTGGTAAATGGCAAAATTGTCGCTGCGGCAGAAGAAGAGCGCTTTATCCGCGACAAGCACGCCAAAAACCACTGGCCTTACGAAGCGGCCAAGTTTTGCCTGAAACAGGCGGGCATTTCCCCTGAACAAGTCGATATCGTGGCTTTCCCTTATGGTGAAATTCCACTGACGTCGGCTGCGCGCTGGCATTACGCCAAGCGCTACTGGTACGCGCCAGACCGTGCACTGGATGCCATTTTTAATGGTAACCGCCGTTTCCGTCGCAACCGCGACAAATCACTCAAACTGATGGAAGAGCTCGGGCTGACCAAAGCCAAATATGTGCCGGTTGAACACCATCTGGCGCATGCTTCCAGTGCCTACCATCTGAGTGGCTTCAAGGAAAAAACCGCCATTGTCGGCATTGACGGCAAGGGGGAATATGCAACCACGTTTTTTGGCTATGGCGAACATGGCAAGATTCACAAAATCAAGGAATTCTATGACCCGGATTCACTGGGTGGCCTATATGGCGCGATCACCGAGTTTCTTGGGTTTGAGATGCTGGATGGTGAATTTAAGGTCATGGGCATGGCGCCGTATGGTGACCCGAACAAATATGATTTGAGCCGCCTGGCCAAGTTTGAAAACGGTGAGCTCATCATCAACACCGAATACGTCAACGTGGTCGGTTTGCGCCGTTACAAAGAAAATGGCAAAGGCTACTACTTCACGCCCAAACTGATTGAATGGCTAGGCCCCAAGCGTGAGGGCGACGAGATTGACGACCCGTATATTCATTACGCTGCCAGTGTACAGAAGCTGCTGGAAGACCTGGCTTTGCAGATGATTGAATATTATCTGGGCGATATTCTGCGCGAGACCGGCAAGATTGTGATGGCAGGCGGCGTTGCGCTCAATGTCAAACTGAATCAGCGCATTATCGCCTTGCCACACGTGAAAGAATTATTTGTACAGCCTGCTTCTGGCGATAACGGCAGCAGCCTGGGCGCAGCCACTTACGCTGCACACCTGGCGGGCGAAAAAATCCATAAAATGGAACACGCTTACCTCGGGCCTTCTTACACCAATGAAGAATGTATTGCCGCATGTGAAACGCATCCGTCCAAGCCTGTTTTTACCCGTGTAGAAGATGGCCCACGTAAAGCGGCAGAATTACTGGCCGCGGGGAATCCACTCGCCTGGTTTCAGGGGCGCATGGAGTTTGGCCCGCGTGCCCTGGGTTGCCGCAGTATACTGGGTGACCCTAGCTTTCCTGGCGTGGCGGACCGCATCAATGCCCAGATCAAATACCGTGAGCGCTGGCGGCCATTCTGCCCCAGCATGCTGGACCGCGTGGCGGAGGATATTCTGCAAACCGACCATCCGGCGCCCTACATGACCTTCACCTTTGATGTGAACCCGGCCTGGAAAAACCGCATTCCGGAAGTGGTCCATGAGGACGGCACCGCGCGTGCGCAGGTTGTGACCAAAGCCACCAATCCACGCTACTACGCGCTGATTGAGCATCTGGAACAGCTGCGTGGCAATGGCGTGGTGCTCAATACCTCGCTTAACAGACGCGGCGAGCCGATGATTTGCAGCCCGACTGATGCCCTGAATATGTTTTATGGCTGTGATCTGGAATATCTGATGCTGGAAGATATTCTGGTGACCAAATCTGCTTGATGTCTGGCTACATTCCATGAGTGTCAATGCACTACGCGAAAAAGAGGTATATTGTTTTAAGTCATTGAATCCTCTGAAAAAATGTTGGATTCGGGTAATTCAATTTGACGTAGTGCAGCAGTTTGGAGATAATCGGGGGTAGGGAGCCTGTTTGGATTCATATATCTTCACCCTATACTGTGACGCAATAGCAAGTTCAAAGCAGTTCACCAGGATAGTTCATCAGGTAGTTAAAACACAGTTGAGCGATAGTCAATGAAACAATCTCACATTGAAGTAACAGAACGCATCATCGAGCGTAGCCGTCCGACCCGCAAGGCGTATTTGCAGCGCATTGATGATTACCTGAACCGTGAAAAAGGCCCGGACCGCTTGGGCTGTGCCAACGTGGCACACGCGTTTGCGGCCATGCCACAAAACGACAAATTCAAGATTTACGCCGAGAAGCCGACACACGTCGGCATCGTCACTGCTTACAACGAAATGTTGTCCGCGCATCAGCCCTATGTGAACTATCCGGATATTATTCGTGACGAAGCGCGCAAACATGGCGCCACTGTGCAGGTCGCCGGTGGCGTGCCTGCCATGTGTGATGGGATTACCCAGGGCGAGCCAGGCATGGAGCTAAGCCTGTTCAGCCGCGATACCATCGCCATGAGTACGGCGATTGCCTTGTCTCATGACGTGTTTGATGCGGCATTGCTGTTGGGCGTCTGTGACAAGATCGTGCCAGGCCTGTTAATCGGAGCATTGCATTTTGGGCATTTGCCCTGTGTATTTGTGCCAGCGGGCCCGATGAGCACCGGCATTGATAACACCTCTAAATCCAAAGTGCGTGAAAAATATGCACAAGGCCTGTGTGACCGTGATGAGCTGCTGGCCAGCGAATCTGCGGCCTACCACGGTGCTGGCACCTGTACCTTCTACGGTACGGCCAACAGTAACCAGATGTTGCTGGAAGCCATGGGCTTGCACGTGCCAGGGGCGGCTTTTATCCACCCGCATGATGGTATGCGTGAAGACCTGACGCGTGAAGCGGTGCGTCTGGTAGTGCAAAACGCCAAAAAAGAAAAATATGTGCCGATCGGCCGTCTGGTTGATGAGCATGTGATCGTCAACGCCATGGTTGCCTTGCTGGCCACGGGCGGTTCCACCAACCATTTGATCCACTGGGTAGCGGTTGCGCGTGCTGCTGGGATCATCATTGACTGGACCGACTTCCATTATCTGGCTAAAGGGACGCCTCTGCTGGCCAGTGTTTATCCAAACGGTAAGGCAGACGTCAACGAATTCCAGGACGCCGGTGGCCCAGGCTTTGTGATCCGCGAACTGATCGAAGGCGGCTATATGTACCCGGATGTCTACACCGTGAGTGGTGGCGGCATGCGCGATTACGGTAAAAAGCCGGAAAAAGAAGCGGACAAGCTGGTGTGGAAAGACTACCCGGCCGAAAGCGGCGATGAAACCATCGTGCGCACAGCCGCGCATCCGTTTAACGAGTCTGGCGGCCTGCGTCTGCTCAAGGGTAACCTTGGCCGCAGCGTGATCAAGATTTCTGCCGTCCCTGAAGACCGCCACATCATCGAAGCACCAGCCATTGTGTTTGATGCGCAAGAAGAGTTGCTGGCCGCGTTTGACCGCGGTGAGCTGGAGCGTGACTTCATTGCTGTCGTGCGCTTCCAGGGCCCTAAAGCCAACGGCATGCCAGAGTTGCATAAATTGACACCACCACTTGCTGTGTTGCAAAACAAGGGCTTCCGTGTGGCGATTGTAACGGACGGCCGCATGAGTGGTGCTTCAGGCAAGATTCCTGCTGCGATTCACTTGAGTCCGGAAGCCAGCGCGGGTGGCCCGATTGCCAAAATCCGCAACGGTGACATCATCCGCCTCAATGGGACCGTCGGTCAGTTGAATGTGCTGGTGGATGAAGACACCTGGGCTGAGCGCGAGGCTGAAGAGTTAAGCGATGCCAAACGTCATTACAACGCCCATGGCTTGGGCCGTGAGTTGTTTGGTGGCATGCGCAGGAATGTGCTGTCTGCAGAAGAAGGCGCCGTTACCTGGTTGTAAATGCACATTGCGTCGCAATACGTCGTTGCAGTTTGCTTGCCGTACTATTCGTACTGTCTACGCGCCTGCGCCTAGTCTTGCTTAGCAATCTTCATTTACATAAAGCAAACGATTAAAAAAACAATTTTTTTATTTATTAGGTCAATATTCAAAACATGAGCACATTAGAGTTAGCAAATCATGGCCCGGTGATTCCGGTGATTGTCATTAACAAAGTGGAAGATGCGGTGCCGATGGCCGAAGCGTTGCTGGAAGGCGGTATTAAGGTGCTGGAAGTCACATTGCGTTCCCCGGTTGCCCTGCAAGCCATGGAAGAAATTGCCAAGCATGTGCCGGACGCGATCTTGGGTTCCGGGACCGTACGTAACCTGAAAGATGCGAAAAACTCCAAGGATGTAGGTTGCCAGTTTGCGGTCAGCCCAGGCTACACCAGCGAGTTAGGCAAATATGCCCGTGAAATCGGCTTGCCACTGTTGCCAGGTGTGTCTACCGGCTCAGAAATCATGATGGCGAATGCCGATGATTACTACTTCCTGAAATTGTTCCCAGCGGTGGCGGTGGGGGGCATTAACCTGCTCAAAGGCTTTGCCGGCCCATTTGCAGACGTGAAATTCTGCCCGACCGGTGGTGTCAGCGTTGAAAGCGCCCCACAATTCCTCGCGTTGCCTAACGTGGTTGTGTGCGGTGGTACCTGGTTGACGCCTGCCGATGCCGTAGCCAATAAGGACTGGGCACAGATCACCAAGCTGGCGAAAGAGGCTTCTGCGATCGTGGCGGCCAAATAAGTATAGCGTTAGACAAATCGTCTATAATGAAGGCTTGTAGTGATACAAGCCTTTTTTATTTGCCAAGCCCACTCCGTTATGCCCCAAAGACCAGACCTCTCCCTGTATAAAACCATTGTGCTCGATTGCGATGGCGTTGTCCTCAATAGCAACCAGACCAAAGTGGATGCCTATTACAACACCGCCAAGCGGATGGGGGGGACGGAGGCACAGGCGCAGGCCTTTGTGGACTATCATATCCAGTTGGGCAGCATCCCGCGCAATGACAAAATCCGTTATTACATCACCGAGATTATCAAACAGCCTTTAACGGCTGAGCGGTTTCAGGCCTTTATGGATACGTTTACCGAGATTCTGGATGAAACCCTGATGCAGTGTGAGGTTGCGCCTGCACTGATGGATTTGAAAAAAGAAACCGCAAACGCCAAGTGGATGCTGCTGTCTGGCGGAGATCAAGCGGAATTGCGGCAAATTTTCCCGCGCCGTGGCCTGGATACGCTGTTTGAACTGGGCATTTATGGTGGACCGACTAAAAAGAATGAGCACCTGGCCAGCATGATTGCCGATGGGACCATCCAGTTCCCGGCCTTGTTTATTGGCGATAGCCGCTTTGATCATCAGGCTTCGACTGGCGCCGGGCTGGATTTCATTTTTGTGGCTGACTGGACCGATATGCCGGACTGGCAAGCCTACTGCCAGACGCATGGGGTGACCGTTTGTCATCAGCTTGAATTGTCGCCTGTAACGGCTTTCTGTGCGCCCTAATCGTCGCCTGACTGCTTAAAGATGAATGCCGCCATGAAGAAAATTTCACCACTCAAACTGTTTTTAGGCCTGACTACACTGCACATGCTAGCCACCTGCTGGGGGTTCTTCAGCATTGCTGCGCAAGCCACCACGGGCGCAGCCTTCTGGTTTCATGTCTGTGCCTGGTTGTTTTACAGTTTTGCCTATGCCGTCGTGACCTTGATCCCGGCCTGGCTGCAATCGCTGCTGGCGCGCACCATCAACCGCTACACTGCGCTATTGGCGCTCACGTTTTCCGTGATAGGCATTTTACTGGTCAGATCGGATTTAATGATTTATGACTTGTATAACTTTCATTTCAACGGCTTTATCTGGAATCTGGTCACCACCAAAGGCGGCCTGGCTTCGCTGGGCACCAGCGACGAGACCTATGTGGCGATCGGCATATCGGTCGCAATTGTCATCCTGATTCAGCTGTTGGCCTGGTGGTTGAGTACGCGCATGCAGTCATTCAAGCACGCAGTATTGCTGACGCGGCCTTTGTACCTGGTTGTGCTGCTGGCCTTTGTCGCGCAAGCCGTCCTGTATGGCATCAGTGATGTCAAAAATAACGGGGCGATTCTTGATTCGGCGACGGTGTATCCCTTCTATAAACGGATTACCTTCCGCAGCTGGGCAGAAAAAATGGGCGTGCAAACGGTGCGCCATAGCAGTAACCATCTCAATGTGGATACTTCCAGAATTCAGTATCCTTTATCGCCGGTGACGTTTAGCGCCGTCCAACAGCCGCCCAATATTGTCATTCTGGTGGCAGAGTCTCTGCGCTGGGATCGTTTAACGCCTGAGATCATGCCTAATGTCTGGCAATTTGCGCAGCAAGGCTTGTATTTTAAAAACCACTATTCCAGTGGCAACGGTACGCGAGAAGGCCTGTTCGGCATGTTTTATGGGCTATATGGCTCTTACTGGTCCAGCTTTTTACATGCACAACAACCGCCTTTGCTCATGCAGCGCGTGCAGGCCTTGAACTACCAACTCGACCTGCGTACCAGCGCACTGTTTTCTTATCCCGAGTTTAATAAAACCTTATTCGCCAGCGTACCGCTTGCACAGCTGCACGAGGCGGAGGAGAAGTTAACCCCCTGGCAGCGTGACCAACAAAATGCCTCTGAGCAAATAGCCTTTTTGCGTGCGCGGGACAAGCAGCGGCCATTTATGAGCTTTTTCTTCTTTGAGTCTACGCATGCGCGTTATGACTTCCCCGAGCAAGCCGTGATTGCCTCCCCGTATTTGAAGGATGTGAATTACTGGGGCATGAGCCGCGAGTCGCTCAAGCCCAAGATCGGCGAGTTCAAAAACCGCTATACCAATGCTGCCCATTGGGTAGATCAACAGATGGGGCGGGTGCTTGATGAACTGCGTGCGCAGGGCGCATTAGACAATACCATTGTCATCATCACTGGCGATCATGGAGAAGAGTTTCTGGAAAAGGGCTTCTGGGGGCATAACTCAAGTTTTGTTGAGGAGCAGACACATACGCCCATGGTGGTGTGGATGCCGCAGCACGCGCATGCCGAGATTGAGCGCATGACCAGCCATCTGGATATTTCACCAACGTTATTACAGGCCCTGGGTGCGCCTGAGGATAGTAGCAGCTATTCGCTGGGCCTGTCGTTGCTGACCACGCAGTCACGCCCATTTGTTGTGGTCAGTGACTGGCACTCTATTGGCGTGCAAACAACGGATATGAAGTACCGTATTCCATATTTGCATCATGGCGTGGATCATTTTGTGCCGACCGGGCCGCACGATGAATCATTATCTGCCAGCGCGCAAGACAGCCTCATGGCCAAATATCAACCATTGTTATTGCAGGCGATCCAGAATTGCAGCCGCTTTTTGGCCTTGCACAAAGACAAGGCGTCATGAGTACGACGGTACAATTTAAAGCAGAAAATCCGCTGCCTGCCGAGATTCGGCAACGACCGGATGTGTTTGATTTTTTTATGCAGTTGCCGGGCAAAAGTTTCCGCAAGGTTGCCGAACGCGAGACCTTGCGGATTGCGCTGGCGGGCCAGCATTTTTTTATTAAACGGCATTTTGGTGTGGGATGGGGCGAGTTGTTCAAAAACTGGCTCAGCTTTAAACGCCCGGTGGTGAATGCGCAGAATGAGGTGGCGGCCATCGCCGCCTTGCAGCGCTTGCATATTCCCACCACGCCTTATGTGGGGCATGGCATCCAGGGCTGGCTGCCCGCCACTCAGCGCTCATTTGTGATTACCGAGGATTTGGGCGAGATTGTCACGCTGGAGGATTTGGCGCTACAGTGGAAAATCACATCGCCCACACTGCGGTTCAAGCGTGCGCTGATCCGCCGGGTGGCGGAGATTGCACGTCAGATGCATGCGTATCAGCTCTACCATCGTGACTTTTATATCTGCCATTTCTGCTTTAAAGCGGCTGAATTGACGCTGCTGCCGCCACGATTGCATGTGCTGGATTTGCATAGAGCAGAAATTCGTGCACAGCCTTCGCAACGTATGCAAATGAAAGATCTGGCTGCGCTGTATTTTTCAGCCATGGATGTTCAATTGACCCGCGGAGATCTGCTCACATTTCTTCGGCATTATGTTGGTGACGACCGTCAGTTACTGCGTGGGGAGTCGGCAATTTACCGTGCCATTGCGCAGCGTGCGGACAAGCTTTACGCCAAGTACCAGCGCAAACGCCGCGCTGGCGTAGCCATGTAAGCGCGGCGTGAATGATTTGGCGGTGAATTAAATCGTACCGTGTAGCTTGGTGTAAATCATGCCTGCCAGCTCGAAGTCTTCATGGTAGTCAATATCGACCACCATATGGTTGGTTTCAAACAAGTAGGGATTGACGCCGATATGGTAGTGAAAGCGGTTGACCGTCTCGCGTTTGAGAATAAACAGGCTCCACAACACCGAATATAACTTGGGCAAGTCTTGCGAGACCTTGTGCCAGTAACCAAACCCATAGTTGACCGGATTGCCCTTGCCATCCAGCAAATGCCCTTTGAACGGTTTAACGGCAACCAGCGAATCATAATCGTTGCGGACGTCTTTCCAGACCGCCAAAGCTTCCTTGAACTGATTAAATAAGGGCGAGGTGACCTGAATCCACATAATGTCATCGTCACCAGGCAGCGGGTCGGTTAGCGCTTTGACCAGGTCAGGCTGATAAATCTTGTTGCCGGTCAGGGAGGCATCGCGCTGCATAAAGTGAAAGCCATACTTGTCACATAACGGTTTGACCAGTTCCACGCTTTCCGATGACACATAGACATTTTCTGGCGCTTCAAAGGTCAGGATTTGCTTGGCCTTGATGTCGAACAGCGAATCGTCCTGATAAAAAGGGCGAATGTTTTTATGCGGAATACGCGTGGAGCAGGTTTGCAGCGGGATAATAATTTTCATAACTTAAATCATTTCTTGACGGATGCCGTCTCGGTAATTTGTTGCAAAGCCTCGGCAAACGACATTTTTGGAATAATCTCGGCAGGCAAGGCGCTCTGTAGCGACAGATTATATAGCTTAACCCCTGTTTTTTCACTGGCCAGACGCGCCAGCTCAAAGCAGCCGCGAATATGCGGTTCGTAATAGCGCAGAAAATCTGGTGAAGGATTGTGCTGGTCGGCATAAAAGTGGGCTTTACCGGTGCCGCCCAAATCCATGCCCAGAATATAAATCGCCTCATAGCCCAGGGCAAACGCCAGTTGTACTGCCCAGGTGGCCACCGTTTTCCCGGCAAACACGCCTTGTTGTAAATTGTGGCTAAAGCCAATCGAGCGGCAGTAGGGCAATAAGTCCGGGGCCAGCAGAATCTCAGGCGATTGCGCAAATGCCTGCAAGTATTGCTCGGCACTGCCTCTGGCCACCCCATATTTGCGACTCACCGATTCAATCAGGTAGAGATTGCCTTGCTTCAGCAGTTCCGGCGCCCGCTCAGCAATAATACTCAGCCCTTCAAAGTTGAAGAAACAGCGCGCGCCCGAACGCACAGATTCGACGACACAATCCCACTGGCGCTCAAATACGCGGTGATCCACAATCACGCAGTCGGTCGGATGGAGCTTGGCCGCGCTAAATTTTTTAATCGCGCAATTGAGGCTGATGGTCGGATACGAGGCGATTTTCTGCAGATCAATCTCGGCCAGCGAAGGGCCGGAAGCGACGATCCAGCATGGTCCCCGTTGTTGTTGGCTCAGCGTATGTGCAAAAGGGATGGTGGCTATTGGCTGCTTTTTCCAGAGGATGGTGCAGCTGTGTTCCCCGCGCTGCAGGTCAAAGTCCGGGTGGCAGTTGTATTGATGCTTGAAGGCGTCACCCAATTGCCAGCGCCGGTAACCCATGCGCAATTTATCTACGAATCTCATGCGTGCGTAATCACTTCTGGTCCAGCCACTGCCTGAAGTTTGAAAACCCATGAATCAGGATGATGTACAAGGCGATCATGCTCAGCGAGAAGTTTCTGAACTCATCCTTGGTGGTGAAGTTCAGGAACAGCAGCAGGTTAGGAATAAAAATCCCCAATGTATACCGTTTGAGCATGTCATCCATTTGTTGCCAGCCAGCGCGTATCCAGTAGGCCAGCCATGGAAACAGCAAGACGTGCTGCAACGTGGGCGAGAACAATCCCAGTGTATAAAAATCACTCAATTTGAAGTAATTGACCGGATTGAGCCAGAATTTTGCGTTATCAAGCAAGTGAAAATGCAGCGCAGAATCCGTGTTCCCGGTATACGGTGCGATGATCCATTGCCGGATCAGGAAGCAGGCAATGAATTGCAGCGCAAAGTAAGCCACGCGCTTTTGCATGGGGTAGTCTTTGGCATGTAAAAAGAAAAATCCGAATGCGGCAACGAAGGCGGTTTCTTTGTTAAATGCCGTGAGCATGAGCAAGATGGACGCCAGAAACTTGCGGTCAGTCAGAAAGTAATAGGTGCTGACTGTGATACCAAGCAGTTCAAAGAAATCATAAAAATAGCCGCCACGCTTGAAAGTCAGCGGGTAGATCAGGCTAAACAGCACCACGGCGAGGATAGAGGCCGAGTAGTTGTCAGAAAAATGCAGAAAAATCTTGCGCAGGTAAATCAGCGTCAGCAGAAAACTGAGCAAAGTCAGGCCATACATCAGGTGGTAGTCCAGCGCCACGCGAGGCGTCCATTCCTCGGCAGGTACATCGTGAAAGAAATGGTTTTTCAGTTTGTCGGAAGAGATGATGCGTTCAAACAGCTTTTCCTGTTTCTTTTCGGGAATCTGCTGCACGGCCAGGTCAGCCAGACGCGGGACCGTTGAGCGGTAAACATAGGGCTGGTAAGCCGTGCCATCAATCACCCCTACTAGCGACGCATAGCGGGAGTCGTCGCGGAAACCCCATTTAATGAAAAAGCTGTTGCAGACGTTTGCGGTACATGCCACCAGAATCACCCAAAGAATGCTTAAGCGCAGCAAATGTTTGAACGGTGGTTGCCAGAGGTTAAGAATGGGAAATTTTTGGGTCAGCGAATGAATCATGAGGAGGCCTGAACGAATAGTGAATTATTTTTATGAATTTTAACGTATTGCATCAGGGTGTCACGGCCTGTTTGCTAAAAATCATGACTTTAGATTTACCGCGCCAACCGTAAAAGGTTTTGACCAGTTTGAAATTGGCTTCTTGCAAGGTTTGCACAGCGAGCTGTTCATAAGCCACATCCACCGCATCCTTGCTGATAGTGATCATATAGTAGTCATACTTCGAGATCGCCTGCTGCTTGACCAGCTCGGGAAACAGTGTATGACCCAGTACTCTATCCTGATATGGTCGGTGGGCATAAAACCGCGCATTTTCGGTGTCATAAAACACCGGTTGCTGTTGTGGATTGATGGTCTGGATGTAGTCCACCGCCTGCCGATCAAGATCAGTCGGATTTCTATCCCATAAGGAGTAGGCGAGCATGGCAACCAGCAAGCAGGCAACCCCTCTGCTACTGAGCTTAGGCCAGCGGCTTTGCCATTCAGTCATGGCAAACGCGGCGAGGAAAATAAACACGATGCCACTGGCAATGACATAGCGGCTGGAGAGGACAAACACATTCAACAAGATCACCAGGCTGACGACAAAGCTGACGCTGAGTGTTGTCAGCCCCAGATGCCGGGCGAGTGCCGGTAAGCGCGACCACCAGCTCTGTTTGGGCCAGCAGATGGCAATCAATGCTGGCAGGCCGGCCGTTTTTAATGTTTTGCTGATGGCAATCAGGATCAAGGTCACCCAGAGGCTGAACAAGCCGTATTCATCCAGATCTTCACCTAATACCTGCTGGTTGATAATGGCGGCTTTTTGTTGAATAAAATCGATGCGTTCCCCAAACAGGCGCGTGACCTGAGTGACGATTTCTTGCAACCTGCCTAATTGATCCAGTCGCAATATGCCAGCGAATAAGGCGATGCCTAACATCAATGCTGTGAGCAGGCTCAGGCTATTGGCGCGCAGCCAAAGCTTGATTCGCCCTGAGGCGCTTAAGCCGGTATAGGCAAGCGCGCATAAGGGCAGGGCGAGCAAATAAACCGCCGCTTCGATCCGGAATAAGGTGGCGATGACCATGACGGCCTGAAACGCCAGCAGGTCCTGCCAACGTTGCGTTTTAAGGCTGCGTAGCCAATATACCAGGCCCCAGGTATAAGCCGCCCAAAAGCCCTCGTCGCGCAGCAACATGCCTAGCACACTGCCGACCATATATTGCGTGGAGAACAGCAGGCCATGCCCCCAGTGCAGCGTGCGCAACTTGGCGCCCGCTTCTAGCAGCAATTGTTGAAAGCCCGCGACAAACAGCACAAAGCACACTATATTCAGGCCGATGGCCGCGCTGTGTATCTCCAGACCCGTACTGCGGTGTATCAGTGCGAGCAGGCTTGGGTAGAACGGCCACGAGAACAGGCGATACGCCTGCTGCCATTGCCCGGCAGCAAGAAGTCTGGCCTGCTCAAAATACAACAGTGAGTCGTTGTTTACCCAGCCGTGCTGGTTATACATAATTTTGCTGACGATCAGAAAGGCGGCCAGCAAATACAAGGTTAACCACTGGGCTTGCGTGATTTTTTGCAGGTAAGAAAAGCGTTTCATGACGCAAACTCCACGCGCGTGAGTGCGAGTGTGGGTAAGACTTGTTCAGGGGACAATTGTCGCAAACAATTCAAATGACCGAGCGGGCATACACGCTTGAAACACGGGCTACATGCCAGCCCCAGATATTGGATCACTGCATCCGGGTGCATCGGTGGCGTATGTTTCGGGTCAGAGGAGCCATAAATCGCTACCAATGGCTTATCAAGTGCGGCAGCCACATGCATCAGCCCCGAGTCGTTACTGACCACCCGTTGGCACAACGACATCACGTCAATTGCATCCCCTAGGCTGGTTTTGCCCGCCAGGTCCAGGCATCGCTGCTGCGTGAGCTGTTGGATGGAGGCCGTCACCGGGGCATCTTTATCGGAACCAAACACCATCACTTGCCAGCCTGCATCTAGCGCATGATTGGCGACTTGCGCGTAATACTCGGCTGGCCAGCGTTTCGCTTCGCCATATTCGGCCCCTGGGCAAAGACCCAGCATCGGTTTGGAGGCATCGAGCTTGAAAGCGTGCAGTAATCGGTCAGCATTGGCTGCATCCGCGACCAATGCAGGTTGTGGCAAGGCGCTAGGGAGCACAGCTTGCGGGCTTAAACCCAGCGTCACAAAGCGCTCGACGGTTTTTTTGAGACGGGTTTTATCCAGCGGGCGCATGTCATTGACCAAGCCGTAACGCATCTCTCCTTTAAAACCGGTCCGTAATGGAATGCCGGCAGCCCAGGGCAAAATGGCTGATTTCAGACTGTTGGTGAGTAAGATGGCTTGTGTGTAGCCCTGAACCCCCAGGCCACGGCCAAAGCGCCAGCGCGCGCCTAAAGATAATTGCCCGTGTTTGAAGGGCAGGGCGATGGCTTGGGTGATTTCGGGCATGCGCGCCAGCAATGGCAGTGTCCACGAAGGTGCAGCGACATCAATCTGGCAAGCGGGACGGTCCGACTTGAGTTGCTTGAACAAGCTTTGCGCGAGAACCATGTCGCCTACCCACGACGGGCCGATGACCAGAATCTTGTCAGCACTACTCATGCATGCATTTTTTTAATCAGATTGGTGGTGCTTCGGCCTTCCACCAAGTCAATCAATGCAATTTCACCGCCCCAAGAGAGCACCTCTTTGCCGCCGACCACTTGGGCTGCGGTGTAGTCGCTGCCCTTGGCAATGACATCAGGTTGAACTGCCATGATCAGGTTCAAAGGCGTGTCTTCATCAAACAAAATGACCGCGTCCACAGACTCCAGGGCGGCCAGCACGCGCGCACGGTCATTTTCATTCACCACGGGTCGGGTCGGGCCTTTGAGCGCAGATACTGAACGATCGGTGTTGAGTCCCAGCACCAGCTTGTCGCCCCGCTTTTTGGCCGCTTCAAGGTAAGTGACATGGCCTGCATGCAATAAATCAAAGCAGCCATTGGTAAAGACGATTTTCTGCCCTTGCTGTTTCCAGCGGCTGACCTTTTGCTCAAGCTCTTCCAGGGCGCAGATTTTGTGCGCCTGTTCATTGCCTTGTGCCGTCATCAGCGCATCAAGTAATTCGGCCTTGGTAATTGGCACGGTGCCGACTTTGCCAACCACCACGCCAGCGGCAATATTGGCCAATGATAAGCTATCCAGTGCCGACAGCCCGTGCATCAGCCCGGCAGCCAGGGTGGCAATCACGGTATCCCCTGCGCCTGAGACATCAAATACTTGCTTGGCGGTGGCGTTCAGATGGTGGGTGCTGTCATCAATCAGCGTAATGCCTTCTTCGCCTCTGGTGACGGCTAGAAAATCCAGTTGCAAGCGTTGCTTGAGCGCCGTTGCTTTGGCGATTAGCGCCGGATCTTGCTGGCTGCTGTCGCAGGCTTCGGCGGTTTCTTTTTTATTCGGCGTGAGTGCAGTTGCCCCCCGATATTTGCTGTAATCGCGGCCTTTAGGATCTACCAATACCGGTATCTGCCGTGCGCGGCAACGCTGGATCACCTGCTGACAGACGGTTTCGGTGAGCAAGCCTTTGGCGTAGTCTGACAAAATCACCAGGGCAGGCTGCGCTGCCAGTGCAGTGTCAATATTGGCCAGAATTTCAGCTTGTTCTCGCTCGTTCAAACTCTGGGTATCTTCCTGATCCAGACGGAGCATTTGCTGGTGTCCGCCCAGAATACGGGTTTTGGCAATGGTTGGACGATGCTGGCTGGTGAGCATGGCTTCGGTCGTAATCCCATGTGACTGCATGGCTTTGAGTAAGGTCTGGCCTTCACTATCATTGCCCATCAAGCCAATCATCTTGGTTGAGATACCCAATAATGCCAGGTTGGCTGCCACATTGGCGGCACCGCCCACGCGCTGTTGTTCGGATTTGATCAGCACAACCGGGACCGGTGCTTCAGGTGAAATGCGGTTGACCTCGCCGAGCAGGTAGCGGTCCAGCATCACGTCCCCAATCACCAGGGCATGGGCACCCTGTTCACCAAACTGCTGCACAACTTTACTGAATGCAGGATTCATCAGACTTAAGACTCCAGAATCTCGCACAAACTGTGGCCGATAAAAATGTGCGCTTCCTGGATGCGTGCAGTCACGCTGGATGGCACCACAATATTGTGCTTGCACAGGGCATTTAACTTGCCACCTGTGCCGCCAGTCATACCTATGGTGGTGGCCCCAATTTCATTGGCGGTTTCAATGGCACGGACCACATTGGCGCTATTGCCGCTGGTGGTGAGGCCGATCAGCACATCCTCCGGGCGACAGAGGGCTTCTACCTGACGGGCGAATATATAGTCATAGCCATAATCGTTGCCTACTGAGGTCAGGATGGAGGTGTCTGTCGTCAGTGCAATCGAGGGCAGACCCTTGCGCTCTTTTTTAAAGCGGCCGACAATCTCTGCTGCAATATGCTGGCTATCTGCCGCACTGCCGCCATTGCCACACAGCAGAATCTTGCCCCCACGCGCAATACAGTCACGCAGCAAGTTGCCGACATCGCTGATGAGTGGAAACAAGGGCTCCAGCGCCTGAAACATCGCCATATGGGCGGCGTGTTCGCCTTTGAGGTATTCAATATGGTTCATATCGCTCACAATCTATCGCTCAATTGTTTGATGACTTATGCGTAAGGGTCGTCTTGCATCAAATAGTTTTGCACATAGTCTTTGACGCCTTCCTCCAGCGAGGTAAACGGCTTTTTATATCCCGCATCGCGCAGCTTCTTCATCTCCGCCTGGGTAAAGTACTGATATTTGCCCTGCAGGTCTTGCGGCATATCAATATACGTGATGTTGGGCTCGCGGCCCATGCTGGTCATCACGTTGGTTGCCAGGTCTTTAAAGCTGCGCGCCTGGCCAGTGCCTATGTTGTAAATCGCATTGGCCACCGGTTTGTTTTTTAATGCCGCTTCGAGGAAGAATCCCATCACATCCGCCACGTCTTTCACATAGACAAAGTCACGCAACTGCATGCCATCCTCTATGCCTTCTTTGGTGCCTTTAAACAGGCGCATGGTTCCGGTTTCGCTAAACTGGTTAAACGTGTGATACGCTACGCTGGCCATGCGCTCTTTGTGATATTCATTCGGCCCGTAGACGTTAAAAAACTTGAATCCAGCCCAAGCGGGCGGGGTAGCTTGCTTTTGTGCGACTTGCTGCAACACCCACTGGTCAAAAAAGTGCTTGGAGTAGCCATAGCCGTTTAATGGCCGCAAGTTCTCAATGCTGGCATCGTCATAGCCTTGTTCACCACCGCCATACGTGGCCGCAGAGCTGGCGTAGAAAAACGGCACCTCATACTCGGCACACCAGGACCACAAGTCTTGCGAATAATGCATGTTATCCGCCACCAGCTTGTTAAAGTCACGCTCGGTGGTTGCGCTGATCGCCCCCATATGAATCACTGCCGTGATCTCATCATTTTCTTCGAGAAACTCAAACAGCTGGTCTTTATCCAGGTATTCGGCATAGTGCCTGTGTACCAGGTTTTGCCACTGGTTTTCATGCGTGATACGGTCAACAATCACCAGGTCTTGCCGACCCAGTTTGTTGTTTAAATGCCAAGCCATGATAGAACCAATCATGCCTGCACCACCGGTGATAATGATCATAGGGGAACGATAAAAACGTTAAAACGCGATTATAACGCGTAATTGGGGAGGGCTGGCAGTGGAATAGGCGAGCGCTGTAAGCAAGACCAATGCGAATGGACGCTGAAATGAGTTTTTATACTTGGTGCAAAATGCTGGAGATAGATTTGCTATCTTTGTGCACGGTTCTCAGGCAGATAAATGCTGATACTAATTTTTTGACTCAACATCACGGCGCTCTCTCCACCAACACTGGCCATCTAGATAGCGAAGCTTTGGCCAGTGTTTTCATCCTTTTGACGTGCAGCCAAGTTAGATGCTGGAAAATGACATGTCAGTCATGAGGGCTTTTAAATGTTTAAAAAATGTGATGTTCGAGCCGCAGCGTTATTTTTCAGCGCCCATTGCCAAAGCGTGTTGTTTACTCGCTTGTGCTTCAGCTGATGCTTTTGCTGAGTCAAACTCATTACTCACCCAACCCTGCAAATGCTCCAGCGCAATATCGCGCATCGCTTCAATCCAGACCGCTTCGCTATTGAGTGCAGGGATATAGTGATACTCCCCACCGCCAACCGATTGGAATAAGTGTTTACCTTCCATGGCAATTTCTTCCAAGGTTTCCAGGCAGTCGCTGCTAAAGCCGGGACAAACGACATCTACGCGTTTGAGTTGTTGTTTACCCAAGGCGTCTAGCGTGTTGGCGAGGTAAGGTTGCAACCATTCCTGACGACCGAAACGGGACTGGAAGGCGATTTGATATTGGTCTTTGCTTAAGCCTAAGGCCTCTGCCAGCAAGCGTCCGGTTTTATGGCATTCGCAGTGGTAGGGGTCGCCTTTCATCAGGTGGAATTTAGGCACGCCGTGAAAGCTCATCACGAGTTTTTCTGGCTGGCCATGTTGTTGCCAGTAGGTTTTGATATGGCTGGCGAGTGCTTGAATATACAGCGGATGATCGTGGTAGTGCTTGATGGTGCGGATGGCGGGCACGTTGCGCATTTTTAGCAGTACACGCCACACGGCATCCAGCGCGGCAGCAGTGCTGCTGGCCGCGTATTGCGGGTAGAGCGGGAATACTAAAATGCGGTCGCAGCCTTGAGCTTTGAGGGAGTCAATGGCGCTTTTCATGCTGGGGTTGCCATAGGTCATGCCGAGTTCGACGGCAAACGGGCTGTTGATTTGTTTAGCCAGACTCTGTTGTAATAAGGTTTTCTGTTGCTGGGCATAAACCATGAGCGGTGACCCTTGGTCTGTCCACACACTGGCATATTTTTCTGCCGATTTTTTCGGGCGAATCACCAGGATGATGCAATGCAGAATCCAGCACCAGATAAAGCGCGGGATTTCGACCACGCGTCTATCCATCAAAAACTGCTGCAGGTAAGGCCGCAAGGCTTTCGCCGTGGGGGCGTCAGGCGTGCCCAGGTTAGCTAACAGGATACCCACTTTTGGTTGACTGCCGTGGGTGTAAGCAGGTTCTGGCTGGTAGTAAGTCATGAACGCATTTTAAGTGAAAAGTGCCTTTATGACTCACCTACTTTTGAAAAGTGCCGACGTTTGTTGTTGCGATAGTTAATATGGTCGCAAATCATGCGGCTGATTTGCGACCAGAATCTTTGTTTAGATCTAGGTTATTTCTTGTGAATCTGGTTACCAATCACGCCACCAACCGCCGCACCACCGACCGTTCCGATGGAGCTGCCACCAGTTAAGACTGCGCCCGCGACTGCGCCTACACCCGCGCCAATGGCAGTATTTTTACCGCGTGTGCTCATAGAGCCACAGGCAGAAGTGCTCAGAGTCAGGACCAGCAGGGCAGTCCAAACCAGGGATTTCTGAAGTGAGATAGGGGATGGTTTTTTCATGATTTCCTCTCCAAAGGGATTAAACATGTGTTTATTTTAAGTAAGTGAGCAGAGCGAAGGCAGTCAATCTAAGCTGATTAGTGTGTCAGAGGAATCTGACGGGAGAATATTTCCTATGAAAGTGAACGGAAACAAAATCGCCCTTGTTAGAGCATAACGTTGCCCTAACAAGGGAGGCTGAATCATGCTTAAGCTTGTCTTCTGCGTTTCAATCCTAAGAGGCCTAATCCCGCCAATATCAGCGCTGCGGACTCAGGTTCTGGCACTGCGTTGGCAAAGGTAATGGTCCCTGCATAGCTGGCATTTGTACCTGTACTCTGTCCAACGACTTGGAGATAGTAGCTACCTTGTTGAATGCTGTTTGTAAATCCAAAGGAAATATTGGAGCCGGAATTGAATACCGTACCATTCATGACCAGATTTTTGTTTTCATCCAGTAAGTTAAACTCCTTGAACTGAAAGGTGGCTCCTGTACCTGAAATGCTGGTGAGGATTTGTTGTAAGCCATCTGTGCTAAACGAAATATAGTCATTGAAGCTAGTATTGCCACTAAATGCATTGCTGAAAATATAACCACCGCCAGCTTGGGTTGCATTATAGGTGGCAGCATACGAGGGATTAATGACTAAAGTACTTAAGCACATAGCAACTAATAATGCGGATTTTTTCATAACAAACTTCCTGAGTGATTAAAAAAACGAGCTTGTGTCTAGCGTTTTGTGCAAGATTGACGAGCATCTAAATCAGGATTGTGAAAAAACAGCAGGAGAAAGTTTATCCGCCCGTGGCTGATATCTGTGTCGGAATGATTAACCTAGTATTGTCAGACAATATTATTTAGTTTGAGAGCGCGCTGGATAACAGCTTGGCCGTGATATCGACAATCGGGATGATCCGCTCATAGGCCATTCGGGTCGGGCCGATCACGCCCAGCGTCCCCACGACCTGACCATCGACTTCATAGGGCGCTGTGACCAGGCTGCATTCATCCAGTGCCAGATAGCCACTTTCGCCACCGATAAAGATTTGCACGCCATCGGCGCGTTGACTTTGATCAAGCAGTTGCATGAGCGCCGTGCGGCGTTCAAAAATCTCAAACAGTTTGCGTAAGCTGCCGACGTTGGTTGAGAGCTCATTCACTTCTAGCAGTTTGCGTTCGCCCGCAATCACCACCGCCTCTTTTTCTGAAGGCTCGGGTTGGCTGGCAGCATCCAGCGCAGCAGACATGAGGTGATTGATGTCTGCCTGCATTTGTTGTAGCTCCTGCTTGAGCTTGATCTGTACTTCTTCCAGGGTGAGCCCCTGACAGTGGCTGTTGACATAATTGCTGGCCGTGGTGAGCTCACTGGCACTAAATGCGCGGTCGGTCAGGACAATCCGGTTTTGTACCTGGCCGTCATCGGTCACCAGAATCACGAGTATTTTTTTGTCATTGATATGTAAAAACTCAAGATGTTTAAGCACGTTGCGGCTACGCTTGGGCGTCATGACCAGGCCTGCAAACTGGGTCAGTTGCGAGAGCATATCGGCCGCATTGTTAATGAGTGCTTGCGGGTCGGGCGAGGATAGTCCAGTTTTAAGCTGGGCGAGGGCGCGTTGATCAAGCGGCTGTACCGTCATCAGCGAGTCCACAAACAGGCGGTAGCCTTTTTTGGTGGGCACTCTGCCCGCAGAGGTATGTGGACTGGCAATAAACCCCAATTGTTCGAGGTCACTCATGACGTTACGTATTGTCGCAGGGCTGACATCCAGACCAGAATGCTGGAGCAGGGTGCGGGAGCCTATGGGTTGCCCTTCACTGATGTAATGCTCTACCAAGGTTTTAAGCAAAATTTGCGCGCGTTTATCCACTTTAGACGATCTCATTAGAATGAGTTAGATTTTGCATCATTTGCGCCTGGGATAACAGCCCCTTTAGCTTTTCAGTTCAGGGCTTCTATGCTTTAATGCGGCATGCAATCTACATTCCGCTCAGTTGCCATTGTCGGCAAGTATATGGACACTGCTGCCTTGCAGCAAATGCAAAGTGATTTGACCCGCTTGGCACATCACTTGTTAGCCAAGGGGCTGCATGTTTGTGTGGAAGCCAATACCGCAGCCTATGTGGAACAAGAAGGTTTTGAGCAGGCCTCGCTAGAGCAGATAGGCAGCAAAGCCGATTTGGTGATTGTCATGGGCGGCGATGGAACCATGCTGAGCGTCGGCCGTGCTTTGCGTGAAACCGGCGTGCCCTTGATTGGCATTAATCGCGGGCGGCTCGGCTTTTTGACTGACTTGCAAACGGACCAGATGCTGGACGAGATTGACGAGATTTTACAGGGTCATTTTCAGCTTGAGTCACGCATGTTACTGCATTCAGTGGTGACCAGAGCGGGCAGCCAGATTTTGCCTGTGGTTGCCTTAAACGATGTGGTGATTAAAAGCGCCTTTCGCCTGATTGAGCTTGAGGTGCATGTGGATGGTCAGTTTGTGTCAAGACAGCGTTCGGATGGCCTGATTTTGACCACGCCGACCGGGACAACCGCATATGGCTTATCTGCCGGCGGGCCGATTATGCATCCCGATCTGGAGGCGATTTCGATCGTGCCTATCAGTCCGCACACCCTCAGTTATCGGCCGATCACCGTGCCTGCGGACAGTGTGATTGAGGTGATTGTGGTCAGCGCGGCGGACGCTCAGATGAGTTATGATGGCCAAGGCCAATTCCCCTTGGCCGCCGGAGACCATGTGCGTATTGCGCGCGCTGAGCAGTCGATTCGGCTCGTGCACCCTCAAGACTACTGCTATTTTGATATGTTACGCAACAAACTCAACTGGGGCTAATGCGCCCGTTTAACCATCTATGTTACAAGCCCTATCTATTCGAGATTTTGTCATTGTTGATGCGCTGGAACTGGAGTTCTCGGCAGGCTACACGGCACTCACCGGCGAGACAGGTGCAGGCAAATCGATTTTGATTGATGCGCTGTCGCTGAGTCTGGGCGCCAGGAACGAAGGCGATGTGACGCGCAAGGACTGTGACAAAGCCGAGATTTCCACCACGTTTGATATTTCGGGTAACCAGGCGGCTGCAGACTGGCTGCGTGCACAAGAAATGGCCGTTGATGACAGCTTGATTCTGCGGCGCGTGATTTATGCCGATGGCCGCAGCCGTGCCTTTATTAACGGTGTTTCTGCAACCGTCGGGCAGTTGCGTGAAATCGGGGAGACGCTGATTGATATCTACAGCCAGAATGCACATCACTCCTTGTTAAAAATGGCCACCCAGCGAGAAATTCTGGATGCCTATGCGCAGGCAGTGCCTCTGGCCAAAGACGTGACTAAAAGTTATAAAGCCTGGTTTCAAGTGCATCAGCAACAGTTGGCATTCGAGAAAAATGCCAGTGAGTATGCAGACGAATTGGCCCTGTTGCGTGACAGTACGCGGGAGTTATCACAGCTAGGCTTTGCGGCAGAAGAGTGGCTGGCCTTGCAGCAAGAGCACGTCAGGCTCAGTCATGGTGCCAGTCTGCTGACTGGCATGGAGGCGAGCTTGCAGATGATGAGTGAAGGCGAGGAGGTCAATGCGCTGGATTTGTTGTCGCAAGTGCAAAGCAAGCTCGCTGAATTGCAAGTCATCGATGCCGGATTGCAACCAATTGCAGAAACGGTCGATTCGGCGGTGATTCAGCTCGAAGAAGCGAGTCGTGCACTCAATCGGCATTTGCAAAAAAGTGAACTTGATCCCGAGCGTTTGGCTGAGGTGGAGTCCCGTATTCAGACGATCCACACCGCGGCCCGCAAGTATCGGGTCAAGCCGGATGAGTTGCCAGCACTGTTGCAACAGCAGCAAAGCCGGATGGCTGAGCTGGAAAGGTTTGCCGATGATGGTGTCTTGGCAAAACAGGTGCAGGCAGCATGGCAGACTTATCAGCAACAAGCCGCCGCACTGTCTGCTATCAGACACCAGGCGGCGCAAGCCTTATCCGAGACCATCACCGGACAAATGCAGGTACTGTCACTCAAAGGCGGTCGTTTTGCGGTGAGTCTGACGCCGGGCGAACCGGCTGCCTATGGCCTGGAACAAGTGGAATTTATGGTGGCTGGTCATGCCGGGGTCGAGCCGCGGCCGCTCAATAAAGTCGCGTCAGGCGGCGAGTTGTCGCGGATCAGTCTGGCCTTGCAAGTGACCACCGCGTCATTAGGCACTGTACCCTGCATGATTTTTGATGAAGTGGATGTGGGCATTGGTGGCGGAGTGGCCGAAGTGGTGGGCCGTTTGTTGCGTGAACTCGGTCAACACAGGCAGGTGCTGGTCATCACCCACTTGGCGCAAGTGGCCTCGCAGGCGCAACAACATTTGCAAGTCAGCAAGTCTGAACAGCAAGGCGTGACCTTGAGCAGGATTCATGCGCTCAATGCACATGAACGGATTGAAGAAATCGCGCGTATGCTGGGTGGTTTGCAGATTACCGAGGCGACTCGCCAGCATGCGAAAGAAATGCTGGGTGTGACAGCCTGACTTGTAGCGTTTGCCATTGTGCAAGCTTTTGCGCAACACTCAGTCTGGCGTGGGCCGGGCTTGTTGAAGGCAGGGTGATCTGCGGGATCGTGGTCTCTAAAACAACATGCTTTTTAAAGAGCTTTGCCGCCGCTTGACCATTAAAGGCAATACATTCTATGGTTGGAATGTGTTTGAGTAAGCCTGGAATATCATTTGCAATCACAGACTTCGCGACAATCGCACTATCCAGGCTGCCAGGTCGGCTGGCCGAGTGACACACATCCCATACCGCCAATTTAATTGATTGCAACTGTTCACAGCGTTGCGCATAAGCCGTTTGTTTTGGAATCCCGAATAATGTTTCCATGATGTGCCAGAACGCGTTTTGCGGGTGCGCATAATATTGATGTTGCCGCAGGGAGGTCACTCCAGGCAGAGAACCCAGAATCAGGATGCGGGCGCCGGCACTGGCGATAGGTGGAAAACCAGCAGCACTATGCATGTGAATCTGTGGACTTAACATGCCTCTGATCGAGGCTGACAATCAAGCGTATCCAGGTCGGTGTTAAGACCTGAATAGTTGATGGTTTAATATCAGGATTCGTTACAAGACGTTTTTGTACATGTCCCATAAATAGTTAAAGAGTGGTCTTGCATGCTAAAGCCATATTTTTCGGCGGCAGCTTTCTGTCTCTTTTCGATCTCTTCATCATAAAACTCTTCTACCCGGCCACATTTGATGCAGACAATATGATCATGGTGAGTGCCTTCATTCATTTCAAACACGGCTTTGCCACTCTCAAAGTGATGGCGTACCAGCAAGCCTGCCTGCTCAAATTGCGTTAACACGCGGTAGACCGTTGCCAAGCCCACGTCTTCGCCGTTGGTGATCATGATCTTGTAGATATCCTCCGCGGACAGGTGGCGCTGCTCGCTGTTTTCAAATAGCTCCAGAATTTTTAAACGGGGCAGTGTTGCTTTGAGGCCTGCATTTTTGAGGTCTTTAGGATCATGCATAATTTTTGTCCGAGGGTTAAGTAGTATGGCGTACTTGATTCGCGAAACTACGTGGTATATTAATGTATGTAATGAATATACCGATTATAAAGTGAATCCAATGCGTAATTCTATCTTATTTGTGTTGGTTGTCGCATCTCTGGAGAGTGGGTGCGGCGCCAAGCTTCCATCAATGAAACCATTCAAGATGGACATCCAGCAGGGCAATGTGGTGACCTCAAAAATGCTAATGCAATTGCGGCCGGGTATGAACCGTTCGCAAGTCCGCTACATTATGGGGACACCGCTCATCGTAGATAGTTTCAGTGATAATCGCTGGGACTATTTTTACGAGTTACGCCAGCAAGGCCAAATTGTTGAGAAACGTCGGGTCATTCTGGATTTTGATAAGGACAGCCTGGTGGCTGTGCGTGGCGATGTGATTCCTTCGGCAGAGAACCCGGACATCAAAACCATTGTAGAAGCTCCGGTCAAAAAAGCTGAAGCGCCGAAAGAGGAGTCCTGGGCGGACAAGCTGAAATTCTGGGAGGGTGATGCTCAAGCGAACGAAGCTAAGCCAGCCAAAGCGGACTCAGCCAATAAAGCGGTCACTGCAACCCCTCCTGCACCAGCGCAACCAGCTGTCACTGCGCAGCAGATGGCCGATGAAGAAATTGTGCCGCATATCCCTGAGGGGGAATATAAGGCAGCCCCTGCGCCGCAAGAAATGGTGAAAGCGAATCCGGCAGAGGCGAGTACTCCGGCCCTGACGGCCAGTACGCAGGCCATGAATGAAAAAAACATGGCGGCCCAAATTGCAGACACCGTCGAGCCGCCACCTGTCTTTGAACAGGATGCTACACCGCCTGCTGCGGTAGCACCTGCGGCTGAATTGCAGCCCGCAGCAAGCGCAGCTTCCACCGCGAGTACTCCTCCTGCGATAAGCACACCTGTAGCAAAAGCACCTGTCGTAAGTCCATCGGCCGCGGTCGCCGCGACGGCCGCTACCGTTGCTGTTGCTGAGGCCGCCCCTAAGTCAAAAAACAGCAAAAAATCAATCGCATCTAAACCGCAAAGCAAGCCCGTGCCTGTTGCGCCGGTGGCTAAGCCAGCTCCACCTCCGGCGGCAGTGAGCATGACTGAAGATGACGAGGTTATCCCTTATATTCCTGAAGGGGAATATGTCGCGCCTGTTATCCCTACAGAACAGGAGATGATCAAGGGCAATATGGCTGAAGCCAATCTGCCTGCGACGGATGCCCAAGCGCATCAAGTGACTGAAAAAGGTGTTGCCCCAAAAGCAGAAGCAGCCAGCGAGCCAGCGCCTACATTTATTGCTGAGCAGTTGCCAGAACCTGAACCAGAGTTGCCACCTCCACCACCACCTTCGGTTTTAAAACCAGCTGTCAAAGAATCCGTTGCGCAAACGCCTTCAGCTAAAGAGCCTGTGACACCAAGCAGCCCTGCCGCCGCGATTGCAGTGGCACCTGTTGTTGCTGAACCCGCTGCCACTCCTCAGTCTGAAAGTCTGGCGGCTGCCCCTGTCACGCCTGTATTACCACCAGAAGCTGTGCTTGCCAAGCCAGCCGAGCCTACTGTGGCGACCGTGGCAGAAAATGCTGCTGAGCCTTCTGCCGCTGTCGGTGATGCTGAGATTAATCAGTCAGTCGCCAATTGGGCGCAGGCCTGGCGTAGTAAGAATATTAAAACCTATCTTGCTGCCTATGCGTCTGACTTTGTGCCAGAAAACTTGCCCAGTAAAGCGGCATGGGAGGCACAACGCAAGCAGCGTCTTTCTCCTGGTCAGGGCCCAATCACACTGGTATTGAATAATATTGTGGTGCAGCGGGATGGTATTTCTGCGGTAGTGCAATTTGAACAAAAATATTCGGCCAAGACTTACAAAGATGTGCTGAATAAGACGCTTGAAATGCGTTATGAGCCTAGCCAAAAACGCTGGTTAATTACGCGTGAGCGTACGGCAACGATTCCAGCCGTGGCTGCAGTAGCAGCAACGCCCAAGGTGATGTTGGCCGAAACGCCGACGGTTGCCCCTGCCATGGACCAGGCTGAAGTGGCAACACAACCTCCAGCCACTACCCCTGAAGTCAGTGTAGAGGCGGCCGTGGATGCCTGGGCGCAGGCTTGGCGAAACAAAAATGTGAATGCTTATTTTGCTGCTTACTCGCCTGAGTTTGTGCCAGACGGGTTGCCTAGTCGAGGAGCTTGGGAGGCGCAACGTAAAAAACGCCTGTCTCCACTGCAAGGTAAAATCACGCTCGAAATCAGTGATTTGAGCGTGGCACGGGAAGGGGATAATGCAGTTGTTACCTTCAATCAGAAGTATGCTTCTAAAGCCTATCGCGACGAAATGGTCAAACGTCTGCAGCTCAAGCTGGATAACGCTAGCAAGCGCTGGTTGATCGTGCGTGAAAGTGCTGGCAATGGTGCAGAACTGCCAGCCAGCAAGCAACAGGTGACGGCGCCAGAAGGTAGCGCAGAGCATCTGGATGGCGTATTGGAGCAAATCGGTTTTTAATCCGTTTGTCTAAAATAGTATATAAAACAGTAAGTTGAGCGAGTTATGTTGAAAGTGGTGATTGCAGGCGTGTCTGGACGTATGGGGCATGCGCTGCTCGAAGGCGTTTTTTCTGATCCTGGCTTGCAGCTGCATGCGGCCTTGGATCGTGCTGAAAGTGCCATGATTGGTCGAGATGCTGGTGAGCAGTTTGGCAAGTTGAGTGGCGTCAAGATTACTTCTGATGTTGAATCTGCATTGAAGGGAGCTGATGTGCTGGTGGACTTCACCCGTCCTGAAGCCAGTATGCAATATTTGCAAGCGTGTCAGCAGGCGCAGGTGAAGCTGGTGATTGGCACCACAGGGTTTAGCGAAACTGAGAAAGCTAGCATCGAAGCGGCTGCCAAAAATATCGGGATTGTGTTTGCGCCCAATATGAGCGTGGGTGTCACCTTGCTGATTAACTTGGTTGAACAAGCCGCGCGTGTATTGAACCAAGGCTACGATATCGAAGTCGTCGAAATGCACCATCGCCATAAAGTCGATGCGCCGTCTGGCACAGCACTGCGCTTGGGCGAAGCCGCTGCCAAAGGCATAGACAAGGCGCTGAAGGATTGTGCCGTGTATGCGCGTGAAGGTGTCACTGGTGAGCGTGAAGCGGGCACCATAGGCTTCGCAACCCTGCGCGGTGGCGATGTGGTGGGCGATCATACGGTGGTCCTGGCGGGTGTGGGTGAGCGTGTAGAGTTAACGCACAAGGCCTCCAGCCGGGCGACCTTTGCCCAGGGCGCGTTGCGCGCTGCCAAGTTTCTGGCACCCCAACAGGCCGGTTTGTTTGATATGCGAGATGTGCTTGGCTTTGACAAGAATTGATGGTTAAGCCGCTGATTTCACGCGGGCAATCATCATGCTTTAACATCCTCTGACAATACCTCGCCCTTGAGTGAGGCTTTAATCTAGGCTATAATGCCGCAATTCTGAACGGGAAGAGTCCAAAAAACTTTTCCCGTTTTGCACATCTACTCACCGCTGCATAGGGCCCTCGCAGGCATGTTGCGACCTTCAAAAGATGTGTTTCGATTCAAACTTAAGGAGCTAAAGGTGTCAAAAACAATTCCAGCGATTTTAGTGTTAGCAGATGGAACTGTTTTTAAGGGCATGAGCATTGGCGCTTCCGGTCATACAGTCGGTGAGGTGGTGTTCAATACTTCCATCACCGGTTATCAGGAAATTCTTACCGATCCTTCCTATACCGAACAAATTGTCACATTGACTTATCCGCATATTGGTAACTATGGTACCAATAGCGAAGATGTGGAATCTGGCAAAGTCTATGCTGCGGGTCTGATTATTCGTGACCTGCCCTTATTGGAAAGCAATTTCCGCAGTGAACAAAATCTTTCCTATTATCTCAAGACCAACAATGTAGTGGCGATTGCTGATATCGATACGCGCAAGTTGACCCGTATTTTGCGTCAGAAGGGTGCGCAAGCCGGCTGTATTATGGCGGGTGAGCATGTGGATGAGGCACAGGCATTGGCCCATGCACAGGGCTTCCCTGGGCTTGCCGGGATGGATCTGGCTAAAGTGGTGAGCTGTACACAAGCCTATGAGTTTACCGAGCAGGAATGGCAATTAGGCGCGGGCTTTAGCAAATCGGCTGAGCAACAGTTTCATGTAGTGGCGTTTGACTATGGTGTGAAACGCAACATTCTGCGCATGCTGGTTTCACGTGGCTGTAAAGTCACCGTTTTGCCGGCCCAGGCAACTGCCGAACAAGCCTTGGCCTATCAGCCAGATGGCATTTTCCTGTCTAACGGCCCTGGTGATCCTGAGCCTTGTGATTACGCAATTAAAGCGATCAAAACCTTGGTGGATTCAGGCATCCCCACTTTTGGGATTTGTCTGGGCCACCAGTTGCTGGCATTGGCCAGTGGTGCAAAAACCCTGAAAATGAAATTTGGTCATCACGGTGCCAACCATCCTGTACAGGATGTGGAAAGCAAGCGTGTGTATATCACCAGCCAGAACCATGGTTTTGCGGCTGACCCGGCGACGCTGCCTGCCAATGTCAAGGTGACGCATGTGTCATTGTTTGATGGCAGCCTGCAAGGGATCGCGCGTACAGACAAGCCCGCTTTCAGCTTCCAGGGACACCCGGAAGCCAGCCCAGGCCCGCAAGAAATGAGCGTGTTGTTTGATCGCTTTATCCAGTTAATGCAAGAAAGAAAGTCCATCTAATGGCAAAAAGAACCGACATTAAAAGTATTCTGATTATCGGTGCAGGTCCGATTGTCATTGGTCAAGCCTGTGAGTTTGATTACTCTGGCGCACAAGCCTGTAAAGCCTTGCGTGAAGAGGGTTACCGGGTCATTTTGGTCAACTCCAATCCAGCCACCATCATGACGGACCCGGAAATGGCGGATGCGACTTACATCGAGCCCATTACCTGGCAAATCGTCGAAAAAATTATTGAAAAAGAACGTCCTGATGCCTTGCTGCCAACCATGGGTGGGCAAACGGCATTGAACTGTGCCCTCGATCTGGACAAGCACGGCGTCTTGCAGAAATACAATGTGGAACTGATCGGCGCGACTAAAGAGGCGATTGATAAAGCCGAAGACCGCCAAAAGTTTAAAGAAGCCATGACCAAAATTGGCCTGGGTTCTGCACGTTCAGCGATTGCACACAGCCTCGAAGAAGCCTTGCAAGTGCAGGCCACGATTGGTTATCCGGCGATTATTCGCCCTTCGTTCACCATGGGCGGCAGTGGTGGTGGCATCGCCTACAATCGCGAAGAATTTATCGCCATTTGCGAGCGCGGCCTGGATGCCTCCCCAACCAACGAGTTGCTGATCGAAGAGTCGCTGCTGGGCTGGAAAGAATACGAGATGGAAGTGGTACGCGACAAAGCGGATAACTGCATCATTATCTGTTCGATTGAAAACCTGGATCCTATGGGCGTGCATACCGGTGACAGTATTACTGTTGCGCCAGCACAAACCCTGACCGATAAAGAATACCAGATCATGCGGAATGCCTCACTGGCCGTATTGCGTGAGATCGGGGTCGATACCGGTGGTTCCAACGTACAGTTTGCCATCAACCCGAACGATGGCCGCATGATTGTGATTGAGATGAACCCGCGGGTGTCTCGCTCATCTGCGTTGGCCTCCAAAGCAACAGGCTTTCCGATTGCCAAAGTCGCGGCCAAACTGGCGGTGGGTTTTACGCTCGACGAGTTGCGTAATGAAATCACCGGCGGTCAGACCCCGGCTTCATTTGAGCCATCGATTGACTATGTGGTTACTAAAGTGCCACGTTTTGCGTTTGAGAAATTTCCGCAGGCGGATAGCCGCTTGACGACCCAGATGAAATCTGTGGGTGAAGTCATGGCTATGGGTCGTAGCTTCCAGGAGTCTTTCCAGAAAGCGTTACGCGGTCTGGAAGTCGGTGTGGATGGTCTGGATTCGGTCACCGATGACAAAGACCGTATTGTCAAGGAAATGGGTGAGCCCGGTCCTGAGCGTATCTGGTACGTGGCGGACGCCTTCCGTTTGGGCATGAGTGTGGATGAAGTGTTTGATATCACCAAAATCGACCGCTGGTTCCTCGTGCAGATTGAAGAAATCATCAAACTCGAATTGTCATTGTCAGGTAAGTCAATGGGGGATTTGACCAAAGAGACTCTGTTCCGCCTCAAGCGTAAAGGCTTCTCTGACCGTCGACTGGCCAAGCTGTTGAGCACAGACCAGCATGCAGTGCGTGCTTTCCGTCAGGCGCTTAATGTGCGCCCGGTCTACAAGCGCGTAGATACCTGTGCGGCTGAGTTTGCCACCAATACGGCTTATATGTACTCGACCTATGAGGAAGAGTGCGAGTCCAAGCCGTCGGACAAGAAAAAAATCATGGTGTTGGGCGGTGGGCCTAACCGCATTGGTCAGGGTATCGAGTTTGACTATTGCTGTGTGCACGCGGCGTTTGCTATGCGTGAAGATGGTTACGAAACCATTATGGTCAACTGTAACCCTGAAACCGTCTCTACCGATTACGACACCTCTGACCGTCTCTATTTTGAGCCGGTGACACTGGAAGACGTACTCGAAATCGTCAACATCGAAAAACCGGTGGGTGTGATTGTACAGTATGGCGGCCAAACCCCGCTCAAGCTGGCGCGTGACCTCGAAAAAGCTGGCGTGCCTATCATTGGGACCACGCCTGATGCGATTGACCGTGCAGAAGACCGTGAACGCTTCCAGCAAATGCTGCATAGCCTGAACCTGAAGCAGCCGCCAAACCGCACGGCGCGTGCACCAGAAGAGGCGATTCGCCTGGCAACTGAAATCGGTTACCCGTTGGTGGTGCGTCCTTCTTATGTGCTGGGTGGTCGCGCGATGGAAATCGTGCATGAGCAAAGCCAGTTGGAGCGCTACATGCGTGAAGCGGTTAAGGTATCTAATGAATCTCCCGTCCTGCTGGACCGCTTCCTGAACGATGCGATTGAAGTAGACGTGGATGCTTTGAGCGACGGTGAAGATGTGTTGATCGGCGGCATCATGCAGCACGTGGAACAAGCCGGTGTGCACTCTGGTGACTCTGCCTGCTCACTGCCGCCTTACAGCCTGAGCGACGACCTGCAAGATGAGTTGCGCAGACAAACCGTGCAAATGGCGAAAGCGCTGGGCGTGAAAGGCCTGATGAACGTACAGTTTGCCGTGCAGAACAGTGGGCAGGGCGATGTGGTATATGTGCTCGAAGTTAACCCGCGCGCATCCCGTACCGTGCCGTTTGTGTCCAAAGCCTGTGGCTTGCAGCTAGCCAAAATTGCGGCACGTTGCATGGCAGGTCAGACGCTGAAATCTCAAGGCGTGACCAAGGAAGTGATTCCGCCTTATTACTCGGTGAAAGAAGCTGTGTTCCCCTTCATCAAGTTTCCGGGTGTGGATACCATCCTGGGCCCAGAAATGAAATCGACCGGTGAAGTGATGGGCGTAGGAAACACCTTTGCTGAGGCTTTTGTGAAGTCACAATTGGGGGCCTCTGTGAAGATGCCTACTGGTGGTAGAGCTTTTATCAGCGTACGTAACGAAGATCACAAAAAAGTGATCGATATTGCGCAGGACCTGGTTAAACTCGGTTTCACGCTAGTGGCGACCAAAGGCACAGCGCGGGCACTGGCCGAGCAAGGTCTGGAGGTGACACCGGTGAACAAAGTCGCTGAAGGCCGTCCGCATATTGTCGACATGATCAAGAACGATGAGATCAGTTTGATTGTCAATGTCACAGAAGACAAAAAGGCGATTACTGACTCGTATGAGATCCGCCGCAGCGCGCTTCAGAACAAGGTGACTTATTACACGACCCTGGCGGGTGCGCGTGCCGCTTGTATCGGCATGGCACAAAGCAAGGATATGGATGTCTACTCGGTGCAAGACTTGCACAAACGCCTTGGTTAACATACACTAGGCTTAGTTGATATTTAAATAAGCCACGCTCATTCGGGTGTGGTTTATTTTTTTTATACTCATTTTTTGAAGGTATTTTCATCATGGCAGTCAATCAGATTCCTGTCACCGTGAAAGGTGCAGAATTGCTCAAAGAAGAATTACAACGTTTGCGCGCGGTGGATAGACCCAATATTATCCAGGCGATCGCTGAAGCGCGGGCACAAGGCGACTTGTCTGAGAACGCAGAGTATGAGTCAGCCAAAGAGCGCCAGAGCTTTATCGAAGGTCGTATCGCCGAACTGGAGGCGAAATTGTCCAACCTGCAAATCATTGATCCAACCATGCTCAATGCAGAGGGCCGTGTGGTGTTTGGTGCGACTGTGAGATTTGAAGACCTGGATTCTGGCGATGCCAAAACCTACCAGATCGTGGGTGAGGACGAAGCGGATATCAAAAATGGCAAAATCTCGGTCAGTTCGCCAATTGCACGTGGCCTGATTGGCAAGTCTGAGGGTGAAGTCGTTGAAATCCAGTCTCCAGGCGGTGTGAAAGAGTACGAAATCATTGAGGTACTCTACGTTTAGTTCTTGCGATTGAATCATCTGGGATGCGTGAATAGCAGAAAATAGGAGCGTAGCAGCGATGGCCAAGCAATCAGGACTCACCGGATGGTTAAACCCGGTCTTACTTACGCTGTGGGTGGGGGCTTTGTGGATGACCGCCATCACCGCCAGTGTGCTGTTCAAAACCATTCCTGACCATATGCTGGCCGGAAACGTAGCAGGAAAGTTGTTTACCATTGTCAGCTACATTGGGCTTGTCAGCGGCTTGTGGTTGTTGATCCAGCGGCTGGCGAGTGACGGTTTTTCCGCATTCAAGCAAGGCCTGTTCTGGGTGATCCTCATCATGTGGATACTGGTCCTGATTGGCGAATTTGGCATCCAGCCATTATTGGCTCAGCTCAAAGCCAGTGCTCTGCCAAACGATGTGATGCAAAGTGTGTTCGCCAGCCGCTTTAAAACCTGGCATGGTGTGGCGAGTATTGCTTACATGATTGAGTGTTTGTTAGGCGTCTGGTTGGTGGTCAAGTCGAACTGAGGCCAATAAAAAAACGCGCAAAGGAATGCGCGTTTTTTGTATCAGGCGTGTTTGTGAGCCTGATTACAGCTTGGGGATCACGATCTTCGCTGAAGCTTTCACGGTTTCGCTGGCGCGATAAAACACCAGTTGTTTGCCGATATGGTGCACTGCGATGGCGCTCGCTTTATCGGCGATCTCTTCGAATAATGATTTACGCAAATCGCGGTCATCGCCCGCCACTTGAACTTTGATAAGCTCGTGGGCATTGAGGCTGACCTCGATTTCCTTGAGTACCGCGTCTGTCAGGCCATTGTTGCCTATCATGACTACCGGATTTAAATTGTGTGCCAGACCACGTAAATAAGCGATTTGTTTGCTGTTTAATTGCATGCAAAATATTCCTTGTAAACAGATCGCATTTTAGCATGAAGCAGGAATTCCCCCTATGAAACCCTCCAAAACCAGTAAAGCCTGGATGCAAGAGCATCTTAATGACGAATTCGTCAAGCGTGCGCAAAAAGACGGCTACCGTGCCCGCGCTGCTTATAAGCTGCTCGAAATTGACGATAAAGATAAATTGATCAAGCCTGGCATGACCGTAGTGGATCTGGGGTCTACACCTGGCAGCTGGTCACAGGTCGCGGTCCAGCGCATTAAAGGCCAGGGCCGCGTGATTGCACTGGATATTCTGGAGATGCATCCGATTCCCGGTGTGGAATTTATTTGCGGCGATTTTCGCGAAGAAACGGTGCTGCAGCAATTGGAGGCCTCGCTGAATGGCAAGCTGGTCGATCTGGTGATTGCCGACATGGCGCCTAACATCAGCGGACTCAAAGATGTTGACCAGGCAGGGGCGACGTATTTGACGGAACTCGCCCTGGATTTTTGTCAGCATTGGTTGAAACCGGGCGGCAACTTTCTGGTCAAAGTCTTTATTGGCAGTGGCTTTGAGGAAATTGTGAAACAAATGCGTGGCCAGTTTGCCAAAGTCGTCACACGTAAACCTAAAGCCTCGCGTGATCGTAGCAGTGAAGTGTATCTGCTGGGCTTGCAGCGAAAAGCTTGAATTGCAATGCTTTTTTGCGTTTAGTTTGATCGCACAAGCAAAAAAATGGGTATACAATGCCATTGAAGGCTTGAAATTATAGGCTTTGCCTCCATTATTTTCTTAGGGATTCTCCCTGCCTTTCGTTTTTAAAGTTAAGGAACCACTTTGAATAATCTACTGAAGAATATCGCGATTTGGGTAGCAATTGCCTTGTTGCTGATGACGGTATTTAATCAATTTAGCGGCACGGGAAGAAGCAGTGGCCAGGTGGTTTACTCTCAGTTCATGCAAGAGGTCAAGGATGGCCGCGTAGCCAAGGTGCAGATTGATGGTCGCTCCTTGCATGTGACTACCAACGAGGGCAAAAACTATGAGACATTCTCGCCTTCCGATCCATGGTTGGTATCAGACCTGCTTAAAAATAACGTTATCGTAGAAGCCAAACCAGAAGAGCATGAATCCATGCTTATGAGCATTTTTGTCTCCTGGTTCCCTATGATTCTCTTGATCGGTGTCTGGATTTTCTTCATGCGCCAGATGCAAGGTGGCGGCAAGGGCGGTGGCCCATTCTCGTTCGGTAAGAGCAAGGCACGTCAACTGGATGAATCCAACAACAGCACCACATTTGCTGATGTGGCCGGTTGCGATGAAGCCAAAGAAGAAGTGGCTGAGTTGGTTGAATTCTTGAAGGATCCAAGCAAGTTTCAGAAACTGGGCGGCCGCATCCCGCGTGGCGTATTGATGGTAGGCCCGCCTGGGACCGGTAAGACATTGCTGGCCCGTGCGATTGCCGGTGAAGCCAAAGTCCCGTTCTTCAGTATCTCTGGCTCTGACTTTGTGGAAATGTTCGTTGGCGTAGGTGCTGCGCGTGTGCGTGACATGTTTGAAACCGCCAAAAAGAACTCCCCTTGTATCGTATTTATCGATGAGATTGATGCGGTCGGTCGTCACCGCGGTGCAGGTACGGGTGGCGGTAACGATGAGCGCGAGCAAACGTTGAACCAGATGTTGGTTGAGATGGATGGTTTTGAGGCCAATTCCGGTGTGATCGTGATTGCGGCAACTAACCGTGCCGATGTCCTGGATAAAGCATTATTGCGTCCTGGCCGTTTTGACCGTCAGGTCATGGTCGGCTTGCCAGACATCAAAGGTCGTGAGCAAATCCTCAATGTGCATATGCGTAAAGTGCCGATTGATCCAGACGTGAGAGCGGATATTCTTGCCCGTGGTACACCAGGCTTTAGTGGTGCTGATCTTGCTAACTTGGTCAACGAAGCGGCATTGTTCGCTGCACGTCGTAATAAACGCACGGTAGATATGCAAGATTTTGAGGATGCCAAAGACAAAATCTTCATGGGCCCAGAGCGCAAGTCTATGGTGATGCGTGAAGAGGAGCGGTTGAATACGGCCTATCATGAGTCCGGGCATGCGGTGGTCGCCAAGTTGCTGCCGAAAGCGGACCCTGTGCACAAGGTCACCATTATGCCGCGTGGCTGGGCGCTGGGCTTGACCTGGCAGTTGCCTGAGCATGACCGTATCAGCAATTACAAGGACAAAATGCTGGAAGATATCTCGATTCTGTTTGGTGGCCGGATTGCTGAAGAAATCTTCATGCACCAGATGTCTACCGGCGCTTCGAATGACTTTGAGCGTGCGACTAAAATGGCGCGTGACATGGTGACCAAGTTCGGGATGTCCGATTCGCTGGGGACCATGGTCTATGCAGGTAGCGAGCAGGATTCCTGGATGGGCAGTATGTCTTCACGGACCGTCTCAGAAGCCACGCAGCAAAAAGTCGATGCTGAAATTCGCCGTATCCTGGATGAGCAATATGCGATTGCGCGCAAATTGCTTGAAGATAACCGCGACAAAGTGGAGGCGATGACTAAAGCCTTGATGGAGTTCGAAACCATTGATGCTGATCAGGTCAATGACATTATGGCTGGTTTGCCAGTGCGTCCACCCAAGCAGAAAAATGGACCTACCATCAGTTCTGGTGGCAGTGGTTCAGGCACCATGGTAAACCCGGCACCACAACCAACGGCAAAAGGCGATGATACTGAGACCTAAAGCCTAACTAAAGATTGAGGTTCAGGTTGGCCACAGGTTTGTGACAACCTGGCTTTCAGTTAAAATAACAAGGCTGGCTTTTGCCAGCCTTTGTTTTTTTGGAAATCAATGACCTATGCTCTTTCATTGTGGACGTTTTCGTCTCAATTTTGACCAGCCCCAAGTCATGGGTATCGTCAATGTTACGCCGGACTCCTTTTCCGATGGCGGTCAATTCCAGCAGGTGGATGCCGCGGTGCATCATGCGTTGACATTGATCGAACAAGGCGCCGCGGTGCTCGATATCGGTGGTGAGTCTACGCGGCCTAATGCGACACCTGTCTCCCTGACCGAAGAATTACAACGCGTGGTGCCGGTAATAGAAGCCCTGGTCGCACGCGATATTCCCGTTCCGATCTCCATTGATACTTATAAGCCTGCCGTGATGCAGGCCGCGATTGAGGCTGGCGCCAGCATCGTCAATGATGTAAGAGGCTTGCAGGAACCTGGCGCGCTTGAGGTGGTTGCAAAGAGCGATGCTGGTGTTTGCATCATGCATATGCAAGGGATGCCGCAAACCATGCAGCTGGATCCTCACTATGAGGATGTGGTGGCGGAGGTCAAACTGTTTTTGCAGACCCAGCGTGATATGTGTCTGGCGGAAGGCATCGCCCAAGACCGGATTATGCTGGATCCAGGCTTTGGCTTTGGTAAAACGCGCGCGCACAATATTGCCCTTGCCAAGGCTTTGCCTGAATTTAGCGAACTGGGCTGCCCATTGCTGGTTGGCCTGTCGCGTAAATCGGTATTGGGACAAATGACGGGCAACGATGTCGACGCCAGATTGCACGCCAGTGTAGCTGCTGCCGTAATTAGTGCCATGCAAGGGGCACATCTGTTACGCGTGCACGATGTCAAGGCAACGGTTGAAGCCCTCAAGGTGGTTGCTGCACTTAAATAGCCAGCTCAGCATGACCATATACAAGCATAACGATTAAAGGATACACACATGGGTAAGCAATATTTCGGTACTGATGGCATTCGCGGACGCGTCGGAGAGTCGGTGATTACGCCAGAGTTTGTCATGCGCTTGGGCTATGCAGCCGGACGTGTATTGGCCAGCCATGAACACTTGCCTGCGGGTAAACGCCCCACAGTATTGATAGGCAAAGATACGCGGATTTCTGGCTATATGCTGGAAGCGTCCCTGGAGGCCGGATTGTCTGCTGCTGGGGTGGATGTGCTGCTGACTGGCCCCATGCCGACGCCTGCCGTGGCTTATCTCACCCGCGCCTTGCGTGCGCAGGCCGGTATTGTGATTTCTGCTTCACACAACCCTTACTATGATAACGGGATCAAGTTTTTCTCTGCGCAGGGCACCAAGTTGCCGGACGAGATTGAGTATGCGATTGAGGCTGCGCTGGCCCAGCCCATGCAGGTCATGGATTCAGCGCAACTGGGCAAAGCCAAGCGTGTCGATGACGCAGCGGGCCGCTATGTCGAATTCTGTAAAAGCACGTTTCCCAATCACCTTGATCTGCGTGGCCTCAAAATTGTGCTCGATTGTGCGCATGGCGCCACCTACCATGTCGCGCCGCCGGTGTTCCATGAGTTGGGGGCAGACGTCATCGCCATAGGCAATCATCCTGATGGCCTCAATATTAACGAGCAGGTGGGTTCCACACACCCGCAAGCCCTGCAAAAAGCCGTGGTGGAACATCAGGCAGATTTAGGCATTGCCTTTGATGGTGATGGCGACCGTGTCATGATGGTCGATGGTGCAGGTAAGCTGCTGGATGGTGACCAGTTGCTTTATATTATTGCCATGGGCCAGTATGCCAAAGGCAAACTCAAGGGCGGCGTGGCCGGTACCCTCATGACAAATTTGGCCTTGGAACACGCCTTGCAAAAGCATCAGATTCCGTTTGGCCGTGCCAATGTCGGCGACCGTTATGTGTTAGAGCTGTTACAGGAGAAAAACTGGAAACTGGGCGGGGAGAATTCTGGCCATATCCTCACGCTGGATAAACACTCGAGTGGTGATGCGATTATTGCTGCCCTGCAGGTGTTGCAGTCCTTGCGTGAAAGCGGCAAGTCCTTGCAACAGCTGGGTGCTGACCTGACGCTATATCCGCAGGTGTTGATTAATGTAACCACCAAACAAAAGCTGGACTTGAACCAGGCGGCCGTGCAAACTGCTGTGCAACAAGCTGAGGCTGCGCTCAAAGGTGAGGGCAGGGTCTTGTTACGCGCTTCTGGCACTGAGCCCAAAATCCGCGTGATGGTCGAAGGGTTGAACCAGAGTTTGGTGCAGGCCCAGGCCGAGCATTTAGCACAAGTGATCCGTCAACTGACTAATTGAGCAAACAACATATAGACGAATTTTCTATTTTCACAAATGCCTCAGTTTGCTGGATGGGTCTGTGATATCTGAATTTATCAGCTACCTTCAGCCTTTCGGCTTGCATATTTTGTGGTCGAGTGTATCAGGTATTCTCTTGAGGTTGTCTTACCTGCGTTGTCCAAATATCACTTTGGTAGCCACAAGAAAGCGGAAGATTTTCCACTTTTTATCATGCGGCCTGTTTGCCTTGATAAACCGTAAGGTGTGGAAAGGGAATCTCAATACCTTCTGCATCAAAGGCATTCTTGATCCGTTTCAGGTACTCACGTTTGATGGTCCACTGCTGTAAAGGAAGTACCTTTAAACGACAGCGAATGACAACAGCAGAGTCTGCAAGATTGTCGACTCCAGCCATCTCCAGATTATCCAAAATAATAGGTTTAAATTCGTCGTCCATACATAAGTCTGCTCCAACTTGAAGCATGACTTGTATGACGCGTGCCACATTCTCTTTGTAAGCTACACCAATATCCATCACGGCATAGGCAAAGTCACGCGAGCGATTGGTTACCGTGCTGATCTGGCCATTGGGCACATAATGCACATTGCCTTCGTAATCGCGCATCTTCACATAACGCAGCGTAATTTCTTCCACCAAGCCAGCTTTGTCGGCAATTTCCACGACATCATCTTTGCGAATCTGGTTTTCGAGTAGCAGAAAAAAGCCATTAAAATAATCCTTGACCAAGCTCTGTGCGCCAAAGCCCACTGCCAAACCAACAACCCCGGCTGCCGCCAGTACCGGCGCAATAGAAATCCCAAGCTCATGCAGAATTTCAACCACGGTAATCGCCAGAATCACGGTGGTGACGATATACCGCAGCACCATGCTGAGCGTGTTGAGACGCTTGATCTCTTCCAGGTTGACTACTTGCCTGGAGTTTAGCTTATCCCTGAGTTTCACAATCAGGCTTTTGCTCAGCCGGTTGAGAAAATAAGCCACGCCAATAATGAAAAAAATACGCAGCAGGGTTTTTACCAGCGCCAGTATTTCCGCAGGTTGCTCTATTCCTAAGTATGTAAACCAAGACATGGTGTCAAACACTCCTTTCGATCAATAAAATAAATGTACTAACTGGATAGCCAGTAAGCGGTGAGGGTTGGGATTTCTAGAGTCTCCTGCTCGGTGGAGATCGTTGAACCACTGCACAAATCCGTCATCTTCCTGGCTTTAAACAGGCCTCGTTGCTTAAACTGCTGCAGGTTGACCTGTTGCGCTTGTGTGGCAAAGTTGGCAATTACCACCACGTTGGCATGCATGCCAGAGGGCACATAGCGGTGGAAGGCGAACAGGTGCGGATTGTCTTGTGTAATCAGCGCGCGGTTGTTTAAATCGGCAAAGGCTGAAGTCTCCTTGCGGATCGCAATCAGTTGCTTGATCTGGCTGAAAATCCGTTGTTCGACGGTGCCTGGCTGGTGACGGCGTGCCATCAACTCCCAGTCCAGCGTGGGTCTGTGTACCCAGCGGTTGTCGTGCATTTTGTTTTCATCTTGCAGATAACTGTCGTTATTGAGTGTACCAACCGCATCGCCATAGTAAATCAGTGGGATTCCGCCAAACGACAAAATCAGGTTATGCAACAAGACGATGGTTTTGATCGCATTTTCAATCGCCAGTGGGTCCTGTGTTTGCAGGGCCATTTCCAGCCCGGCCAGTGAGGCCAGCGCACCAGATATGCGGGCATCGCCGGTTTTTTTGTTGACGCCAAAGGCAAAGCCGCGTGCATTCGATTCAGGGTAATGTCCGGTGTAATAATCGACCAAAAAGCGGCGATGTGACACCGGTTCAAATCCGGCTTCGATAATGGCTTTATCACTAAAGCCCAGACCAATATCATCATGGCAGCGCACATAATTGAGCCAGGTTGCGCGGTCCAGTTTTTCCGGCAAGTCCTCCACGCCCTTGGTCAGTAATACGGTACGTTTGGTGGCGACTGCATCCCAAAGCAGTGCCATAAATGTGGCGTTATATGCAATTTCACATTCCTTGGCGTTGATGGCATCTTCACCAAAGTATTTGATAATTTCTGTCGGCGAAACTATCGCCTCGGCAATAAAGATCACACCGGGGGCTGCAATCTGGCAACAATCCTTGAGCAATTGCAAAATCAGGTGGGCTTCGCGCTCGTTCTGGCAACTGCTACCGATTTTTTTCCACAAAAACGCTACGGCATCCAGCCGTAGAATATCTACGCCCTTGTTTGCCCAAAACAGGATGATGTCCACCATCTCAATGAACACAGCAGGGTTGGTGTAGTTGAGGTCCCACTGGTAATGATTAAAGACCGTCATCACCCATTTGCCGGTGTCGGCGTTAAAGGTAAAACTGCCTGGGGCCTGTTCAGGAAACACTTCCGGCATGGCGCTTTCAAACAGGTCAGGCAGCGTGCGGTCAGGATACATGAAGTAATAATCTTGATAGGTCTGGTTGCCTTGTTTGGCTTGTTGCGCCCAGGCATGCTCATCTGAGGTATGGTTGACCACCACATCCAGCGTTAGCAGGATTCCGCACTGCTGCATGGCGGCAATCAACTGTTCCAAATCCTCCATGGTGCCATGGCGCGCATCCACTTTCCTGAAGTCGCGCACCGCATAGCCGCCATCATTCTCATGCGCCGGGCAGTCACAAATTGGCATGATATGCACGAGATTGATGCCGAGATCTTGCATATAGGGCAGCTTGTCACGCATATTGGCCAGGCTACCCGCAAAGCCTTGGCTGTAGAGCGCCATACCCACCCACTTTTGCTGCATAAACCAGTCATGGTTTTTTTCGCGCTCCAGGTCTTTTGCACGCAAATGTGGCGCGCGCTGTGCATATTGTGTCGCCAGCACTTCCACCAGCCGCCCCAGTTGTGGCTTAAAGTCTTCGCGCTGACCATACAGATGCTGAAACAGCGAATAAATGGCGTAAAAGTTAGCGCCCAGCCGAGTATAAAAATAGTGCCAGTCTTTGCCAGCCGGTTGTTTGAACGAAGACAGAATCTCGTTCAACACCGCGTGGGAAATTTGTTCGTACATGTATCGAGGTCCTTGTTGATCTGATTATTTCAGGCTGTTGCGCTGCCAAATTTATAATGGCGCATGCCCTCCAGAATGCCGTGCGCATGCGTGGCCTCGGCAAAAAAGATCCTTGGCATGCCTTTTAAATGTGCCAGTTCTTCGCTATGGTTACCCACTACGACGGCCATGGTGTCGCCCATCAGCATCTCAATATCATTGCCAGAGTCGCCTGCCACCAAGAAGTTGGCCAGTGGCAAATCCCATTTGTAAGACAAATAGCGAATGGCATGGCCTTTGGAAGCGCGAACCGGCAAGATATCCAGAAACTCACCGTGTGAATAAATGATTTGCGCGTGCAGCCCCTGCTTGCGCAGATGCTGGCGGATTTTTTTCACAGGCGGCATCTTGCTGGCATCCACCACATAAGAAATTTTGAATTCACGCTGGTTTTCAGCAGATTGCAGACGTAGCCCAGGCAACTCCGCTAACGCTTTCAGCAAGTCATCACGTCGCCATAAATGGCGGATATGGTTAGCCCAGCCGATATCTGGCGTGCGGTTGAGCCCATAGTGAATTTCCGAGCCGACGGAGGTAATGAGCACATCCGGGATAGGAATATTGTTTTTACGCAATATCTCAATCGCACTTTCCAGCGGGCGCCCGGTGGCGATGCCAAAAATGTTATAGCCGACATTGGCCACCAGCCATTCCACCAGGTCCAGCTGCCCCTGTTGGTTGCCAAGCAAGGTGTTGTCTATGTCTGTGATAAACGCATATTTTGCCAGCGGGATCGGTGACTTGCCTTGATGCAGCGCGGCCTGTTGCTTGCGCAGGTTTTTGCGTTGTTTCCTTAGCAGTTGGTGTACCTCTCTGACATATTTGTTCACATGACCCGCCCAGGTGTAATGGCGTTTGACGTTCAAGACGCCGCTCTTGGCCCATTTGCGCCAGCGTGCTTTATCCGTGAGGGCTGAGAGCAGTGCCTCTGCAATCGCATCGCTATCGAGCGTGTCTACCAGCAAGCCATGATGACAATTGGCCAGAATATCGCGAGGACCACCATCATCTGGCGCAATCACCGGCAGGCCGCAAGCCGCAGCTTCGAGCAAGGTCAGCCCAAACGGCTCAGTAAAGGCCGCGTTGATAAATACGCCACGGCTTTTGGCCGCCATGCGGTACAGTTCTGGGATATCTTCTTGCGCATGACTTTTGGGAATCGCTACTTTGCCCCATAAGTCATAGGCATCAATATCCAGCAGCAATTCATTCAACACCTGTGCCTGCGATTTTTCCAGGTCTCGAATGCGCTCTCGGCTACCGGCGACCAGCACCAGGTTAGCCTTCTTTTGCAGCGCCGGGTGGCTGCCATAAGCAGCTAGCAAGCCCTTGATGTTTTTGCGCACCTCGGGCCGGCAAATACACAAAATCATCGGTTTTTTCGGGTCGTGCAAAAAGCGATGGATACTCTGCTCCAGCGTTGCCGGTATTGCCCGGCGGCTTGGCGGCGAAAAGCGCGATGTGTCTGTGCCGGGCGGGATCACGCGGAAGCGCTGATGATCGGCTTGCGCATACATGCCATATTGAAGCTCAACCTCCTGGCGTGTGCTGGTCACGATCATAGAGGCATGCTGAATCAGCGCATCCTCCTCGGCAATACGGCGCTCAAAATTAAACTGCTTTTCAATCTTGTCTGACTTGCGGCCACTGGAAAGCAGGCGCGCCTGCTTGGGTTTGCCCAGTGAATGGCCGGTATGAATGAGCGGAATGCCCAGCAGCATAGACAACTGGCGGCCCACATAGCCAGCGTCGGCATAGTGGGAATGGATCACATCTGGCAAGCGGCCTTGCTGGCGCAAGTAATGCAGGCAACGGTCCACCATTTGGTCCAAGTGTGGCCATAACAGCTCTTTGCGTATATAGCGCTTGGGACCGCATGGAAAGCGGATAATACGCGCCTTATCGCTGAGTTTCTCTTCAGGCTGCGCATAATCGCTCGCCACTTGCGGGTCGTCGATCAACCGCGTCATCAGGTCGACCTTGCCGACCTGCGGATGCTCCGCCAACGCATTTGCCAAATCCAGTACATAAGTGCATTGCCCGCCGGTATCGGCATCCACGCCCAGCTCAAGTTGCTGGCCACGAATCAAACCATGTACGCTGATTAGCAGCACGTACAAGGATTCTGAGGGTTCTTTTTTATTCACACGCATGTGTACCTCCACTGGCTCACCACAAAGCAAGGCAATTGCACCTCAGGCCTGGCAACTGCAATTGATCATGATGAAAAATGCTGCAGGACTTCACGTCCATTAGATTGAAAGATGCTGCTTGCATCCATGTTTTCCGCGAGGGAAATAAGCGGGATATCAGGCCTGTAATACCCCTATTTCAACTACAGGCTAATAAATTGACATCAATGTAAAGTAAAAAGTTTCAACTTTTAACAAGATCGCAGGCAATAAAAAAGCCCTGACCAACAGGGCAGGGCTGATTTTTTGCATGAGTCTAGAGGTTAGCAGGCTTGGCCCGTGGCAAAGAATACGCCACCCGCAATATGGTGTATCGTACGCAAGTCGTCATGCCCCTCAAAATGCCATCGGCCGTCACTAAATACACGCGCATCGGCATGCGCCGCGATCACTTCAGCAATAAACAAGTCGTAAGTGTTCTGGTTATGCGGCTCGGGGATGATTTTGCACTCCAGCCACGCCACGCAATCCTTCACCAGCGGCGCGCTGATCTTGTCTGCAGCAAAGGTTTCGATGCCGTATTCAGAAAACTTGTCTGCGCCTGGCAAATCACGGCCGCTGATACTCCCCACCTTTTTTACCATCTCGATTTGCTTGACGCAGGGCAGGTTGATGGCAAAAGTCCCTTCCGCTTCCATCAGTTCGCGGGTGTAGGTTTTGCTATCAATGACGACGGTGACTTTGGCTGGATTAAAGTCTAAAGCGCAGACCCAGGCGGCGGCCATGATGTTTTGCTGCCCATGATGGGAAACAGTTACAATAGTGGTGGGGCCGTGGTTAAGTAGACGATAGGCATGCCTTAACTTTATTTCAGACATAATTAATGCGGGTAAGGCCAAATTTCACACAGTAATTTTGCAATAATCCCTCCCCGCTCCTCTATTTCTGATTCATTCCAGTCAGATATTCTACTGAAGTGCCGGTTTAAACGAAGAACTGAATTACCATATTCTTGCTGTTTTAATGCAAATGAACCATTGCTGGCTGCTGGATTGAGATATTTGTTTAATAGCGTAAGATTTCCTAAGGTATGTAATTTATTATTTCTTGAACGAATTGCATCACTAAATTCTTCAAATCCATCCTTAGCTAAGTAAGGATATTGCGCAAAGTTGTCAGGTATCGACTTGCCTGATAATGGCCAGTGAGCTGCCCACCTTTGGGGCAAAACATGCTCAATTTGTAAATCCCCAGGTAGGTGTTGTTCCTCAGATTTTTTACCTCGTAACGCTAACTCTAGTCTTTCAAGAATTATTCGCAATGATGGTGTTTTTAACTCTTTGAATATTGGACGACTCAAAACTTTTTCAAAAACTTGCTCATTTGTTGGCCAGCGACGGGTTGTGCCACCACCAGACAAAAGCTTTTTTTGAAGAGCAATCGGTACATCTGGCCCTTTACTTCCTTGAATGGCAGCAATCACTTCAATAAAGAGCTTATTGTATTCCTTAGTCTCTTCACCAGTAATAACGCGCCTAGCAATAAAAGACTCCAGAGTTGTAAGACAATTTCTGAGTTCAGATTCAGATAATTTTGCTTCCAATTGTAAATGCATCAGTAATGGTACTGTTGTGGAAACATCGAAATCCCATAATATACGACGCAAATCCGTACTGGGTAGCCCCCATACTCTTGTTTCATAATGTTCATAGATATCTGCGTGTTTGGAGAGGTCTGCTAATTCTTCTCGAACAGATTTGTATCTTGCTGGTTGAACACTGATCCATTTTTTATATTCTTCATTTACTCGTCTAGCATCAATAAGAAGAGCGGTTTTGGCAGTTAAGAAATATCGTAGGCCTAAATCTAAGCGAGAATATGAGCGGCCGCCTCGCTTTTCTTCACTACTCCAAAAGGTTGTTTCAAATTTACTCCAATAATCTTCAAAAATTGCATCTCTGTCTAATTGCTCTTTTTCTGCACGCATAAAAATTAAGCTGCGCAATAAATCTGATTGGGATAATGGCCGTCCTTGTGAATTGAGTGAGTAAAATATTTCTTGAGAGTCATCCCCCTCAGAAAGAGAAATTTCAACCACGCAAAAATCTTGTTGAAGCGCTTGAAGTAGTTTAAAAGCACAGTTTTCTTCTGAGTCACCAGATTTCACAGCTTGTGTTGTTACCCATAACTCAATAGATTTATAGAAAAATAGATAAGATTCTACTAATCCATTCCTAATCTCGGGTTTGCGCTTTCGGCCAATCCAAATAAGAGGATGTTTTTTCTCAACTTCATCTTTAGATTTTGCCGACAGAATATCTGTAAACACAGAGCGATTTAAAGTGGTAGGCCACAATTTATATAACTCTTCCTCGGGCTTCTCCATTACGTCCGAGTCGGCGTTTTCTAGGTACCTCGTTGTTGTTCTATCTAGAGTGTTCCAACCTTTACTTTTTGAGTAATCCCTATAAGCACATAGTAAAATCTGTAATGTGGTCAAGCGTTGCTGACCATCAATAACCAAAAACCGTTTTACTTCTCTTGGTGAGCTTGGCTTTACACCTTCAATAATTAGGGCGCCAAGATAGTGAGGGTTCGACTTTTTACCAAATAACTGAAGCTCTGCTTTTTCAGTTATATCCTCCCACAGTGTTTGCCATTGTGGATGTTCCTGCCATACATATAACCGCTGAAACATTGGTACAACGTACCGAAGCTGCGAATTAAATAAATCATCTAGAGTTCTGGGATTAGCTTGCATATCATGCCCCTTTTATTATTTCTACCAAGTATCCCGCGGTGTTACTTTTCCTAGAGTGGATTAGCGCGTTAGTACGGACTAGTTACTCAGTCCACCACAAACTATTGTTTATATGTAACAACCTGTTGTTGAAGCTTGTCATTCGTATGGCCTTGATAAACTACATAAGGCGTACCAGTTTGCTCTGCCAGTTTTTTTGCAGCTTGAGCTGCGCGCCATAGGGCTTGATCAATGCCCTCAAACTCTTTTTCTATTAACTTTTCTTTTTCATCCATAGATTTACGCCGCGAGAGATTAATTTAGGTTCATTGGCTGAATTGTCATACAAAGACCATGAATTTGCTAGAGCGCTGTAAAGCTGATGAAGGTTTGCTAAACCCGCTTTGAATCTACGCTTATTAGTAGGGGTTGGGATATTGTGGCCATCAGCGGTCGTTTCAGGGGAGAGGGGGGCCAACCCGGCCGCAATCAGGTCGGCATTGATAAAGATTGGACAATTGGCCTCATTAGGCAAGTATTCACGGGCAAAGGTAGTTTTTCCTGCGCCGTTTGGACCTGCAATAATGATGACTTTTTTCATCGGCCTAGAAGTTGGTCAATTCTTTCAAAAACGACTTCGGCTGGGATGGTTTTTACCTTGTTGGAAAGGATGTCATCCAGACGTTGCTTGGAAATAGTTAGCCACGCTTGCTCATCCAAGCTGAGTTCCCGCCTTTGAGGGAAAGATGAATGATTGGCGTGGCTCTTATCCATTATTTCTGCCAAGTATCCTTCAACGTTACCGTTCTGTTAAACACTGGCTTGCCAGTCACGCTATCTTTTCTGTCCGCGACAAAATAGCCATGACGCTCAAACTGGTAGCTGTCGCCTGGGTTGGCTTCCTGCGCGCTTTGCTCAAGCTGGGCGGTGATGACTTTGACAGAATCCGGGTTAATGTCTTCTAAAAAGTCTTTGTCGCCGCTGCCTGGGTGCGCGTCTTTAAACAGGCGGTCGTACAGGCGGATTTCGGCAGTGTAAGCATGTGCGGCACTCACCCAGTGGATATTGCCTTTGACCTTGACGCTATCAGCGCCCGGTGTGCCAGATTTGGTGTCTGGCAGGTATTCGCAATGCACGGTGGTGACGTTGCCAGCTGCATCTTTTTCACAGCTCAGGCATTTGACCACGTAGCCGTATCGCAGGCGCACCATGTTGCCTGGGAACAGGCGGAAGTAGCCTTTGGAAGGTTCTTCCATAAAGTCTTCGCGCTCGATCCATAATTCTTTGGAGAGTTTGACCACGCGTTTGCCCAGCTCAGGGTTTTGCGGGTGGTTAGGGGCGTAGCAATCTTCGGCTTGGCCCTCTGGGTAATTATCAATCACCAGTTTGATCGGGTCGAGCACGCCGATTTTGCGCGGGGCGGATTCGTTAAGGACTTCGCGCATGCAGTCTTCGAGGATGCTGTAATCAATCCAGGAGTCTGCCTTGGAGACGCCGATACGGTCTGTAAACAGCTTAAAGCCTTCTGGCGTGTAACCGCGACGGCGAGCACCGGCCAGCGTCGGCAGGCGTGGGTCATCCCAGCCAGAAACATGTTTTTCTTCGACTAACTGAATCAGCTTGCGCTTGGAGAGCACGACATAGGTCAGGTTGAGGCGTGCAAACTCATATTGGTAAGGCACCGGTTTGTTAATCATTCCGGCATCAGCCAGATTGTCCATCAGCCAATCGTAGAAAGGGCGCTGGTCTTCAAATTCTAGCGTGCAGATGGAGTGGGTTATGGTTTCCAGGGCATCCTCAATCGGATGCGCGAAGGTGTACATAGGGTAGATGCACCATTTGTCACCGGTGTTGTGGTGGTGGGCGCGGCGGATACGGTAAATCGCGGGGTCACGCATATTGATGTTGGGCGAGGCCATATCAATTTTCGCGCGTAACACCATGCTGCCATCGGCGTGCTTACCATCGCGCATTTCTCTGAAGATGCGCAGATTTTCTTCTGCACTGCGGTCGCGGAATGGCGAGTTTTTACCTGGCTCGGTCAGCGTGCCGCGGTTGATACGCATTTCATCGGCGCTTTGCGCATCGACATAGGCTTGTCCGCGTTGAATCAAGGCCTCGGCAGCGGCATACATAAAGTCAAAATAATCGCTGGCAAAGTAGAGATTGTCTTCTTTGCTGCCATCCGGGCGGGTATTGTCCCAGTCAAAGCCCAGCCACCGCACCATCTCAGTGATGCTATCTACATATTCCTGGCTTTCTTTTTCTGGGTTGGTGTCGTCAAAACGCATATGACAGATGCCGCCATAATCACGCGCTAACCCAAAGTTGAGAAACACCGATTTGGCATGGCCGATGTGCAAATAACCATTCGGCTCGGGCGGAAAACGGGTGCGAATTTTAGCAAAATCGGTTTGTCCGGTGGCGTGATGCGCGGCATCGCCTGGCGTACCAGCCCATTTCTTTTCGGCATATTTTTCTTCGGTAAGGTCTCTATCAACAATAGCGCGGATAAAATTGGAGGCGGCGGGGATCGGTTCTTTTTGTGTAGACATGGCGGTTCTTGAAGTTGCTAAAGTGTGCTTATTTTACACGGTTAGCGACCTGACCCAAAACGCTTAATACAGGGCGTTTCGGGCTTTTATCGCCCGGCCTGACAGGGCGGGTATGCTACACTGCGGGCTATGAATATACGCATGATTATCGCCACTCACCTGTTGTTATGAACAAGCTGGCATTTCCTATTCTGGCCGTGCTGGCGGATGGCAAATTTCACTCTGGTGAAGACTTGGCCCAGCGTTTTGGCGTCACGCGCGCCACGGTATATAACGCGATTCAATCTGCTGAGCAGCTAGGCATCAAGGTGTTTTCAGTCCGTGGACGCGGATATCGCTTGCCCAAGCCGCTGACCTTGCTCGATGCGGATCAAATTACCCAGGCCTGTGGTGACTATGCGCCCTGGTTTCATGTGCAAGTGCTGGCGCAGGTGGATTCAACTAACCGCTATTTAATGCAGGAGAGTGCGCGCGGTATTGCCCATGCGACCTGTGTGGCGGCGCATATGCAGACAGCCGGGCGCGGTCGACGCGGCCGTTCCTGGCATTCTCAATTGGGGGGTAGCCTGACTTTTTCATTGCTCTGGCGCTTTCAATGTGGCGCGGCTGGCTTGTCTGGCTTGAGCCTGGTAGTCGGTTTGGCTTTAGTACGGGCGTTACACGCGATGGGCTTAACCAGCGTGCGCTTAAAATGGCCGAATGACTTGCTGGTGTTGCAAGCGGGTAGTTGGCACAAGTTGGGCGGGATTCTGATTGAGCTGCAAGGGGATATGGAAGGCCCAAGTGCAGCGGTGATCGGCATAGGCCTCAATTTGGAATTGGAGGCTGACTTACAACAGCAGATTGACCAAGCGGCGATGGGCCTAAATCAGTTGGCGGGTGCGCCTGTAGACCCTAACCAGTTGCTCGGCCACTGCTTGAACCAGTTGGCGCAACACTTAAGCCAGTTTGCCGAGCATGGTTTTGCCTATTTTCAGCCCGAGTGGACGGCGTATCATGCTTTTGAGCAGCAAGCTGTGAATCTGCTGTTAGCCAATGGCCAGTCGGTTCCCGGTCGCGTGGTTGGCGTAGCTGAAGAGGGCAGTTTGCTGGTAGAAACCGCTGCCGGTATTCAGCGCTTTAACGCAGGCGAAATCAGCGTTCGGAGTGCGGCATGAAACTGCTGATTGATGCCGGCAATAGCCGCACCAAATGGGCCTGGTGTCCTGAGCAATCAAGCCAGCCGAAAGCGCTGCAGATCAATACCCTGGATAATCAAGACTGGTTTGAGGGCACCGCACAAGCGCAAGCCTTGCACGCCGCAATTGCTAAAGCGAGCCAAATCTATTTAAGCAATGTGGCGGGCGAGCGCTGGCTGCAAGCCTTGCCCGAGCGGGATCAACGTTTGCAAGCTATTGTCGCCACCTCTTCAGCCTTGGGTTTGCAAAACAGCTACAGTCAACCTTCGCAACTGGGTAGCGACCGCTGGTGCAGCCTGTTAGCGGTATGGCGTAGCGAGGGCCAATCAGCATTGGTCGTCAGCGCGGGTACCGCAATGACGATGGATGCGCTGCTAGTCAAGCAAGAAGTTAAGCAAGAGCTCAAACAAGCACAGGCGATGTTTGCTGGCGGCAGTATCCAGCCTGGCTTGCGACTGATGTGGCAAAGTTTGCAACAAGGGGCGGCGCAACTCGATTATGCCTATCCCGACCTTGACGCTGGCACGGATGGCTTTGCGCAAAATAGCCAGTATGCCATGTGGGTAGGCTGCGTGCAGGCGCTGGCTGCTTCGGTGGCTGCCCAATATGCGCGCTTGTGCCAGCAGCTGGATCATGTGCCTTTATTGTTCATGAGTGGCGGCGATGCAGATTTAATCGCCAGATATTTGCCGCACGCATTGTCAGCACAGGCGATTATTGTGGATAATCTGGTATTAAAGGGATTGGCCTGCCTGGCTGAGTGTTCAGACGAATGAAAAGTATAAGAGAATGAAAAAAATATTCTGGATATTGGTATTGCTGAATGTGGTGGTGTTTGCTTATTTTGAGCGCGATGCCCTGTCACCTGCCGTCAGTAGCCTTAAACCAGAGCTCCAGCCACAGCAAATTAAAATCCTCACCGAGCAGTCATTGCTGGCTTACCCCACACGCGCTCCAGAGGCGGCGGTAAACGAGCCTTCCGATTCGGTAGTGCAGCCTGCTGATAGCCATGTGCCTGCCAGTGAGCCAGTGTCAAAACCAGATGCCAAGGGTGCTGAAGCTAAACTGCCTGAAACCAAGCCATCTGAGCAAAAAACTCCTGAGCCTAACAAGCCCGTGAGCTCCAACCTGGTGGAAGCGAGACCCGCTGAAGCAAAGCAGGCAGAAAAAGCCCCGTCGGCTAAGCCCGCAGAACAACATACCGCGACGGCTGGCGCATGCTATGAGTGGAGCAGCTTCAACACGGCGCGCTTGAATGAAGCCTTGAGCCTGGCACAGCAACTCAATATCAAGACTCATACCAATCTGATCGGCAGTCCGCAGGATAATGTGCGTTACTGGATTTATAAACCGCCGCTACCTACTGCCGAGGCTGCGCAAATCAAAGCCGATGAATTGCGTAAACTCGGTGTGGAGGATTTCTTTGTTGTGCAAGACGACCCCAAATGGCGCCACGCAATCTCGTTCGGAGTTTTTCGTGATGAAAAACTGGCCGATAAGCTCATGCTAGACCTCAAAAATAAGGGGGTAAAATTGTTGATTAAAGCGACCCGTAATGGCGGTCAGGCGGTCATCAAAATGCAACAGGTCTCGCCACAACAACTTGCCGGTTTACAAAAAGCGCGTTCGCAGTTTCCAGATGCCGTGCTTAAAGAAATACCTTGTAATTAAAATTCACAAGGCGTTAAAACGATAGACATCAAAAAACCCGCATTCGCGGGTTTTTTGATGGTGATGACTGCTAATAATTAATAAGTACTGGTATGTTCATCGCTTTTTCGGTGGCAGCATATCCGTAATGGTGCCTTCCTTGAGTTCAGCGGCAAAGCACACTGTTTCAGACAAGGTGGGGTGAGCATGAATGGTCAGACCCAGGTCATGCGCATCGGCGCCCATTTCAATCGCCAGCACGGCTTCTGCCAGCAATTCGCCAGCATTGACGCCAACGATTCCGGCACCAATCACACGGTGAGTGTCTTTGTCGAAAATCAGTTTGGTTGCGCCTTCGGTACGCGCGATAGACAAGGCGCGGCCACTGGCAGCCCACGGGAAGCTGGCTTTTTCGATCTCAATGCCTTTGGCTTTGGCTTCGGTTTCAGTGAGGCCTACCCAGGCGACTTCGGGATCCGTATAGGCGACGGAAGGGATAACACTGGCGACAAATTCGACCTTGTGACCGGCAATCACTTCTGCGGCTACTTTCGCTTCATGCGTGGCTTTATGGGCCAGCATGGGTTGGCCAACAATATCACCAATCGCAAAAATGTGTGGGACATTGGTACGCATTTGTTTGTCCACGCTAATAAAGCCGCGGTCATCGACGGCCACACCAGCATTTTCGGCACCAATATTTTTACCATTCGGGCGGCGACCAATAGAAACGAGCACGCGGTCATATTTTTGCGTCTCTTGCGGCGCATTAGCACCTTCAAAGTCTACATAAATCCCATCCGCCTTGGCTTCGATCTTGGTGACTTTGGTTGACAACATAATGCTTTCAAAACGTTTTTCCATGCGTTTTTGCAGTGGACGCACCAGGTCGCGGTCACAACCGGTAATCAGGCCGTCCATAAATTCCACCACGCTCACTTTAGAGCCCAGCGCGTCGTAGACCGTCCCCATTTCGAGGCCGATAATGCCGCCGCCAATCACCAGCATACGGCCTGGGATATCGGCCAAAGCGAGTGCGCCAGTGGAGTCCATGATGCGTTCATCTTCAGGCGCCCCCGGAAATTTGGTGGCTTGTGAACCTGCGGCAATAATCGCATTCTCAAAACCGACCAGGGTGACTTTGCCATCGGCGCCGGTGACGGCAATCTGGTGTGGGCTGGTGAATTTACCGACGCCATTGACCACCGTGACCCCACGCGCCTTAGCCATCTGGGCCAAACCACCAGTCAGCTTGCCGACGACATCGTTAGCTTTCCAGTTGCGCAGTTTGTCGAGATCAATGTCCGGTTTGCCAAAGCGCAAGCCATGGTGTTCGGTTTCTTGCGCTTCAGTGATGACTTTAGCCGTGTGTAACAAGGCTTTGGAAGGGATGCAGCCTACATTGAGGCAAACACCACCAAGTGTTGGATAGCGTTCTACCAGAACCACTTTCAGGCCCAGGTCGGCTGCACGGAAGGCGGCAGTGTAGCCGCCAGGCCCGGAGCCCAATACCATGACCTGACAGGTGACATCATGATTACCTGTCGGTACCGCTGGGGCAGGGGCTGCCGCAACTGGGGCAGCGGGCGCCGCCGTGGCGGTGGTTTGTGTGGCGGGTGTAGCAGCAGGTGCTACGGCAGGTTGTGCTGCGGTCGTGGTTGATTCAGCACTTTCCAGCAGCAAGATCAGGCTGCCTTTGGCGACTTTGTCACCCACCTTGATTTTTAACTCCTTGACCACGCCAGCATGTGAGGAGGGAATGTCCATGGAAGCTTTGTCAGACTCCACGGTAATGAGGGAATCTTCTTTGGCCACGGTATCGCCGACGGCGACCAGCACTTCAATCACATCGACACTGTCAAAATTGCCGATATCCGGCACCACTATTTCAACCATTTGACTCATGAAAACCTTATGTATGCGTTAGTTTTGCTATTTTATCACCAAAAGAACAACCGCACTTTTGGCTTGTCACTGCTTGATTGTCCCGATAGATGTTTCAATCACATCGTGCATCAGCGTTTGGCGGGGGCGGTTGTGACCGGTTTAACCGCTGTGGCTGGCTTCATGGTGCAGGTTTCATGGCCGTAATTGCCGCCCGTATCATCTGGTTCGTAATAATCGTTTTTAAAGGTCCAGCCGGCCTTGCCCACTTTGCTGAATTGACCCATGCCGGTGGAGAATTCTGCATATTTGGCATCAGACAGTTTAAAGGTCATTGCCAACTGTTTGCCACGGGTAATGGCCTGGCCAGTGTAGCTTTGCTTGTTTTCCGTGTGTGTTGCCAGCTCGTAGACGGAAACTTGTGCTGTGCTGTTGCGGCGGTTCTTTTTGAGATAAATGGTCACTTCATAATCGCCGACAGCAATATTGTTGCCTTTGCACAAATATTCACCACTGTAATCCGGTGACGCGGCAGGGGCTGAAAACGCAGTGGATGAAAAGATTGCGAACAGACTAAAGGTGATTAAACAGGATTTAACGTTCATATGACTTCTGAAATAAATTTTTGGCGTGAGAAAGTTTAAAAGCCTGAGTTTTTTGCGAGACTTTTGAATACATTTCATCATAATTGCAATTACATAATTTACCAAGTCTCTTTTAGTGTTTTTGTCGCTTGCAGCTTGTAAAAGCAGGGCGCAAGCCTAGGTGATTTATGAGAGAATAGCCGCTATTTTTAGCAACCTCGTGACAAGGTGACCATATTGCAGCGTTTGTTATCAAGAATTTCACCCATCGTCTGGCTGACCTTGTTTTTACTTGGCTCCGTTTACTACGTCTGGCGATTGCAGCAACCACAAGTGTTGCTTGAGGTGGATGCGGATGCGTTGCCCCTGCAATGCATCTCTTATTCGCCTTATTACAAGCCTGGCATGAGTCCGCTGGTCAAGGATATGCATGTCGATCCGCTGCAGATTGAGCAGGATTTACAAGCCTTGTCCAAAGTCACGCGCTGTGTGCGCACTTATTCCGTCGGCCAGGGGATGGATTATGTGCCCAAGGCTGCGCAAAAACTGGGCATGAAAGTCATTCTTGGCGTCTGGATCGGTTGGCTGGAAGATCTCAACCAGGCAGAGCTCAAGCTAGCGGTGCAGCAAGCGAACCAGTATCCGGAGACCGTGCGTGGCATTGTGGTAGGGAACGAGGTCTTGTTGCGCGGCGAGCAGTCCGAGCCCAAGATGCATGGCTACCTGCAATGGGTGAAAGCCAATACCAAGGTGCCAGTCACGTATGCCGATGTGTGGGAGTTTTGGCTCAAGCATCCTACTTTAGAGCAGGACGTGGACTTCGTCACCGTGCATATTCTGCCCTATTGGGAAGATAAGCCGGTTGCCATTGATCAGGCGGTTGCCCATACTGCTTCGGTGATGGGACATTTGGGCACAGTCTTTAAAAAACCTATTTTGATTGGTGAAACCGGCTGGCCATCGCAAGGTCGTCAACGCTTCTGGGCCAAGCCGAGCGCGATCAATCAAGCCAAATATATGCGTGGTTTTTTGCAGGCCGCCAAGCAGAGTCAATGGCAATATAACGTGATTGAAGCCGTGGATCAGCCTTGGAAGCGTGAGCTGGAGGGCACGGTCGGGGGGTATTGGGGCGTGCTTGATACGGACCTAAAACCCAAATTCAGCTTGCAGGGAGCGATGGCTGAGCGTGCAGATGGCTTGCAACCCTATCTGGCCGCGCTCGGCCTGGGACTGCTATTCGTTGCCTATGGATTTTATCGCCATCGCCCAGCGAATCAATTGGCGGTACTCGCATTAAGCGGCATGCTGCTGGGCTTGCATGCCTATCTGCAACTGGAATATGTACACTTGGCGGCCCGTAATTCTCTAGAGCTCAGTATGCTGGCTGGGCTTGCCGTGCTGGGGTGGGGACTGCTTGGCTTGCAGCTCAGGCAGTGGCTGGGGTTGAACGCAAAAGCTTGCCTGGAACAAGCCGCGCTCCGACTGCTGGCGGTCGGATTCTTGCTGACCAGTGGCGCGCTTGCAGTCAATGGGCGCTATCTGGATTTCCCCATCATCTTGGTCTGCCTGCCATTGGTCGCGATCACGATTTCTTTATTAATGCCACTCGCTCAGACTGGTCAAACAGGGGCCGTCAATGCTGGATTCTGGCTGGTGGCTGCACTGCTGGTCATGGCTGCCAATTGCGCCGTGGCCGTGGCGATCATGGAGCCAGGGAATACCATGGCCTGGTGGTGGACTGCTGTCTGCGGTGTTGCCTTGCTGATATTACCTCTCAGAAGCCTACAAGTAGGTATTCCGCTGACAGCCAACGCTGCTGATTCAGCGTATCATTCAGTTTAAAACAATAACTCATCAATAACGGGAAGTGTGAGAAGTGATCGTTTCATGGTTTAAAAAATTGCTGCCAAGTCTGGCGTTTGCGATAGTCTTTTCAGCGTTGCATTTTGGCCTCTGGACGCTGGCCAACCGGGCGCTGCCACTGATCAGTGTCAAGCCGGAAGTCAATGGATTTGCCTACACCGGCTACCGGGCCAACCAAAGCCCGCTCGAAGGGCAGCATCCGAACACCGCCGAACTGGCGCAAGATCTCGACCTCATGCATAAACATACGCGCCACATTCGTATGTATTCATCACTGGATTTGAACGAGGTGATCCCGCTGGCCGCCAAGCGCAATATGAATGTAATTGCGGGGGCCTGGATAGATGCAGACAAGCAGAAAAATACGCGGGAAGTGTCTGCCTTGCTCGAAAAGCTGGAAAACTACAGCAATATTGACCGTGTGATTGTTGGCAACGAATCGCTGTTGCGTAATGATTTGCCGGTTCCGTCCTTGATTGAATACCTGGATTTTGTCCGCGAACATAGCAATGTGCCTGTGTCTACCGCCGAGCCTTGGCATGTTTGGCTCAAACACCCGGAGTTGGTGAAGCATGTGGATTATATTGCGGTACACCTGCTGCCTTATCATGAAGGCGTGCCGGTTGAAAAAGCTGTGCAATACACCATTGAACGCTATAACCAGCTCATGGAAGCTTATCCCCGTAAAAAAATCGTGATCACCGAGGTAGGCTGGCCCAGTCGTGGTCCAGCGATTGGCGCTTCTGTCGCCAGCGAAGTCAACCAGGCGCGTTTTATCCGCGAGTTCCTGGCCCGTAACTCCATTGAGGATCTGGATTTTTACCTGATGGAGGCGTTTGACCAGCCCTGGAAAGTTGCGCTGGAAGGCTGGGCGGGTGCCTATTGGGGCATGTATAACGCTGATCGCCACCAGAAATACTCCCTGCAAGACGCGGTACCACCGAATACGCGCTGGATTGCCAAAGCCACTTGGTCTACGGTGCTGGCATTTATCCCGATGATGTTTATTGCCTGGCGCTTTAAGCACTGGGGCATAGGGGGCGTATTGTCGATGGCGGTGTTGTTTCAGGCCTGTATCACGACCTTGACCATTGCCTGGAATCTGCCAGGGGACTACTACTACACCTTGCGCGATTTTGTGGTTCTGATCGGGCTGATATTGGGTATTGCACTGACCTCGATGGTGTTGATGATCTACGCCGCCGAATTTAGTGAGGTCATGTTTAAACCTTACTGGCGGAGGTTCTTTAAACGCGCCCAGCCATTACCTGCCGATCAGGAGTTATTTGTCTCTATCCACCTGGCCTGTTACAACGAGCCGCCAGAAATGGTCATTGCCACGATTGATAGCCTGCGCAATCTGAACTACACGCATTATGAGGTGATCGTGGTGGATAACAACACCAAGGATGAGGCGAAATGGAAGCCGCTTGAGGCTTATATGGCAAATATGCCGGATAACTTCCATTTTTATCACTTGCCTTCCTGGCCAGGCTTTAAAGCGGGTGCGCTGAATTTTGCGCTGGATAAAACCCACCCGGATGCGCAAGTGGTGGGGGTAGTCGATGCTGACTATGTGGTGACACCAGACTGGTTGTCCGACCTCGTCCCTCATTTTCAGGAATCGCAAGTGGCGGTCGTACAAGCACCACAAGCCCACCGTGAATGGGAAAATCATTTCTTCCACCGCATGTGTAACTGGGAGTTTGAAGGTTTCTTCCGCATTGGCATGCATCACCGCCATGAGCGTAATGCGCTGATTCAGCATGGCACCATGACACTGATCCGCCGTGAGTCGTTGCAAACGCTGGGCGGCTGGTCTGAGTGGTGTATTTGTGAGGATACCGAACTTGGGTTGCGATTGCTCGAGAGAAACATGGAGTTGCGTTATATTGATGAAACCTTTGGGCGTGGCTTAACACCGGCCAACTTCAAAGCCTTGAAATCACAACGTAATCGCTGGGCATTTGGGGCGATGCAAATACTTAAACATCACATGCCAAAGTTGTTGGGTAAATCATCACTCAACTTTAGTCAGCGCTACCACTTTTTGACTGGCTGGTTTGGCTGGTTTGGGGAGGCCTTGCAACTGATATTCACCATCGGTTCTATCGGCTGGACGATTGCCATGTTGGCATTCCCTAAATACTTCAGTTTGCCGGTGGTGGTCATGATTGTTCCCATACTGTGTTTCCTGGCGATCAAGGCCATTCTGGGACCAGTCTTGTACCGCAAAACCATGCATTGCAGCTGGATGGATATCTTTGGCGCTTCACTGGCCAGCTTGGGTTTATCACATGCCATTGCTCGGGGTATCATCAGTGGCCTGACACACAAGGCAGGCGTCTTTGTCGTGACGAATAAAACCAAAGCCAAACTTAGTAATTGGCAGCTGATCGCGCCAATCAAGGAGGAGTTGACGATTCTGATCTCTCTGTTGCTCAGCGCAGCAGCCATGTTGTATTCGCGCGGTTTTAGCAACCTGGATGCGCAATTGTGGGTTTCCATGCTGGCGCTGCAATCCCTGCCGTACTGGAGTGCGTTGGCATGCCAGTGGATATCGGAACGCAAGTAGACCAATTAGCGCAAGACCATCTTGATGCTTTTCCACCCGAGCGGGTGGAAAAGCCACTTATATACAAAGGGCGTGCGGCCAGCAGCAATCAGATCAGCCGCTTTGATCCACATCGCCGCGAAATCATAGATGACGGCTGGGGCAGTCTGGATGAAGAGGCGCCTGCCCTACGCACAGAAGTCATGCTGGATGCGGCTAAAAGCATCATCAATTACATTCAATCTCCAGACCTGCCGTTTGATCGTACCCTGAATCATTACCGTGGCTGTGAGCATGGCTGTATTTATTGCTATGCCAGACCCACGCATGCCTATCTGGGGCTTTCTCCCGGCCTCGATTTTGAGTCACGCTTGCTCATTAAGGCGAAGGCTGCCGAGCTGCTGAAAAAGGAATTGGCACACCCCGAATACCGATGTGCGCCGATTGCCATCGGTATGAATACGGACAGCTACCAACCCATAGAGCGTGAATATCAACTGACGCGCCAGGTGATTCAGGTGCTGAGTGACGCCAATCATCCCTTTAGCCTTGTCACCAAGTCCTCACTGGTTGAGCGTGATATTGACCTGATTGCGCCTATGGCTGCCAAGGGGTTGGCCAGTATTTATCTGAGTATTACCACGTTAGATCGTCAGATTGCCAGACGACTGGAACCGCGGGCAGCCGCGCCTGAGCGTCGTTTTGAAACACTGCGTAAACTTAGTACAGCAGGTATTCCAACCGGCGTGATGGTGGCGCCGGTGATTCCGGCCTTAACAGACTGTGATATGGAAAAGATTCTTGAACAGGCGTATCAGGCAGGCGCGCGCAAGGCGGGCTATGTGTTTTTGCGCTTGCCGCATGAATTAAGTGATTTATTCCAGGCGTGGTTGCAACAGTATTTTCCACTCAAGGCCGACCATGTCATGAGCTTAATCAAGCAAAGCCGCGGCGGTAAAACCTATCAAAGTGGTTTTGGTCAGCGCATGCGTGGTGAGGGCATATTTGCCGACCTGCTGGCGCATCGTTTTAAACTTAGTTGCCAGAAATTGGGCATGTCAGGCGAGCGGCTTGATTTGCGCACGGATTTGTTTTCTGCAGATCCTAGCTGGGGGTGTGCTACTAAGCTTCAACAGCAATTCTCATTGTTCTAAAAAATATTGATCACTATCGTCGGTATGCGTTGATTGAGGTATAATTGCGTCTTATTCTCAATTAATAGCAACCCGAAATGTTTTATCGAAAGACACGATTGTCGCTGGTTGAGATTTTCCCATCATTCTCAGAAAGCGCTTAGTGCAACATCCACGCCAACTCTCAGCCAATGCCCAACGTGCAAAAACCATCCGCTGGTTACGACAGGTGCATGGGTGGTTAGGTTTATGGGGAGCATTACTGGGGTTGCTGTTTGGCGTCACCGGGATTCTGCTGGATCACCGCAATACCCTTAAAATCCCTGCAGTTCAAATCGAGCAAAAAGAAATTCAGCTGACAGTTCCTGCTGCTTATACCGCGACAAAGCAGGACTTTGTTCGATACCTGCAACAGACATTTGAGATTGACCATACGCCTTTTCAAAAGAAGGCCAAGCCTGCATTCAAGACCAAATCTTCCGCGCGGTTTATGGGTAAAACCTTAGCGCAGCCAGAAAAATGGGAAGTCGAATTCCGTATGCCGCAACTAAAACTCACCGCAGAGTACGTGGTGGGTAATGAATATGCGCTGGTACGCAAGGAAGAGGTAAATGCCTGGGGATTTTTGACCAACCTGCACAAAGGGACGGGCGCAAGTGTGGGTTGGGTACTCATGGCTGATACGTTGGCGGGTGGGCTGATTGTGTTGTCTATCACGGGTGTATTGCTCTGGACCAAAATGCGTCAGTCAAGATTGATATTGGCGGGATTGATGGGGAGCTCTTTGATAGTGGGCGTGTGGTTGACACTGGCGATGTTGTAACCATTGCTTGGAAAGTATTTAAGTAGCGCTTACGCTGTGGTAAGTTGGATTTGTGTTAATATATTTAATGATAATGATTATTATTTAATATAGAGGGTGATCCATGAAGTTCCAGACCGCGGCCCTGGTCGCAGCCACCTTGTCTACATCCATGGCAAGTGCAGAGGCGTTGCAGCCCGACCATCAAACCTTGCCAGAGGTGGCCGTCAAAACAAACAAAATCGCAGAGTCAACCACTGCCCCGATTAAAAAATATCGAGCCAGTCAGGCACGTACCGCAACAAAAACTGATCTGCCAATTAACGAAACCAGCCAATCCATCTCGGTGGTCAGCAGTGAGCAAATGCGCGATCAAGCGGTGCAAACGCTGGCGGAATCGCTACGTTTTGTGGCGGGGGTGGATGCCGGGCAACGAGGCCGGCGCGGGCTGGATGACTTTTCGATTCGTGGCTTTGTGCAAAGTGATTATGTGCTCAGAGATGGGATGCGGATGGCGTATGACCTCTCCTGGATACAAGCTGAGCCTTTCGGTCTGGAGCGGGTAGAAGTGCTTAAAGGGCCTTCTTCTGTGCTTTATGGCCAGACCGGTCCGGGTGGCTTTGTCAATTTAGTCAGCAAGCGTCCAACCGATACCCCTATGGCCCGTTTTGGCATGGCTTTTGGCAATTATCAGCAACAGCAATACACGGCAGATATTTCTGATGCGCTGAATCAGGATAAAACCCTGCGTTACCGCTTGGTGGCCTTGACTGCCAGCAGTGATGACCAGGTCGATTTTGTCGATAGAAAGCGCCAGTATGTGGCCCCTTCACTGACTTGGGATATCAGTGACAATACCAGTTTGACGGTATTGACCAGCTATCAAAAGAGCAGTTATGTGCCGATACGCGGATTACCTGCCGATGGCACCATCTTGCCTAACATAAATGGCGATATTTCCTTCAAACGTTTTGTCGGTGTGCCCGGCCTGGACCATTACGATACAGAACAAACTTTGCTCGGTTATGAGTTCTCGCATGCTTTTAATGCGCATTTGAGTTTTAGGCAAAACGTACGCTATAACACCCTCAATTTGAACGGCACCTTTACCGAACCACGGACGCTTTCGGCCAATCAGCTCAACTATAATCGCAGTGCGTCTATTCGTGATTTGTCTGCCCAAATGTGGACCTTGGATCATCAATTGTCTGCCAACTTCACGACTGCAGCTTTTAGTCATCAAATGCTTTTTGGGTTAGACCACATCCGTTATTATTTAAACCGCTTTTATGCGACTCGAAGCGTCTCGGCTTTAAATCTGTTCAATCCCAATTACAGTAATGTCAGTTTGGGCAATGTGACTGTGACCGGGAATAGCACAGGTAGTGACGAGTTATTGCAACAAGGGGTTTATTGGCAAGATCTGGTTAAATTTGGAGAGGGCTGGAATCTGCAACTGGGCTTGCGTCATGACCGCTCCGAAATTAATCAGAACCGGATTACAGGCAACAATAGCCAAAGCAATGCACACAAAACCACTGGCAAGCTGGGCCTGCTATATGCGTTTGAAAATGGCTGGTCGCCTTATGTCAGTTACAGTGAATCGTTTGTGCCTTTGGTTGGGAGTACCTTTGCGGGAACACCTTTTGTGCCAGAAACCGGACAGCAAAAAGAAGCCGGTCTTAAGTACGCCTCTCCTGATCAGCGCTTTTCCACAACCTTCTCTGTGTATGAGTTAAAGCGGCAGAATGTGACCACCAATGATCCGGTTAATGGCGCCAGCTTTAGTGTGCAAACAGGCGAACAGCGCCACCGCGGTTTTGAGTGGGAGGCGACGGGACAAGTGACTGATGATCTCAACCTGGTCGCCAGCTATACCTACATTGATGCGGAAGTGACCAAAAGCAACTCGACTAATCTGGGTAAGCGGCCCATTCTGGTCGCAAATCATATGGCGAATGCCTGGCTTAATTACAATCTGAGTGCAATTTTGCCAGGCTTAAGCGCCGGAGCAGGGGTGCGTCATATCGGTAAACAAGCGGGCAATGAGACCAATACATTTGATGTTCCCGACTACACCTTGTTTGATGCGGGCATTTATTACACACGAGACGCATGGCGATTTGCACTCAACGGCAAAAACCTGGCCAATAAACGCTATATGGCTGGCTGCTCCAGCCAATCCGTTTGTTTTACCGGCGACCCGCAAATGTTGTTACTGACTGCAAATTACGCATTTAAATAATTTAGGCAAGACATGATGCAGGCTGACCATGGATCAGCGCATTAAACGCAGTTAATATCGCAGCATGAATGATTTATTGTTTGTCTATGGCACCCTGCGTCAGGGTAATACCCATGCGATGTCGCTGTATCTGGCTCAGCAGGCTGATTTTGTCGCCTATGGCTGGTTTCAGGGGCTAATGTATCAGATCAGCTTCTATCCTGGCGTTGTGGCTTCTAACGACCACTCTCATCGTGTATATGGAGAGGTATATCGCCTCCGCGATGCGCAAAGTGTGTTGGCCATGCTGGATGAGTATGAAGAATGCAGTGTCCGGCATCCACAACCCGCCGAATATCAACGGGTTCAAACACAGATTATCACGATAGATGATCAGCTGCTTGAGCCAGTATGGATTTACCTCTACCAATGGCCCCTAGCGGATAAGGCGAGAATAGAGACCGGAGACTTTATGCAGCCGATGCAGATGGCTTAAAACAACAAAGGGCGCTCTCCGCGCCCTTTGTGTTTTTACTCGTCTAAAAATTAGAGCAACAAGCGTCTCACATCACTCAGCATCACACGCAGATGGCTGGTGAAGCGTGCGCCGTCGGCGCCGTCGATGACGCGGTGATCGTATGACAATGACAACGGCATGATCAGGCGTGGGTCAAAGCCGCCCGTGTCTTTGTTGTACACTGGCTGCATGGCCGCGCGGGAAACCCCCAGAATCGCGACTTCAGGGCAGTTGATAATCGGCGTAAACATGGTGCCGCCAATGCCACCGAGGCTTGAAATGGTAAAGCAGCCGCCTTGCATTTCCTCAACTTTCAGCTTGCGTTCACGGGCCTTGGCAGACAGGTCCGCCAGATCACGTGCAATGTCCATCACGTCTTTCTGGTTCACGTCACGTACCACAGGCACGACCAAGCCGTCCGGTGTATCACAGGCGAAGCCAATATTGTAATACTGCTTGAGGATCAAGCTATCGCCTTCAGGGGATAAGGAGGCATTAAAGTTAGGGTAAGTACGCAGGGCGTTGACCACTGCTTTCATCAGAAAAGCCAGCAAAGTCAATTTCACGCCACGCTTCTCGGCTTCGGCCAGCATGGACTTACGGAAGTCTTCGAGGTCGGTAATATCAGCCTCATCAAACTGTGTTACATGCGGCGCGGTGACCCAGTTGCGGTGCAAGTTGGCGCCAGACAGCTTCTTGATGCGGGAAAGCGGTTTGGTCTCAATATTGCCGAACTGGCTGAAGTCGATCACCGGCATGGGTAAGGTGCTTAAACCACCGCTAGTACTCATGCTTTCAGAGCGTGGTTTAGACAATTCGCCTTTGACGTAGGCTTGTACATCGCTTTGCAAAATACGGTTTTTAGGGCCGCTGGCTTTCACCAGTGACAGGCTCACCCCCAGCTCACGCGCAAACTTGCGGACAGACGGGCTGGCATGTGCCAGTTTGCCGCTGCTGGCTACGGTGCTGGCAGCCACCGGGTTAGGCGTGGCTTGCGGCTGGATGACTTGGGGAACTTCAGCCACCGGGCGGGTAGGCTCAGGAATCGCAACCTTGGCTTCATCCACCGTTACAGTAGCCACCACGGGTGTGGCGGTCGGCTGCGGGGCCACTTTTTCTGCCGGTGCCGCTTCGCTAGCGGTATCCAGTGTCAGAATCAGGGCGCCTTGCTTGGTTTTGTCGCCCACTTTGATGTGAATTTCCTTGACCACGCCAGACAGCGAGGAGGGGATATCCATAGAGGCTTTGTCAGACTCTACGGTGATTAATGAATCTTCCTTGGCGACGGTGTCACCGACGCTAACCAGGACTTCAATGACGTCGACGCTGTCAAAGTTGCCGATATCCGGCACCAGTACTTCTTTGATAGACATATTGTGTATGTTCCTTATGTCGTGACCTTAGATCGTAGCCGGGTTGGCACGACTAATGTCGATATTGTATTTTTTAATGGCTTCGGCGGCCTTGCTGGCTGGCAGTTTGCCCTCGTCCGCCAGGGCTTTCAGTGCGGCCAGCGTCACATAGTAACGGTCAACTTCAAAGAAGCTGCGCAGGGCTTCACGAGAGTCAGAGCGGCCGTAACCGTCTGTACCCAGGGTCACGAATCTGTTGGGTACAAATGGACGAATCTGGTCGGCAAAGCTGCGCATGTAATCCGTAGAGGCAATCACAGGGCCCTCTGCTTTTTGCAGCGAGGCTTCAACATAGCTCAGTTTAGGTTTGGCTTCTGGATGCAGCAGGTTGTGACGCTCGGCGTCAATACCGTCGCGACGCAGCTCGGTAAAGCTGGTCACACTCCAAACATCCGCAGACACGCCCCAGTCTTGTTCCAGCAACTCGGCGGCAGCAATCACTTCACGCAGAATCACACCGGAACCCATCAATTGTACTTTCGGGCCTTTGGCTTTCGACTTGCTGAAGCTGTACATGCCTTTGAGGATGCCCTCGGCACTGCCTTCCGGCATGGCCGGATGGCTATAGTTTTCGTTCATCAGGGTGATGTAGTAATACACATCTTCCTGATTTTGTACCATGCGGCGCATGCCTTCCTGGATGATCACGGCCAGCTCGTAAGCAAAGGTAGGATCGTAGGAGATACAGTTAGGAATGGTCGCGGACATCAAGTGGCTATGACCGTCTTCATGTTGCAAGCCTTCACCGTTGAGGGTGGTACGGCCAGCAGTCGCGCCCAGCAAGAAACCACGGGCACGGCTGTCGCCCGCGGCCCAAGCAAAGTCGCCAATACGCTGGAAGCCAAACATGGAGTAATAGATGTAGAACGGAATCATCTGCGTGCCGGTAACGCTGTAAGACGTCGCCGCGGCCAGCCAGCTGGCAAAAGATCCGGCTTCGTTAATGCCTTCTTCTAAAATCTGGCCGCTTTGAGATTCCTTGTAGAACATCACCTGGTCAGAATCTTGTGGCTCATACAACTGGCCGACAGAAGAGTAAATGCCCAGTTGGCGGAACATGCCTTCCATGCCAAACGTACGCGCTTCATCCGGCACGATAGGCACCACATATTTGCCCACTTGCTTGTCACGCACCAGCGTAGACAAGATACGCACAAAGGCCATAGTGGTGGAGATTTCACGGTCACCGGTGGCGCCCAGCATGTTTTCAAAGGCTGACAGTTCAGGCACGGTCAGCTCGTTACCTTTACGGCGGCGGCTAGGTACAAAGCCACCTAAAGCTGCGCGGCGCTCCATCATGTACTTGATTTCCGGGCTGTCTTCAGCCGGACGGTAGTAAGACAGGTTTTCTACCTGTTCATCGGTCAATGGCAGGTCAAAACGGTCACGGAACGCCTTCAGTGAGGCAATATCCATGCTCTTTTGCTGGTGGGTGGTATTCTGGCCTTCGCCGGCTTCGCCCATGCCATAACCTTTAACAGTTTTGGCGAGGATGACAGTAGGTTGACCTTTATGAGTCACTGCAGCCTGGTAAGCCGCAAATACTTTGTGCGGATCATGACCACCACGGTTCAGGCGCCAGATGTCGGCATCTGACATCGCAGCCACCATTTCACGCAGTTCTGGATATTTGCCAAAGAAATGCTCGCGGGTATAGGCGCCGCCTTTTTGTTTAAAGTTCTGGTATTCACCGTCCACGCACTCTTCCATGCGTTTGCGCAGAAGGCCGTCTTTATCCATGGCCAGCAGCGGATCCCAGTAAGAACCCCAAATGACCTTGATCGCGTTCCAGCCCGCGCCGCGGAAGTTGGATTCCAATTCCTGAATAATCTTGCCGTTGCCGCGTACCGGGCCATCCAAGCGCTGCAAGTTACAGTTGATCACGAAAATCAGGTTATCCAGACCTTCACGCGCCGCCAGCGAGATCGCGCCTTGTGATTCTGGCTCATCCATCTCGCCATCGCCACAGAATACCCAGACTTTGCGGTCTGAGGTATCGGCAATGCCACGGTTATGCAGGTACTTGAGGAAACGTGCCTGGTAAATCCCGGCCAATGGCCCTAAACCCATGGACACGGTAGGGAACTGCCAGAAATCCGGCATCAGCCACGGGTGCGGGTAGCTGGACAGGCCATTGCCACCGGTTTCCTGACGGAAGTTATCCATCTGCTCTTCAGTGATGCGGCCTTCAAGGAAGGCACGTGCGTACACGCCTGGTGAGGAGTGCCCCTGGAAATACACACAGTCGCCACCAAAACTCTCGTTGGCTGCACGGAAAAAGTGGTTAAAGCCCACGTCATATAAAGTGGCTGCAGACTGGAAGCTGGCGATGTGACCGCCAATGCCGGGCGATTTTTCATTGGCACGCAACACGGTCATGATCGCATTCCAGCGGATCAGGGCACGGATACGGCGCTCCATCTCGGGATCGCCTTGCAGTTTAGCCTGCAAGTGGGTGGGGATGGTATTCACATAAGCGGTGGTCGCTTTGTAAGGCAAATGGCCACCAGAACGGCGGGCCTGATCAATCATTGCTTCCAACAGAAAGTGGGCACGTTCTGGCCCTTCATTCTCAATGACTGCGCTGAGGGCTTCTAACCACTCCTGGGTTTCTTGTGCGTCTGTTTCATTGAGGTGTGCTTGCGAATGCGTTGCCATGCGTGAGGATTCTCCGAGTTTTAAGTCGCTATGCGTATAATCTAGCTTCGAGCAATGCCTAGAGCTGAGAAAGTGTTGATTACCAAGAAGGGATTCCGAAATTGGACACTACTTTTATGGTATCACGTTGCTGCACTCAAGTGATGAGTCTCAGCAAGCTATCAATTAGCTGTAAGTGTCTCTTTTTTGACGCTTTTGGTCAAGTTTTGCATCAGCTAGACACGCTTGTCTACTGGCTTTTGCTACGTTTATTTAATATTTTATATAAGAGTGTTTTCTGACTGTATGCGCATCGAGTGGTCCCAAAATTCTGAAGTCAATTCAACCGTGTTGTCCGCATTTGCGCAGCATATTTTGCTGGTATTTGAAGAAAAATACTTTTCTACCCTGCCATTTGGCGAAGCATTAGCCGCAAAACTGGCGCGGGCTGGCCTCACTGCCGCTGATTTAGCAGAAAAGCCGGTCACGCTTGAATGGCCAGATGGCCGCCTGGTGAGTCTGGTACAGGTCGAGGCCAGTAGTCCTCGTTTTGCGTTGAATAGCCTGTTACGCAGTGCGGTAAAGCCGTTGCTGGAGGAGCATCCTGCGCGCATCGCCATTGGTGTGTATGCAAAAAAAAAGGCTACCGTGCTGGTCCGGCAGGCGGCGTATGTCACGCTGGTGAATGCGCAAGCTTTGCCGATGCTCAAGAAAAAGCACAAGGGTCAGTCCTTACGAGAAATCGGCCTGTTTGGTGTCGATGCCCTGGACTGGACGGAAGAAGTCACCGCCTTGGTCGCTGGCAATACCGTGTGCCGCGCCTTGACCATGACGCCGCCAAATATGTTGACGCCATCGCTGTATCAACAGTGCTTGCAATCGATGGCCAGCGAAAAAGGGTGGCAATATGAGGCGTTTGATATTGATAGGCTAAGGGCGTTGGGCGCAGGTGCTTTTGTGGCCGTCGCGCAAGGCTCGGAGCCGCAGGATGCCGCGATTGTGAGGTTGAGCTATCGCCATCCGCAGGCGAAAAAAACGCTGGCGCTGGTGGGCAAGGGCATTTGCTTTGATACCGGCGGCCATAATTTGAAATCGGCCAAATATATGCAAGGCATGCATCAGGACATGAACGGCAGCGCGGTGGCGGTTGGCGTGTTGCAGGCAATTAGCGCACAACAGTTGGCTGTGAATGTGGACTGCTGGCTGGCCCTGGCGCAAAACCATATTGGCCCCAACGCTTACAAGCAAAATGATGTGGTCACGGCGCTCAATGGCATGACCATCGAAATCGTGCATACCGATGCCGAAGGCCGTATGGTGCTGGCTGACACCCTGACCCTGGCCAGCCGCAGCAAACCGGATGTCATGCTTGATTACGCCACACTCACCGGCAGCATGCAAACCGCGCTGGGGTCGCGCATGAGCGGCATTATTGCCAACCAGCCCAGCCTGGCGCAGCAGATGGTCGAGGCCGGTACTGAGAGTGGCGAGCGAGTGGTGGCGTTTCCATATGCAGAAGATTACGACAGCGAGTTGGACAGCGAGATTGCCGACATCAAGCAGTGCACCATGGACAGTGATGCGGACCATATGCTTGCTGCACGGTTTTTAGGCAGGTTTATCGAGCATGAGGTCGATTGGTGCCACATAGACTTGTCGTCTTATACACACAAGGACGGTTTGGGTGCGGTCGCCAGTGAGGTGAATGGCTTTGGTGTGGCCCTCACCTTGCAATGGCTCAAGCAGTTTCTCGCCAGCAAAGCTAAACGTTAATTTGGGCGTGCGTGCTAGCCACACGCCCCGCATCTGGCCAGCCATTCGCGTCCTTTGAGCATCAGGTGCCAATAGACCTTTGGTAACAGGTATTTCTTGAGCCACCAGGCAGAACGGCGGGCTTTGGTTGAATCCCAGGGGAAGGTGGGGACAATTTTGCCACCATAGCCAAATTCGGCCAGGATGATTTTGCCTTTTTCAACCGTCAGCGGGCAGGAACCATAACCGTCATAACGCGAGGGCAATGCCAGGCCCGCCCGCGCCGCCAACAGGTTTTCTGCGGCAATGACAACTTGTTTGCGGGCAGCCGCTGCGGTTTTGGCATTGGGGGTGTTGGTGCAGTCACCCACGCCGAAAATATCTGGATAACACACATGTTGCAAACTGTGCTGATCGACTTCCACCCAGCCATCCGCATTCGCTAACGGGCTTTGCTTGATAAAGTCGGGCGCCGTTTGTGGCGGCACCACATGCAGCATGTCAAACGTTTCGCTGATGTGCTGCACGTTGCCGTCGGCATCCTTGATATTAAACCAGGCGGTTTTATTGGGGCCGTCCACTTCTACCAGCGTGCTATTCAAATGCAAATCCACCTGATAGCGACGGATATACTGCATCAGCGGCTCCACATACTCTTTCACGCCAAACAAAGCGGGTGCGGCACTGTAAAACGAGGCCTTGATCTGGCCTAGCCGACCCTGCGCCAACCATTCTGCACAAGAAAGATAGAGCGCTTTTTGCGGTGCGCCTGCACATTTGATTGGCATGGGGGGCTGAGTGAACAGGGCTTTGCCCGACTGTAATTGCTGCACCAGTTGCCAGGTGTAAGGAGCCAGGTCAAAGCGGTAGTTTGAGGTCACCTCATGTTTGCCCAGCGTTTCTGGCAAACCTTTAATGCCCTCCCAATGCAGTTTAAGGCCTGCGGCAACCACCAGTTGTTGATATTGAATCTTGCCCAGGCGGTCAGTGACAACGTGTTTTTCTTCAGGCATAAAGCCGGTCGCTGCCGCGTGTAGCCAGGTGACACCGTGCGGGATGCATTCAGCCATGGGGCGTACCGTATTCGCTGCGTCAAACTCGCCCGCGCCGACCAAGGTCCAGGCTGGCTGGTAATAATGCTGAGTAGCTGGCTCAATAATGGCAATCGCAAGTGTGTTATCGCGTTTTTTCAGGCTGGCAGCCATAGCACAACCCGCCGCGCCACCACCGACAATCACAATATCAAAGTTATTTTTTTGCATGGTGTGGAACCGTCTTCTCTTATTGATTTTACTCTTTGAACCAGCCTTTAACTTTATCCAGTAAGCCCTCTTTGGTCTCTGCTGATCCACCGCAACAAGCAGGTTTGCTTTGGGCAGCCACAGCGGGCGACTGTAAGGCCAGTTGGTAGACTTGATTGGCCCGGTTGCCAGTACGGCAAAAGCCGACGACGGGTCCCGGGTGGCTGGTCAGCAAGGTTTGCAGTTGAGCCACATGCTCGGTTGAGATCTGGTTGGGGACTACCGGGATGTACGCATATCCTATGCCTAGCGCCGCTGCTAGCGAGGCCAAGGCCTCGCTGACAGGCTGCGATTCGCCGCCCTCGCCATCAGGCCTGAAGTTGACCACCAAGGTCGTGCCTTGCGCAGCCAGCGCATTTAAATCTTCAGGCGTGAGTTGGTCGCTGATACTGTAATGTTGGTCGATTTGTTTGAGATTCATCGTGACGTCCTCGGCAATGATGCATGGTCCCCGCCGGATTATTTGCAAAACTCGTGGTGTAACACCTGGATCACCGCAAGCGCGGCGGGGCTGCCTATGCGGTAAAACACGTTTTTACCTTCGCGGCGGGTGGTCACCAGCTGCGCTTCGCGCAACACGGTTAACTGTTGTGACAAGCTGGGTTGCCTGAGATTCAGGCAGGCCTCTAATTCACTGACGGATTTTTCGCCTTGTGACAGTTGGCACAACAGCATCAACCGGTCTGTATTGGCCATGGCCTTCATTAACTGACTGGCTTGATCGGCCGAGGCCCTTAGCTGATCAAACAGATCCACCGCAATTTCTGAAGTTTGCATATTACCCCTTGCATAATCATTTATATTTTTATTTTCTTTGTACGTTGAAATTCAATCATAAACCTGTTGTCACAGATTGTGTACGCTTTAACACTTATCTGGGCATGACTTTTTGTGTGTTACGGGTGATGGACTGACGGGGTGCGTTATCAACTTAATCCAATTTGCATATTTTTGGGGCAAGCTTGCGGTAAATCCTATGACGATGACCCTCGACCTCTACCAAGTTGCCATCGCACGTTCACATGCCAAATCCATCTGAAACAGGGATGCAAATCAAACTGTGATAAAGTGCAGTACATAAAAAAGTGGCTGTCATGCAGGTATGACAAGCAAAAAAATGAACGAATGGGGATATTGGGATGATGCAATCATTAGGATGGATCAGTCTGTTTCCAGAACTGGAAGCATTGGAAGACTCTGCAAAAAAACTGGTTTCGCAGTATGCGCGCATTGTAGAGGCGCCGGTTCGTGCGATTGGCTATCGCGAAGGTGACCATTGCGGCGGCTATGTGCTGCGTTTAAAAGGGCGCTCGCGCGTTTATAAAATGTCAGCCAGCGGGCGTGAAATCGTGCTTTATCGCGTGGGTGCCGGTGAAACCTGTGTGATCACGACAACTTGCCTGTTAGGCAATAGCCAATATCCGGCCTCTACCGTGGTTGAGGATGACATTCAGGATGTGATTATCCCGGAAGCCATTTTTCATAAACTCATGATTGATTCGCCGGTGTTCAGGCAATACGTCATGCAGAACTACGGCGCACTGATCAGCGACCTCATTGTGTTGCTGGATGAAGTCGCTTTTCAGACGCTGGATGCACGCCTGGCCAAGTGGCTGTTGGACATGGGCAATAACACCATACAGCGCACCCATCAGCAGATCGCTGACGAATTGGGCACCGCGCGTGAAGTCATCAGCCGCCAGCTTAAGCGCCTGGAACAAAAAGGCTGGTTGACCATGGGACGCGGCGTGATTGAAATCCAGCAACGCGGCGAGTTGCTCAAGCTGGCCAATAGCAATCAATAACCTGCTTGTATCCACGCTGATACAAAATTTTGCTCACGGCGTCCTGTCTGTGCGTCATCGCACTGAACAGCCTGCACGTTATCAATCTCAACTGCCACATGCAGTGTGAATGTTGAGAGGAGAAACAACGTGCGTAAAACTATCGCAATCAGTGCCTGGATGTTGCTGGCCAGCCAGGCTGCATTTGCCGATGCCGAATATATAGACCGGGCGCGGGTGCTGTCGGTGGCACCCCAGGTGCAACAAGTCAATCAGCCACGTCAGGAGTGCCGCACTGAATACATCAATGAGAGTGTTTATCAGGCGCCAGCGCGATCTAACACCGGCGCCATTATTGGTGGCGTGGCAGGTGGTTTGCTGGGCAGCACCATAGGCCGGGGTGGTGGCCGCGTGGCAGCGGCCGCTGTTGGTGCCGGGGTAGGCGCCATTGTCGGTGACCGCGTGGACAACCAGAATCCCTATGGCAATGAACGTGTTGTCACCCGCCCCGTGCAGCAATGTGTGATGGTGGACCAGTGGCAAACCGTGACCACGGGCTATCTGGTGAATTATGAATATCAGGGCCGCCAATACGCTACCATGATGGACCGCGATCCCGGCCCAACGCTGGAAGTGGCGGTGATGGTGAGGCCAAATGTCGCACAGGTACAGCCGATGCCAGCACCAGTCTACCGTCCAGCCGCCATGAGAGGACATGGTCCGCGCCACCATCCATATCCACAATATTGGTAAGTTTCTGATTGAGGCTCATGACGCGTTGCCAGAGATGGCAGCGCGTTTATGCTTTGAGCAAGACGATCACGGCCCCGCTGCCGCCATCATTGGCCCGTGCCTGAGCATAGGCAATCACTTCGTCTTTTTGCATGAGCCAATTGCGTAATTTGTGTTTAAGCACAGGCTCTTTATTGCGCGAGCCCAGGCCTTTGCCATGCACGATGCGTACACAACGCAGCCCACGTTTTTTACAGCCGGCAATAAATTCAGAGACCGTGACCCTGGCCTCATCACTGATCAGGCCATGCAAGTCGATATGCGCTTGCACCACCCAATGACCACGGCGCAGTTTGCTTAACACCATCGGCGATTGGCCTTCGCGCAAATACAGTAATTCTTCGCCGCTTTCGAGTTCGTAGGCAGGGATGTAGTGGTCGCTGAGCGAATCGATCAGTGCCTGTTTTTCATCGCGGATCAGTTGGCGCGGAATCGGTTTGGGTTTTTTGGGCGCATGGGAAACGCGGTTGGTTTTGACCGGACGTGCGCCTTTGACTGCTTCGTAAAACAGTGACACATCATTTTCATCGTTGTCCGGATGTTCTTGTGACATAACCCGATTTTAAAATAAAAAAGCGCACCGGGGTGCGCTTCTTCACGATTGCTGCTGGATTTATTCCAGACTGGTCAGATAGCGCTCGGCATCTAGCGCGGCCATACAACCGGTGCCGGCGCTGGTGACTGCCTGGCGGTAAATATGGTCTTGCACATCGCCCGCAGCAAATACACCGGGGATGCTGGTGGCTGTGAAATTGCCCTGGCGGCCTGCCTGGGTGACGATATAACCACCCTCCATCTCCAGCTGGCCTTCAAAGATTTGCGTATTCGGCTGGTGACCAATGGCAATAAACACGCCTTTGAGGGGAATGTCTTTGGTGGTGCCAGAATTGACGTCTTTCAGACGCATGCCCGTCACGCCCGTGTTGTCACCAAGCACTTCGTCCAGCGTCTGGAAGGTTTCCAGCACCACTTTGCCTTCTTTCACGCGCTCCATCAGCTTATCCACCAGAATGGCTTCGGCCTTGAATTTGTCACGGCGGTGAACCAGGGTAACCTTGCTGGCAATGTTTGCCAGATAAAGCGTTTCTTCCACTGCGGTGTTGCCGCCACCCACTACGGCGACCTCCTGGTTGCGGTAGAAGAAGCCGTCACAGGTGGCACAGGCAGACACGCCCTTGCCAGCAAACGCTTCTTCGCTGGGCAGGCCCAGGTATTTGGCAGAAGCGCCAGTTGCAATAATCAGTGCATCGCAGGTGTACTCGCCACTGTCGCCCACCAAACGAATCGGTTTTTCTGTGAGATGGGTGGTATGAATGTGGTCAAAAATCATCTCGGTGTTAAAGCGCTCGGCATGTTGCTGAAAGCGCGCCATCAGTTCCGGACCCATGACGCCGTTGGCATCTGCAGGCCAGTTATCGACTTCGGTGGTGGTCATGAGCTGGCCGCCTTGGGCGAGCCCAGTGATTAAAACCGGGTTGAGGTTGGCGCGAGCCGCATAGACGGCTGCCGTATACCCGGCAGGGCCGGAGCCAAGAATCATTAAACGGGCGTGTTTAGTTGCCATGGTGAAAATTCCATTCAGGAAGGTTATTTTTATTCAGATGGGGATGACCATGGGTTTTTAAAATGGTCATCTTCCAGTCAAGTGATCAATATATAAAGATTTTTTCAGCAAGCTTCTTAGCATCCAAGCAGTTTTGTGGCTTAGGCCGCTTTGCTTAACATCGGTTACGCCGAGTGAGCCTACAACGAAAAACTGCATCCGTAGCTTATTTTTCTAATAAGCTACGTAACATCTATTCAGTTTTTTAGTTCCGACATCACCAGCAGGTTAGCCTACATTGAAAGACTGCTCGGAATTATTTTTCCAACAAGCTTCTTAGCATCCAAGCTGTCTTTTCATGCACCTGCAGGCGTTGGGTTAGCAAGTCAGCCGTGGCTTCGTCGGAGGCTTTCTCGGCTGCCGGGAACACGCTACGTGCTGTGCGGCAAACCGCTTCGTGACCAGCCACCAGTTCGCTGATCATGTCGTTGGCTTTAGGCACGTCCACGGTTTCTTCGATGGAAGTCAACTTGGAAAATTGTGCGTAAGTGCCTGGCGCATACACGCCCAGTGAACGGATACGCTCAGCCACCAGGTCTACGGCCAATGCGAGCTCGGTGTACTGTGTTTCAAACATCAAATGCAAGGTATTGAACATCGGGCCAGTGACGTTCCAATGAAAATAGTGCGTTTTGAGATATAACGTGTAAGTGTCTGCCAGCAGCTTGGACAAGCCTTGCGCGATTTCCTGGCGGTTTTCATTGTTAATTCCGATATCCATGAGCTCTCCTTGTGAGTGATTAGGGTATTTTAGAACCTCGTTCCCCTGTCTGCAATTTGATTTTGCTATAATCATTTAAGTTCACTCTTGCAGAGAAAGAGACAACATATTGTTTTTTAATAAGAAAAAAGCCGCTAATGTCCGTCTGGAAAAAGTCTCGACGGAAAAACAGCTGCGCGACGCCAAGCTTATCCGTGAAGTTGCCTGGATTGCGCTGGCGGCACTCGGTGTTTTTTTGGCGGTGATTTTACTGACTTACTCGCATGAAGATCCAGGCTGGACGCACGCAGTGGGCGAGAGTGACCGCATTCACAATGCAGGCGGCACGGTAGGCGCCTGGATGGCCGATATTTTTCTGTCTCTGTTTGGATTTTCTTCCTGGTGGTTTGTGGTGTTGGCTTTTTTTGTAGTGTGGCTCATGTATCAGCGGCTGCACCAGAATGCGGCTGAAAAGCAGGATTGGTGGTTGAATGCTGTAGGGTTTGCCTTGATGTTACTCGCTTCTGCAGCCCTGGAGTCTGGGCATCTGGTGAGTTTACCTGCTGATTTTCCACTCAAGCAGGGTGGGGTGATCGGTAGCGGCATCGACCATCTCCTGCGCAATATGTTTGGTTTTGCCGGATCGACCATGTTGTTGCTGGTGTTATTTGCAACGGCCTTTAGCCTGTTTACCGGCTGGTCGCTGATCACCATTAGCGAACGGCTCGGTGAGTGGGTCATTCAGTTTTACCAATGGAGCGTATTGAAATACCAGGACTGGCAAGACCGTCAAGTTGGCCGCCAGGTGTTGCAGGCGCGTGAAGAGTTTGTCGAAGCGGAACGCAAGCGCATTGAAGACCGCAAGCCAGTGGAGATTACTGTGCCTGAGGTTGCCATCGCGCCAAGCGAGCGCGTGGTCAAAGAGAAACAGGCGGTGTTGTTTGAGGCCATAGAGCAGGAAGGCCTGCCACCGTTGCATTTGCTGGATGCGCCTAACCAGTCGGTGGAGTTGCAATCGGCAGAAACGCTGGACTTCACCTCGCGCCTGATTGAGCGCAAGCTCATGGATTTTGGCATCGAGGTTAAGGTGGTCACTGCGCAGCCTGGTCCGGTGATTACGCGTTATGAGCTGGATCCGGCACCTGGTGTCAAAGGCAGCCAGATCACTAACCTGTCTAAAGATTTGGCGCGAGCCTTGTCCGTGATCAGCGTGCGGGTGGTCGAGACGATTCCTGGCAAAAGCTATATGGGGCTGGAAATCCCTAACCCCAAACGCCAGATCGTGTCACTCACCGAGATTATGGGTAGCCAGGCTTATGCCGATTTAAATTCGCCGCTCGCGATTGCCATGGGTAAAGACATTGCCGGCAAGCCGATTGTGGCCGACCTGGCGAAAATGCCGCATGTGCTGGTAGCGGGGACCACCGGTTCTGGTAAGTCGGTGGCGATTAATGCGCTGATTTTGAGTTTGTTGTACAAAGCGGAAGCCAGCCGCGTGCGCATGATCCTGATTGACCCGAAAATGCTGGAATTGTCTGTGTATGAGGGTATTCCGCATTTGTTGGCGCCGGTGGTGACCGATATGCGTCAGGCCGCCAATGCTCTCAACTGGTGTGTGGCCGAGATGGAGCGTCGCTATAAACTGATGTCTACGCTGGGTGTGCGTAACCTGGCTGGCTATAACCAGAAAATTGTCGATGCGAAAAAACAGGGTACTTCGATCCCGCATCCATTTAGTTTGACACCGGACGAGCCGGAGCCACTCGATGAAATGCCGTTGATCGTGGTCGTGATCGATGAGCTGGCTGACCTGATGATGGTGGTGGGCAAAAAGGTAGAAGAACTGATTGCACGCTTGGCGCAAAAAGCCCGTGCCTCAGGCATTCATCTGGTGTTGGCCACGCAACGCCCTTCGGTAGATGTGATTACCGGCCTGATTAAAGCCAACGTACCCACACGCGTGGCATTCCAGGTATCGAGCAAGATAGACTCGCGTACCATTCTCGACCAAATGGGCGCCGAAACTTTGCTCGGCCAGGGGGATATGCTGTATCTGCCGCCCGGTAGCGGCTATCCGCAACGGATTCACGGTGCATTCGTCAGTGATGGCGAAGTGCATAACGTGGTTAACTTCCTCAAGGCGCAAGGCGAACCAAACTACATTGAAGGCATTCTCACCAATGAGACCGAAGGCGGCGACCTGGATAGCCTGGGTGGTGGCGAGGCCAGTGCGGGCGGCGAAAAAGACCCGCTGTATGATGAAGCAGTGGCGATTGTGCTCAAAACTCGCCGCGCTTCTATCTCATCGGTGCAGCGTCAATTGCGCATAGGCTACAACCGCGCTGCCCGCCTGATCGAAGATATGGAACGTGCCGGACTGGTCTCTGCCATGCAAAGCAATGGCAACCGTGAGGTATTAGTGAAAGCCGGAGGAGACCATGAATAAAGTATTTACCCGAGTGCTGCTGGCGTTATGCAGCGTATGTTTCATTTCAACGGCATTTGCCGATGGTGTCGATGATTTAAAGCAGTTCTACCAGAGCACGCAAGCCATGCGCGCCAACTTCAAGCAGACCGTGTTTGACCAAAAAGGTCGCAAGCTGCAAGAGGTCAACGGCACCATGCTATTGCAGCGGCCCAACAAATTCCGCTGGGATTATCAAAAGCCTTACGAGCAGCAAATCATCAGCGATGGCCGACAGGTGTTTTTGTTTGATGTCGACTTGCAGCAAGTCACGCTGCGTACGGTAGATAAAGTATTAGGCACCAGTCCGGCGGCTTTGCTGGCAGGTGGTCCTAATGTGGAAGAGAGCTTCCGTCTCACTCGCTTGCTCGATTTTGAGGGCTTGCAACGGGTACAGGCCAAGCCAATTCAAAAAGACAGTGGTTTTCAGGTGGTGATCATTTCCTTCAGCCAAGGCAAGCTGGCTGAAATGCGTCTGGTGGATGCGTTTGGTCAAAGCACGCATATCGTGTTTTCAAACGTGGAAGTGAACCCCAACCTCAACGCCAACCAGTTTTTGTTTACTGTGCCCAAAGGGGTGGATGTCGTTGGCGAGTAGCCAGTAGACCGCGCCAGAATCATCATGTCATCCCTGTTTGAACCGCAAACTCCCTCCAGTATTCCACTTGCTGAGCAGCTACGACCAAAAACATTGTCTGAAGTGGTCGGGCAAACCCACCTGCTCGGTGAGGGCAAGCCGTTGCGACGCGCATTTGAATCCGGCAAGTTGCCCTCGATGATTTTATGGGGCCCACCAGGGGTGGGTAAAACCACATTGGCGCGCCTGATTGCGCAAACTGCGGATACCGAATTTGTGCCGCTCTCTGCCGTGCTATCCGGCATTAAAGATATCCGCGAAGCCGTTGAGCGTGCAGAACTCACCTTGCAACAAACGGGTCGCAATACCATTCTGTTTGTCGATGAGGTTCACCGCTTTAACAAAGGGCAGCAGGATGCGTTTTTGCCTTATGTCGAAAGTGGGCTGATCACCTTTATTGGCGCCACCACCGAAAACCCCTCATTTGAAGTCAATAGCGCGTTGCTGAGCCGGGCGCAGGTGTTTGTACTCAATGCACTTAATGAAGACGAGCTGGCGCAATTGCTTGAGCGTGCGCGCTTAAAAGTCGCACCTGCTGTTGCCCTAGATGAGGCGGTGCAAGAACAGGTGCTCGCCTATGCCGATGGTGACGCCAGACGCCTGCTTAATTTTGCTGAAGGCCTGTTTAACGGCGCCATTGCAGCCAAAGTCGATCGCATAGATGAATCCTTTTTGCAGTCCACCATGGCCAGCAAGCTGCGCCGCTTTGATAAAGGTGGCGAGGCGTTCTATGACCAGATTTCTGCCCTGCACAAATCCGTGCGCGGCTCCAATCCGGATGCCGCCTTGTACTGGCTCATGCGCATGCTCGATGGCGGCGCTGAGCCACTGTATCTGGCCCGTCGCATTATCCGCATGGCTTGGGAAGATATTGGATTGGCTGATCCACGCGCCATGCAGATTGCCAATGATGCCGCTTTGACGTTTGAGCGGTTGGGCAGCCCAGAAGGCGAGCTGGCGCTGGCGCAAGCCGTGATTTACCTGGCCGTAGCAGCTAAAAGTAATGCAGGCTATATGGCCTACAATCAGGCCAAGGCGTTTGTGGCGCAAGACAAGTCCCGCAACGTGCCCTTGCATTTGAGAAATGCGCCCACCAAACTCATGAAAGCGCTCGACTATGGCAAAGAATACCGCTATGCGCACAATGAACCTGGTGCTTACGCCGCAGGCGAACAATACTTCCCTGATGACATGGATCCGCCACAATTTTACCAGCCCACACCGCGTGGATTGGAAGGTAAAATAAGCGAGAAACTCAATCAACTTAAAGACCTTGATCAGCAATACTTAAAAAGCAAAGCGAAAAAATAATGTTAGACATTCAACAGCTTAGAAATGATTTGGATAACGTGGTTGCCCGTCTGGCGGCACGGAAATTTGTATTCCCCGCAGAAGAGTTTAAAGCGCTCGAGGCCCAGCGTAAAACCATTCAGACCAATACCGAAAACCTGCAGGCCAAACGCAATGCAGCCTCCAAGCAAATCGGCATCGCCAAATCCAAAGGCGAAGATGCCAGTGCGATTCTGGCCGAGGTAGCTGGTTTGGGCGATGCGCTGAAAGCGGCCGAGGCACAACTCAATGAAGTGCAAGCGAGCATGCTGGCGCTCATGCAAAACGTGCCTAACCTGCCGCATGAGAGCGTGCCGGTCGGGCAGGATGAAACCCAAAACGTCGAAGTGCGTCGCTGGGGCACGCCACGCCAGTTTGACTTTGCAGTCAAAGACCACGCTGATGTCGGTGCGGCACTAGGGCTGGATTTTGATACAGGAGCCAAGCTCTCAGGCGCGCGTTTCACCTTTATGAAAGGTCAGATTGCCAAACTGCACCGCGCGATTGCCCAGTTTATGCTGGACACCCAAACCGAGAAACATGGCTATACGGAGTGCTATACGCCGTATATGGTCAACCGCGAGACCTTAATTGGTACCGGTCAATTGCCCAAGTTTGAAGAAGATTTGTTCTCTACCGCCCACAATGACAGCAAGCTCTACCTGATCCCGACTTCAGAAGTTACGCTGACCAATACGGTGCGGGATGAAATTGTCGCCATGGACAGCCTGCCGATCAAGCTGACCGCGCATACCCCATGCTTCCGATCAGAGGCCGGGTCTTATGGTAAAGATACCAAAGGCATGATCCGCCAGCACCAGTTTGATAAAGTCGAGATGGTGCAGATTGTGCATCCTGACACCAGCTATCAAGCGCTGGAAGAAATGGTCGGCCACGCCGAGGCTATTTTGCAGGCACTCGAACTGCCATACCGTGTTGTCTCGCTTTGTACAGGCGATATGGGCTTTGGCGCTGCGAAAACCTATGACCTCGAAGTCTGGTTGCCCGCACAGAATACCTACCGTGAAATTTCATCTGTCTCCAACTGCGAAGCCTTCCAGGCGCGCCGTTTGCAGGCCCGTTTCCGTAATGCCAATGGCAAGCCTGAGTTGTTGCATACCTTGAATGGTTCTGGTCTGGCTGTGGGCCGTACACTGGTGGCAGTGCTGGAAAATAACCAGAACGCTGATGGCACGGTGAATATTCCCAAAGCCCTACAGGCTTACATGGGTGGCAAAACGCTGCTGACTTTGTAATTCGTCCGGTTTTGCAAACTCAAGATGCCCTGGCCAACAACCAGGGCATTTTTACGTCTGCAATTTTGTATGGGTCTACGCCAGGGTCGTAGGGCGGGAAGTATTTTTGCATGATCTGGTAATAGCTTCTGACCAGCTCGGTATAGATCACGGGCGCGCCGCAGCTACAGTAGCCATGTTTGGCGTTAACGTAGTGGGTGGGATCATTGAGCAGTTGGTAGCCGCGTTTGACGTCTGCCCAGCTATCGGGATTGAGGCCCAGGCGCTGGGCGATGATGCGGGCATCTTCGAGGTGGCCGACGCCGTTGTTATAGGCGGCCAGGGTCATAAAGGTACGGTCAGGTTCAGGGATGCGTGCGGGAATGCGGTCTTTCATCCATAGAAAAAACTTGGCGCCAGCCATCACGCTTTGCTTGGGGTCTAGCCGGTCGGTGACGTTCATCATGTTGGAGGTTTGTTCGGTGAGCATCATGAGCCCGCGTACATTGGTGGGCGAGGTGCTGTAATTATCCCAGTGAGATTCCTGGTAGCTGAGCGCGGCCAGCAGTCGCCAGTCGATGTCGGTGATTTCCTGCGCGTTTTTAAACAGGCGGACATACCTGGGCAGCAAGGTTTGCGACTTGGTGAGGAAGGTAACCACATCAACCGGTTTTAAACGTTTGGTATGGCCGTGATAGCGGTCAACCAAGTTGCGTAGTACGCCATTTTTTTCGATCTGCTTGAAAAAAGCCTGTACTTGTTTGAGCCGCGGTTCGCCATGCAGTTTGTTTAGTGCCCAGGCGATTTTGTCGGCCTGGCCCAGCATCATGCCAGCATCCAGCTGCGGATAGTTATATTGCAAGATCGCCAGCAGGTGATTGTCTGCCACGGTAAAGTCGATCTCATTGCGTGCCACCGCTTCAATCAGTTGCTCTGAGCTCATTTTGTCGGACTCTTTCCAGGTCAGGCCCGGATACTTGGCCTGCAGCTCGCGCATGCGTTCAACAAAACTGGTGCTTTTGGGTAGCACAATGCGTTTATTCAAAAGCGCATTGGCATGAGTCGGCTCACTGTTCTTGTCGCGGTTAAACACCACCATGGACTGCACCTGGTTAAAGGCCGGTCCAAACAACACTTGGCGTTTACGCGCAGGGGTGATACTAATGTCGGCGGCGGCAATGTCGGCGTCGCCTTTGAGCAGGGTAGGGAACACTTTGGAAAAGCTGTCTACCACCACGAATTCGAGCTTATACGGCGGCCCCAAAAACTCGACAAAGCGTTTGGCCAGGTCATATTCCAGACCGGCGTAATTGTTCTGGCTGTCGATAAAGTAGGTGCTGGGGCTGTTGATCGTGACAAAGCGAATGGTGTAAGGATCCGGCTTGGGTTTGGCGCGTGTGGCTGGCTTGGTATCACTATTATCGCTACACGCACTGAGCCCCAGGCAGAGCAGGGCCGTTAACCATACGGCGCGAACCAAATGGGCAGAGAGAAAACGCATGAGCCAGCAAAGCGGCAGTGAAATGCCGCCAGTTAAACCCGTGTTGCGATCTGACCCTGATCTGCAATCAGGATGGTTGTGGCTAGTTTGGCAAAAATACCATGCTCAACCACGCCGGGGATATTGTTCAGTGCTGCGTTGAGGCTATGCGCATCCAGGCCAGCCTCAAAGTGCATATCCAGCACCAGACTGCCGTGGCTGGTCATGCACAAGCCGTCTTTGGCCACATTGGGCCGTAGCTCTCCGGTGCCGCCGATGGCTTCAATGCTGCGCTTGGCCGCTTGCCAGGCAAAAGGCATCACTTCAATCGGGATAGGGTAGTTCTGGCCAATATGAGGCACCAGCTTGCTCTTATCTGCCACCACAATAAACTGTTTGGCCGCCTTGGCCAGCAGTTTTTCCATGACCAGATCATAGCCGCGGCCCTTGAGCAGCGTGTTGTCGGGCGTGATTTCATCCGCGCCGTCCACATAAAGGTCTATCTGGCTGAGCTGTTGCAGGCCAAGCACGGTCAAGCCAACGTTTTGCGCCTTGATCATGCTGATGGTGGAGCTGGCAACCGTGGTCACCCGCAGGCCTTGCTGCTGGCGTTGCGCCAGCGCTTCAATAAAGTAATTGGCGGTAGATCCTGTGCCCAGGCCTACGATCATCTCGTCTTTGACGTAGCTGGCAGCTTCCAGCGCGACGGCTTGTTTGTCATTCATCTTTATCATCTCCGTGCTGGGGTCATACATTTTATTCGCTCGGGCGTCTTAGGTGTCATTCAATGACAGCCGATCGACGCTTGCAGTTATAATAGCAAACTCGGCAGATTCGCCAACAAATACTCATCTAACCTGAGCAATAAGAGTCTAATTTTTTATGGCAGTTTCACTCCCCGTGATCGGGCATCCGCAGCGCTTTTCTTTTCAAAGTCAGGGCCTGGATAGCCAGGCATTAGCCGAGCTGGCTTGTGGTTTAAAAGCAACAAACACGCCCCTGGTCGTTTTAACGGCGAGTGCGTTTGAAGCACAACGGCTGATGGACGAAATCCCGTTTTTTGGCAAAGAGATTGCCGTGCACTTGCTGCCAGACTGGGAAACCCTGCCGTATGACGTATTTTCCCCGCATCCAGACTTGATTTCTGAGCGCCTGGCAACCTTGTATCAACTGAGCCAAAACCAGAGCAATGTGGTGATTGTGCCGATGGCGACCGCATTATTGCGCCTGCCGCCGGTGGCTTACCTGGCCGCGCACTCGTTTATGCTCAAAAAAGGCCAGCGGCTGGATGTGGAGGCGTTGCGCAATCAGTGTGCGCAGGCGGGTTACCACCACGTGAGCCAGGTGATGGCGCCGGGTGAGTTCAGCGTGCGCGGCGGGTTGGTGGATTTGTTCCCCATGGGCAGCGCCTTTCCCTACCGCATAGACCTGTTCGATGACGAAATCGAAACCATACGCACGTTTGATATCGACACCCAGCGTAGCGTCTATCCGGTGCCCGAAATTCGCATGCTGCCTGCGCGCGAGTTCCCTATGGATGAAGCGGCGATCACGCGCTTTCGCAGCCAGTTTCGCGAGTACTTTGAGGGCGACCCGCAACGCGCCAAAATCTATAAAGATGTGAGTAAAGGCACGCCCAGCGGCGGGGTCGAATGGTATTTGCCGCTGTTTTTTGAGCAGACAGCCACACTATTTGATTATTTGCCCGCGCAAACGGTCCTTTGCCTGCATGGGGACCTGGACAAGGCCGCACAAACATTCTGGGCCGATGCCAGTACGCGTTACCGCCTGATGGCGCATGATGCGGAAAAACCCATCTTGCGCCCGGAAACATTGTTGCAAAAAGCCGATGAATTTTTTAAGCGCACGCATGACTTCGCGCTGGTCACTCAGCAAATTGCCCAACAAACCGTTTTACCGCCTGTCGATGTAGATCGACGTGCCGAGCAGCCCTTGCACAAACTGCAAGCCTTTATCCAGCAATTTGACGGGCGGGTGCTGATTGCCGCAGAAAGCCTGGGCCGGCGCGAGACCATTGCGCAACTGTTCAGCGATCATGGCCTGAGTTTTTCACTGGCTGAAGACTGGGCCGCCTTTGCACAATCCAACTTCCCGGTTATGCTGGGCGTGGCGCCCTTGCATCAGGGCATGGTGGATAAGGATGCGCGCGAGGGCGCATTGGCGGTGGTCACCGAGGCCGAGCTGTATGCCAGCACCGTGCGCCAGCAGCGCCGCCGCAATCAGGAGAAAGCGCGCAATGCCGAAGGCATGCTCAAAGACTTGTCCGAACTGCGGCTGGATGACCCGGTGGTACATGAGCAGCACGGGGTGGGGCGTTACAAGGGCCTGGTCAATATCGATTTTGGCGAGGGCGAGACTGAGCTGTTGCTGATTGAGTATTTTGGCGAAGACAAACTGTATGTGCCGGTGTCGCAACTGTTTCTGATTTCACGTTATTCCGGTGGGCCGCCCGAGAGTGCACCATTGCACAGACTAGGTAGCGGCCAGTGGGAAAAAGCCAAGAAAAAAGCCCTCAAACAGATTCGCGATACCGCCGCCGAGTTGCTTAACCTATATGCGCAACGCGCTGCGCGCAAAGGCCATGCCTTTACCTTGGGCCTGCATGATTACGAGGCCTTTTGTGAAGGCTTTCCGTTTGAAGAGACGCCAGACCAGCTCGATGCTATCGAAGCCGTCATCAAAGACATGCAATCTGGCCGCCCCATGGACCGCCTGGTGTGCGGTGATGTTGGCTTTGGCAAAACAGAGGTCGCGCTGCGTGCCGCTTTTGTCGCAGTGATGGGTGGCCGCCAGGTGGCTGTGCTGGTGCCGACCACCTTGCTGGCCGAGCAGCATTACCAGAACTTTGTCGACCGCTTTGCCGAGTGGCCAATCAAGGTTGCCGAAATTTCCCGTTTCCGCACCGCTAAAGAGCAGGCCGAAGCCATCAAGGGGTTGGCCGATGGCAGCATAGACATCATCATCGGCACACACCGGCTGATTCAGAAAGACGTCAAATTCAAGAACCTGGGTTTAGCGATTCTGGATGAAGAGCACCGTTTTGGCGTGCGACAAAAAGAACAGATGAAAGCACTACGTGCCGAGGTGGATGTGCTGACGCTGACCGCCACGCCGATTCCGCGTACCTTGAGCATGGCCATGGAAGGCCTGCGTGAGTTCTCAGTGATTTCGACGCCGCCGCAAAAACGGCTGGCGATTAAAACCTTCCATACCCCGTATTCGGACGGCATTATCCGCGAGGCGGTCATGCGTGAATTCAAGCGCGGCGGCCAGGTGTATTTTCTGCATAACGAGGTGGATACCATCTATGTCATGAAGGAAAAGCTGGAGAAAATCGTGCCCGAAGCCCGCATTGTCATTGGCCACGGCCAGTTACGCGAGCGCGAGCTGGAACACGTGATGCGCGACTTTTACCAGCAACGCGCCAACCTGTTGCTGTGTACGACCATCGTCGAAACCGGCATCGACGTGCCCACTGCCAACACCATGATCATCAACAAGGCCGATATGTTTGGCCTGGCGCAATTGCACCAGTTACGTGGCCGCGTGGGTCGCAGTCACCACCAGGCTTACACCTATCTGCTGACCGATCCGCACCGTAATATCACGCCGCAAGCACAAAAACGGCTAGACGCGATTCAACTGCTCGAAGACCTGGGGGCAGGCTTTCACCTCGCCATGCACGACCTTGAAATCCGCGGTGCCGGTGAATTGCTGGGCGACAGCCAGAGCGGTGAAATGCAGGAAATCGGTTTTAACTTGTATTCCGATATGCTGAATCATGCTGTTAAACAGCTCAAGGCCGGCAAAGAGCCTGACCTTGATGCGCCACTGGGGGTGACCACCGAAATCAATCTGCATACCCCAGCCTTGTTGCCCAACAATTATTGTCCTGACGTGCACGAGCGGCTGGTGATTTATAAACGCCTGGCCAACTGCGACGACGACGACGCGCTGGATGCCATGCAGGAAGAACTGATCGACCGTTTTGGCCTGTTGCCTGAGCCCGGCGAGGCGCTGATTGCCTGCCACCGTTTGCGCATCGCCGCCAAAGCCTTGGGCATTATTAAAATCGATGCCTCTGACGCAGCCATTCAGTTGCAGTTTAATGTCAAAGCCGATCTCGATCCGCTCAAGCTGATCAATCTGCTGCAACGCGACAAGCGCTGCCGCATGAACGGGCCGGATAAATTACGTGTCACCGTGCAGCTTGGTAACCTCAATCACCGTGTAGAATTAGTGAAAACCCTTTTGAAGGAATTTATGTAATGTTAGAAAAATTAGTGGCTGCCGTGGCGGGCTGGATTATTGCCGTGATTGCCAGCATGGGCTATGGCGGCATTGTGTTGCTGATGGCGATTGAATCCGCCTGTATTCCTTTGCCTTCTGAAATCATCATGCCGTTTGCCGGATTCCTGGTCAGCAAAGGCGATTTAACGCTGTGGGGTATTGCGCTGGCAGGCGCTGTCGGTTGCGTCGTCGGCTCGATCCCTGCTTATTACCTCGGCATGTACGGCGGTCGTCCTCTGGTGGAGAAGTTCGGTAAATATGTGCTGATCAGCAAAAAAGACCTCGACATGGCGGACCGCTGGTTTGCAGATCATGGTGAAATCATTATTTTTATTGCCCGCCTGTTGCCCGCCGTGCGCACATTTATCGCTTTCCCGGCCGGGGTGGCGCGCATGAACATGACGCGGTTTGTGGCTTACACCTTTGTCGGCTCACTGATCTGGTGCTGGGTGCTAGGGTATGTGGGCATGAAAGCCGGTGAGCATTGGGAAGATTTGAAAGTGTACTTCCATGAGTCCCACTACGTGATTGCCGCCCTCGGCGTGCTATTTTTAGCCTGGTATGTGCGCCGACATTTTAAAAACGAGGCGGCGTAATCAGTCAGCTTGAGTGAGTGTTACAACGCTGCTGCCGCAAATCAAAACCGGATGCGAAAAAATAAAAAGGCCAGTGACTGGCCTTTTTATTTGCACGGCATGGATCTCACATCATTTTCGATATCCGCGAGCCCGTCCCTCGCGTCTGCAGGACTTGCGCAGATTTATGCGAGCATGGTTTCTGCATCCGAACTGTCAGCCTGCTCCTCAGCCGTAGAAGCCACCTTGTTCAAGGAGATGCTGGAATAGGTGTTTTTCGAAGCATCCAACACTAATGAGCATGTCGCATGGTCATGCTTGAAGCCAAGCTCAGCGTGCGATAACGCCCAGTGACCTGTAGTTGCATTGGCCGCAACACTTGCCAACATGAGCACATTGCAAGCGAACATATTTTTAAATACTGATTTCATCCGTCACCCCTTTATTTATTTTGAAATCAGACTGTAGCAAAGGGGGGCAAGTCATTTAAATAGCCCTTTGAGGCCAATGCTTGAAGCGTCGCCGTGCATGAACAATCAAGGTGTCACTGCGTAGTGTTCAGCAGGGGTATCCGAACGCTCCAAGTAAGCTCACTTCCAGGTGACTACCTGCGCCATGGCACGGCGTGTTTTTGCTTTGGGTGCATGTTTGCGGTAACCAAAGGCGACCATATAGGCCAGTCCATATTCTTGCAGGTTTACGCCAAACTGCTCTGCCAGCAAGGTCTCGGTTTCTTGTTGTTTAAAGCCTTCAATCGGGCAACTGTCTATGCCACGCATGGCGGCGACGGTCATCATGTTGGCCAGCGCGATGTAGCATTGTTTGCTGGCCCAGTCGAACAGTTTGCGCTCGTCTGTGAGGCCAAAGTCAGACTGTTGAAACTGTTTGTAAAAGCCCAGTCGCATGTTGGCGATGTCGTCCGGATGGTGCTGCACTTCACGCATGAATTGCGGCAGGTAGGGGCTGTCTGCGTCCAGAAAGGGAGATTTCATGGCCAGACACAAGACAAAGTGGCTGGCGGTATCCAGCTTGAGCGGCGCGCCCCAGGCATGCTGCTTCAGGCTTTCGCGTAGGGTTTTATCTTGCACCACAATAAAATGCCAGGGCTCAAAGCCGAATGAGCTGGGTGAGAGGCGGGCGGCTTCCAGGATCAATTCAAATTCTTCTGCAGGAATCTGTTTGCTGGCATCAAATTCTTTACAGGCATGGCGGAATTGAAATGCATCGAGAATCGCTTGTGTATCTATCATCTATCTGTCCTTCAAAGAATCTCCACAGGCACGAGTTTGCCTGCGCTTAAAAATAAAATAGCCGTTTTCACCGGCAAGCCTTCGGCCGCAAACAGCTGGGCATAGGCAGCTAATTGTGGCTTGAACGTGGCTGCCAGGCTGGGTAAAGCATCACTTGCTGTAACGGGGGCCGATTTGTAATCGACAATCCAGCGTACACCCTCGGCAACAAAAGTACGGTCTATGACTTTTTTACTGGCGGCAAGTTGCTCAATCGCCAGCTCAGAGGCTGCTTGCGGATGGTCAGCGAGCACCCAGCGGCCATCCGCTGATTGCAGCGTGGTGGTGAGTAGCGTCGCCACTTGCTGGCTGGCTGGCACAGCCTCCGCTTCAGCATAACCTTGTTGCGAAAACCAGCGTTGCATGGCTGCCAGCAATGACTGGCAACTCGTGCTGGCGTGGGCTTGCCAGGCGGCCAGGCCTTGCTCGGCGATCAGTTGCAGGTAAAGGTGGGCGAGGGTGCCGATATTGGCCTCCAGGCTGCTTGCGGTGCTGTCTGCGGGGGGCGTGGCATCATAAGCGCGCGCGAGATCGGTGCTGGGTTGCAAGAGGGCGGGACTGGTGGCTTGCGGCAAGCGGATCAGCTTGGGCACAAACTGTCGGATATCTGCCTGCTGGCTTTGTTGCGGGTAGCGGATCACGATATCTTGTTCGCGATTGAAATGCGTACTCACGGCTGGCCACAGCAGCTGTAAAAACGTATTTTTACGGGGTTGCGCGTCACCATTTTTATCCGGCCTGGCAATGCCGAGTAGATGCAACTGGCGCTCGGCGCGCGTGGCGGCGACATACAGCACGCGGGCGTCTTCATAGGCCGCACGGGTTTTGTCGAGGTCATTCAGGTAATCGTAGGGCGTGACACCGGAGTGCTGCCGCTTGAGGGCTGTGGGTACAAAGGGTGCCGCGACCAGTGCGACGTCACCATCGGCCGTCGTGACTTCTTCCCAAATCACCAGCTTGGCGTCATCGGGTGGGTTGCTGCCATCCAGGCCCGGCAGAATGACCGTGTCAAACTCCAGACCCTTGGATTTGTGGATGGTCATGAATTGCAAGCGGTCATCGGCTTTGGCATCGGGGGCGGCATACAGTTTTTTCACATCTTCGGCCAGGCTTTGCGGGCTGAACTGGCCGTGTTGCTCGAGCGCGGCAATACGGGCAAAAAACGCCTGCACATCTTGCACATCGTTTTCGTTCCATAAGCAGTGTGCGCCGCCCAGCCGCAACCAGGTGTTGTGCACCCAGCGGCTGGTGGCGGTGCGGGACCGCCATTGCAAGGCCGTTTGCATGATCTCACGCACATGGCGGGCGCGGGCCTGGCCATCTGCACTCAGGCGTGCCATCACTTGTTCGTCTTCGAGCAGACTCATGACGCTGCGTTGCCCGTCCTGGCCGATCAAGGCATGCAGGTCGGCCAGCGTCAGCCCGCACCAGGGTGCGCGCAGCAAGGCCAGCCAATGCACACGGTCAGCCCGCTGGTGCAGGGCGTAGGTCAGCGTCAGCAGGTCTTGCACAATCTGGCGGTTTGCCAGCTCTTCAATCTCCACCGCCTGAAAGCTCAACTCGGCATGGTTGCGCCGCATTTCGGTGACCAGCGCATGCAAGTGCTTGCGTGCACGCACCAGCACGGCAATGGTGGCATCTGGCTGTTCGGCACGTGTCTGCTGGATAATGCGGATAATCTGTTCGGCTTCGAGTCGCCGCAGGTCTGCCGGTTCCTCTTCTTCATGTTCGCTGACCGGCTGGATCAGCGGATGCACAAATACGCCCTCGCCAGCCAGGGACGGGCGCGTGGCGACAAAGGGACGATAGGCAATCGCCCCTTGCTGCGGGGCATCCTCAGACGGCAGCATGCCTTTAAAGGTCTGGTTGATCCACTCGACCACTGCCGGGCACGAGCGGTTATTACGCCACAATTTGAGCGGGGTCAGCGCGATGTCGCCGATGCCGAATTCGGCCGCATTCAAAAACAGGCCAACATTGGCTTTGCGAAAGCGGTAAATCGACTGCATGGGATCGCCCACGGTAAACAGGGTACGGCCATCGCCCGCTTGCCAGCCGCGCGTCAGCGCCTTGAGCAGGTCGATCTGCATCGGGCTGGTATCCTGAAACTCATCGACCAGCAGATGCTGTATGCGGTAGTCCAGCCGCATAGCCAGCTCGCTCGCTTCGCCGCCTTCTACCAGCGCTTGCAAGGCGCGCTGGGCGATCTCGACAAAATCGACTTCGTTTTGTGACTGAAAGTGCAGCCAGAGCTGGGCCGCCGCAATATTCAACAGCTGGCTCAAGTCTGCAATCAGCGCTTCGTCACGGGCGTTGGGGTCTGGCAGCATGCGGATGCGCGCCAGGCTGATTTCTGCGCGGCGATCTTGTGCCAGGCCGTCCAGAATCTCGGTCAAGGCCTCCTTGTAAGGCTTGGCTTCGTCGGTGGCAGGCAGTCCCATGTTTTTATCCAGCCGTTTGCGCAGCCCCCCCGTGCCGGTCAATAACAACTCGGCCAGGGCGCGCCAGTTCGGCAAATCGGCCAGGCGAGGTTGCAAGGCCACTTGCCAATCGCGTAGCAGAGCGATGGCGTGCGTGTCTGGGAGTTGACTGCCAGCATAGCGCGCAATGGGCATCAGCGCCTGTTGCAAACGGGCGGGCAGATGCTGGTGAATCTGCGCCAGCTCACCTTCAATTAAATGCACCAGTGCCATTTGCCCAGACAGTGTGTGCCCGGTCTGGCTGTGATGCAGCCATTGTTCGCGCTTGGCCAGCATGGACATGAGCAGGGCTTCCAGCCTGGCCTGGTCATTATCCATATAGCGCAACACTCGCCGCACCGGTTCGCCCAGCACCGGCTCATCCATGCTTTGCAGCGCCAGCCCGGCGGCTTCGCGGTAATAAGGCCAGGCATCTTCTGTCACCGCCGGTTGCGTGCCAAAGCGGCTCAGCAACGGCATTTGCCGCGCCAGGTTGGCACATAAGGAGTCTATGGTGTAAATCCGCAAACGGGCCGGACTTTGCAGCAATTGCCAGTTGAGCGCGGCCGAGCGCTGCAAGGCTTGCTGGCCCAGCGCAAACGTGATTTTCTTGTGCGCGGCTTCGGGCGCCACGCCACTGGCCGCCAGCAACAGGCTATCCAGAATCCGTACGCGCATCTCCGAAGCGGCCTTGTTGGTAAAGGTGATGGCGATAATTTCTTCGGGGGCCTGCACGGTTTGCAGCAACTTGAGAAAACGCTGGGTCAGCAACTCGGTTTTGCCCGCGCCCGCCGGGGCCTCGACAATAAAGGACTCCAGCGCCAGCGCGCGTTCACGGTTGGCGGCATCCAGTGTCAGCGCCTCTGACAAAACGGTCTCTGCTGTCATCGTTGATGGTGTTTCTGAGTGCATCATGCGGCACCTTTTGATTTCAAGTGCGCCGATTGCAAGAGGCCAGATTGCAAGTGCTCAAACTGCAATTGCCGCTCTGGCAGTCTGAGCAAAGGCAACACATCGCAATAATCCAGATCCTGCTCCGCCTCAAATAGCACTGCTGCCTCGCCCGCCTTGAGGGCTTGCGCGGTCAGCGTGATTTGCGTCCGCCAGTGCTGCAGAATCGACGGCCAGTCGGGAAAGTCTGCCGGGTCAAACAATTTGTTTTTTTCGTGATTAAACGCTTTGACGCCAGGCACAATATCTTCTTCGGCGGCGATGCCGGCAAAGCCACCATCCGTCAGCCGCAGCTTGCCAAAGCAAACCGCCGCAATCTCGGCGTCTTGCAAAATAAAGGCGGCATAAATGGGCAGTTGTGGTTCGGTGATTTTATCGCTGGCCCAGTTTTTGGTGTCAGGCATGCTGCCGGTTTTGTAATCAATCACCACCAGGCGGCCATCTGCCAGCGTATCCACGCGGTCTATCACCAGTTTGACCTGGATGCCTTCAATCAGCGGCTTAAAGGTTTTTTCAATCAGTGACACGGTAAACGATTGCATGCGCTCGCGTTCGACTTGCAGCAGCCAGGTTAGGGCGAGTTTGCTCAGGCGCTCGGCTTCGAGCTGGCAAAACACCTCTGTAAACGGCTGCGAAAACTCGGTATTGAATTCAGCCATGACTTGCGCGGCAAGGGCGTCCAGCTGACTTTTTAATTCCTCTTCAGCACAGCTTTTCCAGTCCTCGCGCGGTTGTTGCCAAAATGCCGCCATCACGCGGTGGATGAGGTCGCCGCGCTGCATGACATCCAGCCCGTTATGCGGCGTCTCCAGTTTGCGGGCTTTAAGCCGGTATTGGTAAAACGCCCACGCCGGGCAAATCGCCTGCGCACGCAGCAGGCCGGTGCCGCCGCTCACATGTTCGCCTTCTTGCACGGGCGGGGCCTGGTGGTCGTCTAACCATTGCCAGTGCTCGGGCTGGCTGGTGGCTAGCATCTCAGCCAGCGTGGCGACCCCGGCACTGGCAGCGACTTCGGCAATGTCTTGAATCAGCGGGCTCATGCGCAACAGGCGGTCACCTTCTTTTTGCGCATAAGAAAAAATAACCTGGTGCGCCGTGCCCAGCAGGCGCTGGTGAATCTGGCTGGCAAAGGCGATTTGCACCTCACTGCTGGCATTGGGCGTGCCTGCCTGCCGTTGCAGCTCGGCCGGGATCAAGGCATTGGTGCGCGACAGCGGGGGCCACACATGGTCGTTCATGCCCATTACCCACACCCCGTCCAGCGGCTGGGCACTGGCTTCCAGCATGCCCATGACGGTGAGGTTGGGCTGGCGCACGGTTTGCGGTTGAAAAATCTGTGCCTGACATAATTGTGTCAGCCGCTGGATGGCGGTGGTGGCCGGGATGGGGCCCAGCCAGGCATCCAGCGCACCGAGTTGCGCCATGACCTTGTAAAACGATTGTTGGCACTGGTACTCATGACTGGACAGGCTGCGCTCGCCTGGCCAATGGCTGGCGGTGAGCAGTGCCGTCAGGCTCTTGGCCCAGGCCGAAGGCAGTTGTTTGGCCGGCAGCTGTCTGGCCGTGGTCAGCAAGGCGTTGAGGTCTTGTAATAGCGCCGGACTATGAATCGCATGCTCATCTTGCTGCTTGCGGGTAATAAACCGCGCAAAGGTCGTGGCCTTGACTTGCAACGGCAACTGGCGGCGCATTTCGGCGTCCAGCGCGGCGCGCGCATCGGCTTCAAACAGGGCTTGTGACCAATACACATCCGCCAGCAGCGCTGACAGCTCGGTTTGTGCCAGCGGCGTGTGTTGAAACGCCAGCCGCAACAGGGTTAAGGCGGTATTCACCAGCGGCCAGCGCGTTAACGGCGTGCCCAGCGAAAACTCATAACAGCGGGGGATTTCGGCATGCGCAGGATGCAAGGCCTCAGGATGAAAGGTGTCATCCAGCAGATTGGCCAGTGTGTCGCGCACGGCTTCCAGGTCTGGCACCACGATGGCCAGCCTGGCCTGTTTGTGGGTGCTGAGTGTCTGCTTGGCCCAATGCACGGCAGCGCGCATTTCGTCCTGGCTCTCAGCAAAGGCCATGCGCTGCACCTGCTGCGCGGGGATGCGATGTTCAAAGGTCTCTACGGTCACCCCTGCGGCTTGCAAACGGTCGATCAGACGCTGCAAATGCGGATTGATACGGTCAAACCCGGCCAGGGCAATGCGCTCGGGCAACGGTAGCAAGCCCTGTTGCAGTTGCGCCAATTGCCAGGCTTGGTAACGCACGCCCTCAAGATAGCCACTTTGCTTGCATAGCATCTGAAATTGCTGGCGCCACTGCATGAACTGGCGGGTCTCCTCACTGGCTGCATCCATATCCAGGCTGATATTCCACTCAATCAGGTAGCGGTTCGCCTCCATCGCCGCACTGGCGAGGCCATTAGTGTTTAATAAATCGAGGTGGTCATGCTGACGCAGGCAATGCTGAATCGCTTGTTCCCACAGCAGCGCCTCCTGGGTTGAGGAAAGCATGCCTGCCGGGGCATCTGCCACGGCAATGCGGCCACATAAAATGGCTTGCTCCGTGAGTTGGTGCAGCCAGTCTTGCAGCGGGAACACCTGTGGCGCCTGCCATTGCGACAGCCCTTGCTGCTGATAGCTGGACGATAACCATTGCCGGATCCCTTGCGCCAGGCGGGCCGAAGCACAGAGGATGGTCGCCGCTGGTGTGGATGAGGGAGGGAGGAAAGCGCTAGGCATGTTCAGCAAAGTGTCATTAACCAACAGCCCATTTTATAAGATAATGTCCTTTTCGGGCACCTCTAATCATTCAACTTGCGTCGCGATACGGCGTTGCTTATAAAAAAATTTCTCCTCACATAGCAACGATATGCGGCGACTAACGTTTGTAATCGCGCCTTGTCTGGCATAGCCATTTGAATGATTAGCGCTGCCCTTTCGTCCGCGTTTTTGCCATATGAAGGATCACGCTATGCTGGCCCGTTTTTTGACACACGCTGTTTGCGCACAACCGGCGCGGTTTTCTGAGCGCTTTGCCAGCGACTGGATGACTGCAAGTTGGCTGTCTGTCTGTTGTGTGCTCTGGCAAGGGTTGCTGGCAGGAAATGTCTTAGCTGCAGACGCGGACACGCAAGCGCGCGTGACCTTTGCACCGCAAGGCGAGGTGAAGGCGGTCAGACAAGTCAGCGCCCGGTTTTCGCTGCCCATGGTGGCTTTTGGCGACCCGCGCTTGCCTGCACCGTTTGACATTCAATGCGATGCCAAAGGGCAGGGGCATTGGCTGGATGACAGGCAGTGGGTGTATGACTTTGAGACCGATTTACCGGCCGGTTTGCAATGCCGCTTTTCTGTTAAAAAAGGGTTGCAGACTATCGCGGGTACCCCTGTTCCGTCGCAATCTTTCAATTTTTCAACCGGTGGGCCAGCCATCGTCACCTCGCTGCCAGAAGAGGGCATCGAATATATCGATGAGTCGCAAGTGTTTTTGCTGGGGCTGGATGCCCCCGTCAATGAGGACAGTGTCAAGCAGCATGCGGCTTGCAGCATACAAGGGGTGGGCGAGTTATTTCCGCTCAAGTTGATCACGGGCCAGGCCCGCGAGCAGATTCTGCGTGAGCAAAAAGACCGCGCCAGCCAGTTGTTTTCGGTGTTGTTTAAAAATGCCCAGCAAGGTCTGCTCTCGGTCAAAGACCGCCGTATGCAGCAGGCAAACATTGTGGTCGCGCAATGTAGCCGCCCATTGCCAGCGGGCAGTGAGGTGAGTTTGCATTGGGATGCAGGCATCACCTCGGTTAGTGGCGTGGTTGCTAACAAGCCGCAAGTGCTGCGGTTTAAAGTCCGCGATGCGTTTAAGGTGAATGCAAGCTGTACACGCACCAATGCCAAGGCCGGCTGTATTCCAGTATTGCCGATACAGGTACAGTTTAATGCGCCCGTCAGTCGTCGCCTGGCTGAAGCCATCCGCCTCAAACTGCCGGATGGCAGCACGCAAAAACCGGTGATTGCAGACTCTGCACAAGGTGAGACCTTGGAGTCGGTGCAATTTAAAGGACCGTTTACCGCGAATAGCCGGGTGGTGCTGCAATTGCCAGGTGACTTTAAAGACGATGCCGGGCGCGTGCCGGTCAATGCGCGCGCTTTCCCGTTGGCGATGACAATGGATGTCGATCCGCCCTTGATCAAGTTCCCCGCAAAATTTGGCATTCTGGAGCGTTATGCCCAACCTGCCTTGCCGGTGACGGTGCGTAATGTCGAGGTTACCTTGCAAGGCGCGCGCATTACCCCCGGCGCCAATGCCGAGCAATCTGGCCGTATGGGCCGCTTGCAACCAGAAGATGATGCCGAATTAGCTGCCTGGTATTTTAAAGTCACCCAGCATCCTTATGGCAGTGGGGAGTCTGACGCCTTTTTGAAAGCGCATGACCGTTACCCGCGCGAGGGGGAAATCCCGTTGCTAATTGGCAATCAGGAGGTGACTTCCAGTGAGATCCGCCTGCCGCGCAGGCAAGGGCAGAAAACGTTTGAGGTGTTGGGCATCCCGCTGCAAAAGCCGGGATTCTATGTGGTCGAATTTGCCAGTGACCGCCTGGGTGCGGCTTTGCATGGCGAACAAAAACCTTATTTTGTCTCCTCTAGTGCATTGGTGACCAACCTGGCCGTGCATTATAAAAAAGGTCATGAGTCCTCGCTGGTATGGGTGACGCGGCTGGATAATGCCAAACCGGTTTCAGGGGCCGAAGTCAGGGTGTCCACCTGCGATGGCGTCTTGCTCTGGCAAGGCAAAACCGACCGCCAGGGCCGCGCAAATATTGCACAGGCGCTCGAAGACAATTACCGAAAAAGTTGTTACGGTCATCTGGTCACGGCACGCAAAGACGATGATTTGTCGTTTATGTTTTCACAGTGGGATGATGGCCTCAGCCCTTGGCAGTTTAACTTGGGCGGCGGCGAGACCGCAGGCCCGGTACTGGCGCATACGGTGTTTGACCGCCCCTTGTTCCGCGCCGGTGAAACCGTCTCCATGAAGCACTTTGTGCGCATGCATACTGGCAAGGGACTGCGTCTGCCCGAGCGTTTACCGGATGAAATTACCCTGACGCATCAGGGCAGCGGCGAAACCGAGACGCGCGCGGTGCGCTGGGCCAATGCGGCCGGGACGTCCAGCTGGGCAATCCCCAAAGAGGCCAAGCTGGGTACCTATGTCGTGACCATGAATGTCGATGGCATGGAGGTAACGATGGGGCATTTTAGGGTTGAGCAATACCGCGTACCCCTGATGCATGCCAGCCTCAAACCGCCTGCCGCACCCGTGATCAACCAGCGTCAATTGCAGGTCGATGTGCAACTCAACTATCTGGCGGGTGGACCTGCGGCAGGCTTGCCGGTCAAATTCCGCAGCCGGCTAGAGCCTTATACCCAGCAGTTTGGCCAGTATGAGGCGTTTAGCTTTGGCGGCGAGCGGCCACAGGAAGGGCTGCACGCCATACAACCTTTTTCTTATGACCCGGAAGAAGGCTGGAGTGATGGGCAATCCTCGGATCAAGCGTCTGCTGACAGTGACAAGCGCTACCCGCCCCGCACGCAGGCAGTGACGCTGGATGGCAGTGGCGGTGCGCGTGTCACGTTTGACCGTTTGCCCAGTGTACGTACCGCCCATGCCTTGCAGGTGGAGATGGAATATGCCGACCCCAACGGCCAGATACTGACGGCAGCCACGCAAGCGCTGCTGCTGCCCTCGGCTGTGAATCTGGGCATTAAAATGGACAGTTATTTTGCGACGCAGGAGAGCCTAGCGTTTAAGGTGCTGGCGCTGGATAGCACAGGCAAACCGCTGGTGCGGCAGACGGTCGCTGTTGAGGCCTACCAGCGGCATACCTATGCCTACCGTAAACGGTTGCTGGGCGGGTTTTATGCGTATGAACAAACCGCTGAAGTCAAACATGTGGGCGCGGTTTGCGATGGGCAAACCGATGGCCAGGGCTTGCTGAGTTGCAAGGGGGCAGCTCCAGCCAGTGGCGAATTGATTCTGGTGGCAACCACCAAAGACAGCAAAAAACAGCCTGCCATCGCCAGCCAGGAAGTGTATGTGGCTGACGAAGACGGCTGGTATAGCGCAGGCGCCAGCGACCGCATTGATATTCTGGCTGACAAGCGCGAATATGCCCCGGGCGAAACGGCGCAATTTGAAGTGCGCATGCCTTTCCGCGAAGCGACAGCCCTGGTGACGGTGGAGCGTGAAGGCGTACTGGCTTCGTTTGTCAGCAAGATCAGCATGAAGTCGCCCATCGTCAAGGTGCCGATTGCGGCCGAATATGGACCCAATGCTTATGTGTCGGTGATGGTGGTGCGTGGCCGGGTTGATCCGCAAGCGCCCGGACGCTTTGCCTGGCTCAAGCGCATGGTCTATCAGGTGGGCCAGTTTTTAGGCCTGGTCGATCATTTGCCGGTTGAAGTGGATACGCGGCCGACCGCGCTGGTGGATTTAAGCAAGCCTGCCTTCAAGCTCGGCATGACGCAAATCAAGGTGGGCTGGCAGGGGTATGCCCTCAAGGTCAAGGTGGAGCCTGAACGTACGGTTTACCGGGTGCGCGAGCAGGCCAAGGTGAAGCTGACGGTGACAGACCCGGCAGGCAAGCCGCTCTCGAATGCTGAGGTGGCACTGGCTGCAGTGGATGAAGGCTTGCTGCAACTGGCCAAGCCGGATTCCTGGCAGTTGCTGGAGGCCATGATGCAGCGGCGGCCGATTGAGGTCTATACCTCAACGGCACAGTCACAGGTAATCGGTAAACGCCACTTTGGTAAAAAAGCCGTCGCGCCAGGCGGCGGTGGCGGACAAGGCGCTAACGCACGCGAGCTGTTTGATACCTTGCTGCTGTGGAAGCCCGTGATCAAGCTGGATAAACATGGCCAGGCCAGTGTCAGCATCCCACTGAATGATGCCTTGACCAGTTTCCGGATTGCTGCGATTGCCCATGCCGGTGCATCCCGTTTTGGCTCAGGCAGTGCGCTGATCCGCACCACGCAAGACCTGATGCTGTTTTCTGGATTGCCGCCGTTTGTGCGTGAAGGCGACCAGCTGCAGGCGATGGTGACCGTGCGCAATGCCAGCCAGCGGCCCCTCACCACGCAAGTGACTGCTACTCCGTTAGGTGTTGAGGGCGCACCCAAACCGCAGCGCGTCAAGCTGGCCGCTGGTCAGGCGGCGACGCTGGCGTTTGCGGTCCGCGTGCCTTACAACCTGACCGGCCTGGACTGGCAAATAGACGCGGCGGTGGTCGGCGAGTCTAGCGCGCAACCCCCAAATCGCTTGCAGATCAAAGACCGCTTAAAAGTTCACCAGCAGGTCGGTGCCGCGTATCCGGTTCGTGTCTACCAGCAGACCATACAGCAGTTGCAAGCTGGTCAGCCCTGGCAGATGACGGTACAAGCGCCAGCGCAGGCGGTACCGGGCCGGGGTGGTATAGACGTGCGGCTTAACCGCTCGCTGGTCGGTAGTCTGGGCAGCGTGCGCGAATGGATGCAGCGCTATCCCTATATCTGTTTGGAACAGCGCGCCTCGGTGGCGGTGACGCTGGAGGATCAGGCCCGCTGGAATAGCGTGATGCTCAGTCTGGGGCAGCACCTCGATGGCGATGGCCTGGCGCGTTATTTCCCTATGGATTGGTTGCAAGGCGATGACAGCCTCACCAGTTATTTATTGCAAATTGCCGATGCTGCAGGCTATGACATCCCGGACACCGCGCGTGAGCGCATGCTCAAAGGGCTGGAAGATTTTGTCGCTGGCCGCATTCACCGCTATGGCAGCATTCAAACGGCAGATGTCGTGTTGCGCAAGCTGGCGGCGATTGATGCCCTGGCACGCTATGACCATGCCAGACCAGAAATGCTGGACGCGCTGGAGATTCGTCCCGAGCTGTGGCCGACCTCAGGCGTGATTGACTGGTTATCCATACTCAAACACATGCCAGCGCTGCCAGAGGCTGAGCAAAAGCGCGCCCAGGCCATGCAGGTGCTGCAATCGCGCTGGATGGTCTCAGGCACGCAGTTCACATTTTCGACTGAAAAACAGGATGACTTGTGGTGGTTGATGGTGTCGCCCGACGTGAATGCGGCGCGTACGCTGGACTTGCTGGCGGCAGACCCGCAATTGCCTGCCGAGGATGCGGGCCGTCTCGCCCGTGGCCTGTTGTCGCGACAACAGGCCGGCCATTGGCGGACCACCTTGGCCAATGCCTGGGGCGTGCTGGCGTTGCGGCATTTCCAGAAAGCCCATGAACAGACGGCGGTGACTGGCCAGGTCGAGCTTAGCTTGGCCGGGCAAAGCCAGCATTTGCCTTGGTCACGTGCCGCCTTTGCCAAGCCTGCTAAAGCAATGACTAGCGCCACCCAGCCAGCGCCTTGGGCCGAAGCGGGGGGATTGCTGACGCAGTATGCCTGGCCGCAGGCGGCAGCTCCGCTGCAAATCCAGCAACAGGGTGAAGGCAAGCCTTGGGCATTTGTCACCGCTAAAGCGGCTTTACCGTTGCAAGCCCCGCTGTTTGCCGGCTATCGCTTGCAACGTGAAGTCATGCCAGTGTCGCAAAAAACGGCTGGCCGCTGGCAACGGGGCGATGTCTACCGCGTCCGTCTCACGGTAGAGGCGCAAGCCGACATGACCTGGGTGGTCATCAATGACCCGGTGCCCAGTGGCGCGACCATCCTCGGCAGTGGCCTGGGCGGAGACAGCCAGCAACTGACGCAAAACGAGCAACGCCTGGGCTGGCAACGCCCGGCCTATGAAGAGCGCGCACTGGATGGTTTCAGGGCTTATTATGCCTACGTGCCCAAGGGTAAATTCACGGTCGAATATACGGTCAGACTCAATCAGCCCGGCCAGTTCAGCCTGCCTGGCAGCCGGGTGGAGGCTATGTATGCGCCAGAAGTGTTTGCCGAGTTGCCGGTGCCTGCCATGCAGGTACAGTGAGATTGATGCGACGTTTCCTCCTGCCATTGTGGTTCAGCCTGCGCAGTCGTCCGTGGCTTTGCGCAGTGCTGGCCCTGCTGGCCGGAATCTGCTTGCTGATCCTGTGGGTGGCGACAGTGAAGGTGCCAGACTTCGGCCAGTTTAAGCAACACAGCCAGAGTTCAGAGGCCTGGCTGCTGGATCGACATGGCGCACCGCTGCAACGCTTGCGCCTGAATCATGATTACCGCAGGCTGGACTGGGTGCCGCTGGCACAGATTTCCCCACGCTTGCAGCAGGCCATGCTGGTGGCCGAGGACAAGCGCTTTTATCAGCATGCGGGGGTGGATCCGTGGGCCCTGTTGTCTGCCATCTGGGATAACCTGCATCGCCCGCATCGACGCGGCGGGAGTACATTGACCATGCAGTTAGCCAAGTTATGGCTGCAAGACACCCAGCCCGGCTTTTCAAACACCTCACCATGGCGCTTCAAGCTGGCACAAATTCGCCTGGCACTGGCCATTGATCATGATTGGCAGAAAAACCAGATTCTGGAGGCGTATTTAAATCGGGTGACGTTTCGTGGCGAACTGGTGGGCATCGATGCGGCCGCGCGTGGCTTGCTGGCCAAAGGCCCGGCGGCACTGGATCGTCTGGATGCCGCCTTGCTGGCAGCGTTGGTGCGGGCGCCAGCCGCCAGTGCTTCACGTCTGGCCAGGCGTGCTTGCGATGTGCTGACGCATACGCACACGCAGGATGCACGCAAAGACTGCGAGCGCTTGTGGATACGCGCCGCCTTGTTGCCGAAACGGCCTTTCCCCATGGCCGGGCAGGATGATGCGCCTCATGTGGCCAGGCGGTTGCTCACACAGGCCGGACAGCGTGACCGCAGCAGCTTGGATGCCAGTCTGCAACGTTTTGCCCGGCAAACATTGCAAACCCATCTGGCTCAACTGGCCAGCCAGCATGTGACCGACGGCGCGGTGCTGGTGCTTGACAATACCAGTGGCGAGGTACTGGCCTATGTTGGCTCCAGCGGCGATTTATCCGGGGCTGCAGCGGTGGATGGCGTGGCCGCGTTGCGGCAGCCAGGGTCTACGCTCAAGCCTTTTTTGTATGCACTGGCGATAGATCAGGGCTGGTTGCAAGCCGCCTCGGTGCTGGATGACTCACCGCTGGCACTGACCACGCCCAGCGGCTTGTATATTCCACAAGACTATGACCGCCATTTTCATGGCGCGGTCAGTGTGCGCACGGCGCTCGCCTCATCGTTAAATGTACCTGCCGTGCGCGCGTTAACCCTGGTGGGTGTGGACCGTTTTTTACACACCCTGCAACAGCTGGGCTTGCAGGATTTGAAGCAGGACGCCGATTTTTATGGTTTTGGCCTTGCTCTGGGCGGTGCCGAAACCAGCTTGCTCCAGCTCACCAATGCTTACCGGGCACTGGCCAATGGGGGCCAGTGGCAGCCAATCCGTTTTCACACAGGCACCAAGCCTTTGTCCCCATCACGCCAGGTGTTCACTCCGCAAACCAGCTTTATCATCGGTGATATTTTGTCTGACCCGGTGGCGCGCAGTATGACTTTTGGCTTGTCCAGCCCATTATCGACGCGGGGATGGGCGGCGGTGAAAACCGGCACCAGCAAAGGCATGCGAGACAACTGGGCGATCGGCTACAGCCAGCGCTATACGGTAGGGGTTTGGGTCGGTAACTTTTCTGGCGAGCCAATGTGGGATGTGTCAGGCGTGACAGGCGCAGCGCCGGTGTGGCGTGACATCATGGAATATCTGCACCGGGACAGCGCGTCTACGCCGCCGGTGCCGCCAGCCGGTGTCGTGGCGCAAACCGTGCATTATGAGCCAGCCATCGAGGCTCCCCGGCAGGAATGGGTGCTAGGCAATGCGCCACTGCCAGCCACAACCACCCTTCGTCTGGCACCGCTACAAGCACAGCTGATTGCGCCACCGGCGGGGGCGGTGATTGCGCCAGACCCCGATATTCCCGACCGCAAGCAAGCCTTGCTGGTGCAAGCCGCCTGGAGCGGGCAGGGCTGTCTGTATCTGGATCAGCACTTGATCAACCAATGCCGTTTGCCACAACTGACGATTCCTTTGCCGCCCCCAGGCAAACATGTCTTAAGCCTGCGGGACAAGCACGGCCAGCTGTTGGATCAGCACCCGTTTGAAGTGCGGGCGATAGCCCTTAAAGCCCCGGCTTAAGTCTAGGGCCAGGCGGCCACAAGGCAAACTGTTAGCCATGACAATAAATATGGCTGTACAAGTGATTTATCCCTTATGATTCAGCCATACAATTCATCATTTACGGAAGAGCAGGATTTTAAACATGCGTGTATTAAAGTGGCTGTTATGGTTATTGTTGCCGGTGGCCTTGTTTGCACTCTATACCTGGGCCAGCTTGAGTTGGGTGTATTCATCGGGGGACAGGGTCGGCTATGTGCAAAAACTCTCCAATAAAGGCTGGTTGTGCAAAACCTGGGAGGGTGAGTTGGTGCTGGTCACCGTGCCCGGCACCCAGGCCGAGAAGTTTTACTTTACCGTGCGCGATCCGGCCGTGATTCCCAAAATCAATGCCTTGTCTGGTGAGCGCGTCCGGTTGCAATATGAAGAGCACAAGGGCGTGCCGTCAAGCTGCTTTGGTGAGACCAGCTACTACGTTTATAACGTGTTAAAGGTGAATGACGATTACAATTAACCGTGAAGCACAAAAAATGCGCCCAGGCCGGGCGCATTTTTTTTGACCATTTTTATGCCTGGAGCTAGGCAAGCTTCAGGCACTTAAGCGCCACGTCTGTTGTGGCAGGGCGAGTGTTTCTTCTGGTGTTGCCTCCAGTTTGAACTGATTGACGGAGGCCACCAGGGTGTGCACCTGTTCCAGCATGCTTTCTGCGGCCGCGGCAGCTTCTTCTACCAAGGCGGCATTTTGCTGCGTGGTCTCGTCGATGGCGGTCATGGAGGCATAAATCTGCTGCATGCCGTCACTTTGCTGACCGGCTGCCTCGGAGATAGCGCCTATGCTACTGGACACCTGTTGCACCGCCAGCACAATGTCCTGCATGGTGCGACCGGCTTGCCCCACTTGTTTGGCACTGATATTGGTTTGGCTGACCGAGGCGGCAATCAATTCCTTGATCTCTTTGGCTGAAGCGGCCGAGCGGGTGGCCAGGTTGCGCACTTCGCCTGCCACCACGGCAAAGCCACGGCCAGCTTCACCGGCACGCGCAGCTTCTACCGCTGCATTCAGCGCCAGGATGTTGGTCTGAAAGGCAATGCTGTCAATCACGCTGGTGATTTGGGCGATCTGGTCCGAGGTCTCATTGATACCTTGCATGGTGGACGACAGTGCTTTAAAGGCATCGCCGCCTTGCAAGGCCATCTGGTTGGCCTGACTGGCCTGCTGGCGGGCCTGACGCGCATGGTCGGCCGTTTGCTTGATATGGCTGGTCAGGGTTTCCAGGCTGGCTGATGTTTCTTGCAGGGCATTGGCTTGCGTCTCGGTGCGGCGTGACAGGTCGTTATTACCTTTTTCAATTTCTGCGGCAGCCACCTGTATGGTTTCAGCCGCTTGCTTGACGGTTTCTATCGGCGCCACCATGCGTTGCAGAATCTCTTGTGAGCCTTGCAAGGCCAGCCTGAAATCGCCAGCATGCGCCGTCACATCCACCAGGCTATACAGTTGGCCTTGCTGGGCTTCATCGGCAATCTGGCGCGTATCGGCTACCAGTCGCTTCACGGACAGGATGCAGGTGTTCAGATTGTTGATCAGCACCTTGAAGTCGCCATGGTACTGGTTATGGATAGGGGCGGGCAGATCTCCTGCCGCAATGCGTTTCACGCAGTCTGCCGCCACATGTAGTGGCGAGACCACCGCGTCCAGGGTCTGGTTGATGCCCTGGATAATCTGACGGAAATCCCCGGCGTGTGCTTCAACGTCTACCCGTGTATCCAGTTTGCCCTGTTGTGCGTCCGAGGCCAGGTGATGAACATCGCTGATCAGCTGGTGAATCGCCTGTGCGCAGTGCTGCAGGCTGGTTTGCATCAGGTTAAAGTCACCGGCAAACTGGGTGTCAATCCGGGTCGGAATATTGCCTGCCGCCATTTGATCCAGATAATGCGCCGTGGTCTGCAAGGGCGTGACCACGGCATCCAGCGTCTGGTTAAAGCCGGCCACAATCTGCCTGAATTCCCCCTGATGACGTGATTCATCCACGCGTGTGGAGAGTTGGCCCTGTTCCGCGGCGGCTGACAGCGTATGCACATCTTCCATCAGGCGTTTGAAGTTTTGGCGTACCTGCTCAATGCTCTGATTGATATAGCTGCGTTGACCAGGGAAAGCCGCCAGTGGCTGGTTGAAATCCCCTTCGCCAAAGGCTGTGACCACCTGCAAAGACTGGCTCTGCGCCTCAATATGCTCCTCGACCATCTGGTTAATGCCTGAAGTCAGTTGCTGATAGGCGCCCGCAAATTGGCTGCTGTCTATGCGGTAATCAATCATGCCGGCCCGGTGCTGGCTGGACATTTCATTCAGGGATTGCACGATGTTCTGAATATTGGCTTGCATGCGCTGCATTTCGTTTAACAGCCGGGCAGTTTCGTCGCTCCCTTGTGCCGCTGCCTGCACAATAAACTGACCATTGGCGATATGCTGCGACATGCTCAGTGCCTGATCGAGCGGTCTGGTGATGGAGTGGGTCATTTTCCAGGCGATGAGCATGGCCATGACTATCGCCACCAGTAATGCGATTTCGATCTGCTTGTTCGCGCTGGCAATGGTGGATGCAAATTGCGCAGAAGCATCCGACACGCCTGCAGTATTCATATCCATCAGCAGCCTGAGGGAATGATTTAATGGCTTGTCTGCGCCTTTGACTGTCGCATCAATCTCAGTCACGCCCATGCCTTCGTTTTTGAGCGCTTCGCAGCGTTTCATGGCGTCACGATAAGTGGTCAGGGCAAGGGTGATATTACCTAAAATCTCTTTTTCCTGGGCATTGAGCGCGCCGGTCGCGGCATAGGCTTGCATGGCTTGTTCAATATCGGTGAGGCCTTGTTCAAATTTGCGGGCTTCGCGGCCGCCTCTGAGGATGTAATTTTTAAAGTGATGTACCGCATCCCCCAGGCCTTTGCTGGCGTTTTCGATCTGGGTTCGTTTGGTCAGTTGTACGGTTTCAAACTGTTGCCAGGTCTGGTGGATATGATTAAACCCGCGCCAGGCAATCACAAAAATAAAGGTGGTAAATAAAATCAGCAATCCATAACTTAAAAACAAACGGGTGCCGACATTGAGATGGGCGAGAGACTTTTTCATGCAATTCCTCAGGGACAAACTTGAACAACGGCCAGTCATCAGGCTGGTGTGGGCGTGCAGATTGCAACGCTCAACCTATTTACGTAAAACAAGGTCTGAACTAAAGCGTTTTCATCAAACTTTCACAAATGTTTCACAAAGGGAGGATGCAACAGGCGAATGGCTGCTTGGCGGGTACTAGACGCATGATGTTGTATGATATGCTCGGCGAGCATGGGATTGCCTCTGAAGTCAGCGTGCGGGGCACAAAAAATGGATTTGGAATTGAATGGCTGAACAAAAAAACTATATTACGCCCGAGGGCTATGCCGCCCTGGAGAAAGAGTTTCAATACCTGATTAAAGTCGACCGGCCAGAGGTGGTCCGCGTGGTGAGCTGGGCGGCAGGCAACGGTGACCGCAGCGAAAATGGGGATTACATCTACGGCAAACGACGCTTGCGGCAGATTGATTCGCGTATCCGCTTTTTAACCAAACGCATGGAAGCAGCCGAGATTGTTTACAGCCATACGCAAACCAATACTGAAAAAGTGTTTTTTGGCGCCTGGGTGACCTTGTTTAACCTTGGTGATGACAGCGAAAAAACCATACGCATCGTCGGCCAGGATGAGTTGGATCCTTCACAAGGCTATATTTCGTGGGTATCGCCGATGGCGAGAGCGCTGCTGGGCAAAAATCTGGGCGATACCGTACATGTGGTGACGCCAGGGGCCGACACCGAGTATGAAATTATTGATATCCGTTATGCCTGATGGAAGCATCGCGCCGCTCCCGCTGCTGGCAGCGTCATGTAAAAGTATCGACAAAGACTTGAACTAATCATCGCCAGGCCTTATCCTAAAGACATGCGTAAACGTCTCTGCTTGTTCCTGATTTGCTGGTTGCCATGCTTTGTCATGGCTGCCAACGTCATGTCATTGCAGATGACCTTGGCTGACCAGGCCTTCAATCTGGCCGCGCATGCTGTGTCTTCTCATGACCGCTCTGCTCAAGTGCAATCGCAGGCCGAGGCCATGCCTTGCCACCATATGGCAGACGCGCATGAACATGCCATGCCTGAAGGGGATAGTGAAGTCGCGCCCGGTCATCAGTGCAGTGTCTGCGGTTTTTGCATGGTCAGCACCGGTGTGGCCGATCTACAAGCTTTTCCAGCGGTTGTCTTCTTCGCACAGTCTCATGCTGCCCCCTTGTTTGAGGCAGATCCTGTGCACTCACAAACTTACCCTCCCGCGATCAAGCCACCCATATTCGCTTAACGCCCAGGACAAATCCGTCCGTACCTAGCGTTTTTGCACAATGCGTTTTTGCATTTTGAATATGGAGGCTATATGTTTAAGCAACTTTATGTTGCCTGTGGCGCCTTCTTGCTCAGCCAGATTAGTTTGACCGCCCACGCGGCGGCGCTGATGGGGTTTGAGGACAGCGCCATGCTCATGACCGAGATCGGTCGCTACAACCAGGAATGGATGTTAAATTACTCGCCCACCTTTGGGCATGCCATTGGCGTCGAGCAAATGCGCATGTCGGGGAAAGGCGAGCAAGCCACCACCATTTCCGGGATCAATTACACCGGCATCATCAAACGCTGGAACCTGCCGTCTGCCCAGGCCAATGTCTGGTTTAACGGCAGCGTCGGCGAGGCAAGCGGTCATTATGATGGCTTTGCCTATACGCCCAGCCTGCAATTTGATGTGGAGTCTACCCGGCTGTATTTTCTCGCCAAGGCGCGCATGATCCGCGCCCCTCACATGAACTATGACACCGCCGCCGTGCAAGCCGGGTTTTCATTTTATGAAACCGGCTTTAACGAGACCCAGCCATGGTTTGTGATGGAGGTTAAAACCATGCGCAACAACGATCCGTCCGTGCAGGTGACGCCTGCACTAAGGCTCATCAACAAAAACTACTTTCTTGAGTTTGGGGTGACCAATCCCTGGCAAGGCGAGGGCTTTGCGCCGCGCCTGAATGCCATGTTTGTGTTTTAACCCTGATTGAATATTGAATAAAAGGAATCTGAATCATGAAAAAATTACTGATCACATTGATGTTGTCTGCAATGACCCCTGCGGCTTTTGCCGTGACCACGATCAAGGCCGAAGTCAACGGCATGGTCTGCGCGTTTTGTGCCAAAGGCATCGAGAAAAAACTCAATGCCTTGCCACAGAAACAGGCCGCATTTGTTGACCTGAAAAGCCGGGTGGTTGCCTTGCAACTCAAAGATGGCCAAGAGGTCTCCGATGCGGCCTTTAGCAAAGTGATTGAAGATGCTGGCTATACGGTGGCCAAGCTGGCCCGGGTGAACCAGACTGTTGAAGCGATTCAGGCAGAAGTGGCCAAGACGGATCACCAGGCAGGTAGCAAATGATGGCCGCAGAAATCAATCATTTGCAGGCGAGCAAGCGCTTGAATCTGCTGTCGCTATTCACCAGTGGCTCGACGTTGATTTGCTGTGCCTTGCCAGCCACGCTGGTGGCGATCGGCTCGGTGGCAACCTTGACCAGCCTGATCAGCCATTTTCCGCAACTGATCTGGATCAGCGAGCATAAGCCGCTGGTGTTTGGCCTGGCCGGCAGCATGTTGCTGCTGGCCGGCATCATGCAGTGGCGTGCGCGCAATTTGCCTTGCCCGGTGGATCCACAGTTAGCCAAGCTATGCCAGCAAACCCGGCGGCAAAGCCTGTGGATTTACGGGTTTTCTGTGGTCATCTTTTTGGTCGGCAGCTTCTTTGCTTTTATTGCCCCCTTATTGATCGCTTGAGTTGCATCCCCTGGTGTTGGATGAATCAGGGGGAGGACATTCAGCCGCGTTTATGCGGCTGAATGTCAATAAGCGGTTGAAAACAAATGCTTTTAATTCATTTGCACGTCATATTCCTGCGTATAATTCTGTTTCATTAAAGAAGTCCGTCTTTTTGACGATGACTTAATTAGAAAAACAATGCAGAGAGTTGCCATGAATCCACCTATCATCATCGACATTGAAGCCTCTGGCTTTGGCGCTGGCAGTTATCCGGTCGAAATTGGCTATGTGGATAAAAGCGGGCAGACCTGGAGTGCGCAAGTACAGCCGCATGCGGACTGGCTGCACTGGGATGATGAAGCGGAAAAACTACACCATCAATCCCGTCAGTCGCTGGAAACTTATGGCGCGACGGCACGCGAGATTGCCTTGCATTTGAATCATATGCTCAATGGCAAAACGGTGTATACCGATGGCTGGTATCAAGACTTTGTCTGGTTACACGGCTTGTATGAGGCCGCTGGCTTAAGCCCCAACTTCAAGCTTGAGGATTTGAGCCTGACGCTCACGCTTGACCAGAAAGCCATCTGGCATGAGACCAAGCAGCGTCTGCGTGAGCAAATGGCTTTGGAGCCCCATCGCGCGTCGACCGATGCCAAGCTGTTGCAATTGACCTGGCTGGAAACCGCTGAAATGACTACCGCCTCAGCGGCATAAACGCACCAGGCTGACGACCACAGGCAAGATCGGGTAGACTAGCGCTTCCTGAGTTTCAGCGGCATTCCCCCGTTTTATTCCTCCTATGTGTGCGACTCATATACACCCTGTTGCGTCACTTTCCCAAGCTGTGTCTGGCGCCCGCTGGGATATTTTTTGTAAAGTGGTGGATAACTTTGGCGATATTGGCGTGTGCTGGCGCCTGGCCAGGCAATTGGCCGATGAGTACGATATTGCACTGCGCCTGTGGGTGGATGATCTTGCGTTGGCCGAACGTTTTGCGGGTGCTGGGCATGCCCGCATTGAGATACGGCACTGGACTGCAGACGCAGATTTTTCACCAGCGGCCGATATCGTCATTGAAACCTTTGGCTGTGGTTTGCCTGAGACTTATCAGCAAGCCATGCTGCAAGGCGCTGCCACTTGGGTCAATGTTGATTACTTATCTGCAGAACCCTGGGTAGAGGGGTTTCATGCACAACCCTCACCACAAGCCAATGGTTTGATCCGTTATTTCTTTTACCCCGGGTTTACGCCGCAGACCGGTGGCCTGCTGCGTGAGGCCAGTTTGCCCGCATGGCAGGCGACGGCGCAGTGGTCAAGCTTTGAATTTGCTTCGCCGATAGCCGCATCCCCTCGCACACTGACGCTCTCCTTATTTTGCTACGCGCATGCCCCGCTGGCTGCATTGGTGACGTCGCTTGCGCAGTCTCTCCAGCCAGTGTTTGTGCTGGTGCCAGAAACCGTCGCGCCTATGCTGGCCGAGGTGCTAGGCAGCAGCCCATTGCGGGTGGGTGAGACGATCCAGCGCGAGCAGTGTACGTTTCTCGTCATTCCGTTTTTATCGCAAGCGGATTACGACCGCCTGCTTTACTTGTGCGATGTGAATTTTGTCCGTGGGGAGGATAGCTGGATACGGGCATTGTGGGCAGGCAAACCCATGGTATGGTTGCCGTATCAGCAAAGCGAAGAAACGCATCTGGTTAAACTCAATGCCTTTCTCGATCACTATCTGGCACAAGCCGAAGCCTCGGTTGCCGAAACCGTGCGTGAAACCATGCTGGCCTGGGCACGCGGGCACTGGCGTCCTGACTTGTGGCAATCGCTGGTCGCTGCATTACCCGCGCTTGCCAGCCATGCGCAAGCGTTTAAAGCGCAACAATCGCAGCAGCCAGATCTCGCCACCAACTTGGTGCGTTTTATTGAGAAAATCCGGCGTTAAGTGAGCGATGAGCATAAAGCGCAAGGCGCTAACAACGCAGCAAGCAAGGCAGTCGATGAGATACGGCTTGCGCACGGGTCCCGCGCAACACAGCAATTTGCAAGCGTGGTCACTTAATCCCTTGTTTTCTTGAGAAATGTCACGCATATCGGGTATAATCCGGCGTTTTAAAATCCCGCATACAAATTAAGGCTTATTATGAAAATCGCTCAAGAACTCCGCGTTGGCAACGTAGTGATGATTGGCAACGACCCGATGGTGGTTGTAAAGACTGAATACAACAAATCCGGCCGTAACGCGGCTGTGGTGAAAATGAAAATGAAAAACTTGTTGACTGAAGCGCCTAGCGAAAACGTCTACAACGCACAGGACAAGTTTGATGTGATCGTGCTCGAAAAGAAAGAAGTGACTTACTCTTACTTTGCTGATCCTACCTACGTATTTATGGATGCTGAATACAACCAATATGATGTGGACGCTGAGTTTATGGAAGACGCGCTGCCATACCTCGAAGACGGCATGCCCTGTGAAGTGCGTTTCTACGAAGGCAAAGCGATTTCTATCGAACTGCCAACCACTGTGGTGCGTGAGATCACTTATACCGAGCCTGCAGTCAAAGGCGATACTTCAGGTAAAGTCATGAAACCAGCAAAAATCGCTTCCGGTTTTGAAATTCCAGTGCCTTTGTTTGTGAACCAGGGCGACAAAATCGAGATCGATACCCGCACAGGTGAATACCGCAACCGCGTGATGAAATAATTCCTCTGCTTGCGATGGACAACCCCGGTTTTTCCGGGGTTTTTTATTGCCTGCCGCTGGAGATGACAGTGCGATGATGCCTGGTAGTGCGTCATTCTAGGAAATAATGCAACCGTTCAAGTGAAACATTCACTATCTGCGCTTAAAATTTTTCCATGACAATCGCTGACAGCTTTACATCATTTCAATCTTGGGGGTGTGCAATGCGTGATCAGCGAGTCAAAAAAACAAGCTTCTTCCTGTTGTCCGTGGTGTTGGGGGCGACGCTGTTCAGCAGTGTGTCTGTCCATGCAGAAGGAGAGGGCAAAGCAGACCCCAGATCACTCAAACATCCCCTGATCGGTTATTGGGAATCCAGATTGCCCGAGAGTGGTTGCCTCGAAACCTACTGGTTTAAAGAAGACGGCACAGCGGTTTTTACTAGCGGCGACGAGCAACTTGAAGCGCGTTATGAAGTCACCCCGCAACCGGATGAACATGGTTTTTTCAAGTTGAATCATCGCGTGACCTTAAGCAACAAGGCCCTGGATTGCACCAAACAACATTCTGAAATCAATACCGAGCAAACCAGTTTTGTGCTGTTTAAACCTGATGGCAGCAGTTTTATTTCTTGTGATGACGATGATCCTTCGCTTGAAAGCTGTTTTGGCCCCATAGAGTTAAAAAATAACGCTGCCAGAAGCTTGCACTAAGCGGTTTAACCCTGATGTGGTACATCAAGCAAGGCTTGCTCAGGCGGATTGCGCCTGTGCTCGTGGTGTGTCTGGGATTGACCATGGGCTATCCCACGCAAGCCATTATTCACGGGCTCACGTTTCCGGGTATGACGATCTCCACGGTCAAGCTCAGCATACAGCATGCACACTTTTTACAGTCTGTTGAAAAGTGGGAGTATTACGACTCGATTTGCAGTGCAGCGATTGTGGGCCTCAAACCATTGACGCTGATTACCGCTGCGCATTGCATGAAAGAAGTGCGGCTGACCGGCCCCAAAGATTTGCCCGTGGTAGGCATTGCGCAACCTGAACTGCTGGGGCTTGAGGACGTGCGCTTAAAACAAGCCTTCTACCGGCCCTTTGATCGTGTGGCTGAAGATTTGACTCAGGATGTCGCTGTGCTGGTATTTGATGCCAAAGTACAAAGCCTGATCCAACCGCTGCGCATTCGCATCGACGACCATGTGCCAGATGTCATTATGATTTGCGGCTATGGGCGCGGTTATGGCGAGGCGGATACGCGGCATCCGCGCTGTGGCGAACGCAAGCCGGTGCATGACCTGTCGGATTTTTATCAGATATTGCCCAAGCCCTATCGCGACATGGACGAGATGTTGCACCTGCAAGCACAGACCCAGTTTGCCTATACGCAAGAACTGGTGCATGCCGAAAAGGCGCTGCTGGCGGTAAACCGATTAAACGACCTCGACCAGTACGACCATACCATTCCCATGCCTACGGTGGGCGATTCTGGCGGGCCGTGGTTGGTGTTGAACGCACAAGGCCAATACGAGTTATTGGCGATTACCAGCCTGGTTGAACGTTTTTATAATCCAAGCGCAAACTGGCCGTTCTTCCAGAAACAGGTGCCGTTGTCGGAGTATCCATACGTGGCGTATGGACTCAAGTTAAGCCATCCAGAAGTGTTAGGATTTTTACAATATGCACAACATAGCGGTGCCGATATTCAGTTCACGTCGGCACCGTTAAATCATTATGGCAAGCGGCCTGCAAACCCAGGCCGCTGAGATTCAGGCATTCAGCTTGTGATCAATTTCTTTTTCAGCTTGTAGCCAGTAATCCATGTGGCTATCGCCAAAACCATTTTTCTCTGCGATATAGTAGGCCGCAACTTCAATCATCTTGTAACGCTCTTCGCTGGTGATAATAGAAGGTTTTACAGACTTTTTACGGGGGCTGGCAGATTTGGTTTTTGGGGTGTCAGTTTTAGGGGCCGCTTTTTTGGCGCTGGTTTTTTTTGCGGATACATCAGTGGTCTTGCTGGTTGCCATACATAACTCCTTGGTCTAGAGATGAATGAAAATAAAGCTTGTGGCCTTGTCATACTCATATTACAAACGGTAACCCGTCATCGTCAAGCGGCTAACTTCCTGAATATGCAGGGAATTTGATATGTGTCAGCTATTTTTGCTGTTTGAAGCAGTTTTCCCATGCAAGTTCACTGGATTTACAAAATCATGGAGGCTCTTCCAAAGTCAGCGCATCTATGGTGTAGTGACGGCAATTCATTATTTTTTAAAATAAATATGTACAAAAAAGCACTCACCTCGCTGACCATCCTGTTTTTTATGATGGGCTTTATCACCTGCCTGAACGATATTCTGGTGCCTTACCTGAAAGCCATCTTTTCCCTGAGCTATGCCCAGGCGGCCTTAATCCAGTTCTGTTTTTTTGCCGCTTATGGCCTGACCTCCATTCCTTTCAGCAAGTTGATTGAGCAAGTCGGCTACCAAAAGGGCATGGTGATCGGCTTTGCCCTGGCTGCACTGGGCTGCCTGTTTTTTTACCCGGCGGTGTTGTTGCATACCTACGCCTTGTTCCTTGGGGCCTTGTTCGTGCTTGCTTCCGGCATCGTATTGCTGCAAGTGGCCGCGAATCCATGCGTCTCCATCATCGGCCCTAAAGAAACCGCTTCTTCCAGACTGACCATGGCTCAAGCCTTTAACTCTCTCGGCACCTTTGTCGCCCCGTTTTTTGGCGCCTATTTCATCCTCTCTGGCTTGACCAACTCCAGCTATGCCGAAGGCGTGGTCTATCCTTATTTCCTGATCGCTAGCGTATTGATCGTGATCGCAGTCGTGCTATCACGCATCAACCTGTCAGGGATCGAAAGCGCAGAAGCAGACGAGAGCAGCTGGTCTGAAGTATTGCAAGAAAAAGGCCTGTTACTGGGCGTAATCGGTATTTTTGCCTACGTTGGCGCTGAAGTCTCGATAGGCAGTTTTCTGGTCAACTATGTGATGGAGATCAGCCATGTTGCTGAAACCCAGGCCGCACCGTTGGTGGCTTTGTACTGGGGCGGCGCCATGGTTGGCCGCTTTATCGGCATCTTCACCCTAAAGGCATTCGCCCCCGCCAAGGTACTCATCACCCACGCATTGCTCTCGGTCATGTTTATTCTGGTCTCCATGCAAAGCACGGGCAATCTGGCGATTGCCACCATGGTGCTGGTCGGCTTGTGTAACTCCATTATGTTCCCGACTATTTTCACACTGGGCATTAAAGGCCTAAAAGCCGGACAGGAGAAAAAAGGCTCAGGCTTGCTCGCAACGGCAATTGTAGGCGGCGCAGTGATCCCACTTTTGACCGGCTTGCTCGCTGATCGCTTGGGAATACACCATGCCTTTGTGTTACCGGTGATTTGTTATGCTTATATCGCTTACTTTGGCATGCATAATTTGAAGTCATAACCTCTAAGGCTGTATGGTGGGCAACTTGTTGCCCACCATACAAAACTACAAACAGTGAAAAGAGTGAAAGCTAATAGTATCTAGAATTAAAAGTACTTAGGAGGAATTGGTGTCAAAGACAAACTCTGTTAAGCGAAACCAACCTATCACGCACTGCATATTTTGTGGCGTTGAAAATCCTACTAGTGAAGAACACATATTGCCGGCATGGGTGTATCGAGCTCTCGATAAAGCTCAAATTCCTTATAACAAGATATCTAAATATTCACATATTACTTTGAGCGGAGTTGTTACTGATGAGTTGCACGTTAAATCAGACGATGCAACGTCCCCAATTCTTTGTGAAAAGTGCAATCACTCCTGGAGCGGGAATATACAGAATGACGCAGCTTCAATTCTCACACCAGTAATTCAAGGGGAGTGGAAACCATTAAACAAGAAACAAATTGCCAAAATACTACGTTGGTTTTCATGTTACTTAATGGTAAGAGAAATGATTCATGATTCGCATGAATCTCATTCCCAACAAGCAAGGACTGATCTCAGATTTAAAGGTTTATTCCCCAGATCTTTGAATGTTTGGATAGGTCAGCTTAATTTAACGGATCTAAATACAATCTTGAGAGGGCTTCGTAGCCAAGAGAAAGATGATAAATGGTACCGAATGCAGATTTCGGTCAGCACAATCGGACATTTCATCATTATAAGTTATGGAGCATTACCTAATGGACGTAGTGGTGTTGAGACACAGGCGTATATAAATGTTTGCAACTTCTTAGACACATTAGGCTTTGCTCAAATAATGAAATTTAATAGAGTGTTTACAGAATCAGTAATTGATCCACCTTTGCTTAATGAGTATGCAGGTGTATACGCTATGTGTGATGCAATAACTGAGACTTTATTTAATGGATATGAAACGTATCAGATTTTTGACATGCACCAGCCTGCTAGAATGATGTGGGCTTAAAAACAGATAATTGTTTAGGCGTAATGTGGAACTTGAGACTATTACGAAAAGTGTCGATGACAAATTAAATAGTATTAAAATGCAAGATAGAAAAATAACTAGCACAGCACTATTTTAATAATGTAATGGTAAATAACACGGAAAAGTGTTGCGTAGCTTTTATGCTAATTTGCTACTGACTCTAAGTTATTGAATTTCATCAAACTTAAAGTGGGTAAGTTGTAGTCCCCCGCGGCAACTCGAGCCCGATGGTCTAAGTTAATTAAATCTATAACTCTAACAGTTAAGCCGACGTCCCACCCACCGTCAATCCATCAATCTTCAAAGTTGGCTGCCCAACCCCCACTGGCACACTCTGACCTTCTTTACCACAAGTCCCTACGCCGCTATCCAACGCCATATCATTGCCTATCATGCTCACACGTTTCAGTACGTCAGGGCCGTTACCTATCAGTGTTGCACCTTTCACCGGATAGGTGATTTGGCCATCTTCAATCATGTAGGCTTCAGCGGCACTAAACACGAACTTGCCGCTAGTGATATCTACCTGGCCGCCGCCAAAGTTGGCTGCGTAGAGGCCTTTTTTGACTGACTTGATAATCTCTTGCGGGTCTTTGTCGCCGTTGAGCATATAGGTGTTGGTCATGCGCGGCATGGGGATATGCGCGTAGCTTTCGCGGCGGGCGTTGCCGGTGAGGCTCATGCCCATCAGGCGGGCGTTGAGCGTATCCTGGATGTAGCCGCGCAGGATGCCGTCTTCAATCAATACGGTTTTTTCCGGGGCGTTGCCTTCGTCGTCCATGGTCAGGGAGCCGCGGCGGTCTGCGATAGTGCCGTCATCGACAATGGTGATGCCTTTGGCGGCCACTTGCTGGCCGATCATATTGCTAAAAGCGCTGCTGCCTTTGCGGTTAAAGTCGCCTTCGAGGCCGTGGCCGATGGCTTCGTGCAGCAAAATGCCGGGCCAGCCGCTGCCGAGCACGACGGTCATGCTGCCTGCCGGGGCAGGGCGGGCATCCAGATTAACCAGGGCTTGATGCACGGCTTTTTGTGCGTAGTCTTGCAGCACTTCATCGGTGAAGTAGCTGTAATCAAAGCGGCCACCGCCACCGCTGGAGCCTTGTTCGCGACGGCCATTGTGTTCGGCGATGACTTGTAGGGAGACGCGCACCAGCGGGCGCACATCGCCTGCCATGACGCCGTCACTGCGGGCGACCATGACGACTTCGTATTCGGCGGCCATGGAGGCCATCACTTGCGTGACGCGAGGGTCTTGAGCCTTGGCGTAACGTTCTAGTTTTTCGAGCAGCTTGACCTTGGCGTCTGCACTGAGGCTGGCAATCGGGTCTTGCGGCAGATAGAGTGGCAGGTGGCTGCGGGTGACGATGCTGTGGCCGGTTTTTTCTTGCCCCAGGCTGGCGATGGCGCGGGTGGCACTGGCGGCTTGTTGCAGGGCGTCGAGGTGGATGTCATCCGAATAGGCAAAAGCCGTTTTTTCGCCGCTGACGGCGCGCACGCCAACACCCTGGTCGATATTGAAACTGCCGGATTTGACCTGACCTTCTTCCAGGCCCCAGGATTCGCTTCGGCTGTATTGAAAATACAGGTCGGCGTAGTCGATATTGTGCGTCATCATGCCGGAGAGCACATTGGTCAGCGCTTCTTGATCCAGTCCAGCAGGGCGCAGCAGTAAGTCGTTGGCTGTGGTCAGGTGTGTTTGCATAGTGGGTCTACTTTACTTTCAGCGTCTGGTGAGCGGGTTATTTTGGTTTGAGTGATTTTTCACCAAGGAGTGCCGCTTGCGTGCTCAGGGTTTTCATTAAATGGCTTTAATGGTTTTGTGTTTGAGCGCAGGCAAGCTTTCGCGCAGGTTTTTAATATAGTTGCGGTTAACATTGGCGATGACAATCCCGGAGCCACGCGGCAAGCGGTCAAGCACCACGCCCCACGGATCGACAATCATGCTGTTTCCATGGGTTTCGCGGCCAGAGAGATGGTAACCCCCCTGCGCAGATGCAACCACATAGCACAGGTTTTCTACCGCACGGGCGCGCACCAGGGTTTCCCAATGGGCTTTGCCTGTGGTTTCGGTAAAGGCTGAGGGCACTACGATCATATCCACATCGCCCATGGCGCGGAACAGCTCGGGGAAGCGTAAGTCGTAGCAAATTGAGAGGCCAATGCGGCCAAACGGGGTGTCTACGGTGACCACGGTATCGCCAGGTTCAATGGTGTTTTCTTCATGGTAATGCTCGGTGCCCATATCCATGCCAAACAGGTGAATCTTGTCATAACGGGCGACTTGTTCGCCTTTGTCGTTATACACCAGGCAGCTGTTACGCACTTTATTGGCGTAATTGCTTTCCAGCGGCACTGTGCCAGCGACAATCCAGATTTTGTAGGCTTTGGCGGTTTTGCTCAAAAACTGCTGGATAGGCCCGGTATTGGGCTTCTCGCGGATGGTGACCTTGTCAAAATCTTTAAGCCCCATGATGCAAAAGTACTCGGGCAGCACCACCAGCTTGGCGCCCGCCTTGGCTGCCATTTCGATGAGCCGCTTGGACTCGACCAGGTTGGCCGAAACACTGGGGCTGGACGCCATCTGGATCGCCGCAACTTTGACGATGTCATCATTGGCTGAGGATTTGAGTTTTTTGGTTTTATTGTCGGCCATGGCAAGTTTCCGGTTTAAATGCTTGATATTGACATTAATGCAGATTTTTTAAAGGTTGAACAGCAGGGGTGGCCGGGGCTTTTTTATCGGCGTCGGCTTCCTGCGGGTTATCCCAGGTGCCTGTAATCATATACTCACTGGCACTGATTTTGTTAAGTGGATCTTTGAGCAGCTTTTGCGCGACAAAGGCAGCCACCCCGACAATTGGCCCGCCGGCCAGTGCAGCGAGTGACACCGAGTCAGAAATATGCGGGACGACCCGCACTTTGAGGCGCTGCGTTTCGGCCTTAAGGTTGGTTTCCCCCTTGATTCTGGCCTCAGCGGCAGGGCCGGTCATAAACAGGTCATCGCTGCGTAAAATCCCGTCGCGAATGTTGGCGGTAGAGGTGATTTTGTCAAAGGCAAAGCCTTCGCTAAACAAGTCGTGGAAATCCAGCGTCAAGCGCCGTGGCAAGCTCTGCAAGCTCAACAGGCCGAGCAAACGTCCCACGCCGGGTTGCACTTTCAGGATCTGGCCTTTTTCAAGCTGCATGGTGAAGCTGCCATCCAGGCGTTCAACCGCAAACTCGTGCGGGCTGCCTGGCCAGCTTAGTTGGCCATTCATGTTGCCTGTGCCGCCCTTGACCATTTCACCTCCCGGTTGAAAGCGCTGCAAGGTCTTGCCCAGGTTGCTTGAGTTCAGGTTGAATTTGAGCTGGGTTTGCGGGCTGCGCACCGAGTTGCGCCAGGTGCCGTCTGCGGTGAGCTGGCTGTCCGGATTGGTAATGCTCATGCGCTGGATCACCCAGCTCTCGCCGCTGTTAAAAGCTTTCAAGTCCAGGCTGCCTAATTGCTTGTCGCCAAACTGGAAGTCCTGCGCAGTGATATCCAGCTCCGGGTAGGTCATGTCCAATCTGCGCGCCTCGGCGGGGGCTGGCGTATTGTCGTTATCCGGGGTGCGTGGCACACGCAGATAATTTAAACGGGCCACCAGTTTATTGGGTTTGCCAGCCAGCCAGTCTGCCTCGCCCGCTAGCTCCTGGCTTTGTATCAGCAGCTTGAGGCGTTCACTTTCGGGCGTGATATTCAGTTTGATCTGATGCAGATTGCGGTCAAACACATGTAAGGTGCCCGCGGTCAGTTCTACCTGATTGAGCGCCAGTGAAGAAGTGGCCGAGTTTTGGGGCGTGCCTGACTGATTAAGATAGGGCAGCCATTCATCAATGTTGAGCTTTTGAAAGTCTGCCCTCAAATTGATGCCATTGCCTGTGGGCAAGCGGGCTGGGGTGTTGATGGCAATTTCCCCTGCGGTAATGGTTGCCGTTTCGCCATTGACCTGGCGGAACAGGTTGGCGTGTAGCCACTCATTGTAGTCAATCGCAATTTTATCCGGCTGGTTGTTTTCCTGACGCACACGGATGATCAGGTTGGCAGGTGTGTCTGCCGTTTTCTTGGCGGGCTCGGGTAAATCAATCGTCATGCCTATCAGTTGCGAACGAATATCCAGCCTGAGATTCGGTGCCTGAATCAGCACATTGCTTTTCCAGTCGGTGGTGCCATGCAAGGCACGCGTTAACAGGTTGTTATCCAGTTTTCTGAGGGCGGCATCCGTGATGCGGCCGCTGCCCTGAATCATCACAGATTTGTCCGGTCGGGTACTCAAACTCAGGGTGGCCGGATTGTCGAACAGGCTGAGTTGTATGCCTTGCGCCTGCAAGCCCTTCTCGTTGAATTTGAGATGCCCGTTGATGTTGCCCATTTCGGGCATGGCTAGTTGCGTATTGGCGGCGATATGGCCATTTTTGATCGCATAGTCGCCCTGAAACTGGCTGGCATCCACGTTATTGAGCGGAATTTGTAACGCCAGCTTGAGGTCTGCCGCGCCGGTGGCTTTGAGCGTATCGGTAAAGCCCATGGTGACTTGCTTGACCGGGCTGGTGTTGATGAATTTAATGCCTTGCTCCAGGTTGCCTGTTGCGATGGCCTTGACGCTCAGAATGGGGTCATCTGCATCCAGTCTCGGAATCTCTACTTGTGCTTGCGTAATGTGCTGGCCGACCGTGGTGGCATTTTTAACGGCAATATCCATCCGCTTGCCTTCAAACTTGAGGAAGGCGTCGATGTCTTGCAATTGCGGCCAATCGGTCCCGTATTCCAGGCTGGCACGGTCAAGCTGGGCTGTGACCCTGAATAATCCCAGTGACGGATCTGAATGAAACGCTGCATTCACATAGGGGAAGTCTTTGACCCGGCCTTTGACAATCACTTCGCCGTGTCGGATCTGGCCACCGAGAATCGAGGTATCCAGCCAGTGCAGGGTGGCCTGATCAAGCACCAGGGGATAATAGAACGACGCAAATTTGGCATCGCCACGTTCAATCTGGCTTTGAAGCTGTATGGTATCGCCACCGGTGGCACCCAATTGGTATTCCATGTTGGTGCGTAACGCCAGATGCGGGTTGGCAAAATGCAGATTGTGTGTGCTGATCAACATTTTTTGGCCGTTATTGCGCCACTCTATTTCGCCTTGTAGCTGATCAATCGGTAGCGGCCAGCGCAATAGACCTGCCAATTCAAGCGTGGCTTCTCTTGTGTCCAGCTCCAGGTTGCCTGCATTGGGTTTGAGAGACAGCTGACCAGCCCAGTTTTGCAAGCCAGGAAGTTTTTCATACGCCTTGGTTTGTATATGATCAAAATTGGCTGTGATGGCGTAATCCTGCCATTGCTTGTCGTGGTATAGCCAGCGAGCCTTGACTTTGCTGGCATTGCCCGTGGGGACCATGTTTTCGAGATAGCGGGTGAGGGCAGCGTCTGCAGGCAGCCATTGTGCCAGCAGGTTGCTATGCGTCAGACCCAGCTGTTTGAGGCTCAGTGTGCCTTCATGACCGTGCTGGTCCCATTGCACCTCACCATTGGCATCGCTGAGCATGAGGCCGGGCTCAATGTCGGCAGAAAAATGCTTGAGTGTCAGCATTTGCCGTTGTTCTACGCGTTGCCAGCGCACTTCACCACTGACCGTTTTGGCGATAAAGGTTTGCGATGTCCGGGCGGGCGAGACTGCAACATGATTGAGCGCAACCTGTGCCGCCAGTCGCTGTAGCTGCAGCTTGTCAAAGGCCAGCGTCGCGGTCAGGTTGCCTTTGCCCGCTGTCAGCGCGACAGGCAGGTCAATCCAGGGGCTCCAGGCCGCCAAGTCTGTTTCAGGCAAACGGAGAGAGAGTTCGCCATGCCATGCTTCTGGCTTGGATACATCATCGCCAACCGCGACGGCTTCAAGATGAATACGTTGCTTGGTCCCTGTTGAAACCAGGCTATCAACATGAATGCTGTGACGGTGCAACAGGCGTTGCCAGACCGGTGTCAATATCTGGATGTTCAAATCCTTAAGCAGCAAAGGCGGAGCATGGCGTTGTTCATCAAGCCAGGTCACCGTGGCATTGGATATTTTGATGCGTCGTTGCGACAGCAGCCAGTTGGCAAACGCTGGATTCCCCTGTCCGGACATGGAAATGCCTGCCAAAAAGACTTGACCCTCTGCAGTTCTTCTCACTACCAGATTGGGTGCATCAATATTGAGGCTGACCAGAGAGGGTGAGAGTAGCGCCAGACTGCTCCATGACAGGCGGGTGGTGACCTGGGCCAGTTCAAGCGCCGGGCGTTGTTGCGTATCGTATAGCGTCACCTTGCCCAATGTGACTTGCGGTGCCAGGCCACGCCAACGGATGGCTATGCTGGCAATGGTGACATTTTGCTTGAGCGCGTCGCTCAAGGTGTGTTCGATCCGGCTGCGATAGTCGTCGATATGGGGAAACACGTAAAACTGGATAACCCCGACGATGCCTGCCAGCAGGATGAGGAGGCCGATCAACAAAGAGAGCAGCCAGCGTTTGATTTTTTGCAGGGGCATATTGAGGGATTTTGCAGGACAAAAAAGATATTATTTATTTATGTGACTATTTTACTCGAAAACAGTTGCGTCACTGTCAGCGTTACAACTACATTACGCGCTTTTATCTGGCGTCACCGCTATTTCAGCGGCGCTTCAAGGATTTATCCGCCGAGCGGGCATGATTCGTTTAAAATGCGATTCTTTTGCTGTTTGATGACGTTTAAAGGTATTCAAGAGTGATTCAGTTTAAGCAGCTGACTTTTTCGCGGGCAGGCAAGCCCTTGGTCGAAGGCGCCAGCTTTCAGTTGCATCCCGGCCATCGGGTTGGTTTAACCGGGGCGAACGGTGCAGGCAAATCCAGCCTGTTCGCCTTGTTGCGTGGCGAGCTGGTGGCCGAGGCTGGTGAGTTACTGATTCCGCAGCAATGGGTGATTGCCCATGTGGCGCAGGAAACGCCTGCGCTTGCGCAGTCTGCACTCTCCTACACGCTCGAAGGCGATGAAGAGTTGCATGCCCTGCAATTAAATCTGGCGCAGGCTGAGGCCAATGGCACACAGGATCCCATACAGGTGGCGGAGTGGCATCAACGATTGGCCGATATTGATGGCTACAGTGCCGAGGCCAGAGCCAGTGCCTTGCTGGCGGGGCTGGGCTTTACCCAGTCACAACTGAGTCAGGCTGTCAGTGATTTTTCGGGTGGCTGGCGGATGCGCCTGAATCTGGCACGCGCGCTGATGTGCCGCTCTGATCTGCTGTTGCTGGATGAACCGACCAACCACCTGGATATTGAAGCTGTGATTTGGTTGGAAGGCTGGCTGAGCGCTTATCGTGGCACTTTGTTGCTGATCTCGCATGACCGCGAGTTTCTGGATAACACCGTTAACCATATCCTGCATATCGAGCAGCGGCAACTGAGCCTGTACCGCGGCGGCTATAGCGATTTTGAACGCCAACGCGCTGAAAAACTGGTGTTGCAACAAGCCAGCTACCAAAAACAGCAGCAGCAAATCGCCCACTTGCAACAATATATTGACCGGTTTCGTGCCAAGGCCACCAAGGCGCGTCAAGCCCAAAGCCGTATCAAGGCGCTTGAGCGCATGGAGCGCATCAGTGCGGCACATGTGGATTCGCCCTTTAGTTTCGGTTTTCGTGAACTGGGCGCCGCGCCAGATCCTTTGCTGGTGATTAATCAAGCAGCCCTGGGCTATGGTCAGCAAACACTGGTCAAGTTGGCACATCTGGCGATTCGCCCCGGTGAGCGCATTGGATTACTTGGTAAGAATGGCGCTGGGAAGTCCACGCTGATCAAGGCGCTGGCGCAATCAGAAACCTTGCTGGCGGGCGAGCGGGTGGAGGGCAAAGACCTGCGCATCGGCTATTTCGCGCAACATCAGCTGGAGCAACTGATCGCCGAGGATTCGCCACTCATGCATTTGCAACGCCTGGACCCTAAAGCCAGGGAGCAGGAGCTGCTGGACTTTTTGGGTGGCTTTGATTTTAGGGGCGAGATGGCAAAAAGTCCGTGTGGCCCGTTTTCCGGCGGCGAAAAATCACGGCTGGCGCTGGCGATGCTCATCTGGCAACGTCCCAACCTGATTTTGCTGGATGAACCCACCAACCATCTGGATATCGAAATGCGCCATGCCCTGTCTATGGCCTTGCAGGCCTATGAAGGTGGGATGGTCATGGTTTCGCACGACCGCACACTGCTGGCGACGTGCTGCGAAAAATTTGTGCTTGTTGCTGAAGGCCAGGTCAGCGTGTTTGATGGTGACTTGGAAGACTACAAGCAGTCTTTGCTGCAATCTGCGCCGTCTGCCATGTCCGAGCCAACAAGCACGGCCACTAAACAGAATGCCTATCATCAGCAAAAAGCAGATCGACAGGCGCGGTTGCAAGCGCGCAGACCGCTGCTTAAAAGTCTGACAGCACTGGAGAAGCAGCTGGCCGAGCTGGAGCAAACCAAGCAATCACTAGACAGCCAACTGGCTGAGAGCGGTATCTATGAAGCCTCGCAACGGGAAGCTTTGCAAGCACTGTTGATTGCACAGGCACAAAACCAGAAACAGCTGGATACGGTAGAGAGTGAATGGTTGTCGCTACAGGAAGCACTTGAGGCATTGCCGGAAGTAGATTAACTGTTGTAGCAAACATATATATAGGAATCATTGATAAAGGAATAGTTATGGAAATGACATATGAAGAGCGGCTGAAGTGGTTATATCAGCTCTGTCAGGCCCAAGCCAATGCAGTACCGCTGTCTGCTGAAGCGGCCAAGTCTGCCTATGCAAATGCCGATGTGGAAGAGGCCGCGCATTACCTGGCAAGTTTTTTAACTTTTCAGGCCATACGTTCTGCAGAGCGCCATCCGGCCGATGAGTTGCAAAGCGACTTTGATATGCTGGGGGTGTATCAGTGTTTTGGCTTGATGTTGTACGCCTTTTTGCTCATGCCATTAACGCAGGATGGGCACCAGCCAGATTATGCCCGGGCACAAGTGACGATAGGCAAAACCTTGTTTGCAGGGCTGGCGCCAGAAATGCTGGCAGAGATTATCGAGTCTGGGTTTCATAAGTTTCAATTGATCGCAGAAACCGATTCCGAGCACTGGCTGACCTACCGCGAAAATCTGGATAAAGTGACCATCAGCTACCTGATTGCAAGCACAGACGATGACAGTCCGCATGGCCCTGAGGATGTATTGCCCCTGTTTGGTCAGTTGCTCAGCCAGTTGTGTGAGGCTTTTACTGCGGATTAAATTTTGCATCGAACATATTTGCGGTATACTTTAAATTGATTTAACATTTTCGATTCAGTTTGAAAACTTGGGTAAAATGTCTCGCTTACGCTTGTTATTGAATTTGTTTGTTCGTTAAGATTCCGTGGCTAAAGTACATTGAGCCTAATGCAAATCTCAAAAAGGACATAAATGAGCAAGCTGCTGTTGATTGACGATGATGTTGAACTAGCCAACATGCTAAAGGAATTTCTGACGCAGGAAGGCTACACCGTGACAACTGCACATGATGGCCTGACGGGTGAGCAATATGTTCTGGCTGGCAAGTTTGATCTTGCTATTCTGGATGTGATGATGCCTGGCCAGGATGGATTGCAAACATTACGCAACATCCGTCAGCATTCCGATATTCCTGTGTTGATGTTGACCGCCAAGGACGACAACGAAGGCCGTATTGAAGGGCTGGAAGCTGGCGCGGATGACTATGTTCAAAAACCCTGTTTGCCACGCGAGTTGGTCGCCCGCGTGCGTGCGATCTTGCGCCGCCATACCAGTGACAGTCCCAAGGGGAATGATATTGTGGTTGGTCAACTGGTGGTTTCCAGCGAGCGCAGAAAAGTGTTCTGGGCGGATAAACCTATCATTTTCACCAGTACCGAATTCAGTTTGATTGAAATTCTTGCCAAACATGCAGGCACCATCGTCAGCAAAGAGGATCTGTCAGTCAAGGCCTTGGGTCGTCCGCTGGTCAAGTATGACCGTAGCATTGATGTTCATTTAAGCAGTATCCGTCAAAAAATCTCTGAAGTTTCCGGCGGGGTCAATGTGATTCAAACAATTTACCGCGTTGGCTATCAACTGGTAAGAGAGTAATTCGTTATTGCGAGGCCTATGGGGCGCCTGTTCTGGAAGTTATTTGCAGCACTTTTTCTGGCGCTCATTTCAACCGATATTATTGTTGGAAACATTGCAGAGTGGGAGCTGAATCGCAAGCTGGTCGGCTACCATGAAGCGTTGCATACCGCGAGTGACCAGGTTAAAGCACAAGCCCCGACGCAACCCTCTAATGAGCTGATCGCAAAAACACTGTCACATGAACACCTGCCTATGGTGTTTAACCTTCCGGTTTGGGTGTTTGTTTTCGGCATTCTCGCCAATCTCGTCTTTGCCAGTTTGCTTGCCTGGGCCATCGCGCATCCTATCAAGCTGCTGCTGATTCATCTTAAAAGTGCAGCAGAGGGCGATCTGCTCGTACGAGTCAGCCCCAAGATCAAGGCCTCTTATGATGAGTTTTCCGGCTTGGGGCAGGCCTTTGATCTGATGGCGCTGCGCTTGAATAATATGATCAAAAGCCAGTCAAACATGATGCATCATGTTTCGCACGAACTGCGTTCCCCGTTGGCAAGAATACAGATGGCTGTTGGTCTGGCCATGCAAAATCCACAAAAAATTCAGAGCTCTTTGCAGCGCGTTGAGCTTGAAGCTGTGCGCATGGAGCGCATGATCTCTGAATTACTCGAAATTTTTCGCTTTGAGTCGGATATTCACAAGCTGCAAAAAGTAGAGGTGGATTTGCAAGCTCTGCTGACAGGCATTGTTGGGGATGTCCTGTTTGAAAAGCATGACGCCAAGCTCCGGTTGTTGATGCCAGATGAGCCCGTCATCCTGGATGGGCAACTGGAGTTGTTGCAACGTGCGATTGATAACGTGATCCGCAATGCGCTCAAATATGGTCCTGTGGATGGTGAGGTGACGATTGAGTTGCAGCATAGTCAGCGCACTGGCGAAATTATTCTCGAAGTACAGGATCAGGGGCAGGGCGTAGAGCCACAAGAGCTTGAGCAGATATTCAAGCCTTTTGTACGAGGTCGCCGTGCTTCGCAAGTCGAAGGTCATGGCATCGGCCTCGCCATGACCAAGCATATCGTTGAAGCCCATGGTGGCTTTGTCAACGCCACCAATCTAAGCCCGGACGGATTCATGATCCGTATTCATTTGCCCATCCAGCAAGAAACGACGTAGACGATCCTCTAAAAATCAGCGCTAACAATGCTAAAATAGCGCGTTTAAGATTACGCAGGCGAATGCCGGATACAATATGACAGCACAACACTCCCACCCAGATAACGCAACTGAGAGCGTGGTTGATGAAAATCATGTGATTGCAGAACGTCGCGAGAAACTACGCTTGCTGCGTGAACAAGCGCAGGCCAGCGAGACGGCCGTTTTTCCTAACGATTTCAAGCCAGAGCATAAAGCCGCTGCGTTGCAAGCCGCATATGCCGAGACTGACAAGGAAACCCTGGACCCTCAAGAAATCCCTGTGGTGGTTGCCGGCCGCATGATGCTCAAACGCGTGATGGGTAAAGCCAGTTTTGCCACAATCCAGGATAGCTCTGCGCGTATCCAGTTGTACATTGCCCGTGACGAAATCGGCGAAGCTTTGTATGACCAGTTCAAGCATTGGGACATGGGTGACATTTTAGGTGCCAAGGGTCGATTGTTTAAAACACGTACCGGTGAGTTATCTGTGCATGTCACTGAATTGCGTTTGCTGACTAAGTCCCTGCGCCCGTTACCAGAAAAATTTCATGGTTTGCAAGACCAGGAAATCAAATATCGCCAGCGCTATGTCGACTTGATCACTTCAGAAGAAACCCGCGAAACGTTCAAGGCGCGTTCTAAAGTAGTGGCTGCCATCAGACAGTTCATGAACGAAAATGAGTTTCTGGAAGTGGAAACGCCGATGCTACACCCGATTCCAGGGGGCGCCTCAGCCAAGCCATTTATTACCCATCACAACGCGCTGGATATGCAAATGTTTATGCGGATTGCGCCTGAGTTGTATTTGAAGCGTTTGATTGTGGGTGGTTTTGAACGTGTCTTTGAAATCAACCGTAACTTCCGCAATGAAGGTTTAAGCGTACGTCACAATCCTGAATTCACCATGATGGAGTTTTACGCTGCTTACACTGACTACCAATGGCTGATGGATTTTACTGAGCAATGTATCTGTGCCGCAGCGATGGCTGCCCGTGGGACGGCTGTCCTGAGTTATGCAGGCAAAGAGGTTGATTTAAGCAAGCCGTTTGAGCGTTTAACCATCGTCGGTGCAATACAGAAATACGCGCCGCAATACGCACTGGATCAACTGAACGATGCGGAGTTCTTGCGTAAAGAGCTTTTAAAGTTTGGTGTCAAACCATTTGATCATGCCGGTTTAGGTGCTTTGCAGCTGGCCTTGTTTGAAGAGACTGCTGAAAGCCAATTGTGGCAACCTACCTATATTATTGATTACCCGGTTGAAGTCTCACCCCTGGCACGTGCTTCCGATAAACATCCTGAGATTACCGAACGTTTTGAGCTCTTTATTACTGGGCGTGAAATGGCCAATGGCTTTAGTGAATTAAACGATGCTGAAGATCAGGCTGCACGTTTCCATGCGCAGGTGAAGGCTAAAGAAGCGGGCGACCAGGAAGCCATGTATTACGATGCCGACTTTATCCGCGCTTTGGAATATGGCATGCCACCGACAGGCGGTTGTGGTATCGGCATCGACCGTTTGGTCATGCTGATGACTGATAGCCCCAGCATTCGTGATGTGATTCTGTTCCCACACATGCGTGCTGAAGGGTAATATTTACACTCTCTTCTAAGCCACTGATTATCAGTGGCTTTTTTTATATTCAGATCGCTCGCCACTAGTACTTGGACATAATATTGTCATTAAGTTGTCATATTTGAACCTCAGAATACGCGCTATTGATTTAACCGTTGTTCAAATAGAGGATGAAATGAACGTAAAGCTGCGTAGTATTGTATTGGCGACCGTCACTGGGGTCATGTTTACGGCAACGGCGCCAGTATGGGCTGATGCTACAGAAGATATTATCAATGCACTGATTGTAAAAGGTGTGATTACTGAGGATGAAGGTGCATTGATCCTGAAAAGCCACACAGGTGAAAAGCAGGCTAAATCCAAAAAAATCGTGACAGTAAACGAGAACAAGAGTACCAATGTAGGTGATATCTCTCTAAAGCTGGGTGGTTTTATTGCTGCTGAATCGGCCTACCGTTCCCGTGCAGAAGGCGCTGATATCAATAGTACTTTTAGAAATATTCCTTTCCCTGTACCGGGCAACAATGTTGCTGCAGAAGGTACAAACTATAACCAATCTGAACTCAGAGGGACTGCTAGACAAAGCCGTATTTCTTTGCTGGCTCAAGGCAAGGTTTCTGACAATGTGAATGCTGAAGCTTATTATGAAAATGACTTCTTGGCACAGCCTGCAACGGGTAACCTGAACCAGAGTGATTCGTTTACTTTGCGTATTCGTAACCTCTATGGTGCAATTGATTGGAAAGACGAAGGTTTGCACTTATTGGCTGGTCAAAACTGGTCGCTGGCAACCTTACAGGGGCAAGGGATTACTCAACGTAAAGAAAAAACACCTTTAAGTATTGATGCACAATATGTCCCTGGTTTTACTTGGGCACGTCACATGGGTGTGCGCCTGGTAAAAGATTGGGATAAAAAATATTGGGCTGGTCTTTCATTGGAAAACCCGCAAACAGTTGGGGCTTCCGGCAGCAATATTGGTTCCAATATCTCTACCGTATCTGCTTTAGGTGGCGGTCTGCTCACAGGTACAAGTGCGATTTCTTCAAACAAATATCCTGATATTATCGCCAAATTAGCGACTGATAATGAGTATGGTCACTTTGAAATTTATGATTTGGTTCGTAACTTCCAAAGTACGTATGCTACCTCTGCAAGCGCTAATGCAAGTAATCAAAGTGAATGGACCAATGCAGTTGGCGGTGGCGTGATTATTCCATTGTTCGATAACAAGCTTGAGTTCATGGCGAGCGGTTTGTACGGTAAAGGTGGCGGACGTTATGGTACCTCACAGTTGCCAGATGTTACATTTGGTAGCGATGGTAGTTTAAAACCTCTTACAAATACTCAGTTCTTAACTGGTTTGGTCTGGCATACAACCCCAACTTTAGACCTGTGGGCTTATTTTGGCGAAGAAAAAGTCGATGGCGAAACTTACAGTGTTGCAGGTAAAACTTATGGTTATGGAAATGGGGTTGGCTCTGATGCCTTGTCTACCGGTGGTAATGGTGCAAGTACATTCAACCCACAGGTAAGTAAAATCACCAGTGGTACATTCGGATTCTGGTGGAATGCATACAAAGGTAGTTATGGTGTTGTGAAGTTTGGTACGCAATATTCATATGTTGGCGTGGATGCATTCAAGACCACTTCTGGTGCCTCTCCACATACACAGGAAAACATGGTGTTTTCAAGCTTTAGATACTACCCATTTGACTAATTGTCATTTAGTACGAATCTCTACTTTAAACCCGCCTTATAGGCGGGTTTTTTTATCAGCATGGCCTTATCAAAACATGCATGATATGCGCCTTTTGTCATAAAAAATTCATACATTCTCTGCAAAATAGCATCGCGATAAATACTCGCGAAGTAAAAATATATATATAAAATTTTGAGAGGATGTACCAATGAAATCTAAATTAAGCCAACTTTGTTTGGTGATGAGTACTATTTTGGAATGTAGCAGTCTCACTGCGCACGCTGATTATCATGATGATCTGGTCAATGCGTTGGTGACAAGAGGTGTATTGACTGAAGAGGAAGGGGCTTTGTTAAAGAAAGGCCGTGATAATGAGGTTGAAGTACAGAAGAAAAAAGAAAAGAAGAATTGGACCAGCCGTGTAAACATTCGTGGTTATGTACAAACACGAAACACTACCATGTTGGGTGGTGATGAAGGCGTTAACTTGTGGTCTGACCGTTCAGTTGGTGACGATAAATCACTGGGAGATGCTGATAAAAACTTCTTGATTCGCCGAGCACGAGTCATCATTTTTGGCGATTATGGAGATCATTTAAGCTATTATATTCAGCCAGATTTTGCGAGCTCAGTGGGGGGGACTACAAACTCAAACGCGAGCAGTTCGAACAATTTTGCTCAACTTCGCGACGCGTATGGTGATGTAAATATTGACAAAGAAAAAGTTCATCGCTTCCGAGTAGGTCAGTCAAAAGTGCCTTATGGTTTTGAAAACCTACAGTCTTCCTCCAATCGCCTTGCTCTGGACCGGAATGATGCCTTAAACAGCGCTGTGCGTGATGAACGTGACTTGGGTGTTTTCTACTACTACACTCCGACAAATATTCAGGCTTTGTTTGAAGAGATTAATAAGAGTGGTCTTAAGCATTCTGGTAACTATGGTATGTTCGGCATAGGTTTGTATAACGGGCAAGGAGCAAATGCACGCGACCAAAATGATAATTATCATGTTGTATCTCGTTTGACTTATCCATGGAAAACACAAAGTGGTCAGATCTACGAAGCGGGTATTCAGGCATATAAAGGTGAATATGTGTCTACAACAGGAGCGTACAGCCGTCGTTTAGCTAATGGATCGCTTACTTCAGCAACGCCTACCTTGGGTACAGGAACACCTCTTTCAGGTAGAAATGGGATTGATGATGAGCGTGTTGGTATCAGCTTCATTATGTATCCACAGCCTTTTGGCCTGCAAGCCGAATGGAACTGGGGAAATACACCCGGCTTGGATATCAGTAAAAACGTCATTGAAAAGAAAAGTCTCAATGGTGGTTATGTGCAAGCGATGTACAAAATTGACAACTTTCAGTTTCTGACCACGAACGGTACTTTGATTCCATTTATTAAATGGCAGTACTATGACGGTTACAATAAAGCCGAAACAAACTCTCCTGAAAACCATGTAAATGACTGGGAATTAGGTATGGAGTGGCAACTAGCTCCAGAGCTTGAGTTGACTGCTGTTTACCACCGCATGAACCGTACTAATTTGGTGACTGGTAATCGCTCAACAGCAAGTGCCGCTAATAACTTATCAGCAAGAGCTGATTACGAAAACTTCAAGGCAGAGGCTTTACGCCTTCAATTGCAGTACAACTTCTAAATTAATCTTTACTAATCTCACATTCAAATCCCGCAGTCATACGGGATTTTTTTTACCCCTTATATTCCTTAATGTAATATAAAAATAACAAATAATTATTTTTTAAAATATAAATAGTCTGAAATAATGCCGTTCATTCAATGTGATGAGAAGCAGCATGTCTACAGAACAACACAAAACTGATAGCGCAACAGATTCCGCAGTGTTGGCGGTGGTTGCTTCCGCGATCGCTGCGGTACAGCAGGATACTGGCTATGGTTCAATCGAAATCACGATACATGATGGTCGAGTGACACAAATCGAGCGACGCGAAAAAGTCCGCTTTGATCATCAAACCAAATCCAAAAAGTAATTAATAGTTTAGTAAGCACTGACCAGGCCGCTGGAGGTCATTTAATTTCGGGAGAATTACATGCAGTTAAAAAAAATTAGTCTCGCACTGGCGACCGCAGGCTTGTGGTGGTTGGGAGGGGGCTTGGCCTTGGCAGAAGAGGCACAGCTCGCTGAGACGCAAGTAGAGGATACTGAGCAACAGAAAAAAATCAAGGCACGGCTTGAAGAAATCAAGGCTGAGGAAAAGGCTGCTGCTAAAGCAGCGAATGGTTATTACGTTGAGCGTCGCAGCTTTGGCACACAAAAAGAAACCGAGCCACCGCGCTATGTCAAACAGCTGAATAAAACCTGGCTAAAGGATTATGACTCCTTGGCGGATGTGGATTGGCTCGATATTGGCTTTGAACATCGTGTGCGTTTTGAGAATCGCGAGAATGATTTCCGCCGTGCTCAGCAAAATACGGATGATCCAATTCTGTTGCGTACCCGTGCTTATTTGGGTTTAAAGAACATTCTTGATCCTTTCCGTTTTGCTGTTGAGGTGCAGGACTCCCGCCGGAATCACAGCGATTACAACGGTTTTAGCGACCCTCGAATTTCTAATGATCCCAAAGATATCGACCATGCGGACTTCATCCAAGGCTACTTGGAGCTCTATTTTAAAGAGAGCATTTTTGGCAAAGATGATTTAGGCAATAGCCGTCCATTTTGGGTGCGCGGTGGTCGCTTGGCTTGGGAAGATCTGGATCGTCGTCTGATTGCGCGTAACGAGTGGCGTAACACGACGAACTCATTCCAGGGCATACGCGCCAATATCGGTGAAAAGAAAAATGACTGGCAGTTAGAAGTTTTTGCGGTACAGCCAGTGCAGCGTTTTGCAAACCAGTTAGATCAGGTTGATCATTCCCAGAAGTTTTATGGCATTGTAGGGGATTGGCGTGGCTGGTCAGAGTACGTCACCATACAGCCATACTATTTTTATCTGAAGCAAGATGGCAACAGAGTGCAATATGATGGTAACGGTACCTCTTATAGCAATCGCAGCGTGTATACCGCGGTACAGCAAGCGCAAAATAGCATTGATAAAGAAATCAATACCGCTGGTATTCGTGTGTTTGGCATATTGCCAGGGACTCAGTTGGACTACGATGTCAGCTACAACAAGCAATGGGGCAACATACAACGCTTTGTGAATAATGGCGGAACGTTGACGTTAGCGAATGGCCGTTATATTACGGTTGACGATGATGCTTATGCTTACAATGCAGAGTTTGGGTATAGCTTTAATAAACTACTATGGAAGCCACGCTTTAGCGGATCCTATGGCGTCGCTAGCGGTGATCATGTTTCTGGCGGGAATGCCAATACTGATACTTCAGCCAATCAGGGTTTTGATCGTTTATTTGGTTTTGCACGTCCCTGGTCCAATAACGACTATATCCAAATGAATAATATTCGTGCGGTTAAAGTACGTGCAGAATTTGATCCTAAAGTGCCCTATTTGGATAACGTAAAGGTTGACACAGGCTTTAGCTGGTATCGATTGGACGATCCAACAGCAAGTTGGTCTGCAGGAAGTAACTTACGTGATGTCACCGGCAAGTCAGGGTCTGACTTGGGTAAAGAGTTTGATTTGAGAGTACGTTTCCCGATCAATCAATATGCCTCTCTTAACTTGGGATATGCATACTTTATGGCCGGGGATTTTGTCAAAAATGCGGTCAAGATTGCATCAAACAGAAATGATCCTACGCGCGCAATGACCTCCAACTTTTTCTATACAGAGTTAACCCTGCTGGGCTTTTAGCTTAAAGGATACACATGACACTTCATCAAAAATTTAAGCAGCTATTTGTCGTCGCGATCTTAGTTGCCCCGTTGGCAGGTTGGGCGGCCGATGTGAATCTTCTCAATGTGTCTTACGACCCGACGCGTGAGTTGTATCAAGACTACAACGAAGCCTTTGCCAAATACTGGAAGGCCAAGACGGGTGATAACGTCATCGTCAAGCAGTCACATGGCGGCTCTGGTAAGCAGGCACGCTCTGTCATTGATGGCCTGCAGGCCGATGTGGTGACGTTGGCCTTGTCTTACGACATCGACGAGGTTGGTAGCAAAGGCCGCTTGTTTGGCCCGGACTGGCAGAAACGTCTACCGCACAACAGTTCGCCTTATACCTCGACCATTGTGTTTTTGGTGCGTAAAGGCAACCCGAAAAACATCAAGGACTGGAGTGACTTGGTGAAACCAGGCACCTCGGTGATTACCCCTAACCCCAAAACTTCTGGTGGGGCGCGTTGGAATTACCTGGCGGCCTACGGTTATGCGCTCAAGCAAAACAATAACGACGAGGCAAAAGCCAAAGAGTTTTTGAAAAAACTGTTTAAAAACGTGCCGGTGTTAGATAGCGGTGCGCGTGGCGCAACGACGACCTTTGTGGAGCGTGGCATTGGCGACGTGTTGCTGGCTTGGGAAAACGAGGCTTTCCTCGCGCTCAAGGAGTTGGGGCCGGACAAGTTTGATCTGGTGGTGCCTTCACTGTCTATTCTGGCTGAGCCACCGGTGACTGTTGTCGACAAGAATGCCAAGCGTCATGGCACTGAAGCGGTATCCAAAGCCTATCTGGAATACTTGTACAGTGAAGAGGGCCAGGAAATTGCAGCCAAAAACTATTATCGTCCGACGCTGGAATCTGTGGCCAAAAAATACGAAAAACAGTTTCCTAAAGTCAATTTGATCAAGATTGACGAGGCGTTTGGCGGTTGGCAAAAGGCGCAGAAAACACACTTTGCCGATGGTGGTGTGTTCGACGAGATTTACCAGAAGTAAGCATTGAAATTCAGCAGCTCATTTTAGAAAAAGGCATTTACCCAATGCCTTTTTCTTTCTCTACAACAGGAGAATGTTTCATGTCAAAAGCATTAGTCATTGGTGGTGACCGTATAGAGGGCATCAAACAGGTGTTGCACGCGCAGGGGATTGATAAAATTGATCACTGGACGGGCAGAAAACCCGGCGACGTCAAGCGCGAGCTACCTGCTAACGTCAACGTGATTGTGCTGGTCACCGGCTGGCTCAATCATTCCATGATGTACCGCATCAAGCATGTCGCACATAAGCGCGGACTCAAAGTTGTGTATACCCGTAACAGTGCGGATGGCATGCAGCGTGTGTTAGAAGCGGCTTGATTCGTGCGTGGTGATTGCGATCGGCGAGACCAGCTTATTTTAATCTGCTCTAAATATATCCCCTTTATTGACCGTTAAAACAGGTAAGTTTTAAGGTTTAATGACATTGCTCACACATGTTTTTTAACATGTGCGCAACATTGAGTCATCAAGGTTTTTAAGGGTTGATAATGAGTCAGAACGGGATTGGCGAGCTGGCAGCGCCACTCAACGAAAACACCACACAGCGGCAGTTTATGCGGCATCGTCTTGTCCGAAAGGTGCAAGACAATACGCATTTTCTGGCGATGACCAGCATGGTGTGCGGCTTGTTAGGCTTTCCCCATTATTTGCTGGATGTAGATAACAATATCTGGCTCGCGCAATTGTTGACTTACCTGACCTTTATTCTGGTCAGCTACAATCTGCTGCTCGAAAATGGCCGCAACAACCTGGCCATGTTGACCATGTCGCTGGTGACCATCAGTTTGTTTGTGGTGCAACTGTCACCCTATGCCGCCGATTTTAACGATACTGCCAGCATCTTGCGTGCCTCAGGCCAAACCGGCCTGCATGCGCCTTCCAACAGTTGGGAGTTTATTGCCGGTGGTGTGTTGGCCTGTCTGATTGCAGTCTCCTATCTTTTCCAGCGGCATCATTATGTTGCTGCCAGTCAGGGCATGCTGTGTATTGCGGTCATGATTCCTTTGATTCCGTTGCTAGGGTTGCTCTGCGGCATTGCCAACCCTTATGGTGTGATGTCCCCGCTGACCACCTTGAGCGGCATGCTCTGTGCGTTTGGCTTGCTGGCCAAGCAGGCATCGCACCCGCCCATGAGTTACCTGTTGTTGATGGACGATACCGGTAAACAGATTCGCTCCAGTATCTTGTTGTTAAGTATCTGCGCCATCTTGCTGGCGAGGGCCGGTGTGATGTTTGGGGACAATATGCGCGGCTTGCCCCTCGTGGTACTGGTTTCCTTGATCGCCATCATTTATACCCTGTCGGTGACTTATTATCACCAGGGACAGGTCAGCGAAAAGGTACTGCCCGCAACCGATATGGATTTCGCCAGCCAGGTCGAGACCGCGCTGGATAATCAGCAGTTTTTTATGATGTATCAGCCGCAGGTCGATTTTAAGACGGGCAAACTGAAAGGGGTGGAAGCATTGGTTCGCTGGCGCCATCCTGAAAAAGGCATTATTTCCCCGGAGAAATTCATTCGGGTGGCCGAGTTGACCGGGTTGATTGTGCCTTTGGGCAAATGGATCATGCAAACGGCCTGTGCACAGGCTGCTCAGTGGAAGGATCATCCGGTGCTCGGCAAGATAGAGGTGTCTGTCAACGTCTCTGCATTGCAACTTAAGTCTGGCACTTTGGTAGAAGAGATCATGCAGATTCTGCAAGACACCGGGCTCGCGCCAGAACGGCTGGTGATTGAGTTGACCGAAAGCTCTTTTGTACAGGATGACGGTGAGAATGCGCGTCTGATGCATCAGCTCAAAGAAGCAGGCATCAAACTGGCCATTGATGATTTTGGGACTGGCTATTCCTGCCTGTCTTATTTGCGTGATATTCCGGGCGATTATCTCAAGGTAGACCGTTCATTCGTGATGGAGCTGCCTGGTCACAATAAAGCAGAAGCCGTGATTCAGGCGATCGTCAGCCTGGGCAAAAGCCTGGATTACCGCATTATTGCCGAAGGGGTAGAAACCCAGGCACAGGCTGATTTCCTCAAGTCAATCGGCTGCGATATTGTGCAAGGCTTTTTGTATGCCAAAGCCCTTGAAGCCGATGCGCTGCCACAATGGGTCTCTGTGGCACAACCTGAAACGCTCATCTGATTTGCATTGACTGATCATGACTTGACCTGCCATGGTCAGGACTTTTTCCCTCGTTTAGCTTGCTTCCATTCTGCTATAAAAACTATCTGTTTTATAGCGAATCACTCATGAGTATCAATTAATTTGATATAAAGAGTAGAAATGTGCCATTTTATTTTACTTTGGTATCCATTCGTTTCGCCTATAGTGAATGACATGGCCTGTGCCCGCACAGGATCAGAATAGATCAAGATTAGGGGGAGCACTATGTCAGTTTCCAGTATTGACTGGTCTACTGAGCGTCATCACGCAACTTCAACACAGCAGTTATATATGCGGCACCGGTTTTTAAGAACGGTGCAAAAGTTTGCTCCCTGGCTGGCAATTGTCAGTATTGTCACTGTGTTGTGGGGACTACCGTTTTTGCCAGTACACTCTGCGGCAAGCCTGTTTTTAGTGCAAAGCAGTGCATACCTGATCTTCATGTTCGCCAGCCTGGGGGTGGTGTACCAGACCTGGCATCAAAAGCGCGTGATTGGTGGCCTGATCCTGATTGTCGCTGCCGGTTTTCTGTGCCAGCTCTATGTCAGAAGCAGCGATGTCACATTCAACAACGGCTGGGCGACGCTCGCCACATTGTTCGCTGACCAGCAGGGCAATATGGTTTTTGATCTGGGCATGGCCATGTTAGTGTTGCTCGCAGCTGTGCTGCATCATCGCCATTGCAATCGCGCCAGCCAGGTCTTGCTGAGTATTGCCGTTTTGATGCCAGTCACTGGCTTGCTGGCCTGGGCTTATCGTATCCCGCACGCTTACGGTCAGCTCTCACTGTTGACCACGATTGGTGGCTCGCTGTGTGCGGCGGCCTTGCTGGCAAGGCAGATCACCGCTACCCCCATGAGTTACCTGTTGTTGCTGGATGACACTGGCAAGCATCTGAGATGGATCGTCTGCATCTTGATTACATGTGCGATTGTTCTGGGAGGGGTGGGCGTTTTTTTTGATAACGATCTTCGCCTGACGCCCATCATTATCACTGCTGCACTGATTTTAATCATCATTGTGATGACTTTGACCTATTATCACAAAGGGGTGATGCATGAGCAGGTGTTGCCCCCAGAAGACCTGGCTTTTGCCAGTGAACTGGAGGCTGCGATTGCGCAAGAAGCGTTTTATCTGGTGTATCAACCGCAGCTGGATTTTGAGACCGGTAAACTGGTGGGCGTTGAAGCCTTGATTCGCTGGCAACATCCCGAGCGTGGGGTCGTGTCGCCGAATCAGTTTATCGGTGTGGCCGAGTTGACCGGGCTGATTGTGCCCATGGGTGCCTGGGTACTCAAAGCCGCGTGTGCACAAGCGGCCTCCTGGACTACCGGTGAATTGAGTCGGGCCAAAGTCTCGGTCAACGTCTCCCCCTTGCAGTTAAATACCCCCTGTTTTGCCGAATATGTGTTGCTGGTACTGCAAGAGACTGGCCTGGCGCCTGAGCGCCTGGTAATTGAGCTGACCGAGAGTGCGTTTATTCATGCCGACTGCACGGGCAACGAGCGCCTGCAGAAACTCAAACAGCACGGCATTAAACTGGCGATTGATGACTTTGGCACCGGTTATTCCTGCCTGGCTTATTTGCGTGATATTCCGGGGGATTACCTGAAAGTGGATAGGTCTTTTGTCAATGACATTCCCGGCAAAGAGCGCTCAGAGGCGGTGATTAGTGCCATTGTGGTGTTGGGCAAAAACCTGCATTACCAGATTGTGGCCGAGGGGGTGGAAACCGAAGCACAGGCAGACTATCTGAAGGCACTGGGCTGTGATTTTGTGCAGGGCTTTTTATATGCCAAACCAATGACCGCACAGGCCTTGCAAGACTGGATGCGCAATCGGGCAGACCTTGCCTGAGCTTTGTGCGTTTAAAGCTTGTGCCTAAAACGTGCGCTGATTGAGTTTGGAGCGAACCAGCTCAATATGCGCACGCAACTCGTAAGCATATTGTGAAAAAGGCACCGGTAGCTTGACGTTGACCACCTTGGTTTCAATTTCATTGAGTTTATCCAGGCACTGACGGACATCTTCAGCCGATTTGATCTCTTGCAGCTGGGTATCCAGAAAGCGTAGCTCGCCGTAATAACGGAACAGTTTGCGCTTGACCAGCCACACATACACCATCGGGATAATTTTGGTGAGCGGGATCAGCAACGCCAACAAAGGCAAAATCACAATCAGCGTGCGATTAACAAAGGTGGCTGCCCAAAATGGCAGGTATTTATCAATAATCGGTAGGCCGGATTTGTAGAAATTCAGCGCCTGCGTGCTGATCGGAAAATCCGTATCCTTGGCAGAAGGGAATTCTCCCTTGCCGTTAAACATGCTTGGGCCACCATGCACTTCGGCAATCACTTTCATCATCAGGTAAATCAGCGCCGGATGCATGCTGTCCTTGATCACCAGCGTCGCGGTTGGCGCCACCAGATGCACATCGTGGCTGGGAATATTGCGCGCCAGGTCCATGGCGCCTTCTGGCAGCACCAGGTGATGCATAAACGCAAACTTGCGTGAAAAGGCTTCAGCGGTGTCCATACTTACCATGGTCAGATGCTTGTCTGCAATGAGCTCGCGGACCAGGCTGGAGTTGGCAACATCCACAAAAAAAGCGGCATCGAGCTTGCCTGACTGCAGGGCCGCCACTGCTTCTTCGGCACCTATGGTGACCAAGGTGCTGTTGCTGGCATTGATGCCACTTTCAGTCAACAGCGTATTTGCCAGAAAATGACTGCCGCTGCCTGGATAGCCGACGCCGATGCGTTTGCCTTTGAGGGCCGATAAATGGGTGGTTTCAGTTTTGCCGCGGCAAAAAATCCATACCGGCTGGTAGTACAGGCTGCCTAATGACAACAGTGAGCCTGCGCCTTCACTATGCGCCATGCCATCTTGAATGAATGCAATATCTACGTTGGAGTCAGGGTCCTTGAGCAAACGTAGGTTTTCATCATCCCCTGCCGTTTTGCGTATCTGCAGATGAATGCCTTCTTTTTTAAGATAGACGCCATAAATCGCGGCAAACGCATTGTAATTGAGGTCCGCTTCACCGGTGGCAATCACAATATTGCGTGGGGGCGCAGGGTCTATGAATTTGTAAGCAAAAAACAGTGCCAGGCAAATGAGCAGGAAGGAGGGGAGCGTGGCTTCCAGCATTTCGCGGGTGAAGATGGCGGTAAATTTGTTGTTGCGCGGATCAAATTTCATCGGTTATCTGGCGTCTGGTTATGGAAATCACACTCACAGCGAGCTATGCATTGCGATTCTACAGAGGCTTGCCGCGAATGTCACAATCTTGGCGGGCAACATAAAAACAATCCCCTGCCTTGGCAACGCGCACGCTGCACGGGCAGGGGATGAGCTATGTTACGCGGCTAGACTAGCCGTGATAGGACGCCAAGCGCTGTAACACCGCAATCATGCGGTCGATTTCATCATAAGTGTTGTAAAACGCCAGTGACGGCCGTACGGTGGTTTCAACACCAAAGCGACGCAAAATCGGCTGTGCACAATGATGGCCAGAACGTACGGCGATGCCTTCTTCATTGAGCGCTGCGCCTACCTCTTCGCTTTGATAGCCCTTGAGTGCAAAAGACAGCACACTGGCTTTATGTTTGGCTGTCCCGATCAGACGCAGATGGGGGATCTGGCACATGGCTGCCGTGGCATACTCCAGCAGGGCATGCTCATAGGCGGCGATATTTTCGATGCCTAGCCGTTCCACATACTGCAAGGCGGCACCTAATCCTACCGCATCGGCGATATTACCCGTGCCTGCTTCAAATTTGGCCGGGGCCGCGTGATACACCGTTTTTTCAAAGGTGACATCTTGTATCATGTTACCGCCGCCTTGCCAGGCAGGCATGTCTTGCAGCACATCGGCTTTGCCATACAAGGCACCAATGCCGGTGGGGCCAAAGATTTTGTGCCCTGAGAACACAAAAAAGTCAGCATCCAGCGTTTGTACATCGGTCCGCATGTGTGACACCGATTGCGCGCCATCCAGCAGCACTTTTGCGCCCGCCCTGTGAGCCATTGCAATCATTTCCTGAGCAGGCGTGACGGTCCCCAACGCATTTGACACTTGGGTAAACGACACCAGCTTGGTTTTTGCCGTCAGCAGCTTCTGGTATTCCTCCAACAGAATCTGGCCACTGTCATCCACCGGGATCACTTTCAGCACCGCCCCCGTTTCCTGACACAATTGCTGCCAAGGCACGATATTGGCGTGATGTTCCAGATGTGAGACCACAATTTCATCGCCTTGCCCCAGATGTTTTTTGCCCCAGGTTTTGGCGACCAGGTTAATCGCTTCCGTGGTCCCGCGTACAAAAATGACCTGATTCACCGAGGGCGCATTGATAAAACGACGCACGGTTTCGCGCGCTTCTTCATATGCATCCGTGGCGCGCGCGGCCAGGGCATGGGCGGCACGGTGAATATTCGAGTTTTCGTGCTGGTAGAAATAACTCACGCGGTCAATGACCACTTGTGGTTTTTGCGTGGTCGCCGCATTGTCAAACCAGACCAACTGGCGGCCATTCACCCGCTCATTGAGGATGGGAAAGTCACGCCGTACCGCATGCACATCGAATGCCGGATGCGCGGAAGCCGGCAGGCTGCCCGTCAACCCGGGTTCGGCTTGCAAAAAGTAAAACGATTGCGCGCCGGCTACCGGTGGTTTAGCCGCAGTTTGGGAGGAGTCCGCAGACGGTGGGGACTGTATTGCACCCGCCCCCAGCCAGCGATCCAGCTCCTGCTGGTAAGGAATCTCAATGCCCGTCCCGGCAAATGAGCCAGGAGTCAGAAAAGCAGCCTCGGGCTGCAATACATTCAGGTGGGCCGGATGGTTATGTAACGGGTCGCTACCCAAGGCTTCAATGCCAGGCACATACGTGAGCTGCTGCGCTTGCGCCTGCTGGGTGACGGGTTGCGCCTGCGTTTGCGCATAACTCGGTGACGCCACACCACCTGTGCCACCCACATTGACCAGCTTGGTGGTCAATGAGTCTGTAGGCGGGACAGATGGCTGTGGGGCATGCGAAGCCGCCAACGATTGCGCCAGGTCAGCTGCCGCAAATGGTGCCGTCGCCGGAAACCCTTCAGCGTAGAGGTCGTTGACCAGTTGCGTCAGCGTGGCGGTATCCAGCAAACCTGTGTTTTCCAGTTCGCGTCCTACACCCAGCGCAGCTGTCATCTTGGGATGCTCACCCGGCAATGAGGCCAAGATGGCCTCAGGCTCAAAACTGGCGCCATCAGTTAAAGTCAGGCCGAATGAATTACTTGTAGTCATAGTAATGATCAACTCCGACATCTTCCAGGACGGCAATCGCGTCTTCGGTCAGCACGGCCAGTGAGCAATACAGCGAGACCAGGTAAGAAGCAATCGCTTTATGGTTGATGCCCATAAAACGTACTGACAGGCCCATGGTTTGCTGGCCTGGCAAGTTCGGTTGATACAAGCCGATCACACCTTGCTTGCTCTCGCCTACACGCAGCAGCAAGATTTTGGATTTGCCGTTGACGATAGGCAGTTTGTCGCTAGGAATCAGTGGAACGCCACGCCAGGTCAAGAATTGTGAGCCGAATAAGGAAACGGTTGGGGGTGGCACGCCACGGCGGGTGCACTCACGGCCAAAGGCGGCAATTGCTTTCGGGTGCGCCAGGAAAAACGCAGGTTCTTTCCAGACTTTGGTCAGCAGCTCATCCAGGTCATCCGGTGTTGGGTAACCATTACGGGTTTTGATGTTTTGTGATTTGGCCACATTGTTGAGCAGGCCGTACTCTTTGTTGTTGATCAGTTCGCTTTCCTGGCGCTCTTTGACTACTTCAATAGTCAGGCGCAGTTGCTCTTTGATCTGGTTGTGCGGGCTGCTATAAAGGTCAGACACCCGTGTATGCACATCGACCACGGTATTCACCGCGTTTAGCACATATTCACGGCCCCATTCCTCATAATCGACAAAGGTTGCTGGCAGCTCTTTTTCATCTTTGTTGGAGCAGTCGACAGTAATGGCGTTGGGGTCTTTGGCCTTGTTGACACGGTAAATACCGGCTTCTACCGGTACCCAGTTGAGCAAATGCACCAGCCAGCGCGGGCTGATGGTGCTGAGCATGGGCACCGATTTGGTGGCATTGGCAAGCGTGCGGGCGGCGACATCGCCCAAAGCGCTTTGAAAAGGTTGTTCTGACATGAGGTCTCCTTAAAGTGCAACTATGAATAGGTTGCAATAGTTAAAAATCAAGCGGCAGCCGGAATCGGTTTGGCATCCGAATGCGCTTGTGTGAGGTGACTGTTGGCAGGCACGCTGCGCGTAACCCAGACATTGCCGCCAATAATCGAATGTTTGCCGATGGTGATGCGGCCAAGAATGGTGGCCCCGGCATACACCACCACGTAATCTTCCAGAATGGGGTGGCGTTCAAATTTCTTCACCAGGTGGCCATTGGCATCTTTGGGAAAGTTTTTTGCACCCAATGTCACGGCCTGGTACAGGCGGACGTGGTGTCCAATAATCGCCGTCTCCCCAATGACCACGCCAGTACCATGATCAATAAAAAAGTAATCGCCGATATGGGCGCCAGGATGAATATCAATACCGGTTTGCGAATGGGCGATTTCGGTGATCAGGCGTGCCGTAATGGTCAAACCCAAGCCGTGTAAAACATGCGCCAGCCGGTAATGAATCAATGCGAGAATGCCAGGATAGCTGACCAGAATTTCATCCACGCTGTCCGCGGCCGGATCGCCTTGATAAGCGGCTTCAAGGTCGGTATCCAACTGGCGGCGAGTCGCAGGCAATTGCTCGGCAAAGGTCTGCGTGAGGGCATGTGATTGTGCATTGAACTGGCTGGCGGCGGTCCCCGGGGCTTTAAACGCCAGTTCAAGACGAATTTGTTGCTGCAATTCCCGCAAGGCTTTATCCAGCGTCGTCCCCACATAAAAGTTAATGGCATGTGGTTGAATGTCTGAATCACCCAGCCGGTTGGGGAACAGCGCCGCAGCCAGGCCTTCCACGCATCTGGCCAGCACCTTGCGTGAAGGCAGCTTAGGTGGTTGCGTCAAGCGCTGGCGTTGTTGCAATGCATGTTCGCGGATGCCCGCCAGTTGTTGCACGATGTGCTCGATGGCAATTTCTTGCATCGTGGATTCCTTGTCATAGTAAGTACGCGATCGCTGACGGCAGGCGAAAAAAAAGCCAGTGGCCCGGTGGGACACTGGCTTCCAGTTGACTGGTCAGCATGAATCTCTTTCCACTATAGAATAATCCGCAGCAAATGAACAGGGTGGCTACTAGAATCGTTGCTTATTTGATTATGTGTTTCGGTTATTAGCAGGCCCTAGCCAGCTTCATATAACTATTAAATATATTTATCTCTTAAAAAATTATTTTTAAATTACTTCTGCGCTTTTTAAACTAAAGTCACTGTTTTTAGTTAAAGAGCCCCTTATGTCACACTGGTTTAACGACAATGCACAATCCATCGGCAATACGCCCTTAGTGCGCCTGAACCACCTGACCGCCCCTGGTCAGGCCACCATTTTTGCCAAAATTGAAGGCCGTAATCCGGCTTACTCCGTCAAGTGCCGGATTGGTGCGGCGCTGATCTGGGATGCAGAACAAAAAGGCTTGCTGGGTCCTGGGAAAGAAATCGTAGAGCCTACTAGCGGCAATACTGGCATCGCACTGGCCTTTGTCGCCGCTGCACGGGGCATCCCCATTACCTTAACCATGCCGGAAACCATGAGCCTGGAGCGGCGTAAATTGCTGATTGCATATGGTGCCAAATTGGTGCTGACTGAAGGCGCCAAAGGCATGAAAGGCGCTGTGGCCAAGGCAGAAGAAATTGCCGCGGCGGATCCAGCACGTTATGTGTTGTTGCAACAGTTCAAAAATCCGGCCAATCCGGCCATTCATGAACAAACCACAGGCCCCGAAATCTGGCGCGATACCAATGGCGAGGTGGATATTCTGGTTTCAGGGGTGGGCACCGGCGGCACCATTACCGGCGTTTCCCGCTATTTCAAACAGACGCAGCATAAGAACATTCTCTCTGTTGCGGTAGAACCGGCAGCCAGTCCGGTATTGACCCAGTTTAGGGCGGGTGAAGCGCTCGCGCCATCACCACACAAAATCCAAGGCATAGGCGCAGGCTTCGTGCCGGATATTCTGGATTTAAGTCTGGTAGATGACATCGCACAAGTGACAAATGAAGAGGCCATTTTATTCGCCAGACGGCTGGCGCGCGAAGAGGGCATTCTGGCTGGCATTTCTTGCGGAGCAGCGGTTGCGGTGGCCGTGAGATATGCGGCACTGCCTGAGCATGCGGGTAAAAATATCGTGGTGATTTTGCCAGACTCTGGCGAGCGCTATTTGAGTTCAGTGTTGTTTGATGGGATATTTGACGAGCAAGGGCTAAGTGTTTCTGCTTAAAGTGTCTCGGCTTAAATGTGTCTCAAGTTAAAGTGTCACAGTATTTGCTGAGGTCCTGTTCAGGCCTTAATTGAAAACGCCAGTGCTTGCACTGGCGTTTTTTATGCCTAAGAGTTTTATTATTCTTTTAAATTATAATTATATTTTATTTTATTCTTTTTAAAACTATAAAATTCCCGCTATAGTGCCTCCCTATTGAGATCAGGGAGTTGCTTATGTCGTCTTTTATCCGTCACTTATTGCTATGGGCTGCACTGGCACATGCGCCAGTACAAGCTGCTGAATTATTGAATGTGTCTTACGATGTGACGCGTGAGTTTTACAAAGAATTCAACCCTGCATTCATCCAGTATTGGAAAGAAAAAACCGGCGAAACGGTGACCATTAACCAGTCACACGGCGGTTCAACCAAGCAGGCCCGTGCCGTGGTCGACGGTTTACCTGCAGATGTGATTACCATGAACCGTAGCGCCGATATTGATATTCTGGCGCAAAAAGCCAAATTGATCCCGGCAAACTGGCAGAGCAGATTACCCAATAACAGCGTGCCCAGCGCTTCACCCACAGTGTTTCTGGTCCGTAAAGGCAACCCCAAGCAGATTAAAGACTGGGATGACCTGGTCAGGCCCGGCGTGGCAGCAGTGATTCCTAACCCAAAAACGTCAGGCAATGGCAAGTATAGCTATTTGGGCGCCTGGGGTTTTATCACGCAAAAAGGCGGTGATGCCAGCAAGGCGCGCCAATTCGTGACCCAGGTATTCAAACATGTGCCAGTGCTGGATACCGGTGGCCGTGGCGCAACTACCACTTTTGCCCAGCGCGAAATTGGCGATGTGTTGGTGACCTTTGAAAACGAGGCGTATTTGCTGCAAAAAGAATTGGGCGAAGACAAGTTTGAGTTGGTGTATCCGTCTATCACCGTGCTGGCCGAGAACCCGGTGGCATTGGTTGACAAAGTGGTCGATAAAAAAGGCACGCGCAAGCTGGCACAAGCCTATCTTGAGTTTCATTTTTCGCCAGCGGGTCAGGCCTTGGCGGCCAAACATTATTTACGGCCACAAGTGGCTGAAGGGGCCCAACCAAGCTTTAAAAAGCTGAATACGTTTACGGTCAAACAAGCGTTTGGCAGTTGGAATGAAGCCGAAAACACGCATTTTAGTGATGGCGGCATCTTCGATCAGATTTATCAAAAATAGCGTTTAAACATTATTGCCTGGCGGAAACCATAGCTTAGCGCAGGCATGCCTAAACGCAGAAAGGAGTCATGATGACACAAAAACAGTTACCCCCGGAACCGGAGCACATTGTGCAATTGCGCGCCGAACTCAAGCAGGTGCTTGCGCTGGACTTGGAAGAGTTGGGCTTGCTGGAAGCCAGCTCAGGCGAATATGAAAGTACCTTTATCGGCGTGCATCTGAAAACCGCTTTTCAGCCGATCTACGATGCCAAGCAAGGGGATATTTATGGCTATGAAGCTCTGATTCGTCCCTCATTGTTTGGCACCCTGGGCAGCACCCCCGAGTTTGCGTTTACCTATGCCGAGCAGTCCGGCAAGCTGGTGCAGTTTGACCGCGTATGCCGCTCGCAGCACGTGCTCAATTACCGGGCCATCCATCAGGAAAACGGCTTGCTGTTTTTAAACGTGCATCCAAAATTACTGCTGGAGGTCAGCGCCCACGGCAAGGTGTTTGAGCAGATCCTGCATAAGTATTCGGTGCCTACGCATCGCGTTGTGCTCGAGATCAACGAGTCGCTGATCGAGCAGGACAAGCACCTGATCGCTGCCGTGGAGAACTATCGCGCCTTGGGCTACCAGATTGCGTTTGATCATGTCGGTGGCCACCAAAGCAAGTTATACCGCTTGTGGAGTGTGCAGCATGACTTTATCAAGTTTGATGTCTCTGTGATTCACCAGGCCGCGCAACAACCGGGCTTGGCCAAGGCACTCAAGGGGCTGGTATCCAGCGTGCAGGATCTGGGCAGCACGCCGGTGATTGTGGGCATTGAAACCCAGCAGCAACTGGATATTGCGATCTCGGCCGGGGCGACCGTGTTGCAGGGCAACTTGCTGGCTGCACCGGTGGTGGCCAAGGTCATTAATGACCAATACCAGCACCGCACGCCAAAAGTTGCCTAATCCATCACGCTTTATATAACAGGCGCTTATAAATTAATGATTATTCATTCTTTAATGATTTAAAAGAATGCAGCTATATTAGCGCCTGTTTAACGGATCACCATACACCATGGCATCACAAAAAAAGAAACATTTACTCCCCGGCTTTGGCTTGTCACTCGGCTACACGCTGGTCTACCTAAGCCTAATCGTTCTCATCCCTTTAGCCGCTGTTTTCCTGCGCACCACCGAGCTCAGCTGGCATGAGTTTTGGGCGGTGGTCACCACGCCGCGCGTGGTTGCTACCTATAAACTAACCTTTGGCGCCTCATTGATTGCAGCGCTGATTAATCTGGTATTTGGCCTGCTCACTGCGTGGGTCTTTGTCAGGTATCAGTTTTTTGGCAAAAAAGTGTTCGATGCACTGGTCGACTTGCCGTTTGCCTTGCCGACGGCTGTGGCCGGGATTTCACTCACAGCGATTTATGCGCCGAATGGCTGGTTAGGCCATTGGCTGGAGCCGCATGGCATTAAAGTCGCCTTTACCCCACTTGGCGTGGTGGTGGCGCTCACCTTTATTGGCTTGCCGTTTGTGGTGCGTACCGTACAACCGGTGCTCGAAGACTTTAGTGCCGAGGCCGAAGAAGCCGCGGCCAGCTTGGGCGCCAACCGCTGGCAAACTTTTTACAAAATTATTCTGCCCGCCATCTGGCCGGCGCTACTCACCGGTTTCTCGCTGGCATTTGCCCGCGCGGTGGGGGAGTATGGGTCGGTCATCTTTATCGCCGGCAATATGCCGATGATTTCCGAGATTACGCCGCTTATGATCATCACCAAACTTGAACAATATGATTATGCGGGCGCCACGGCCATTGCCGTTGTGATGCTGGTGATTTCGTTTGTGTTGCTGTTATTGATCAACTTGCTGCAATGGTGGAGCAGTCACCGCCATGGCGCTAAATAATCGGTAGCCGCTCAAAGCATAGCGTTGCGTATATTTTGATAAACCATAGGTAGGATGATGCAAACCACACAATTTCAACAATATCAGGGCAAAGTGGCCTACAAACGCGCCACCTCTGAACCCACCTGGATCCGCTGGGGCTTGATTGGCCTGGCGCTGGCGTTTTTAGGGCTGTTTTTGCTGGTGCCGCTGGCGGCCGTTTTTACCGAGGCCTTGCGCAAAGGCTGGGACGTCTACCTGGCTGCGATCACCGAAGCTGATGCCTTGTCCGCGATGAAGCTGACTCTGATCGCCTCGTTGATCTCGGTGCCTCTGAATCTGGTATTTGGCGTGGCCGCCGCCTGGGCGATTACCAAGTTTGACTTTAAAGGCAAAAGCTTTTTGATCACCCTGATTGACCTGCCGTTTGCCGTCTCGCCAGTGATTGCCGGGTTGATCTTTGTGCTGATTTTTGGCCTGCAAGGCTGGTTTGGCGAATGGTTGATCGATCACGATCTAAAAGTGGTGTTTGCCGTGCCAGGCATTGTGCTGGCGACGATTTTTGTGACCTTTCCGTTTGTGGCGCGCGAGTTGATTCCGCTCATGCAGGCGCAAGGCAAAGAAGAGGAAGAGGCTGCACTGGTGCTGGGCGCCTCTGGCTGGAAAATGCTGTGGCATGTGACCCTGCCCAATGTGAAGTGGGGCCTGATTTACGGCGTGATCTTGACTAACGCACGGGCCATGGGCGAGTTTGGTGCCGTGTCTGTGGTGTCTGGCCATATCCGCGGCCTCACCAACACCATGCCTTTGCATGTTGAGATTTTGTATAACGAATATAACTACGCGGCGGCCTTTGCTGTGGCTTCATTACTCACGCTGCTGGCCCTTGTAACCCTGATTTTGAAAACCTATGTTGAATGGCAGGCATCCCGCGATGCCGCCGCGATTGAAAAGGAAGTGACGGCTTAAGATGAGCATTACCATACAACAGATCAATAAAGGGTTTGGCCAGTTTAGTGCCCTGCGCGATATCAATCTGCAAGTCCCCTCAGGCGAGCTGGTGGCCTTACTTGGGCCTTCAGGCTGCGGCAAAACCACGCTGTTACGCATTATCGCTGGCCTGGAGACCCCGGACAGCGGCCAGGTGCTGTTTGATGGTGTAGACACCACCCACCGTGATGTGCGCGAGCGCCAGGTTGGTTTTGTGTTCCAGCATTATGCGCTGTTCCGCCATATGACCGTGTTTGAAAACGTCGCCTTTGGCCTGCGCGTGCGCCCCAAAGAAACGCGCCCGTCAGAAGCCGAAATCAAAAAACGCGTGCATGACTTGCTCAAGCTGGTACAGCTCGACTGGTTGGCTGACCGCTATCCACCGCAATTGTCTGGCGGCCAGCGCCAACGGATTGCCTTGGCACGTGCCTTGGCCGTCGAGCCAAAAGTACTGTTGCTGGACGAGCCATTTGGCGCGCTAGACGCCAAAGTGCGTAAAGACCTGCGCCGCTGGTTGCGCCGCCTGCATGACGAACTGCATGTGACCAGCGTATTCGTCACGCATGACCAGGAAGAAGCGCTCGAAGTCGCCGACACCATCGTCGTCATGAATCACGGTCAGGTTGAGCAGGTCGGGTCACCGCAAGCGGTGTATGACCAACCCGCCACGCCCTTTGTGTATGAGTTTTTAGGCAATGTGAACGCCTTTGAAACCCCGCAAGGCAAAGGCTTTGTGCGTCCATATGAGATTGCCGTAAGCCGAGAAGCAGACGCGCAAAGTATTGCCGGATCGCTCACCTACGTGCATTCAGTCGGCTCACTGGTACGTTTGGAAATCAAGCGTGCAGACAATGAGCAATATGTGGATGTGGAGTTGGGCCGTGAGCAGTTTAACCAGTTAAGTTTCAAGCAGGGGGAGACGGTTTACCTGAAGCCGATACAATTGCGGGTGTTTTAATTTGACTTAGTAAATACAAAGGCGCAGCGATTATGGCTGCGCTTTTTTGCATTTGTGGTAATCAACGATTATTAAATGGCTGAAAGCAACTCATCGTTTGTCGAGAATGATTTCAACGCGTGGGCAACAAGTTGCCCACCCTACAAACTGCATGGCGAATGGACATCATCGTTCGCCATGCAGGTAAATCTCACTTCTCGCGTACGATAGCCCCTGAAATCACATAGCGTTCCTTGCCATCAATAATGGTCGAATACACCTTCATGGTGTTCAGGTTGACTACCTGAGTGACGGTGATTCCAGTTTTCTCAACCCAGCTAGCAAAGTAAATCTTATCGGCTATTTTAAAGCGATCAGGGCGCTCCTTGCCGCTGGCACCTTTCTCTGACCCTTCTACGCAGGTCCATGTCATGAGTTGCGGGTCTTTGACCTCCACCCGGTAAATGCTTCCGCCATCATATTTGTAAAGAAACTGCCCAATAAATGCCTCAGCGGCATGCGCTGCAGGTATCCAAGTTGAAAAGAGTAAAGAGCTGAACAAGAGATATAGCGATTTCATGCGTACTTTCCTAAAGTGTGTTTTCTGTCAGTGTCATCGGTTAAAAATGTAAGTATAGTAGGGTGCGCAACTAGTTGCCCACGCGTCACAATACCCAAACGCTCTAACTATCCCCCAATTCACGCTCTTCAAAAGCTAACTTACTTTCCCAACTTTCAGCAAAAATATTCACCTTTGAGTCGCGATGAAAAGTGGAGTAAGGCTACCCTCAGTGCCCTTGCCAAATCCTGAGCATTAGCCAGCATCTTGATGGTTTTGGCCTGCTAAGGAATAAAAAAAACCGCCCAAAAAACAGGCGGGTAACACAGAGAGATTTAAAATCGTTTTCTAAATCAGGCGTTAGTCAGGGTTATGCGGTGCAACATATGGTCGTTTACCAATAAAATTCATTTGATGTTGATTATGTTTCATCAATTTCTTTTCGGCTTGTTCAGGGTCTTCAGCCACTAAACCAGTGCCTTCCCAGGCTTGATCAGCTCCCTTGGCTGGTTTATCAAGAATTTTGTTGTAGGGACGTTTCCCGATAAAGTGATTGTGATGTGACTGGCCTACACTTTGCTCGTTATCTGGTAAGTCAGCTGCATTTACTTGCGCCACAAAGCCTAAAGCCAATATGGTTAAAAATAATTTTTTCATTTGTAATCTCCTAAATTTGTCCTAAAGCAATTGGGGCGCTTCACTTTTCGCGTGGACCCTATGCCGTGGATTAAAAAGCGCGTTTACCAAGCATGTGCAGTTTTTGCACTTCATGAACGTTCGCACGTCCGCTGTTACCATCCACCACCAGTGTCGCACCTACCCAGGGTTGCTCAATTTCAGCTTTGGCAACCACTGGTTGAGCATATGGACGCTTGCTCAAAAAGTGTTGAGCAGTTTGTACTTTTTCAATTCCACCATTTTGTTCAACCGCCACTACTGGGGCAGCAACAATAAAACCACTTACTAAAGCAATTGCAGAAATAACGTTACGCATGTTTGTTCTCCTATCTGTTAGTCAATGTGATGGCAATCTGTTAAAAATTTGCTCAATCACTATGGTTTGCATTATGCGCGGACTTTTTCCATAAATCGTCTATAGATATAGGTAGGTTGGTATATACCAAGCGGCATACTTGGATTGATTTAAGGATAAGAAAAATCAGGGCTGAGATCAGCTATTTCCTAGTCTCAAGGAGGATTCGATGATCACAATAACGGTGTAGCAATAGGGTAGCTTCCCGCAGCGCAAAGCGCACATCGTCATCACATAAAAACCGTTGCTTACGGTAAGTGACTACTCTGAAAGGTAACTTGCTTTAGGAGGGGTGACGCGGCGGTGATGCAATATTGAATCAATTTGCGAGGGATTTAACGCGTGGGCAACAAGCTGCCCACCCTACAGGGCTAACGTCTGAATTCAGCGGCAGCCGAAGGCTGTCCGCTGGAATGGTGGGTTAGCCGTCACAATGAAGCTCCTGCAACTATGGCTGAGATGTCCTCGGCCGAGAGAAAGGCCTTGCCTGACGCCAAGTCCGGCAGAACTTGAACCAGCCGCGCCAGCCCGACACGGCGAAGCTGCAGCTCAAGTTCCTTCCGGTCTGCTGAGCGCACGAACTCTGCAGGCGAGAAGTCGTAGTAGAGCTCGTTAAATGATGAGCCGTACGAGACCTCGAACCGGTGAGTTCCTTCCTGCATGCGATGGGCAAGTTCGAACGTTGCGAACTCCGGTGGGTTTGAAAGCAGCGTCTTGCCTCTCATGATGGCTAACGTTTGAATTAAGGGGCGCCGTTAGGCGTCCCGCTTGAATGATGGGTTAGAGCGATATTTAAATAGCAACAACCCAATAACCAATATATTAAATAACGCCAAACATGAAACAAGCCAAATACTAGGCAACTGACTTATTATTTGCGAGCGCCCCAAAGAAGCAGACTTAATAAGAGCAGCTTGAACTTCCGGTTGTGAACAGGCTGAGCACGATATTTCTTTGGGCACAATTTGAGCCCAAGTAACAAAGCCAGTACCCACCGATGTAACCACCCAAATTAAATTGGAAATTACAGTTAGTAGAAATAAAATCCAGCGAACCATATGTAGCTCTAACGTTGGAGGTAAGGGGCTGGCGACACTCTTCGCTTAACCCTCGTTATTAATAAACAATTCATAAAAGCATCTTCTCGCCAGTCCCGCTTGAATGATGGGTTAGGTGTTTGTTTTAACATGGCGAGACCTTATAAGTAACCCTAAGCCAGCAAAAGTTAAAATAAGAAAAGGACTGAACCAGCTAACAAAAATGTAAGTGCTACTGGCTTCTTGCGCAATAGCTGCTCCCATGTATGGGTCATTAACTTCGAATAGCCCAGATAATGTTAGCAGCCCTAACATTGGTAAGACAATAAGCAATAGCGTGGGGTTAAAACGAGCTGACAAATACGATGCAATGACACCAACAACCATTGTTATTGAAATTGATAAAAGCGAAGGCATTTTATCCATGACTTCGGCATTGCAGATTGCCGGGAATAGCAAAAATATGATTAATGCAACTCTCATGACACCTAACGTTAGAGGTAAGCGGACTGCCGAAGGCAGGTCCGCTTGACCGAAAGGTTAGAGGTTTGCATGTGCAACCCGGGAGTTAGCTGGCTCCCAGTAACCACCACTGCCGTGATAGGTCTCGGCGTGAAGCAAAAACTCTTCGCCGCAGGAGTTGCATTTGAAACGATAGGAGAGCACATCATCCCAGTGACCCCCAGCAATAAGTTCGGAGAAGGTTGCTTGACATATTGAGTCTGGGTCTTTGATTTCAGAAATCGTTTGATCGGCTAAATTTTGGCCAGCAATCTTGATGGCCTCTTTAAGCTGACTCGGTTGCCGTATGGCGAACCGAACACAAAGATCGTGACACTTTTCACAGGCCATGGACTAGCTACACCTCTAACGCTTGAATTAAGGGGCTGGCTTTAGCCAGTCCCCCTTGAATGATGGGTTATGCATTTTGTGCATGCGATATTAATTGCTGCCAAAAGGAAAAGAGCTCGTCTTTCACCACCGTGAATGACTGCTGGATTTGCAAAAGATCATGAATATGAAGCCTTGAACCCTCTGATGGTTTTTGAGGATTGGCGATAAACAGTTTTCTTTCACCAGAGCCAGAGAGGCGACCGAAAAATATAGTGTTGTGAGCCAATTCGTTTCTACGACGTGAGTACTTTGATATTTTTTCATTCAGAGCGGACCAAACTTTTTTATCTTCTTCTGCAACTCTTTTAGAGCTAGAAACGATAGCGCTAACCATATCAAGTTTTGCACGAAACCCAGTTGTGGAATAAAAAACCGCTGCTGCTGCTTCATAATCGGACGAGCCCAATAGAAACATATATACGCTTAGAAGATTTACCTCGACACCAGACCAAATTGAAAAGCATTCTCCGTAAGCTGTATAAAAGCATACATACGCTGACTCATCTGGCCTTGCTTCCATTGATGATTCCCTGTCCGATGTCGGACCAATAGGCATAAAGTGCATGGCTTGCTTTTCAGGATTTTTAAAATGCATAACGTAATATAGACACCGAAATCGGTGTATAACTTATTTTTTGTATGTGATTGTTTATATGAGTGTCTAGCATATCTTTTTGTTTTTATTGATGATTTTTATTTAAATATCATGCATGGAACACACCTGATGGTTGCACCATTTAAAGCTTTTTATGATTACTAAAGTCAAACTGATTATCTTCAAGCTTTTACAAAAATGCAATATTAAATATTTGCTGTTAAAAGCAGTGGCGACTGTTCAGCCACGATTGGATTGCTGTTGATAACCGATCGTTGGAAAGCAGCTATGTGCTGATAATTTAAGAAAAAAGCGCAGCATTGCTGCTGCGCTCGCATAGTTGCTTTTAATGCCAAAAACCGACATGGTCACTTTTTGACCACCTTTACACCTTAGCCAACGCCTGTTCCAAATCCGCAATCAAATCATCAATATGCTCAATGCCTACCGATAACCTGACCATATCTTCACTCACGCCTGCACGGGCCAGTTCTTCGGGATTGAGTTGACGGTGGGTGGTGGTGGCCGGGTGGCAGGCAAGGCTTTTTGCATCGCCAATATTGACCAGGCGGGTGAACAGTTGCAGCGCGTCAATAAAACGGGTGCCGCCTTCGAGTCCGTCTTGCACGCCAAAAGACAAGATGCCTGAGGCGTGGCCGTTGAGGTATTTTTTTACCAGTGCATGATCGGGGTGGTCTGCAAGCCCGGCGTATCTGACCCATTTTACTTTGGGGTGTTGTTTGAGGTATTGAGCGACCGCGAGGGCGTTGTTGCTGTGGCGCTCGATTCTGAGGGCCAGCGTTTCCAGGCCTTGTAGAATCAGGAAGCTGTTAAACGGGCTGATGGCGGCACCGGTGTTGCGCAGTGGCACGACGCGGGCGCGGGCGATGTAGGCGGCGGGGCCTAATGCCTCCACGTAATTGACGCCATGGTAGCTAGGGTCGGGGGTGTTGAGGCTGGGGAAGCGGGCGGCATGTTCTGCCCATGGAAACTTGCCGCTATCGACAATGACGCCACCAATCGAGTTGCCGTGGCCGCCAATATATTTGGTTAGCGAGTGCACCACAATATCCACGCCATGCTCAAATGGCCGCGACAGAATGGGCGTGGCGACGGTGTTATCGACGATCACCGGCACGCCGTGTTTATGGGCTGCCGCGCTAATGGCCGCGAGGTCCACCACATTGCCTAACGGGTTGCCTATGGTTTCGGCAAATACCAGTTTGGTGCGGCTGTCGATGAGTTTTTCCAGTGACGCCGGATCGCGGTAATCAAAAAACCGGACTTCTATACCTTGTTTGGGCAAGGTGTGCGCAAAGAAGTTATAGGTGCCGCCATACAGCGTCGAGACGGACACAATATTATCGCCTGCCTCGGCAATGGTTTGAATCGCGTAGGTAATCGCGGCCATGCCAGACGCTAGTGCCAGCGCGCCAATGCCGCCTTCCAGTTGTGCCAGGCGCTCTTCTAGCACGGCGGTAGTCGGGTTCATGATGCGCGTATAAATATTGCCTTGTACTTTGAGGTCAAACAGGTCAGCGCCATGCTGGGTATTGTCAAAGGCGTAAGAGGTGGTTTGGTAAATGGGCACCGCAACCGCCTTGGTAGTGGGGTCCGGGTGATAGCCGCCGTGAATGGAAAGGGTTTCTTGTTTCATCGCTCAACTCCTTTATTAATTATTTGAATTTATTATATTGGTATTAAAGTATAACCCCGGTGCGCGGCCGGGGTTATATCATTTGCTTACATGCTTATAACCACGGGTGACGCGGCGGATTCACTTTGTTGAGGTAGTAATTGCCAATGGCGTGAAACTTCCAGCGGACCGGATCATGCAGGGTATGCGTGCGTGCATTGCGCCAGTGACGGTCGAGATTGAGTTCTTCGAGCGTAGAACGCGTACCGCTGAGCTCAAACAGTTTGTTGCCGGCTAATAGCGCGATTTCGGTGGTCAATACTTTGGCTTCTGCCACTGCAATGGAGGCCGCTGCCACCGTGGTTTCGTTGGCTTCTTTCGCTGCCTGGGTCAAGGCATCGGCGGCGCGGTCCAGCAAGGCTTCTGCTGCGTGCAAGCGCAATTCCAGGTCGCCAATTTGCTGGATGGTGTAGGGGTCATCGCTGGCATGCTGGATATCCTTGGCATCTATCCATGGCCGCGCGGACTGTTTTACGTAGTCCAGCGTCGCGGCTATGGTGCCTGCGGCAATGCCTGCATCGACGGCTGCCTGAATAAACTGCGAGCTGGGTCCGGCGATGGTCGGGCGGGCAAAGGCTTGGTAAATCGGCACCACATGTTCTGCAGGCACTTGTACGGTTTCAATCACCACGGTTCCGCTGGCGGTGGTGCGTTGACCAAAGCTGGACCAGTCATTGATCACTGTCAGCCCAGGGGTACCTTGTTTGGCTAGCGCCAAGTACGGCAGACCTTCTTCTGTGGCCGCCACAATCGGAATCCAGTGGGCAAGCAAGGCGCCAGTGGCAAAAAACTTGGTGCCATTGACGACAAAACCTTCGCCATGCGGGGTGATGCGGGTGGCAAACTCGACCACCGTGCGGCTGCCTTTTTCTGAGAAGGCATTGCCAAAGCGGGCGCCTTTGAGCACCAGCTCAAAAAAGAACTGCTTCTGGCTCTCGCTGGCATCCAGGATCAGATGCTCGATAATGACAAAATGGTTTTGCGGTAATTGGCCCAGTGAAGGGTCCGCCGCAGAAATAATTTTTATCACTTCGCCCAAGGTGCGATAAGAGACGCCCGCGCCGCCGTAGGCTTTGGGGATGGTGATAGCCCACAGGCCGCTTTGCGAATATGCGTCCAGTTCGGCCACTGGTAAACGGCGCTCTCGGTCCCGCGCAGAGGCTTCCTTGGCAAAGGTCTCTGCTAACTGTTTTGCAACGGCAATCGCCTCTTCGTCACTGCGAATGCGGTGTGCCGCCGGGAGAGTGTCTAATGCTGGTATGGCAAGTGTATTGGATTGACTCATGAGGGTTCCTTTCACGGGAGATTAAAAGCGATAGCCGACAGTAAGGCTGTAAACCGTGGGGTTGATCTCCACTTTGCCAACATTGGCGCCATTGATTTCTGTGCGCGTATCAATGCGTGCATAGCGGATATCACCGCCCACAGACCAATGCTCGTCAATGGCAACATCTACCCCCGCTTGCACTGCGGGCCCCCAGGAGCTGCCGAGTGACAGTTTGGCGCCGCTATCGAGTTTTTCATCAAGAAAACGCGTGTAGTTGATGCCAAGCCCAACAAATGGCCGTATGGTCGCTTCTGGCCGGAAGTGGTATTGCAGGCTGAGGATGGGCGGCAAATGTTTGGTAGAGCCAGCACGCTCGCCATTGACGTTGATCTGGTGCTTGAAGGCGAGTCCGCCCAGCAGATCGATTGCCCAGTGCGGCGTCAAGTAGTAGCCAATATTGAAGGTCGGGCCGGTTTGACTATCCACCGTCACAGCAGCGGTGTTTTGGATAATACGGCCATTGTGGGATTGAGGATCAATCAATGAAATCCCCGCACGTAATTGCCATGGCGACAGGTCTGTGTCCGCGTGCACGGTGGCAGTAATCATCGACAGAGAGAGGCCGATGGCGATTAAAGGGGAATGGGTAAAGAATGGAAATGCATGTTTCAAGATAAAACTCCTTCTGGTTTTCAAGTCGGCTGTCATGCAGGTACTGCACCACTCGTACGTCAAGAAGGTGACCTAGCTTAACTATCCTTTGCAGAAAGTGTGCCAGGGTAAGATTTTATTAAAAACAAAGACTTATAATTTTTTTGCGTATGGATGACATGCTTTTTGAAAAGCAGCTTGCTGTCAGCGTGCCCTGACAAAGGCAGGCCGCATGCGGATTGAATAAGCGTTTAAGACTGAAACAGGCGTTGCCGACGTCGGCAAATGCTGGGAAGAAGGGCGGTAGATAGAGGGCGATGAAGCGGGTTGCCTTTAAGCAGGTAAATCTGGCAGTAAATGCCCTAACTTGTTGACCTTGGTTTGCAGGTACTTCAGATTGTCAGGCGTAGGCGGCGTGAGCAATGGCACTTGCTGCGCAACGCTGATGCCTAGCGATTGCAAGGCCGTGCGTTTTTCCAGATTGTTGGAAAGTAGCTGGATCGTGTTGATCTCAAAGTATTGCAGCATCTCAGCGGCCGCTTCGTAGGTGCGGGCATCCACCGGCAGCCCGAGGGCGATATTGGCCTCCACGGTATCCAGACCTTGGTCTTGCAGCGCATAGGCGCGCATTTTGTTATTGAGGCCAATGCCGCGGCCTTCGTGGTTTTTTAAATACAGGATCAGGCCCAGGCCGGTTTGCTGGATCAGGCGTTGCGCGTGGTGCAACTGTTCACCACAATCACAGCGTGTTGAGCCAAACACATCGCCAGTTAAACATTCGGAATGCACCCTGACCAGCGGCGACTGCGCGCCTTGCAGGTTGCCGCAGGCCAGCGCAACATGTTCGAGGCCATTGCGGCTATCGGTAAAGACATGGATATCAAACTCGCCAAACTGGGTAGGTAAGCGGGCGGTGGAGCTGTGAGATAAAAATTGCATGATGCGTTGGGCGTTGGATATGTGTGCCAAATCAATATTGTAGCTGCAACCGGCTTTTTAAAGGGCGGGTTTTGAAATAATCCGTCGTCTGTGGCCATGCAGCCAGGTCATGGCCCAATTTAAGCTTGGTTTAAGATGAATGCTGTTAAACTTTTCGGCATAGTCTTTGTTTGCAGGAGTTGAATACGCATGGTTGGGATGCCCCGTCGCGCCAGGAGAGTACTTCTCGCGCTTTTGATCATGTGCGCTACATTAGCCTGCTTGCCGCAGGCCGATTCAGGGGAAAGCCCTGCCAATGCCGGCCGATTGTCTGCCAAAGGTGAAATTCTGAGTCTGGAAAAAATTTCTCAAAAAGCCAGAGCTTACAAACCAGGTGAAATTCTCGAGGTTGAGCTGGAGAAGAAACATGGCCGCTACGTGTATGAGATCGACATACTGGATGCGGGTAGCCAGGTGTGGGAGCTGAAACTGGACGCCAAGACCGGGCAGCTGCTAAAAATGGAGCAGGACGACTGATGCGGTTGCTATTAGTAGAGGATGATGCCTTATTGGGCGCGCAGCTACAGCAGTCACTTGCGCAGGCGGGCTACGCTTGCGATTGGTTGCAAGCGGGTGTTGAAGCCGCGATACAGGGTAGCCTGGAACCTTATGATCTGGCGATTCTGGATTTGGGCTTGCCAGACCGTCCGGGCCTGGACATTCTGGCCGAGTGGCGGCGCAAGGGGCTGGCGTTGCCGGTGATTGTCCTGACCGCGCGTAGCAGCTGGCAGGAGAAAGTCGAAGCCTTTCATGTGGGCGCCGATGACTATGTGACCAAGCCCTTTCACTTGCAGGAGCTAATTGCCAGATTGGCGGCCGTGCATAAACGCACGGTGGGGGTGGTCAGTGGTGAGTTGGTGGTGGACGATCTGCGTTTGGATGAGCAAACGCAAACGGTGTGGCAAGCGCAGCGCGCGCACGTGTTGACGGGCACTGAGTTCAGGCTGTTACGGTATCTGATGCTGCACCCCGGGCGTATTTTTTCTAAAACCGAGCTCACCGAACACGTGTACGCCTATGATGCAGACAAGGACAGTAATGTGATCGAAGTCTATGTGAACCGCTTGCGGCACAAGATCGGCGCTGACCGTATCCAGACCCGGCGCGGTCAGGGCTATGTGTTGGTCGTGCAGGCAGCATGAAGTCTTTACGCACGCAATTGTCGCTAGGGTTGACGCTCAGCCTGGTGGGGTTGCTGACGCTGCAATGGGCGGTGGCGACGTTTACCATAGATCACCTGATTCAGTCGCAGATGACGGCGCGCATGCAGCAGGAAGCAGAAGGAGTGCTCGCCGGTGTTACAGTCAATGCGCACGGTCAATTGGTCTTGGCACCGCATGTGATGACGGCGGCATACCAGCGTCCTTTTTCCGGGCGTTATTTTATTGTGATGCTGGATCAGTCTAAAACCCAATCCCGCTCGTGGTGGGATGTGAACTTGCCGGTGAGCGCGCTCAAGGTGGGTGAAGAGCGGGTCATGCACGTCACCGGCCCCGAGTCGCAGCCACTGTTGTTATTGGGCCATGGCTACCGCAAGCAGCAGCGAACCATCACGATTTATATCGCCGAGAGTCTTGTCGAGTTGCAGCAAAGTTTACGCATGTTTCATTGGTTGTATGGCGTGTTTTCCTTGCTGGGGTTACTGGCACTGCTCGCCTTGCAGCGCTGGATTGTCGTGAATACGCTCTATCCCTTACAGCAGATCAAGGAAAGCCTGGCAAAAGTGGCCAGCGGCGAGTTGCAGCAGATGAATGCCAGCGGTCCGGCTGAAGTCATGCCGCTCATCAATGAGTTTAACCGTATCCTCAAAAGTGCCAGCCAGAAAACCCGGCGCTCGCGGCTGGCTATCGGCAATCTGGCCCATGGGCTTAAAACTCGTCTCGCCCAGCTGCAATTGTTGTCAGGGGACGCCTCACTAGAGAGTGATGCTCAGTTGCGGCAAAGGGTACAGAGCTGTGCCGATGAAATTTATCAGGATGTGGAGCGCGAATTAAAACGGGCGCGCTTGATGGGCGATGCCTATACCAGCCAAACGACGGACCTGGAACTGGTGCTACCCACGCTGGTGGCGACCCTGCAAAAAATCTATAGCGAAAAGACCGTAGGATTTGCCTGGCAGCACGACGGTCAGCCGCGCGTGATGATAGATCGCGAAGACATGCTGGAACTACTTGGGAATGTGCTGGATAACGCATTTAAATGGTGCCACAGCCAGGTTCAGTTAAATATCTCGGTGCAGGCGGAGATACACATCATTGTTGAAGACGATGGGCCCGGTAGCCAGGCTTCAGAACTGGCGGCCTTGCTGCAACGTGGCATGCGTATGGACGAATCCAAGCCGGGCAGCGGATTGGGTCTGGCCATCGTGAAGGATATTGTGCAGCATTATCAGGGCAGCATCGTGCTCGACCATTCGCCACGGCTGGGCGGTCTGCGGGTGACATTCACGCTCAGGCCCGGCGTACAGGCCTAAGCGCTTGAGTCGACCCGTTAAAACCAGTCGCGGTTGAGGCTATTCACTTTGCCAGTCTTGGCATCCAGCGTGACTTCCCACTCTTTGCCCTTGGCATCGACGATTTCCACTTCGTAGTCCCAGCCATCTCTAAATTTGCGGCGTTCCAGCTCTATCTCCTTTACCACGCCAGGCTTGGCTGCCAGGGCTTTGGTCTGTGCCTCCTGCTGCGAAATCAGGCCGAACGCTTTTACCATTTGTTCCATTTTCTGCATATCGTCTTCATCGTCGTCGTCAGCCCAAGCTGGCTGCAACAAGCTGCTGGCAATTAGCAGGCTACTCAATACATAAGGCAGTATTTTGTTCATTTGGGGCTCCTTGTTTCACAATGAAACCTCAAGATACGCAGCTCGCCTTAACTCAAGCTGAAAACGGCTTTTTAATAAAATTATTTTTTAACGCACATTTTTTTAAAGTTTGCAAGGCTGATGTAAGGCATTCTGTACAAAATTATAGTTACCTAATCCGTCTAGCCATATCCATGCTGCAAGACGGCCCTGGTAACCACTTAAATACAGGAGATCAATATGAAAATTTCTAAATCATTGGTTGTAATGGGGATGGCATTATTCACTGTGACAGGGACTGCATTGGCTGATCAAGTCACCTCTATGCAGCAGCAAAATTTTGGTAAACGTCCATTGACAGTAGATGTCGCGGCTGAAAAAGCAGACCAAGCCTGGGAAGGGACCAGTATGAAAGTGACTGATCCAGCACAAAGCGTTGCGCAAACCCAGCGTCAACAGATCAATCTGCGCTTTGCCAGCAAACGCGCTTATCAATAAGCGGTTTGTTTAATGATAGCCCGGCAATTGCAAATCAGGCTGATGTTGCTTGAGCTGGGTGAATAACCAGCGCGTCTCCAGCAGAATCCAGACGCGTAACATGGCCTCCATGGGGTCAAAAGGTTTGGTTAAAAAATCTTTTGCCCCCAGGGCCAGCGCCCGTCTACGGGTGGCAATCGTCGCATCCGCAGTCAGCACCAGCACCGGCAAGTATTCATTGTGGCCGACATGGTGCGAGAGCTGGTCGAGCACGGCAAACCCGTCCAGTACCGGCATCATCAAATCCAGCAAGATCAAATCAGGTTGAAAGGCGTTGACCAGATCCATGGTCTTGGTTGGATCTGTGGTGCTGATCACCTGCTCAAACCCTTCTTTGGTCAGCAGCTCTTCGAGTAAGCGCAAGTTGGCTTCAGCATCATCAATAATCAGAATTTTGGACGCACGCAGTTGTTCTATGTTCATGAGGCAGACTCTGGTAATAATTTAAGCAATAGCTGGTTGAAACTGGCTACATTTAATGGCTTGGTAAAATAATGTGTAATGCCCAGCTGACTCAGGCGCTCCCTGGTTTCCGGCAAGGCATCCGCACTTAACACGACGATGGGCATGGACCGCAAGGACTGCCGCTCGGCCTGTATGTGCTGAATCAGTCTCTCCCCCGAACCGTCTGGCAAATTGAGATCCAGCAATAGCAAATCTGGCTGCATATCCCTTAACCAAACCATGCTTTCCTGCAGGTTGGCAGCCAGATGCAGCTTGAGGTGACGATGCTTGCTCACAATCGCTTCAATCAGGGCCTGGTTACTCGGGTTGTCTTCCACGTACAAAATAGGCCGTTTGCCGGTGGAAGGGGTGGTGACCGGCTGCACAGGCGCGCCTGGCTCCACCGGCGCAGACACATGCATGGGCTGGGGGGGTGCATTAGGCTGTGCCGGCAGGCTGATCCAGAATAGGCTTTTATCTTCAGCGACCCCGATTTGCCCGCCCATGGCGTCCATCAGTTGTTTACTGAGCACCAGCCCCAAGCCGGTGCCTTCCGTCACGGTACGTTCGGCGCCGAGGCGGTCAAATGGCGTAAACAGCCGTGAGCGCATCGCGAGCGGAATGCCTTTGCCCGCATCCTCGACCTCTACGCGTACCTGACCATGCTGGGGATAGGCCCTGAGCTTGACCACACTGTTTTCGGGGCCATATTTCAAGGCATTCGACAGCAGATTGAGCACCACTTGCAGCAGCCGCTGACGGTCAGCCTGTACGGTCAGGGCTGCTGCAAACTCGGTCTGAATCGTGATATCACGCACCTTTTCCAAGGGCTTGAGGTAGTGGTAAGCCTCTTCTAGCAGACCATTCACCGAGACGTGTTCCAGCGCCATGTCGATATCGCCACTTTCAATACGCGAGATGTCCAGCACCTCGTTAATCAGCTTTAACAGATGCTGGCCCGCATTGTGAATCAAGGTTGCGCTGTCTTTTTGCCGCCCCTCGGGCAAGTCATTTTCCAGGATCTGGGCAAAGCCTAAAATGGCATTGAGTGGCGTACGCAACTCATGACTGGTGCGCGACAAGAAATTACTTTTTGCGGCGCTGGCTTCTTCGGCTTCTACCCGTGCCAAATGTGCCTCCTGTGCACTCTTTGTCAGCAATTGTGAGGCATGCTCCAGCTCACTGGTCAGCTCACCGAGCTCGTCGCGGCTTATGCTGGGCAAGGCCAGTGGTTCGCCTTTGACCAGATGGGTGGCACTGTCACGGATGGTCCGCACCCTGGCGACGATGGTCTGGCTGAAAAGCCAGACACCAATCAGGGAGCCTGCTACCCCGGCGATGACCGCCATCAGCGTAATGCGCAAATTGCGTTTGCGCTCAAAAATCACTTCTTTCTTGTCTTGCTCGACGATGGCTGATTCGCGCGCGCTCATCTGATTCAAATGGTTGCGCAATTGATTCAAGGCTTTGCCTTGTGAGGAAAACTTTGTAATCAGCGCCTGGTCGGCTTCCTGTGCTCGGTGACTGGCCATCACGGCCAGGTCTTCCAGGTTTTGGGCGACCAGCGGATGAATGACATTGAGCAGGTGTTGTTGCGAGGCATCGTCCAGATTGGTTTCGAGTGAGTGCAGCAAATGCGGCATACTTTGCTTGGCGCTTTCGTAGCCAGTCAGAAATTGCCGGTTACCCGTGAGTAAAAAGTCTCTTACGCCAGTGGAGGCTTCCAGCAACAAGGTTTGCAGGGTCTGGATATCCTGCTGGATTTGCAAGGCATTCTGTACCCGTCTTTCGAGCAGGGCTGCTTGCTGTTCACTCTCGAAAATCAGCGCCAGTGATGCCAGCAAGACCGTGAGCGGCAAGGCATTGAGCACGATCCCCTTGGTGGTGAGCGATAAATCCTGCCACAGCCGGTTCATGCGGTTGCTGAATTGGTGTAGGCCTGCCACGATCCACTGCATGCTTATAGTCCGTCGCTGCTAAAACCGGCTTCAACCGCCTTGACTGCCGCTTGGGTACGGTCCCGCAAGTCCAGTTTGCTTAAAATACGTTCTACATGAATCTTGATCGTGCCCGGTGAAATGCCCAGCTTTTGCGCCAGGATGGCATTGCTGGCGCCGGAAGGTAACAAGGCAAAGACCTCGCGTTCGCGCGGGGTCAGTTTTTGCAGCACGCTGTCATCAATGTTAGTGGCAGTGCGGGTGGATTGTTGCAGGGCAAATCCGATCAATCCGCACAGGCTATACAATAGCTGCAGATTGGCGGGGCTAAGTGGATTGCTGGTCATGAGTGCCAGCAGGCCAACCGCCCGCTGCTGGACGGCAATCGGCAGATGATAGCAATGCAAGGTGGGTGCTGTGCCTGCGGGCGGTTGTAGCGTCCATAAGCTGGCGACATATTGAGTATGCACTTCAAACGTGATGGGTTCCTTGAGCCATAGCGCCAGCGCACCCAGCATAGGGATACGCGCACCCACCGGATAGGTATTGCCTCTTTGTGCCAGAATTTTGAGCGCCCCGGCATGCTGCTGGCTGATCAGGGCATGCGGCGCACCAAATTGTCCGCTTAATTCATCCAGTACCCATTGCAGCAGGCTCTCTGACCAGCCATGACTGAATAATTGCTGCCCGAGCTTTTCAAACAGGCGTTCATGCGCGATTTGTAACTGATTTTGTTTGAGGGCGTTGCGCAGGGCAAATGCACTTTCCGTGGCAGGGGAGTTTGCAGTATGGGGTATGGGTGAGTGAGCACTGTCGTTAGGCATATGCCATTTAGTATATACCGAACTCCGTATATTGGTTGATTTTTTATTGTCAGGCCCCGTGCACAATGCTTGATCTGGTTATCAGGCAACGCATCGTGGTGCAGGAGATACCCGGCGTCATTGAGATGAATCAGTGACACGAAAAGGATAAACAATGAAAAAATTATGGTTGGCAGTCATCGCTGCATTTGGTTTAATGGGTTCAGTCCATGCGGATGATGTTGATCAGGCGCAAGCGGTGAAGCAACAGCATCATCACAACTTTTTGAGCAAACGGCCTTATGCAAAAGTGCCAGTTGCCAAACAGGATGCCGATGGCAAATGGATTGGCGCAGGCATCGTGACTGACAAGCCTGAGAAGGGCTTTGACAAGCACCAGCAAATGCAACTGCATTTTATCGGCAGGCGTCCTTACACTGCGCCCATGGCTGACTAAGGCGGCACTGAACAAGATCGGGTGGGAACAGGTCAGCGATGGCCGTATTCCCTCCGTTGCACACTGGTGATCGTACATCCCGCATACAGGCGGGGCTAGTATTTAAAAAAATGATGATAAAAACGAATAAATTAAAAGAGGACTGATACACCATGTCAACCGATACTCAACGGTCAGGGCCGTTGTCATTTTTAGCGCATTTGAACCGCGACCTGCCGGCTTCGATTGTCGTCTTTTTTGTCGCCTTGCCCCTGTGCCTGGGTATTGCACTGGCTTCTGGCGCCCCTTTGTTTTCCGGCGTGATTGCCGGGATTATCGGTGGCATTGTGGTTGGCCTCGCCAGTGGTTCGCAACTGGGGGTGAGTGGACCAGCGGCCGGCCTGGCGGTGATTGTGCTGGCCGCCATCAGCAACCTGGGCTCTTATGAGGCATTTCTCGCTGCGGTCGTACTGGCCGGGGTGTTCCAGTTTTTGCTGGGCCAGTTTAAAGCCGGCTTCATTGCTTATTTTGTGCCATCTTCGGTGATTAAAGGCATGCTAACCGGCATCGGCTTGCTGATTATCCTCAAGCAGATTCCGCATGCCTTTGGCTATGATGCGGACTTTGAAGGGGACGAAGCCTTTGAGGAGGCAGGCGGCCACAACACATTTAGTGATATTTTGCAGGCCTGGGATTTATTGACGCCAGGCGCCATCCTGATTGCCGCTGTTTCCTTTGCCATCCTGATTTTTTGGGATGTCTATTTGAGTAAAAAGCATCGTGTGTTTCAAGTGCTGCAAGGGCCGATTGTGGTGGTGTTAACCGGTATCGCGCTCAACTGGGCGTTTATGCATGAATGGCTGGACTTTAAACTGGCGGCAGACCAGATTGTGAGCTTGCCCGTTGCCAGCACTCTCGGCGACTTCGCCAGTTTTTTCACCCACCCGGATTTTAGTCAGATGGCTCAGCCTTTGGTGATCAAAACCGCATTGGTGATGGCGATTGTGGCCAGCCTGGAAACCCTGCTGTGTGTGGAGGCGACGGACAAACTAGACCCGCACAAGCGTGTGACGCCGACCAACCGTGAGCTCAAGGCGCAGGGGTTAGGCAATGTTTTGTCTGGCCTGATTGGCGGTTTACCCATCACACAGGTGATCGTGCGTAGCAGTGCAAACATTACCTTTGGTGCACACACAAAAATGTCAGCGATACTGCATGGTTTCTGGTTACTGTTGAGTGCCATCACCATCGCCAGCCTGTTGAATATGATTCCGCTGGCCAGCCTGGCAACCATTCTGATTATGGTCGGCTATAAGCTGGCCAAACCCAGCCTGTTCAAGCAGATGTATGCCTTGGGTTGGGAACAGTTTGTGCCGTTTGTGGTAACGATTGCCGCGATTGTGTTGACTGACTTGCTGACCGGCATCGGCTTGGGCCTGGTGGTGGCTATTTTCTTCACCTTGCACCATAGCTATCGTAATTCGCATTACATCAAGCAAACGCGCTCGAACGAAGAGGGCCGCGAAGTGTATCATCTCGTTTTGGCCGAAGAAGTATCGTTTTTTAATAAAGCGAGCATCCTCGAAGTCCTGGCATCCATCCCGCGCAATAGCAAGGTGGTGATTGATTGCACCAATAGCAAATCCATCGCCTATGATGTGGTGGAGTTTATTCAAGACTACCAGCAACAGGCCAAACTGAAAAATATTGAGGTTGAAACCATCCAGTTTAACCCGCCCAAATTTATGCTTGGCCATTAAGATTTTGGCTGATCAATAATAAAAAACTGATTATTAAGGATAGATTGATATGTACAAACATCCCTTGCTCGACCGTGACAAAATGACCCCGCGCGAAGCGCTGGAGATTCTGGTCGAAGGCAACCACCGATTTACCAGTGATCTCGAGCAGGACAAGGACTTCAAAAGCCTGATTCAAATCACCAAAGATAAGCAACACCCGTTTGCTTCATTCCTCAGTTGCAGTGACTCCCGAGCACCGGTGGAGTTGTTGTTTGATCAGGCGCTGGGCGATGTGTTCAGTGTGCGTCTGGCAGGCAATATTGCCTCGGATAAAGCGATTGGCAGTCTTGAATTCGCCAGTAAATACCTCGGCAGCAAACTGATTGTGGTCATGGGGCATAGCTCTTGCGGCGCAGTCAAAGCGGCTTGTGACGATTTTAAAGACGGGCATATTGGTGAGATTATCAATCTGATCAAACCCTCTATCCGTCACGAAAAAACAGTCTCCGACCCGTCGCAGCGTAATTCCAAGAATGGCGACTTCGTGGAAAAGATTTGTGCACTCAATGTGAAATATCAAATCGATACCATCATCCGCTGCAGTGATATTGTCGATGATATGCTGCAAAGCAAGCAAATCGGTATTGTTGGCGCGGTTTATGATATCTCGAATGGTAAAGTGGACTTCCTTGAAGAGACATTTATTGGCTAGTCGTTGGTCTGGTACAAATAAAAAGCCGATGCATGCATCGGCTTTTTTTGTGGGAGCGCAGGAGTCAGGCGCTTAGTGGTTACCCTCTTTGGCCAGATTGATGCTGTATTTCGGAATCTCGACCGTGACATCCTGATCTTGCAACACAGCCTGGCAAGACAAGCGTGAATGCGGTTGCAGGCCCCAGGCACGGTCCAGCATGTCTTCTTCATCTTCTTCGATCTCGTTCAGGCTGTTAAAGCCAGCGCGCACAATGACATGGCAGGTGGTACAGGCACACACGCCGCCACAGGCATTATCAATGTCTATGTCGTGCTTCAACAAGGCGTCGCAAATCGAAGTCCCTGAGGCTGCTTCAATCACGGTGCCTTCCGGGCACAGTTCAGCGTGGGGAAGTATGGTAATTTTAGGCATATCAGAGTTCCAGTGAATCCAGGTTTTTACCGGCCAGCGCTTTTTTGACAGACGCATCCATGCGTCTGGCGGCAAAGGTTTCGGTGGCATGGTTGAGGGTTTCGGTCGCTTGCTTGATGGCTTGGCTATCGTGTTCATTACACAGGGCACGTAACGCCTGGATAGACGCTTCTATCTGCGCGCGCTCCGCCGTATCGAGCAAGGTATCGCCACTCTCTGCGAGGGCGGCTTCAATCGCTTCAATCAGGCGCTGGGCATCGACTATCGCTTCACGCAGCATGCGTGCCTGTTTGTCTGCTTCGGCGGCGCCAAACGAGTCTTTGAGCATACTGGTGATTTGTTCTTCGTTGAGGCCATAAGATGGCTTGACGGTGACATTTGACTCGACGCCACTGGTCTGTTCGCGCGCGGAGACCGAGAGCAGGCCATCGGCATCAATCTGAAAGGTGACGCGGATACGGGCAGCCCCGGCCGCCATGGGCGGAATGCCACGCAGTTCAAAGCGTGCCAGTGAACGGCAGTCGCTGACCAGCTCGCGCTCGCCTTGTACAACGTGGATCGCCATTGCCGTTTGGCCGTCTTTGTAGGTAGTGAAATCCTGGGCACGTGCAATCGGCAAGGTCGAGTTGCGCGGAATGACTTTTTCAACCAGCCCGCCCATGGTTTCCAGTCCTAAGGACAGCGGCGTCACATCCAGCAGCAATAAATCATCGCCACTGCGGTTGCCTGCCAGAATGTTGGCTTGAATGGCAGCCCCCAGGGCCACCACTTTGTCCGGGTCCAGATTGGTTAAGGGTTCTTGCTGAAAAAAGGCTTGTACGGCATGACGGATATGCGGCATGCGCGTCGCGCCGCCAACCAGTACCACGCCCTTGATTTCATCGATGGCCAGCCCGGCATCGCGCATGGCTTTGCGGGTAGGGCTCAGGGTTTTATTGACCAGATGTTCAGTCAGGGCAACAAACTGGCTCACGCTCAGTGTTTCATCCACCAATGCACCATTACTGAGTTTGCAGACAATATTGGCTTCATGGTTATCGGTCAGCCACTCTTTCGCCTGGCGCGCTTTGGTCAGCAACAGGCGCGTGTCTTCTTCGGTTAACGGTTTGAAGTCTGCCGTTTTGCTACGCACCTGATCAAGCACCCAGCAGTAAATCCGGTGGTCAAAATCATCCCCGCCCAGGGCAGAGTCGCCATTGGTTGACAGGACTTCAAACACCCCTTTGCTCAAGCGCAGGATGGAAATATCAAATGTACCGCCGCCCAGGTCATAAATCACATAGACGCCTTCTGCCGCGTTATCCAGGCCGTAGGCAACGGCGGCGGCCGTCGGTTCATTGAGCAGGCGCAAGACATGCAAGCCTGCCAGTCGGGCCGAGTCTTTGGTCGCCTGGCGTTGCGCATCATCAAAATAGGCGGGCACGGTAATGACTGCACCGGTGAGTTCACCGCCCAGCGCCTTTTCAGCGCGCACTTTCAGTGTCTTTAAAATCTCGGCAGAAATCTCGATCGGGCTTTTGAGCCCGGCACGGGTTTTCAGCTCCAGTATGCCGTGTGAGCTGTCGTTCTCGACAAAATGGTAGGGGATATGTGCGCGGTCGGTGATGTCGTGCAGGGCCCGGCCCATAAACCGTTTGACCGAAACAATGGTATTCACCGGGTCCTGGCTTTGTGCCGCTTGCGCCTCATGGCCGACGACGACAGCCTCTTCGAGGTAACGTACCACAGAAGGTAACAAGGCATGCCCGTGTTCATCGTGCAACACGGTGCTCATGCCGCTACGCACGGTCGCCACCAGCGAGTTGGTGGTGCCTAGGTCTATGCCCACCGCCAGTTTGTGCTGGTGTGGGTCTGGGGAAAAACCTGGTTCTGAAATCTGTAATAGGGCCATGAAATTCTAATCTTCCAACTGGGCGATGATCTGGTGGATATCCTCAGTCACTTTGTCAATAAAACGCATTTTACGCACGGTCATCGCCGCCGCTTGCGGGGCATCAGCCAGCTCGGTTTTCACCTGTTGCTGCAAGTCTTTGGCCGCCAGATGCATTTCTGACAGCAAGCGTTCCAGTGCTGGAATGTCTTTGCCAAACTTGGCGTCTTCCATCGCCTCGCGCCACTCCATTTGTGACATCAGAAAATCCGCGGGCATGGCGGTATTCTGTTCCTCATCGGTAGCAATGCCCTGCAGTTGCAGCAGATAACGGGCACGGGCGGTCGGCTGCTTCAAGGTTTGATAGGCCTCGTTTGCCAAGGTGGCCATTTGCATGGATTGCATGCGTTCAGCAGGGGAGGCGTTCACAAACTTGTCAGGATGCACTTCAGCTTGCAGTTTGCGGTAGTGCGCATCGAGTGTGGCCAGATCAATTTCAAATTGGGCTGGCAGCTGAAACAGCGAGAAATGGTTTTGCATAAAGTCATCAGCCGCAGAAAACGAAGGTTATCTGCGGCAACAATTAAACCGTAAAAGACTCACCACAACCACATTCGTCCTTGACGTTGGGGTTGTTGAACTTAAAGCCTTCATTGAGGCCTTCTTTGGCAAAGTCGAGCTCGGTGCCATCGATGTAGACCAGACTCTTAGGGTCTACAATCACTTTAATGCCATGGCTTTCAAACGTCGTATCCTCTGGCTGCAGATCATCCACAAACTCCAGCGTGTAAGCCATGCCTGAGCACCCTGTGGTTTTGACACCGAGGCGCAAGCCTATGCCTTTGCCACGGTTCGCCAGAAACTTTTCAACACGTTGGGCCGCGGCTTCAGTCAGGGTAATCGCCATATTACGCGCCTTGCTTGGATTTCAAATCGGCAATCGCGGATTTGATCGCATCTTCGGCCAGCACTGAGCAGTGAATTTTCACAGGCGGTAACGCCAACTCTTCCGCAATCGCAGAGTTCTTGATCTCTTGCGCCTGATCCAGGGTTTTGCCCTTGAGCCATTCTGTCACCAGTGAGCTCGAGGCAATCGCAGAGCCACAGCCATAGGTCTTGAATTTGGCGTCTTCAATCACGCCCGCATCATTGACCTTGATCTGCAATTTCATCACGTCGCCGCAAGCGGGCGCACCGACCATGCCGGTGCCGACATTCGGGTCATTTTTGTCCATAGAACCCACGTTACGTGGATTTTCGTAGTGGTCTAATACTTTATCTGAGTAAGCCATGCTCTTGCTCCTATCAATTAAATCGCGGTAATCAGGCTGATTTTCGCGTTTTAATTATTAAAAATATTTCTTTAATGAATAAAAATTGCAGATTTCATTGTCTGGCAAGGCGGAGGCATGCGCCGTTTAGTTTAATTTAAACAAGCATGTCGACAACGCCGCCAGGCGATGAAAGATCACATTAATGCTCTGCCCATTCAACTTTGGACAAATCAATCCCATCCTTGAACATCTCCCATAATGGGGACAGTTCACGCAGTTTTCCAATCTTGCTCTTCAACAAATCTATCGTGTAATCCACATCGGCTTCAGTGGTAAAGCGGCCAATGCTGAAACGGATGGAGCTGTGAGCCAACTCGTCAGAGCGGCCCAAGGCGCGCAAGACATAGCTTGGTTCCAGGCTGGCCGAGGTACAGGCAGAGCCCGAAGAGACGGCGATATCCTTGATTGCCATAATCAGCGATTCACCTTCTACAAAGTTGAAGCTCACATTCAGATTGTGGGGGACGCGGTGATCCAGATCCCCATTGACGTAAGTCTCTTCAATTTGCAGCAAACCATTGAGTAGGCGGTCACGCAACATACGGATACGCTCGTTCTCGCTGGCCATTTCTTCATTGGCAATGCGGAAAGCTTCCCCCATGCCGACAATCTGGTGGGTGGCCAGCGTCCCGGAACGCATGCCACGCTCGTGACCGCCGCCATGCATCTGCGCTTCAATGCGGATGCGTGGTTTACGGCGGACATACAAGGCACCAATCCCTTTAGGGCCATAGGTTTTGTGCGCAGAAAAGCTCATCAAATCCACAGGCAGTTTTTCCAGGTCTATCGTTACTTTGCCGGTGGCTTGTGCGGCATCCACATGAAAGATCACGTTATTGGCACGGCAGACATTGCCCAGCGCTTCGATATCCTGAATCACGCCGATTTCGTTATTCACCAGCATGATGGATGCCAGCACGGTGTCAGGGCGAATGGCTGCCTTGAATTTTTCCAGTGAAATCAGGCCGTCGGCTTCTGGTTGCAAATACGTGGCTTCATAGCCCTCGCGCTCCAGTTCACGCACGGTGTCCAGCACCGCTTTGTGCTCGGTGGCCGAGGTAATGATGTGTTTGCCTTTGCTGGCAGCATAAAAATGCGCAGCGCCTTTAATTGCCAGGTTATTAGACTCGGTCGCACCTGAAGTCCAGACGATTTCGCGTGGATCCGCATTCACCAGTTTGGCAACTTCTTCACGTGCATGCTCAACCGCCTGCTCGGCTGTCCAGCCGTAAGGATGGCTACGCGAGGCCGGGTTACCAAAATCCTCGGTCAGGTAAGGGATCATCTTTTGTGCAACACGAGGATCCACAGGGGTGGTCGCAGAATAATCCAGATAGATCGGCTTTCTTTCAGACATATTTCAATGCTCTTTCCATAAAATACTTATGCCGCGATGGCACTTAACCCTTTGAGACGTTGCACTTCTTTCTGCAACGCGGCTAAAAATTCGCTGATTTCTTCGGCGGTGTTACTGTCGCTCAAACTTACGCGTACCGCACCGCGCGCAAGGTCAGGTTCTATCGCCATGGCCAGCAGGACATGACTGGGCTCTGTACTGTCACTGGAGCAGGCGGAGCCGCTGGCGACAGCAAATCCAGCTTTATCCAGCGCGGTGACCAAGGTCTCACCCTCAATGTTGGGGATGGCAAAAAAACTCGTATTGGGCAGGCGTGGTACATTCTGCGCAAAGATCACTGCACCCAGACGCTGCAATCCGGCTTCAAGCTGAGACCGCGAGGCTTGGGTCGCCTGGCTGCGGCTATGCAGCGTTTGCATGGCAAGCTGGCAGGCCTGGGCAAAGCCGACTATGCCGGCGACATTCTCGGTGCCGCTACGCAAGCCTTTTTCTTGTCCACCGCCGTGCAGCAAGGGCGCAATGTCCACCCGTTTGTCCAGAATCAGCGCACCGACGCCAACCGGACCACCCATTTTATGGCTGGAAATCGTCATCGCATGCACGCCCAAAGACGTGAAATCCACAGGCAACTTACCAAACGCTTGTACGGCATCGGTATGGATCAGCGCGCCACGCGCTTTTGCCAGCGTTGCCAATTCAGCGACCGGCTGTAAGGCACCTGTTTCGTTATTTGCCAACATGCAAGATACCAAGCCTGTGCGTGTGCTCAGCGCTTGTTCGGCTTGCTGCAGGTCCAGTGTGCCTTCGGCCGTGACCGGCAGCGTTGCCACTTTCCAGTCATGCCACGCCAGCGACTGCGCCGGTTTGGTGACACAGGGATGTTCAATGGCACTGATCAATAATTGCGTGGCACTCAAGTTGGCCGCCATGCCCTTGATGGCAAAGTTATTGGCTTCGGTACCCCCGGAGGTAAAAACCACTTGCGACGGTTGCACACCCACACATTCGGCAATCTGTGCTCTGGCCAGTTCCATGGCATCACGCGCATTGCGCCCATACACATGGCGACTGGTTGGATTGCCACTCACTTGACCCAGCCATGGCAACATGGCGTCCAGCACTTGCGGTTTCAGTGCGGTGGTGCTGTTGTGGTCAAAGAATGCGGTGGTCATGGACTTGGTGTGCCTTGATGCCCGGCCTTAAGCCGCAATGCTGGCTTCAGAGCCACATTTTCGCGGGGCAAAGATCACCTGGCCGGTAGATTTGTTGCGTTGCATGTCTACCATGTCGGCCAGAGTGACGCCTGACAGGTAGTCCAGAATTTTGCTGTTTAAAGAAGCCCATAGCTCATGCGTCATGCAGCGGCCTTCTTCATGGCAATTCTCGTTGCCACCACATTGGGTCGCGTCAATTTGCTCATCTACAGCAGTGATAATGTCAGATACAGAAATCTCATGATGCGCTTTGGCAATACGGTAACCGCCGCCGGGACCGCGCACGCTTGAAACCAGGCCTTGTTTGCGCAAGCGACTGAATAACTGTTCAAGGTAAGATAATGAAATGCTTTGGCGCTCACTGATGCCGGCCAATGTCACTGGTTTATCCGCTTCATAGAGCGCGATATCCAACATGGCGGTAACGGCAAAACGACCTTTGGTAGTTAATCGCATCTTGAGATGACCTTTAAAAACAGTATTGAATTATAGAATAACCTACTGTTTTAGTCAATTATTATGCTGTAAAAGTTCAGTCTGTTTTTATCCATCTAATCAAGGCCTCAATGCGGGCCCGAGGTCAGGCTGGAAAGGCCTGTTCGCTGCCTTTATTCCGGCTTTTTGGCAAACGCCTCACCGACATTGCTGTCGTTTTCCACATCATTGAGCCTGGCGACTTGCGCCTTCAGCTCGGCAATTTCTGCTTCTTGCTTGTGAGCGTGATCGAGCAAGCCGTTGATCGCCTTGATCATCGGGTCATTTTCATCATTGCCCACCGCATAGGCGTTGAACCCCATTTTCTGTGCGACATCATGGCGTTGCTTGGCTTTTTCCTCCTCGAGGATACGTGCCGGAATCCCTACCGCAGTGGCGTTTTCAGGGACGTCTTTGACCACCACGGCATTGGAGCCGATTTTGGCGTTCTTGCCGACGGTGATGGGCCCCAAGACTTTAGCTCCAGCGCCAATGACCACACCAGATTCCAGTGTCGGATGACGTTTGCCCTTGTTCCAGCTGGTGCCGCCCAAGGTGACGCCATGGTAGAGGGTGCAGTCATCGCCAATAATCGCTGTTTCACCAATCACCACGCCCATGCCATGATCAATAAACACGCGCCGACCAATGGTGGCGCCGGGATGAATCTCGATGCCGGTCAGCCAGCGGCCAAGATGCGACAACGCGCGCCCCAGCCAATAGAGCCGGTGGCTCCATAACCAGTGACTGAAGCGATGCAGAATCAGCGCGTGGACGCCAGGGTAGGTGGTCAGAATCTCGAAATGTGTCCGTGCGGCCGGGTCACGGTCAAACACAATCGAAATATCTTCTTTAAGATGTTTGAACATGCGCGCATTATGCCACAAGTCTTGGCTTAGGCTTGCCGGGTTGTTGCTTGGGAGGGATGGTCAGCCACCGCGGGCTAAGAGATCGCAGAGGAAACCCATGAAACACACGCTTTTGTCTCTCTTTGCCTGGTATAGGCGTTGTGGCTAAAAAAGAGAAAGCCGTTAAAATAGCGAGCGTTTTTATTAGAAATTCGTGTTGAATGTCAGATCATTGCCAATCCTGCGGCGCCTGTTGTGCCAGTTTCCGCGTCTCGTTTTACTGGGCTGAGACTGACGCGCATCCACTGGGGACGGTGCCGGCAGCCATGACGAAAAAAGTCAATGAGACCTATGTCTGTATGCAGGGCACCGAGATCAAGCCGGTCCGTTGTGTCGCCTTGCAAGGCGAGGTCGGGCAAGCCGTCGGGTGCAGTATTTATGCCTTGCGCTCGAGCACCTGCCGCGAGTTTGAAGCAGGCTCGGTCGTTTGCAATGAGGCGCGGGCGAAGATCGGGTTGGCGGCGATTTGATGGCGTATGGGGGACAAATATTCACCGCCGATAAACGCAGATAGACGCGGATGAAAAAGCAATCGGCATTTTGCTTCGTTATCTGAGCTCTGCTCGTCCTTTTGTGCTGAACGCAGCCACTAATACTTGCTGTGTTTCTTGGGATTGACCGTGAGCGTCAAAATCCCGCGCAACAGGTTCACTTCTTCTTTTTCGAGCCGGGTACGGCCATACAGGCGGCGCAAGCGCTCAAACAGTTTTTTCGGTGCACGTGGATTGATATAGCCGATATGCTCCAGGACTTCGCGCATGTGCTCATAAAAACGCTCCAGGTCTTCCTGCGTCGCCAGTTCCACCGGTTTTTCCTGGTAATGCAGTTCACCGGTCGTCACCGCCATGCGGGTTTCATAACACATCACCTGCACGGCTTGCGCCAGATTGAGCGAGGTGTATTCCGGATTGGCCGGAATCGTAGCCAGCACATGGCAGCGGTCCGCTTCGGCGTTGCTGAGTCCGCTCATTTCGGTGCCAAACACCAGCGCGACCTCGCTATGGCTGGCGACAGTTTTGACTTCCTGTGCTGCTTCACGCACGGTCATCACCTGTTGCGACAACGAGCGCTCTTTGCCGCTGACGCCAATCACAAACTGGCAATCAGCCAGCGCTTCTTCCAGGGTTTGTGTGACCACGGCGTGGTCCAGCACATCACCTGCATTCACGGCCAGTGACTTGGCTTCGCCATCGGGAAAGTGCTTGGGACGCACCAGATAGAGCCGGTTCAGGCCCATGGTTTTCATGGCGCGCGCGGTCGAACCGATATTGCCAGGATGGCTGGTTTGGCATAACACGACGCGGATATTGTTAAAAATGGGGGATTCAGAGGTAGAAGACATGCGTATATTTGGTCGTTGTGTTTGTGACACAGCGCTTAAAAAGCTAAAATAGCATTTTATCAGTGTAATCAAGAATCCCACAGCATGCATCCAACCCTCAATGTCGCCATCCGCGCCGCGCGTGAAGCTGGCAAAATCATTAACCGTGCCGCCATGGATATTGGCGCCCTCAAAATCGAGCAGAAAGACACGAACGACTTCGTCAGTGAAGTGGATCGTGGTGCCGAGCAAGCGATTATTGCCGTACTCAAGGACGCGTATCCCACCCACGGCTTTTATGGCGAAGAGAGCGGTAAATCCAACAGCGAGTCAGATAGCATCTGGATCATCGACCCCTTGGACGGAACGACCAACTTTTTGCATAGCTTCCCGGCCTATTGCATCTCAATTGCCTTGCAAGAAAAAGGCGTGCTGACGCAAGCCGTGATTTACGACCCGGTGCGTAACGACCTGTTTACCGCCACCAAAGGCAGTGGTGCGTTCCTGAATAACCGCCGTATCCGCGTCACCCAGCGCGCAAAACTGCAAGAAGCGTTGCTGTCTACCGGCTTCCCATTCAAAGATTTCAGCTACTTTGAAACCTACATCAATATTTTCCGCGACATGGCCAAGAAAACCTCTGGCTTGCGCCGTCCTGGTTCGGCAGCACTCGACCTGGCTTACGTTGCAGCGGGGTACAGCGATGGTTTCTTCGAGATTAATCTCTCCCCTTGGGATATTGCTGCAGGCGCTTTGTTAGTGCAGGAAGCTGGCGGGATCGTCGGTGACTTTGAAGGCAACGAAAGCTGGTTGCGTACCGGCAATATTGTTGCGGCTAATCCTAAGGTATTTAGCCAAATGTTGCAGGTGATTGCACCGCATTTAACCGAGCGGATTAAAACGCCGACTTTGTAATTTTGTATTGCGTAAAGGCTTGTTACAAACCCGGAGTTGAATCCGGGTTTGTTTTTTTTCTGGCACGACAATCCGCATCAAGGTTGTTCTCCTCACTTGAGAGAATGACTTTTTTATAGATTTATTGGTCACGGTTGTATTCGTCATGCCGCTGGCCGGACACATGATCATCCTGCATCCTTTTGTTGTAAGATGCCAAGGCTAAACACACTTATTCACTCAACCCATACTCGCACTGATTTATCCGCATGTCTTTCGAAAACCACACCCCCATGATGCGTCAATACCTGACGCTTAAAGCACAGTATCCAGATATGCTGCTGTTTTACCGCATGGGTGATTTTTACGAGCTGTTTTTTGAGGATGCAGAAAAGGCAGCACGGTTGCTGGGCATTACGTTGACTCGCCGTGGCGCCAGCAATGGGGAGCCGATCAAGATGGCGGGCTTGCCATACCATGCCGCCGAGGGTTATCTGGCAAAACTGGCGAAAATGGGTGAGGCGGTTGCGATTTGCGAGCAAGTGGGCGATCCGGCGACTTCCAAAGGGCCGGTGGCGCGTGAGGTGACCCGTATCTTGACGCCTGGTACGCTCACCGATGCGGCGTTATTGGATGAGACGCGCGATAATACCTTGCTGTGTATTGCCAGAGGGGAGGGCGTGCTAGGCCTGGCGCGGCTCAATTTAGCCTCAGGTGAGTTTGTGTTGAGTGAAATTGCACCTGGCTATTTGTTGCAAGAGCTGGAGCGCATCCATCCCGCCGAGCTGGTGATGGCTGAGGATCATACCGTTGAGGCTGTGCAGTCGCTGCGTTGTGCGAAAAAGCGCTTGGCCCCATGGCAATTTGATCTTGAGACGGCCAACCGCAGCTTGACCCAACAGTTTAATACGCATGACCTGGCTGGTTTTGGCTGTGGCGAAATGCCTGCAGCCGTGACGGCGGCGGGGGCCTTGCTTGAATATGTGAAACATACGCAGCGTACGGCCTTGCCGCATATTGTCGGCTTGCGTGTCGAGCAGAGCCATCATTACCTGCAACTGGATGCGGCCACGCGGCGCAATCTGGAAATTGACACCACCATACGTGGTGAAGCCAGCCCTACTTTATATTCCCTGCTAAACTCGACGCAGACCGCCATGGGTGCGCGTTTGTTGCGGCACTGGTTACACCATCCTTTGCGTAACCAGCAGGTCATCCAGCAGCGGCACTTGGCAGTTGCCGAGTTATTTGAACAGTTTTTAGATCAAGCCTTGCAGCAGGCTTTGCACCACGTTGGTGACATTGAGCGCATGACCGCCCGCGTGGCGCTCAAGTCGGCCAGGCCGCGCGATTTGTCTGGCCTGCGTGATAGTTTGTTGCAATTGCCCGCGCTGGTCAGTAGCTTGCCACAAGTACACTCTGGGTTGTTACTGAGCTTGCTCACCGAGTTGCAGGTGCCTGCTGAAGCCTTGCAGATATTGGTACAAGCGATTCAAGCCGAGCCTTCTGCCGTATTGCGCGAAGGGGGCGTGATTGCAACAGGTTACGATGCCGAGTTGGATGAGTTGCGGTCCATCCAGACCGACCATGGCGACTTTCTGTTGCAGTTTGAGGCGGCAGAAAAAGCCCGCACCGGCATTGCCAACCTCAAGGTGGAATACAACAGCGTGCATGGGTTTTACATTGAAATCAGCCGCTTACAAGCGGAGAGTGCACCGCCAGAATACCGCCGCCGCCAGACCTTGAAAAACGTAGAGCGCTTTATCACCCCCGAGTTAAAAGCGTTTGAGGATAAAGTGTTGAGCGCCAATGAGCGTGCGCTGGCGCGTGAAAAAATGCTGTATGAACAGGTGTTGGAGGCCTTGCTACCGCACATCTCGCAGTTGCAGCGTATTGCCACCGCCGTGGCAACGCTGGATTTGCTGGCCTGTTTTGCCGAGCGCGCACGGTCACTCAATTATGTGCAGCCACAATTCCGAGCTGACACCGGCCTGGATATTCAGGGTGGCCGGCATCCGGTGGTCGAGAGTATCGCCCAGCCCTATGTGGCTAACAATGTCGCGCTGAATCCTTATCGGCAGGTATTGCTGATCACCGGCCCTAACATGGGTGGTAAATCGACCTTTATGCGGCAGACCGCGTTGATTGTATTGCTGGCCTACTGCGGCAGTTTTGTGCCTGCGCAAAGCGCAGTGATTGGCGAGATAGACCGTATCTTTACCCGTATCGGTGCCTCTGACGATCTGGCAGGTGGCCGCTCGACCTTTATGGTAGAAATGACCGAGACTGCCAATATTCTCAATAATGCGACTGCCAATAGCCTGGTGCTGCTGGATGAAATTGGCCGTGGCACCAGCACTTTTGATGGCTTGAGCCTGGCTTGGGCAGTCGCCAAACAATTGCTGGAAAAAAATAAATCATTGACCTTGTTTGCCACCCATTATTTTGAACTGACCCGCATCGTTGATGAAGCCAAGCATGCCGCCAATGTGCATCTGGATGCGGTTGAACATGGCCAGGGCATTGTCTTTTTGCATAAAGTTGAAGAGGGTGCTGCGACCATGAGTTATGGCATACAGGTGGCACAGCTGGCCGGCATTCCAAAGTCTGTCGTGAATTTGGCCAAACGCAAATTGCAGCAACTCGAAAACCAGACGATTATCGCTACCCCGCAAAATGATTTATTTGCCAGTGCCGAGGCGCCCGAGGAACCGCCTGCGCATCCGGTGGTCGCACACCTAGAACGCATTCAGCCTGACGACCTGACACCTAAGCAGGCGCTAGAGTTACTTTATCAATTGAAAAAACAACTGTGAGGATCCCCGCATGCAAAAACCAGCTATTACCCAGCAGCCTATTCACGATCTGATAGCCCAACGTTGGAGTGGCCGCGCCTATGATGCCAGCCAAGGTGTGAGTAAAGAGCAAGTCATCAGCCTGCTAGAAGCAGCCCGCTGGGCGCCTTCCTGTTTTGGTGACCAGCCATGGCGCTATGTCGTTTGCAACAAGGCAGAGAACCTGCAAGCCTGGCAAGCCGCATTTGACTGCCTGGTGCCCGGCAACCAGAGCTGGGCTGTGAACGCACCGGTATTACTACTGATTTGTGCGGATACCTTGTTTAGCCATAACGACAAACCTAACAAATGGGCGCCATACGATACCGGCGCCGCCACTGAAAACCTGTGCCTGCAAGCTACCGCACTGGGTTTAATGGCCCACCAGATGGGAGGCTTTGACGCTGATAAAGCCAGAACTGCATTTAAAGTGCCTGAGCGTTACCAGATTTTGGCCATGGTCACTGTCGGCTACCAGGCGGATGTGGAAAGCCTCACGGGTGAAACCAAAGAGCGTGAAACCGCAGCGCGTAGCCGTAAGCCGCTCAATGAGCTGTTTTTTAATGGGCAATGGGACCAAAGCATTGTTTAAACTTTGCGCGTTTGCAGCAAAAGCGGTTAGCGTGCCTGCCATCCTCTGCTAAAATGCTGGCGATAAAAATATAATTGAACGGATTGGAGATCATATGGCAGTCGTTACGCTGACCAAAGCAAATTTTAAAGAAACCATCGAGAATAACGCGTTTGTGATTGTCGATTTCTGGGCCCCGTGGTGTGATCCTTGTGTGGCTTTTACGCCCACCTTCGAGGCCGCGGCAGCAAAAAATCCTGATATCGTGTTTGGCATGGTCAATACCGAAACCGATCCTGAAATCTCAGATTATTTTGAGGTCAAGCAGATTCCAGGCTTACTCGTGATACGTGAACGCGCAGGCATACACGCACAAGTCGGCGAGATTGGCGCGCCAGCGCTGGATGAAATTATCAAATGGGCACGTGATTTTGATATGACGCCGGTGCGGGAATATTACAAAGCCGAAGACGCCAAGCAATAATTGGTGCGTTTGCCGGAGATTAAAAAGCCATGCTAAGCATGGCTTTTTGCTTTTCTGCGACGATTAATTTTTATCACTGCTTGTATGTCGCATCACTGGTTGAAAGTTTGCCCCTATCGACTACAATCACAAAAACAGTAACGCTCTGTCTCTATATTAGTAATTTAATAAGGAGACGCATAAACAGTAAAACCAAGTAAAGAGCAATGGATTCCAGCCATGTATATCAAATATCCAATTCTTAATATAGAGACCCATGGGTCTCTATAATTACTGTTAGGCATTTATGTCTTATGGTTATGTAAATGAAGATGGGGCTTGGCCAAAAGAACCTAGATTTATTAAATGGCTTCTCTGGTTTATTCCGCGGGCCAATCCTGACATTGAGTCACTATTCCCTATGGTACGTCGTTGGGCACTTGAGCTGGATAGCAGTGGCAAACCTATACGTGAGGTCGGTTTAGGTGATGAAAATAGAGTTTTGTTTAAAGCGCCAGATCATAGAAATCGTGGCATGTGGACAGATAGCTCTGTGTTAATACAAAATATTGAACCCATGAATGAAGAGAGTTTTAACAGTCTCTGGGAAAATGCGCCAAATAATCATGCCTAACCCATCCATCAAGCGGGACTGGCGAAAACAAGCTTCTATGAAAATAATTTTAATAACTTTGGCTGTGCCACCATTCTCGCCAGCCCCTTATCTCAAACGTTAGGGCTCTACCCGCATGCGAATGCCAAATCATCTCCTTCTCGCTTGGCTGGCACCGGCATTGGCCTTT
>NZ_JBQUZA010000004.1:331282-358619 GCF_056314085.1 Methylophilus sp. DMC14 | reverse complement strand
GCAGAGCAAATATGGCTGGCTCTAACCCATAATTCAAGCGGGACGCCTAACGGCGCCCCTTAATTCAAACGTTAGGCGTCTGGCGATTTGCCATGAAAATCCCGCTCGAGACTTGGTACATCCTTCGCGATCTCAAAGTTGCAGAAGGTCGCGTGGAGGCACGATTTGTCCCAGACTACTTCCACGCCGGGATCGTTGACCCAGTTGTTACCCTCGTCGTAGATGGTCCGTCCAATGCTTCTGACGCGAAGAACTTTCTCGGCCGCTTTGCCGAGGAGCCGTTGGTGGAACTTGAGGTCTCGCCTCTGAAGATTGAACTATGGGCTGAGTACGACGATGTCCCTTCAGTGATCTGCGGGCAATCTGCTGCCTGGGCACGTTCGGCCTATTCGCAGGAAGACCTGCTTCTCATCATCGGGCAGCTGTCCAGTCAGCTAGACAGTTCGCACGCTCAGATCGCAGGGCTGCGAAAGTACCAGAACGAGGCAGAGTCCTTTGTCGCTGAGTTGCTTCATAGAGCCGAGTCGAAGAAGGCGCTGACCACCCGACCCACGACTGTGATTGATGCGCAGATTCAAATCCTGGAGAGAATTCTTGGAAAACTACGAGCCGCCTAACCAGTCGCTCGAGCCGACTCGCGTCGGCAAGCCGCCGCTCGCAGCTCAGCTTCAACGTTAGGCAAATTGGAGAGAGTATTTTGGCTGTTCCATCTAAAATAAAAATTAAAAGAATTCCAGATTACTACACGAAAACGATTGGCAAATATGATCAAGGCCAGTTCATGGCTTTAATTACAGCAACGTTACCTATTCCAATACCTAAAAATTGGGAAAAGCAAAAGCGCTGGTACGCAGTGTTACATACCTTCACAGCAGAAGGCAGACATCTAAAAACTGAGGCTATATTCGCTGGTACAGAGTCTGACGGAGAGAATGTTTTCATGCCGAGTGCAAGAAAAATTCGCGATGAAATGGTAAGTGGTCTTAAAAATCATAAATTTTGTGATGTTGAGGTAGAACTGTTTTCAGTTCAGATTGACGGTTTTACTTTTGGGCTCGTAGATGCATCTAACCCTGAAGACAGTTATGAGAGTGTGCATCTGCTACCAAACGACTTTGCATTCTTCAAGCCTTGGGATGGTAGCTTTGACGTATAGTGCTCAAATGCCTAACCAATCCATCAAGCGGGACGAGCTAAAGCGCGCCCCTTATGTCAGACGTTAGCCATCATGAGTGTCATACCCATCTCTCTTTTTGTCGACAGCAACGCTTGGGATGTATTCTTCGATAGGGGAGTGGACTTACGCGCAGAGCTTCCTGGTGATCAGTTTTCCATTCAGATCACAAGGGAAGCGGAGTTTGAAATCCATCACATGCCCGCAGATAAACGAAAGTATGTCGAGGCCGCCCTGAACGGCAAAACGGTTTCTACCGATACGTATTTCGGGTTTTACGACGAATCGCTACCGCCGGATCAACAACGAGTCTCTGGATTCGATTGCGGGCGTTTTGCAAGCGAGGAAGAGTTGGCGGTTCTTAGCGCGGAAAGCTACTCTGTTGGCCCAACTATTAGACCAACTGGACTGTCCAAAAATGAGGCCGACGTCTCGCTTGCCGCGAGATCGGTGGTATCAGTTGTCCTGACCTGCGATGGAAGAGGAGCGCTTAAGCGCGCAAAGACAAAACACGGTGGCACAGTCGTCGATCTAAAGAAGTGGAGCGTTGGAGAGTCACTTGCAACCTTTATTCGGGCGGAGCTTTCCAAATGATGGCTAACGCCTCATTCAACGGCACGCCTGGCGGCACCCGTTATGTCAAACGTTATGAATAAACTGCTCACTTCTGTCATAGTTGCCTTATTGTTGGCTTCATGCTCAAGTCCTCCCTCGACCGAGGCGTTGGCAGCAAAATACTCAATTGCACCTGAGGCATTTGAAGTGCTCAAAAAGATGATCACTGATGATACTGGTGAGAAAGAGTGCTTTGTTGTAGGTCTCGATAATATCGGTGAGTATTGGGAGTACAACGGTGAATGGACTCGCAACAGTGATTACAAAACAAGGTTATCTCTTTCAGAAGTTCTCAAAGTGGTAGGTTTAACTGAAAAGCGATATGGGGAATACAAAAAATTATTTGCAAAAACAGGCTCGGAGAGAGTTAAGTTTTGCCATGCTCTAGAATATGCGCCAGAAGAGTTAAATGTCTTGGTTTACCGTGTCGGCTTATCGGTTTCTGGCTGCAGTGGTGAAATTAATTGGCGACACGAACCCTTGCCTTCGTCAACTGGAAAAAAAGAAGAGGGTGATTTTTCAGAAATCACACCGTTAGGCAATGGTTGGTATTTGGATTACAAATGCAATTAAGTAGACACATCGACCTAGTTTTTAGGAGATGTGAAATGGCTAGAAAAATCAAAGGAGCATATTTGACTCATTGATTTAGATAAAGAACAAAAAGTCTTTCAGGCATCTCTTCTACTCAAAAATCATTCCACTGGCACCTTCGCCCGAGCCACCACATTTCTCAAGACAAAACTCGTATGCACCCCGGTGACGCCTGCAATCTTGGTGATTTTATGCAGTAGCAGGTGTTGGTAGTCATCCATATCTTTCACCACCACTTTTAGCAAGTAGTCAGATTGCTGACCGGTGATTAGCAGGCATTCTAACACTTCGGGGATTTGTGTAATGCTGCTTTCAAAATTGGCGAAGCGTTCTGGGGTGTGTTGATCCATCGAAATTCCGATGAGCGCCATCAGGCTCAGGCCTAGCTTTTTCGCGTCTACCAGCGCTTGATAGCCGAGAATTAGCCCCGCTTGTTCGAGCGCTTTTACCCGGCGCAGGCAGGGGGCTGGGGAGAGGCCGATACGGTCGGCGAGATCCTGGTTGCTGATATGGCCTTCGGTTTGCAGGATGTTTAAAATGGCTTTGTCAAAACGGTCTAATTTCATGGATATTTCTGTTTAATTTTAAATATTGAAATAATATTACAAAATATTTTATTTTATTGAAATATTATTTTTAATTTATTGGTTTATTGATCGAATTAGCAATTTAATTTTTTGCAAAGTCTTTATCATGTGTCTTGTCAAAAACATCTCTTCTGGAGCACAACATGCAGACACAATCCGCACATAAATATCAGGCTTTTCCTCCCGTTCATCTGCCGGACCGTCAATGGCCGAATGCCGTGATCACGCACCCACCAATTTGGATGAGTACCGATCTGCGCGACGGTAATCAGTCGCTGTTTGAGCCGATGGATGCGGATAAAAAGCGCCGCATGTTCAAGATGCTTTGCCAGATGGGCTTTAAAGAGATTGAGGTGGCTTTTCCTTCGGCCTCGCAAACCGATTTCAACTTTGTGCGTAGCCTGATTGAAGAAAGGCAGATTCCCGAGGATGTGACGATTGAGGTACTGACGCAGGCACGCGAGCCTCTGATCCGCCATACGATGGAGTCCGTCCGTGGCGCGCGTCGGGTGATTGTGCATGTGTATAACGCGATTTCGCCGACGTTTAGGGACGTGGTGTTCAACATGACTAAGGATGAGGTGAAGGCGATGGCAGTAGAGGCGGTGCGGCTGGTGAAAGCACTGGCCGCCGAGATGCCTGAGACCGAAGTCGTGATGCAATATAGCCCGGAGACGTTCACGGCGACCGAGCTTGAATTTTCCAAAGAGGTGTGTGATGCAGTCACCGAGGCCTGGGAGGCAACGCCTGACCGCAAGATCATTATCAACCTGCCGGCGACGGTGGAAGTGGCCACGCCGAATGTGTATGCCGACCAGATTGAGTGGATGCATAGACATCTGGCGCATCGCGACAGCGTGATTCTGAGCCTGCATCCGCACAATGACCGCGGCACGGCGGTTGCGGCCACCGAACTGGGCATCATGGCTGGAGCGGATCGCGTGGAAGGCTGCCTGTTTGGGCATGGGGAACGCACGGGCAACGTGGATCTGGTGACTGTGGCGCTGAATATGTATTCGCAAGGTGTGCATCCTGGCCTGGATTTTTCTGAGATTGATGCGATTGGCCGGACGGTGGAAGAGTGTACGCAGATTGAGATTCACCCGCGCCACCCTTATGCGGGCGATCTGGTGTTTACTGCGTTTTCTGGGTCGCATCAGGATGCGATTAAAAAGGGATTCGCGGCAAGGCAGTCGCTGCCCGCCGATGCGCCCTGGAATATGCCTTACCTGCCGATAGACCCCAAGGATGTGGGTCGCAATTATGATTCGATTATCCGGGTGAATAGCCAGTCAGGCAAAGGTGGCGTGGCTTATCTGCTGGAGAGTCATTATGGGGTGGTAATGCCCAGACGCATGCAGGTCGAATTTTCTGCCGTGGTGCAGCAATATACCGACCAACACGGCAGCGAGGTGGGGCCTGAGACTCTGTGGCAGCTGTTTAATGCGCACTATGTGTCTACGGTGATGCCTATGCATATGCAGGACTATCAGCTGGAAAGTCATGCCCAGGGCCAGGCGATCCGCATGCATATGGCAGTCAATGGCGTGCCCGCCATCGCCAGTGGGCAAGGCAACGGGCCGGTGGATGCGGCGATTCATGCCCTGCAACATATGGGCATTGAGGTACAGGTGCGCAGTTTTGAAGAGCGTTCGCTAGGGGCCAGCCCGTCTGCTGGCGAGGCCATGGCCTGCGCGTTTGTCGAGGTCGCGTGTCAGGGCAAGGTATGTTACGGCGTGGGGATGGATACCAATATCGTCACCGCTTCGATCAAGGCCATTTTTAGTGGTATGAACCGTTGCCATGTGCAGGCGGGCAGCCTGCGCAAAACGGCTTGATAAGGGTGACGCGTGGGCTGAATGGCCTCTACCAATGCCCAGTCGTGAGCAGCTGGTAGAGAAAATAAGCGCCTAGCAGCATCATGACATAAACAGGAAAGTCACTGGCTGAGCGGCGCTGCTGGTTACTGAGATGGCTGATATAGCGGTGAAACAGAAACAGGGGCAGCAGGGTGGCGACTGCTAGCACTATATTCATCGGACTGGCCATCAGCCATTGCAACCAGTCAGTCGGGCGCGACTCACTGCTGAATAGATGGACGGCGATCCCGACCAGGCCGCAAAGCACCAGGCCTAGCGTTAGCACCGCCTGCAGGATTTTCCATCCGCTGTCTGGCCGGATATCGCGATTTTTGCTGTAGCGGTTGGGGTCCATACCAGCTCCTTTGCTGAGTGCACCTGCATGGTTTAACCTGCCAGCGGTCGAGGCATGCCGACCGTGCTTGGCTTAATGGCTGCTGGCAGTGGCCGGCGTACTCGGTAAATATGTCGCCGGGTCTACCGGTTTGCCTTTTTGCCGGATTTCAAAATGCAGCACAGGCAGTTTGTTATTGGCCGGGGCGGGCAGGGTGGCGAGTTTTTCACCTTGGGTCACAAACACGCCTTCCTTGACCATCGAGTTGCCCTGGTGCGCATAGACAGAGAGCAGGTTGCTGTTGTGTTTGACGATAATCAGCTTGCCATAGCCACGCACATCCATGCCGCTATAAATTACTTTACCCGCGCCCGCGGCATTGACCGCCTGACCGGCGCTCCCCGTGATATTCAAGCCTTTATTGGTTTGTACGTCAAACCCGGCACTCACTTTGCCTGCCAGCGGCCACTGCCATTGAATGTCGCTGTCGTTGATGGCTTCGAGGTCTAAGGGGGCTGCAGACTTTTCGCCCTCGGTGGTGGTCTGCAGCGCCGGTGCGGCATTGGCCGTGCTTGCGGCCTCAGGGGTCGCATTCATGTCTGGTCTGCTGATCGCCGAGGTGACGACTTCAGCATCATCCGCGCCTGCAGGATCGGTGGCTTTATTGTTTGTTGCGCTGGTGCCGCTTTTTGCGGTCAGGTTGAGGACCTGGCCGACATGAATCTCATACGGCGCTTGCAGCTGGTTGAACTCGGCCAGCTTCATGAACGGGATGCCAAATTTGCGGCCGATACTGTAGAGCGTATCGCCTTTTTGTACCAGGTACTGATTCGTCCCCACGCTGACCGGTGCAGCCGGTTTGCTTTCTGGCGCAGGCGACACACTGGTGACCACCGGTGCGCGCGGCATGGGAGAGTTGAGGGCACAGGCAGCAAGTGTACAGGCGGTTCCGCACGCGGTCAGCAAGGTGCGTAGATTCATGATAAAGCAGTGCCTCCTAGCAATGGGACAAACTTCACGGATTCCAGCGCGGTTTGCTGAATTCCCTGGGCGGTGCGTTCAATTAAATGCAGTACCTGGTCCGTGGTGCCGACCGGGATGACCATGCGGCCACCGACGGCTAATTGTTCGACCAGCTCAGGCGGCACATGGCTGGCCGCCGCGGTGACCATAATGGCATCAAACGGGCCATAATCCTTTAGGCCCAGGCTGCCATCGGCGTGGTCCAGTTTGACATTGGTACATTTCAAGGTGCGCAGATGGTTTCTGGCTTTCATCACCAGCGGCCGGATGCGTTCCAGTGAGTAGACGTCGGTGCTCACGCGCGACAATACTGCGGTCTGGTAGCCGCAACCCGTGCCAATCTCAAGCACTTTGTTCAATGGTTTGCCATTACGCAGAATTTGCGTCATTTTGGCCACGATATATGGCTGCGAAATGGTCTGACCGTAACCAATCGGCAATGAAACGTCTTCATAGGCGCGGATAGACAGTGCTTCATCGACGAAGATATGGCGAGGAATCTCTGCCATGGCCGCTATGACCACTTCATCCTGAATACCTTGCTCACGCAGGCGCGTCAACATGCGCTCGCGTGTCCGCGAAGAGGTCATTCCGATACCGGTTTTGTGTGATGTTCTTGGAATCGCCATGTCACTGAATTCTTGATGACTTATTGCTTGCTTTGCAGCCATTGCTGCAGGGTGGCAATTTGAGAGTGTTTGGTTAAATCTACCTGTATGGGTGAAATGGAGACATAGCCTTCGGCCACGGCGTGAAAGTCAGTCCCTTCACCGCCGTCATTCGGCTGGCCAGCGGCACCTACCCAGTAAACGGTTTCGCCTCTGGGGGTTTGCAGTTGAATGACGGGTTCGGCCTTGTGACGTTTGCCCAGTCGCGTGATTTTTTTGCCTTTGATTGCATCAAACGGTACATCTGGCACATTGATGTTTAACAAGGTTGGCTCGGTAAACTCGCTGTGGTTGTATTGCTGGACCAGGTCCACCACGATCTTGGCCGCCGTTTCAAAGTGCAGTGCCTGATGTTGTGACATCGAAATGGCAAAAGAAGGAATGCCCAGCAAATACCCCTCAGTCGCTGCAGCTACGGTGCCAGAGTAAATGGTATCGTCGCCCATATTGGCGCCATCATTGATACCACTGATCACCATGTCCGGCATTTCCTGCATGAGGCCCGTCAGGGCAATATGCACGCAGTCGGTGGGGGTGCCATTGACATAAAAAAAGCCATTGGCGGCTTGTTTGACACTTAAAGGTCTGTCTAGGGTCAGTGAGTTGCTGGCACCACTGCGGTTACGCTCGGGCGCGACCACGGTGATCTCGGCTATTTTGCTTAAATGCGCGGCCAGGACATTGAGGCCGGGCGCAAGATAGCCATCGTCATTAGATAACAGGATTTTCATGCTCGATATTATATAAGGTTTACCGAGCTTGTCAGCGTGGATTCAACAAAGAATTTACAGCAAAAATGGCCAACCCAGGCGGTGAGGCAATGTTGGTCAGGCGGCCTGATAGCGGCTACCGCTAAATTTGGCATAGGTGACGACGCTGGCAAAAAACAATGCGCTGAAGATGACCTCTGCCAGCGCCAGCGACTGGCTGAGCCCTGTCTCTGACCATGTCCGCACCACGCCCTCGGTAAAGTAAAACAGAATCAGCATGCCTGACCATTGGTAGGTATAACGCTTGCCACGCAAAATGCCGAATAACGGGCCCAACAGCGGCAAGACTTTTAAAAACAGCAAGCTGCCACCAGCCCGCAAGGGCGCCCATAAAATCTCCCACCCCAGACACAATACAATCAGCGCAATCAAGCTGACGCTGGCGACCCAGCGACTGACCATCAACCAGCGCGCGATCATGCTTTGCACGCTTGAGACAAGGCTACCAAGGCTTTGCGCGCATCCATGGCGTTCAGTACCGGCTGCTCAAAGGCAAACCGCAACAGCCCTTGTGTTTCTTCACCCTGATGATATTGCACATCAAACCCTTCAGCATCCAGGCCTATCATTTCTGCATGGTCGGCGGTGATGTCATGGACATGCTTGCAATACTGCAGCAGGCTATCCTTGTGGTCCTCGTTCATATGGGCGACGATGCCCGCTTCTTGCGCGGCGAGCATGCTCTCGCCCAGTCCTTCGCTGAGCGCCGAGCCTTCAAACCAGCCCATGCGGCCAAAGCCGGCAATGTAGCGCACATGCTCCACCTGAATGCGGTAAAAATGGAAGTCATGCATATCAAAGTAGCTGGCTGCCTGTGGCAAATAGCGCAGGTAGCGGGCGCGCAAATCGGCATCCTGCTTGTCGCAAGGCATGGCTTCACCCATCAATGTCAGGCGCGCGTTGGCTTGCAAGTCTTCAGCCCCGGAAAACACCAGTAAAGAGACTTTGGCGTTTTCGAGAATATTTTTGGTATGTTCGGCAATCGTGCTGATCAGAACCACCGGCTCTGCCTGCTGGTTGCAGACAAACGGTGCCACTGAGCCAAATGGAAAACCGGGATACTTCATCGAATGCGTCGACAAAATGGCATGACGGGTTGAAAACAAGAATTGACGGGCTTCACGAGCCAATGATTTCGGGATGGGTGCATCAGACATACTTAAATTCCCTAAAAAACGATTATTGCAATTTGAGCGCGGTGTGGGCCAGACGTTTGCCCAAGGCCAGACATAATTTCTTCTCATCGTCAGACAAGGGCTGATCATCCATCGCGCCGCCGATATGACTGGCACCATACGGGGTGCCACCGGTTTTAGTTGTCCCCAATTGCGGCTCGGAATATGGCAAGCCCATCAATAGCATGCCATGGTGCAGCAGCGGGATCATCATGGTCATCAAAGTCATTTCATTGCCGCCGTGCATGGAGCCACTGGAGGTGAACACGGCCGCCGGTTTGCCAATCAGAGCGCCTTTGAGCCAGAGCCCGGAGGTGCCATCGAGAAAATATTTCATTGGGGCGGCCATATTGCCAAACCGTGTTGGGCTGCCTAGTGCCAGTCCGGCACATTCTTCGAGATCTTGCAGTGTGGCATAGGGTGCACCACTGCTTGGGATCTCGGGCTCGATGGCCTCACAGTTGGCCGAGATTTTGGGTACTGTGCGCAGCCGTGCCCGAGCACCGGGCACACTCTCTACGCCGCGTGCAATCTGTTGTGCCAGGTCGCGCACGGCACCGCCTTGAGAGTAATAAAGAATCAGAATTTCTGTCATTTTTTTCGTTTGTCTTTAACGTGCTGCTTTTTGTGATCCAGTTCAAACAGCCCGATGGATTGAATCAACTCGCTAAATTTAGCATATCCATAGTTTCTGGAGTCAAACGCCGAATAGTTTTTAATCATATGTTTTTTGACCTCACTGAGGTTGGCAAAGCCGTCATCTTCCGAAAGCGCTTCTATGGCGGATCGTGTCAGGGACACCAGCTTGGCATCCATGGCCAGTTGTTGTGAGGTTTTCTTGACGGTGGGGCTTAGTAACAACGGTTCAGCGGTTGCCGTTGCTTGCTTGCTCAGCGCATCTGGTTTCTCCACAGTGCTCTTGTCCATGACCGCGGCTGATTCATCAGTATCGGCTTTTTTGTCTTGGGAAAGAATCTCGATAAACACAAAGCGGTTACAGGCGGCACGCAATGATTCGGGCGTTTTGGCCTCACCAAAGCCATATACCGATTTGCCTGACTCACGGAAGCGGATCGCCAGCCTGGTAAAGTCACTGTCACTCGACACGATGCAGACGCCATCCAGCGGTGCGGTATACAGTAAATCCATCGCATCAATAATGAGGGCGCTGTCTGTGGCGTTTTTACCCTTGGTATTGGCATATTGCTGCATGGGCTGGATGGCATGCTTGGGCAGCACCTCTTTCCAGCGGCTCAGTTGGTGTTGCGTCCAGTCGCCATAAATGCGGCGGATGCTGGCATCACCAAACTTGGAAATTTCTTCAAACAGCGCATCAATGATGGGGATGACGTTAAACGTGTTGTCCGCATCAATCAGCACCGCTAATCTCGGGTTGGGTTTATCTGTATGCATGCGTCAGTCAGCCGTCTAGTCAAAACTAAAACCATAAAACACATCCAGTGCATTCTCTGAACCTGTCCTGGTTTCAATGGAAATACGCTTGGTGAGTTGGTAGGTCAGTTTACCAACATTTAACAGGCCGACAATGCTTTTTTCATAGCCGACCACCAGATTGCGGTTAATGCGTTTGCCGACGCTGACGGCATAATTGGTCGGGCCACTGCCGCGGACATCGATGCTGTCCAGCCCCACGGCTTGCGCCAAACGGGTTTGTAACGAGACCGAGTCGCCTTGCGACAGCAGGGCGCCCGCCGCGACAGACAGCAGGGCCAGGTCGCTGCTGCCGACTTGTGACATGGGTTGGCCCAGCACCAGTAGCGCGACTTTGTTTTCATTGCTGGTTTCCGGTGTGGAGACCAGTTTCAGGCGCGGCGTTTGCAGGCTGCCATTAATCTGAATGCCAACCTTGGTAGTGTCCACTTGCCGGGTCGCCAGCACATCGAGACCGATATTGGGCAGTTTGCCACTAAAAATCAGCCGTCCGGTTTCAATATTCAGCGATTGGCCGTAGGCGAGATAGGTGCCAGTGAGGTCCAGTGTGCCGGTGGCGCTGAGTGCATCCAGCAGGCCGTTGAGTTGCAGCTTGCCACTCAAGGCGGCATTCAGGCCCTGACCCCTGAGCATGAACTGTTCTGATTCCTTAAACGGAAGCACGGTAGGTTTATCGCCAAAATCCAGCGCAAATGATTGAAGCAATAGTTTGGAGGCCGTCTCCGTCCGAGCTTGCGGGGATTCAATCACGACATCCTCATCCAGCGTGGGTTTGTCCGCCTTGGGCAGTTCAAACAAGCCTTTATGAATTTTGAGATTACCACTGATCGTCGTTTGCTGGCTGTTCATACTGAGCTTGGTCTGGCCGCTTAATTGCACCCAGCGGTCTACCCGTGACAGCGCTTGTAGCTTGTCTAGCTGCAAGGCGGCATTGAGCTGCCAGTCTTCCTGATTAAACTGAAACACGCCACTGCCATTCAGTTCACCACTTTTGCCGGCAAAGTGCAATTGCTGGAGGTGTATCTGGTCTGTGGCAAGCGTGGCATTGAGCGTGCCTTGCTCCAGCCACAGGCCTTGAGACGGCACTTGTAACGATAATGCGCTGCCCTGCATGCTGCCTTGCAGGCTAGGTTGTGCAATGGTGCCATGAGCTGCCGCTTGAATATTGAGTTGCCCGCCCACTTGTGTGTCTGGCAGCAGTTTATTGAGCCAGTTTAATTGCGGCAGATGTGCTTTGAGCTCGACCTGCAACGGCGCGGTTTTCTTGATCACCAGCCCGTCGGCGGTGGGGGTGACTTCTGTCGCCGCAGAAAATTGCAGGTCGATCGCACGTTGCGCGTCACCGTTGGATTGCAGCGTAGCTTGTAGCTGCATGCGGTCGTTGCTGGCTTGCCAGTCTGCCTGCAATGTTTTTATGCCTAGCGCTTGCCAGGCGTTGGCGGTGGTATCGAATATCTGCCAGTCACCGTCAGACCGCTCCAGATGCAAGGATCCGTTCAGGTGCTGGTCCAGGGCCAGTGACCATTGACCTGATAACCGCAGTGCGTCGGCGGGCAGTGCCTCCGCAGAGCCCTGGCCAAGCCAGCCAAGCAGCGCTTGCACTGGAAAGTGGTCTAGCGCGCCTTGTGTATGCAATGCAACGGCTTGTGCTGGCGCCTGCGTGCGCGCATTGGCCGCCTGGGGCGGGCGATAGTGCAGTGCTGTTACCTGCAATTGCCCGCCGGATTCGGCCTTTAGGATAAAATCTCTGAGTTGAAAGCCCTGCTCAGGCTGCCAGGTCAGGGCTGCTGGTTTTTCAAGCTGAAACACTTTACCCGCCTGATCCTGTAATTGGGTGAGGGTGGCTTGCCAGCCCGGGTTTTGCAAACCGCTGTCCTGCCAATGGCCATTGAGCGCCAGCAGCAAGTTTCTTTGTCGTTGCGCATCGCTGTCAGTGACAGTGAGGGTGAGTTGGTGTTGGTCCAGATTGCCCTTCAGCTTGAGTTCGGCATCAATAGGTGGGCTGTCCATGCCACGCGCATCTTGCTGCGACAGGCCTTGTAACTGAATCTGGTTGTCCAGCGTGGCCTGTGATTGATTGGAAAAGTGCCCGTCGACTTGCAGACCCGCCAGGGATAAACCTTTTGGCAGCTGCAGTTGGGTGCCTGACAGATGATACGAGGTCGAAAAACTGCCCTCTCCTTGGGTAATGTCGCCTTGGCCTTGCAGCTTGCCGCTAAAGCCCGGCATCAACTGTGCCAGCGAGGCCAGATTGGCTTGCCAGATCAAGTGAGTTTGTTGCGTTGACCATGGCTTGGCCTGGCTCAGTGGCTGGGTTTGGATGCTGAGTGTATTCTGGTCCAGCTGCGCTTTTAGATCCAGCAGGCTTAATACACTGCCACGCAATTGCGCTTGCCCTTTGAGGATGAGCGGCTGTTGTTGCAAACGGCTATTGCCGGCATCCACGGTGATGTTGACCAGCCCTTGTTCGGTCAGGCTACCATCGGCGACGATATTCAAATCCATGGCTCCGCCTAGCTGGGGATGCAGGTGTTTGGCTTGAAACTGTTGCAAGTGAAACGCGAGATGGCTTTGGCGCTGGTCGTCCAAGCCGATGGATGCCTGCAACTGCACTGTATCCAGTATTTTCTGGTGCTTATTGATAGGATTTTTATTAATAGCATCTTTGGTCGATGGCTCTGGGCCGGACATTTCAACCGGAATCAGCGCGAATGGCCGTGCCTCCGGTTGGTAATGATGATTAGCCGTCATTTCCAGTCGCGTCAAATTACCAGCCAGCGTCATGCGTAAATGATAAGGCAGGTCACCTTGCGGTTGCTGCAGGTCCAGCCAGCCGCTTAAATTGAATGGCGCTGCATTCTGCATCTTAAAGTGGCTGCTGAGGTTGCCCCAGGGGCTGTGTGCCTGGCTGATATTAAATTGCAGGGCGGTATTGTCTGCATCCAGATCAAACTGGAGATGCGAAACCTGCGTGATGCTCTGGCCTTGAATAATGGTCAATTGTTCAATCTGTCCCAGATGCAGATAGAACGGCAAGGGGATGTGGATATGGGCAGGCAGGGGCGGCTGGGGCTGCGAGGTTGTCGGTGCTTGTTCGTTTGCCGGTTTGTAACGCAATGTGACCTGCTTGGCAGAAAACTGAGAGACGGTGAGTTTGCCCTGGGGCGTGACCGTCAGTTGCATATGCGAGTCTATGCCTGTCACGCTCAGTGTCGCATTCCCCAAATCGGTTTCAAACGAGGTCAGGCTGGTGAGCACCAGAATATTGGCGGCCCACACGATTTGCGGCGTGATGATGAGCGACAGGCAAAGCAGCAGCGCTATAAATTGTTTGAATAGTGACGACAGGTAGCGCAGGCGTGACATTAGAAATTCACTCCCAGATTAAAATGCAGGCGGTATTCGCCGGTCTCCTGACCACGGGCAATATCCACCCCGACCGGGCCAATCGGGCTACGCCAGCGGGCCCCGAGGCCATAGCCCAGTGCTGGTTCGTAGTCTTTCCAGCTGTTGGCCGCATTGCCGAAATCGACAAACACGGCGGCGCCCCAAGAGGTGGTGAGCCATTGTACGATTTCACTGCTGCCCGTGAGCAGCACGCGGCCGCCTACAATGGCGTCTGCCTCTTTCACGCCTAAAGACTGGAAAGCATAGCCGCGCACCGACTGGTCGCCACCGGCGCGGAACAAATAAGTCGCTGGCACCCTGCCAGAGCCAGTAATACTGCCCACTTCAATGCGGCCCAGCCACTGGGTAGACTCCGTCAACGGGTAAAACGCCTGTAACCTGGCCTGCGATTGCAAAAAACGACCATCTGACAGTTTGTCTAATGGGGCCAGCTGGAATTGTGTATTGAAAATCCAGCCTTTAGTGGGTGCCAGCGCATTGTTGAGTCTGCGCATATTAAAGCCATAGGCGACGGTTGCGGCTTTATTAAACTGAGAATTTTCGCCGTCTACGGTCAAAAACTCATACAACAGGTTGGCGCCGACAAATTGTTCTATGCTTGTCGGCTGCCCCCAATAGCGGCGCACCCCATTTTGGATGGCGGTGGTGACCTGGCCTTCTACGGCGGTACGGATCAGGTTGTTTTGAATGCTGTCGCGATAGCCCTGCTCATCCGTCAGAAAGGTAATGTTGGAGGTCACAGCCTGTAAGCGTTGTTCAAGCCTTACGCTACTGTCCCACAATAGTCCGCGGTCAAACAGGTTGCGGTTGGTGTAATTGAATACTACTCTGGCCCCGGTATTGGTACTGGCGCCGGTGCCGATACGCATGGAATATTGCTCGAGTTCGGTGACCGTCACCGTGATGTCGGCAGACCGGTCCGGGTTGAGTTGATCGGTTTTGGCAATGACGTCGACCGCTCTAAATTTGCCCGTGCTCATAAAACTGTTCTGTAAAGTGAGCAGATCCTCCTGGCGGTAGGGCGCCCCGGTTTTGAGTGTAATCAGCGGTCTGATCAGGGATTCCGGGTAATGTTGCAAGCCCTGGATGAGCACGTGCCCCACCTTGACTGCCGGGCCAGAGTCTACCGCGACTTCGATCATGACAGCCTGGGTTGCCGGATCGACCAGGGCTTGCGAGCGCGTCAGTTTTGCGTTGGGAAATTGATCCCTTAACAAAGCGGCAAGGATATCGCGCTTGGCGCTGGTCCAAGCTGCTTGTGTAAAAATGCTGTTCACCGGTAAGGGCCAGCTTTTTTGCGCGGCCTCGAGTGTAGCCTGGTAGGCAGGCTGTTGCACTTCCCCAGAGATGCTGACGTTGACCTGCTTGACGGTGGCTGCTGGCGGCAACATAAGGTGGAATTCGGCTTGTGTCGCGTCTGGCCGGCGCAGGGTGGTTTGGGTCTTAAAGTAGCCTTCAGTGGCGAGCAAGTCGCTGATTTCCTGCGGGGTTTTCTGGATCAGCCGCTGCCACTCGCTCGCATTCATGCGCGGGTTGGACATCGCCTCATGAATGCTCAAGTGTTTTTGCAGCAACTCACGCAGCTTGGACTGCTGCGCCGGTAACGGATTGCCGCTGATAAAAAAACGCGTGCGGTAGCGATTGTCGGTTTGCACCTCAAACCATAAGGGTTCTTCGGCAATCGCTGGCAAAGCCGATAACAGCGGGAGAAGAAAAAAAACGTATTTGATCAAGCCGCGCAAGCGGTTTTTCAGCAGGCACAGAGGGGTAATGAAGCAGAGCTGTATGAAACGGTGAAGCAAGGAAACCTGCCCAGGTCGCCAGAGCGGCTGCGGGGCAGATGTCCTGAATGAAAATGGTTGAATGAAGTACGCTAAGAGTTCCCTGGTCAAATCAACGGCGATTTAAATATGTTTAACCAGTTGACTGGCCTTGCCGGTATAAGTTGCAGGGGTCATTGCCAGCAACGCCTGCTTGGCTTCGGCAGGAATCGGCAGGGTCTCAATAAAAGCATGCAGCGATTGTTTGTTAATGCCGCCTTTACCGCGTGTCAGCTCTTTGAGTTGCTCATAAGGATTTTCAATGCCATAACGGCGCATTACGGTTTGAATCGGCTCGGCCAGTACTTCCCAGCTATTGTCCAGGTCTTCCAGCAGGCGCTGCGGATTGATTTCCAGCTTATTCAGGCCGCGCAGGCAGGAATCATACCCCAGTAGTGTGTAACCAAAGGCCACGCCCATATTACGCAACACGGTAGAGTCGGTCAGGTCACGCTGCCAGCGTGAGATAGGCAGTTTCTCGGCCAGGTGACGCAGGATTGCATTGGCCAGGCCCAGGTTGCCTTCAGAGTTTTCAAAATCAATCGGGTTGACCTTGTGTGGCATGGTCGAGGAGCCAATTTCGCCCGCTTTAACTTTTTGCTTGAAATAGCCGACCGAGATATAGCCCCAGATGTCGCGGTTCAAGTCAATCAGGATGGTATTGATCCGTGCCAGCGTGTCGTAAATCTCAGCCATGTAATCATGCGGCTCGATCTGGATGGTCAGCGGGTTGTACGTCAGGCCGAGAGACTCGACAAAGCGTTTGGCAAAGCTTTCCCAGTCAAAATCAGGGTAGGCAGACAAATGTGCATTGAAGTTACCCACGGCACCGTTGATCTTGCCCAAAATTTCGTTCGCTTGCAGTTGTTTGAACTGGCGTTGCAGGCGATAAACCACGTTCGCCAGCTCTTTGCCCATGGTGGTAGGGCTGGCCGTTTGACCATGCGTACGGGACAACATCGGTTGCTCAGCCAGCGCTTGCGCCAACTCAGTCAGGCGGGCAATGACTGCCTGCAGGTTAGGCTGCATGACGGCTTCACGCGCAGATTTCAGCATCAGGGCGTGAGACAGGTTGTTGATGTCCTCTGAGGTACAGGCAAAATGGATAAATTCACTGGCTTTCTTGATTTCAGGATTGCCGTCAAACTTCTCTTTGAGCCAGTATTCCAGCGCTTTCACATCGTGATTGGTCCGTACTTCGATGGCTTTTACCTGCATGGCATCTGATTCGCTGAAGGCGGCAATCGCAGCATCCAGTTCGTCTATGGTCGTCGGGCTGAATGGCGCGATTTCAGCCAGTTCAGGTGCGGCACTCAAAGCTTTTAACCAGGCGACTTCTACCATCGCGCGATATTTAATCAGGGCGTACTCGCTGAAATAAGGCCGCAAAGGGTCAAGTTTTGATTGGTAGCGGCCATCTAGCGGGGAGAGTGCGTTGAGCGTGGTGAGTGACGTCATGGTTAAACAATTTAATAGATGCGAAAAATCAGCATTTTACCCAATCCGTCCATACTTGTCTTTGTTGTCTCTGTCATGTTTGCGCGATTGGTCGCATGAAACCGCACAGAAGTTGTCGATGAAAACCATTTTGTTTGTTAAATTGTGTCTCTTTTCATCGTGACATAATCGTTGCCTGTAAAACCTTAACTGACATGAAATTGACGCCATCCACCTTTGCCAGAGTATTGACAGGCCTATGCTTGGCAATCAGCCTGCTATGGTCGCAGATCCAGGCGGATGATTATGTGCTGGCGATGCTGGAGAAAGTCCGCCAGCGTTACGGCGAAGAGGCTTATCAGAATGTCATGCGCCTGAATGAGCTGTTTGCGCAGATTGCCGGCTCCAGCGAAATGACCAAGGTCGGCATGGTCAATGATTTTACCAATCAGCATGTGCTGTTTGTGGATGACTATACGTTATGGGGCATGGAGGATTACTGGGCCAGCCCGCTCGAAACCTTGGGCAAGGGGGCGGGGGACTGCGAGGACTTCAGTATTGCCAAATATATCCTGCTCAAGAAACTGGGTGTTTCACAGGATAAATTACGTCTGACGTATGTTCGGGCGCGCATGCCTAGCGGCTCCATCCGCCCGCATATGGTGCTGGCTTACTATGCCACGCCTAACAGCGATCCACTGATTCTGGATAACCTCAATTTTGAATTGCTACCGGCTTCGCGCCGGGGCGACCTGGCGCCTGTCTTCAGTTTTAACGACAAGGGCTTGTTTGTGGCGAATAACCCGACGGTACGTGCGGGCTCGCCCACCAATATCTCAAAATGGCGAGATGTGTTGACGCGGATGCGACAGGACGGATTGGAATGATGGAAAAATGGTTAGAGCTATGGTTATTATGGGGTGAGGATGCTAGGCTTGCACATAGAGTCTGCATAAGGACCGGGCAATTGCCAATCTCCCCCCAGGAAAGTAAGAGGGCTTTCTGATGTCATTAATCAAACAAATACGTATCGCAATTTCGGCCATCATTTTGATGGTGGCCGCCGGATGTCTGTTTCTGGGGGTCTATAATGACCACCGCTATATGGCGGAGCAACTACAGAAGAAAAATAATGATAATGCCAACGGGCTGGCCATTACACTTTCCAATATTCAAAAAGACAATGTCACGGTTGAGCTGATCGTCAGCGCCCAGTTTGACATGGGGCACTATCGCCGCATTGCGATTGTGTCGCCTGACAACAAGACCATGATAGAACGCGTGAATCGTGCGCCCCATTCAGAGGCCCCGGGCTGGTTCCAGTCTTTATTGTCAATTGAGATTCAACCCGGCGTTGCCAATATTCAGTCCGGGTGGCAGCAATATGGCACCCTGATCATGGAAAGCGAGCCCTCTCTGGCTTATGACCAGCTGTGGGAAACGTCGCGCCATGCCTTGCTGTGGACACTGCTGGTTGCCTTGTTGAGTTATGCAATTTCTGGCGTATGGCTCAAGAAAATCTTGCGGCCACTGGATGAAGTCATTGGGCAGGCAGAAGCCTTGGGTGAGCGTAAATACATTACGATTGCCGAGCCGGAGACGGAAGAGTTCAAGAAGCTGGTGCGCACCATGAACACCTTGTCCGAGCGCGTCAAGTCTATGGTGACGGCAGAGTCCGAGCGCTTGAATACTTTTAACCAGCAAATCAACTATGACGAAGTGACCGGTCTCATGAACCAGTCACACTTTACCAACACGGCTTCGGTGGCACTCAAGAATGACAGTTTTGTCGAGGGCATGCTGATTCTGGTACAAATACGTAACCTGTCCGACATTGACCGGCAAATGGGTTACAGCGTGACCAATCAGCTGATCAAAAAGGTGGGCGATGCGCTATTGCAGCAGATGGCACATTATCCTGATGTGGTCTGCGGTCGACTGGCCGGGGGCGTTTTCGGGATTTTCAGCCGCCAGCCTGTCGATGATTTCGCCGTGGCGACCGAGCTCAAACTGGTGCTGGAAAAACTCAATGCCGCGCAGCAGATGCTGCAATTCCAGTTTGTCGTGACGCATACCAAAACCAAAAAAGGCGACGACTTTGCCGATATCTACCGCGTCATGCAATTTATTCTTGACCTGGCTGAGGATCAGGCCGCCTTGCCGATGCGCGTCATGAATGCCAATAGCATCGTCACCTCAAGAAAAAATTATCTGAACCAGTGGAAGCAGCAGTTCCTGCAGGCAATCGAGCAAAAGCAAATCAAGCTCGCCTGCTATCCGGTGATGCAGCGGCATCAACAATTGTTCCACTACGAATGCCCCTTGCGCTTGCATATTGATGAAGGCGATCAATGGCTGGCAGCGGGGGCCTTTATTGATTGGGCCAGCCAGCTAGATATGATCAAAACGCTGGATGGTCTTGCGTTGGAGTATGCCGTCGATATGCTGGCCAAGAGCAACGCCAATTTAAGTGTGAATGTCTCGGCCGCTGCCATGCGCAGTGATGATTACCGTGACAAGCTGCAGGCCTTGATCCTGTCCGTCAGTCAGCCTGCCAGATTGAGTTTTGAGGTGGCAGAAGAGGCGGCCTTTAGTGACTTTATTAAGTTCAGGGAGTTTGTGCACCTGGTCAAATCGCTGGGTTGCATGGTCGGGATGGAGCATGTTGCCACCCGGTTGGCGCAGTTGGGTGACTTGCACGAGCTGGGGCTGGATTACATCAAGTTTGATGCGTCTCTGATCCGCGATATTCATTTGCGGCCACAACAGCAATCACTGATGCGCGGCCTCTGCATGATGGTGCGCACCATGGGCATCGTCCCGATTGCCGAGGGGGTACAGGATCAGCAGGAGCTGGATAGTTTGAATGCGGTGGGGATAGAGGCGGTGACCGGCCCCTACGTACAGGAAAGCCTCTCGTTTGGCGAGCTCTGATACGGTCAATTTTTGTAATTCAACGGGGTTATGCCATATACTCCCCGTTTTGATATCAATTAAAACACCATACAATCAATCTTGCTAATCAGTCGCTGATATCACTCGGACAAGGATAATAATAAGTCATCTGCCATGGAAACGACGCAATACTTCAATAAAACCGAGAAAGACGCTCTGCTGGAGTGCCTCCTTTATATTTGCCGCCATAACCGGTTGGCCACTACACGCGACGCCCTGATTTCAGGCTTGCCGTTGCAGAATGGCAAATTAAATCCAGAATTATTCAAACGTTCTGCGGAGCGTTTGCAACTGGATGTCACGGTCAAGCAAGCGGCCATTCCAACATTGCTGCAACCGCAGGTGGATGTCACGTTGCTGTTGAACAATGACCGGGCCTGCCAGCTGATTCAGGTTGATCAGTCGCAGCATTTTGCCCAGGTTATTTTCCCTGAGCTGTCTTCTGAACCGGTCACCATCAGTATGGCAGATTTGGCGGCGCAATATACCGGCTATGCCTTGATTACCCGGCAAAACTTCATTTTTGATGCACGCACGCCTGAGGTGGGCCGTATCAAAGTCCGGCACTGGTTCTGGGGCACGCTGGCCGAAAACCGTGCGATTTACCGCGATGTAATGATTGCGGCATTGCTGATTAATCTATTTGCGCTGGCCATGCCGTTGTTCACCATGAACGTCTATGACCGCGTGGTACCTAACAAGGCAGTTGAGACCTTGTGGGTGCTCGGCTTAGGTGTGGCGCTGATAGTGCTGGGGGATTTGCTGTTACGTTCAATGCGTACCTATTTTCTGGATTGGGCCAGTGCGCGTATTGATGTGAAACTCAGTGCACAAATCATGGAGAAGGTCTTGGGCACGCGGTATGAAGCCAGACCGAATTCCGTTGGCTCGTTTGCTTCCAATCTGCGTTCGTTTGAAAGTGTGCGCGACTTTATTACTTCAGCCACCGTGGTGACGTTGATCGACCTGCCGTTCGGGATTATTTTTCTGGTGGTGATTGCCTGGATCAGTCCGTTGATGGTGCTGCCCGCTGTGATTGGCGGTGCCATTGTGCTGATCTACTCACTGAGCGTGCAAACCAAACTGCATGACCTCTCTGAAACCATGTACCGTGCCAGCGCACAGCGCAATGCCACACTGATTGAAAGCCTGGTTGGGCTGGAGACGGTAAAATCCATGGGCGTGGAAGGGCAGATGCAGGGCAAGTGGGAGAAGAGTGCGCTGTTTCTGTCAGAAGTTGGGAGCAAGATCAAACTGCTGTCTTCATCGATTACCAACGGCACTTACGCCTTACAGCAGATCATTAGTGTCGCCATCATTATTCTGGGCGTTTACCTGATCTCAAATGGTGATTTGACCATGGGCGGCTTGATTGCTTGCTCGCAGTTGACCAGCCGTGCCCTGGCGCCGATTTCACAAATTGCCAATTTGTTTACCCAGTACCACACTGCGGCGACTTCGCTGAAATCGCTGGATGACATTATGGGCAAGCCGGTTGAGCGTAGTAAAGGCATGAATTTCCTCTCGCGCCCCGCGTTCAAAGGCGAAATCGAGTTTAAGAATGTCTCCTTTAAATATCCTGGTTCGGATGAGTTTGCCTTGCAGCGGGTGTCTTTCAGGATTCAAGCGGGTGAGCATGTTGGGCTGATCGGACGGATGGGCTCTGGCAAGACGACAATCAACAAGCTGATTCTGGGCTTGTACCAGCCAACCGAGGGCGCGATTCTGATTGATGGCATCGACGCACGTCAAATCGATCCGGCCGAATTACGTCGCAGCATTGGCTATGTGCAGCAGGATAATCACCTGTTTTTTGGATCGTTGCGTGACAACATCACGTTGCGAGACCCGCATGCCGATGATCAATCAGTCTTGCAAGCGGCTCAGGTGGGGGGGATTGCCGAGTTTGTCAATGCGCACCCCAAAGGCTTTGATCTTGAAATCGGCGAGCGTGGCGATACGCTGTCTGGTGGTCAGCGCCAGGGGGTGGGGATTGCACGTGCGTTTGTGACTCATCCGCAAATTGTGTTGCTCGATGAGCCGACCAGTGCCATGGATCACTCAGGCGAAGAAAGCGTTAAGCGCAGAATTGGCGAAGCCATTGCCGGAAAAACGCTGGTCGTGATTAGTCACCGCAACGCGATGCTGGAGCTGGCGGATCGGTTGATCGTCATTGACTCTGGCCAAGTGGTTGCAGATGGCAGCAAAGAAGATGTGACTGCAGCATTGCGTGCAGGCAAAGTGGGTAAGGCAAGATAATCATGGCAAAAAAAATATACGATCAAATTGGTCAGATTACCAAACCCGACAGTATTTGGGTGCGTCTGGGTAAGCCTGTACACGCGCTGGTGGATAGAATTGTCAAAACCGAGACAGCGGAATCGCGCACCTGGGTGGAACAGGCGCATGATGTGATGGTTGAAGACACCATGCTGCATGCCAAGCTGATCATGTATTCGATCCTTGGGATCTTGGTAGTTTTGCTGGTTTGGGCCGGCATTGCCAAGGTTGATGAGGTGACCCGTGGCGAGGGGCGTGTGATTCCGTCGCGTCAGGTACAGGTTGTGCAATCACTGGATGGTGGGATTGTGACTGACATCATGGTGCAGCTGGGTGATACGGTTAAACGCGGTCAACCCTTGATCAAGATTGATGAAACGCGGGCGATCTCCTCCCTCAAGGAAAACGAGAGTCAGTACCTTTCCTTGACGGCTAAAGAGGCGCGACTGAAGGCATTGGCGAATGGCGGTAGCTTTAACCCGCCCAGTGAGGTGCAAGAAAAAGCGCCTGATACCTATTTGCAAGAGCTGCAACTATTTAATGCAGCCAGAGATGAATTGAACTCGCAAGTCAATATTGCGCGTGACCAACTATCGCAACGTGAACGTGAACTATCGGAAGTGCAGTTTAAGAAAGAAGTGGCAATCAAGACTTATGAATCTACCAGTAAAGAGCTCGCTGCCAATCGCCCTTTACTCAGCAGTGGAGCGGTTTCAGAGATTGAGATTTTGCGCCTGGAGCGTGATGCAAACCGTGCCAAAGGGGATATTGATCAAGCCTCGGCACAACTGTCACGGTTGACTGCCGCGATTTCTGAAGCGCGTCGCAAGGTTTCTGAAGCACAACAGTCTTTCATGAGCAAAATCCGCACCGACTTGAATGAGACGACTGCCAAAATCAACAGCCTGACACAATCCAGTGTGGCACTTTCAGACAAAGTGAAACAATCGACACTGACTTCTCCGGTGAATGGCAAAATCAGCAAGCTTTACTATAATACGGTAGGTGGCGTCATTCAGCCTGGTAAAGAGGTGATGGAGATTGTGCCCGGCGATGATGCACTGGTGATTGAAACCAAAGTGCAAACCAAGGATATCGCCTTTATCCGGCCGCAACAGCCAGCAGTGGTCAAACTCACTGCCTACGATTACACTATATACGGTAGTTTGGATGGTGTTGTAGAAGATATTGCTGCAGATTCCACGATAGACGATAAAGGTAATGCATATTATGTCGTTAAAGTGAGGACAACCAAGAATAATCTTGGCGACCATCTGCCGATTATTCCGGGGATGGTGGCACAGGTAGATATCCTCACAGGTAAAAAAACGGTGCTGTCTTATTTATTAAAACCAGTGTTAAAAGCTAAATCGTACGCATTGACCGAGCGCTAAAAACTATGAAGCATATATTTATCACGACCCTCAAAAACGCAATCGAGTCCTGGCAAAAGGCCTTTCCAGAATCAACCCTCATTTCTGATGCGATGTCCGCAGATATTGCGGGTGCGCCCATCATTTGGGTGCATGCGCAACTAGAGCAGGGCAACCGTTGGCGTCAATCTTTGCAACATATTCTTCGCGTGTTGCCTGCCGCCAAAGTCATCGTCCTCTCCAATAACCCAGAGCAAATTGAAGCCATGCAGGCGCTGGAATCAGGGGCGGTAGGCTATTTGCATGCGTATGCACATTCGAATGTGCTCAAAGAAGTTTCTAGTGTGGTTTCGCAAGGCGGAGTCTGGCTGGGACGTGATGTGCTCAAGCACCTGATTAGCCTCACAACCGGTGGCAAGGCCATGTCAGTTTTGCCAGAAGACATTCTGGAAAATCTGACCAAGCGCGAGCGAGAAGTGGCGTTAGAGGCCGCCAAAGGTAGTAGCAATAAAGAGATTGCCCGGTTATTGGCCATCTCCGAGCGTACAGTAAAGGCACATCTAACTTCAGTATTTGATACGCTTAAAGTGCGCGATCGGTTGCATTTGGCTTTGGTTCTGCAAGGACAGTCCACGCCGGGACATTTTGCTGGTAATGTGGGCATCAAAAATGCCAGCTTGAATAAATCTCAACTAAATTAACGTGTAATAAGTAAATTAACTCATGTATTTATCGTGTAAATATATGAATACATGAAGTTTTTTTGAGTTTTTATATTGCATTAATTTCATTTTTTTGACTAATTACACTAAATTTATCAAAAAGTTTGTGGTTTATTGCGGCGACCACTCTTGTGCAGGCTTAGTTCCGTGGTTATACTGATTTTGGATGAATCTTTATAACTTGTTAAGAGTCTGCAAATGAAACTAAAAAAAATTGCCTCAGCGCTCCTCGTGGGCGTCTTCTCTTATTCTTCGTTGGCTTGGGCGGCGAGTCCTGAAAGTCTCGAGAAAATTATCGAGAAAGCAGTATCAGAAAACCCAGAAGTTCAAGCGAGCTTTCATGCCTTTAAGGCAGCTGAACTAGATGAATCTGCTGCAAAAGGCAAATATCTGCCAAACGTCACTGTAGATCAGGTATTCAGAAATCAAGAGCGCCTGACGCCTAACGTGAGCAATACCTACTCTCCTAACCAGCAATCCACCCTTACGCTGCGCCAAATGATTTTTGATGGCCTGGCGACGCCATCAGAAGTCGGTCGACTGGACCATGTGGCTAAGTCACGTTTCTACGAGTTGCAAGGGCAAATGCAGGGGGTAGCATTGGATACCGCCACGGCTTACTACGATTTGATCCGTTACCGCCGCTTGGTCTCTTATGCTCAGGATAACTTTGTCGTGCACAAGCAGGTCTTCGATAAGATCAAGTCTCGCGTAGATGCCGGCGTAGGTAAGAAGGTTGACCTTGAGCAAGCTACAGGGCGTCTTGCTTTGGCCGAGGCTAACTTGGTGACTGAAACAAATAATTTGTACGATGTTTCTGCGCGCTTTCAGCGTCTGGTAGGTGAGTTGCCGCCAGAGAATCTGAATGAAGTGATGATGACGGGCGATGGCCTTTCTCCCTCAGCTGATCAAGTGTTAGATGCCGCTTACAAGCAAAACCCGAACGTTCTGGCTGCAATTGAAAATATTATTGCGGTTGAAAAATCTGTTTCCGGTCGTAAAGCTGCCTTTATGCCGCGCGTTGATTTGCAAGGCCGTAAAATTATTGATGTCAACGACAAAAGTAGACTCAGTACTTTAGCTGCCGATACGCTGGAAGTGACTGCGAGCTGGAATATTTTCAACGGTTTTACGGATAAATCCAATCTGGACTCTGCGGTTGAAACCCTAAACCGCTCGCACGACTTGCGAGACAAAGCGTGTATTGATACCCGCCAACTGGTTGCAATTTCTTACAACAGCATTAAGCAACTGACTGAGCAAGTTGCTTACCGCAAACAGCATCAGGATTCGATTGAAAATGCCCGTTTGGCTTATCGCAAGCAATACGAAATCGGCCAGCGTACCTTGCTTGACTTGCTGGATACTGAAAACGAATACTTTCAGTCACGTCGTAACTTCACCATTGCGGAAATGGATTTGAATACGGCCTATGCAAAAACGTATGCAGGTCAAGGCTTGTTGCTGAGCAAGCTCGGCGTCACACGTACAGATGTGGGTGATTATCCTCGTGAAGAGTACATGGATCGCGAGAATGTTTGTAAAGCAGTAGTGCCTGAGCAAATCATGCCTGATAAAGCTGCATTGCTGGCAAATGCCAAGCCATGGGAAGGAAGTGGTGAAGCCTTTAAGCCTAAAGCTCAAGAAAAGGCGACTATGAAATTTACGCCACGCATTCTGTTCCAGGCTAATAGCGCAATTATATTGCCAGAGTCCTATGCTGATCTGGATATCGTGAATGATATTGTCAAGGAGTGGGGCAACGACAAGGTTGAGATTGCCGGCCATACGGACAAGCGTAGTACTTCCAAAGAAAAGTACAATCTGCTGTTGTCTGAAAAGCGTGCAAAAGCTGTGGCTGACTATCTGATCAAAAAAGGCACCGATGCTAAGCGTCTGGTTGTTAAGGGCTATGGTTTCTCACAGCCGATTGCTGAAAACGATCCTGTGGAAGGTAACGATGCCAACCGTCGTGTAGAAATTATTCGTTTCCAAGCCGTTGAATAATTTTTAGCCTGACCATCTGGTTCTTCAATCTAAAAGCGGAGTCAATTGACTCCGCTTTTTTTACATCTCTAGTCAGTCTTGTAGTGTGCGCTTGCTGGGCGTTGTTTGTTCAGGTCTAAATACTGTACTTTAGTACAATAGCTTTTAATCGATCACTCGCGTTTAATACGAGACTATCAAAATAGTCTCAATTTAAAGTGAGGAAAAAATGGCTACTGTGATCGGTACAGTTACAAACGTTCAAGGCATGGCAATTGTTGTGGATGCCAATGGCAATCGACACATGTTGAAGCAGGGCGAAGTGCTACACGCTGGGGATAAAGTGATTACTGCCTCTGGTGCGGCCGTAAGCGTTAAACTTGCAAATGGTGAAACCGTTAACTTTGCCGAAGCACAAACTGTCAAGATTACTGATAATCTGGCCCAAGTCGATGTGTCTGATGTCTCTGAAAATGCAGTGAATCAGTCTGTATTTGATGCCGTTTTAACCGCTTTGAATGAAGGCCGCGATGTCACTGAGGTGCTTGATAACCCGGCAGCCGGTGAAGCAGGTAGTGACGGTAATGCCTCATTCGTTAACTTGGATCGTATTCAAACGCCCGATGCGGCAGGCGCTAATTATACCGGCGGCAATGGTGCCGGGGCAGCTGCAGGCTTGGTCAATATTCCTCCAAACTACGTTTACCTTACTGCGGCAAGTAATGCTCCGGTGATTACGCTGACTGATGATAAAGATAACAACGGGATTCTGAATTTTAGCGAATTAGGTAATGCGACAACGACAAACGCAAATGTAGCTTTGCCTGTGGGCCTAGAGCCTGGGGACACATTAAGCCTTGTCTATAACGGCGGTACAATCAATATTGTTCTGAATGCAGCAAATATTGCTGCTGGTTCCGTTGATGTACCAATTCCATTACCTGCGCAAGGCACAACATTAACAGTAACGGCCACGATTATTAATCAGTCAGGTCAAGTTTCTCCATCTACCTCAGATTCGGCAGCGATTGATACAGCGATCCCTAACGACGGCGTTGCGCCGACGGTAGAGATCACGACGGATGCGAACAACGACGGCTTTATC
>NZ_JBQUZA010000004.1:289764-331187 GCF_056314085.1 Methylophilus sp. DMC14 | reverse complement strand
GGTCCTGTACAAGATGAGGCCAAGCTGCAACTGGTAGCCCCTGGTGCACCGATTGTGACGATTGATACCGATGCGAACAACGATGGTTACATCAACAAAGCGGAATTAGGCAGCGACACGACAGCAAAAGTATCGATTACTTTGCCAGCGACAGCGATGCCAAATGACCAACTGCTGGTCAGTGTCAACGGAGGTGCGCCGATCGCGATCACCCTGACGCAGGCGGATGTGACCAAAGGCAGCATCAGCGTGCCAGGCATTGCAGTGCCGGCCAGTGGCCAGACCTTGACGGTGACTGCGCAAGTAAAAGACGTTGCGGGCAACCTGGGAGATACAGGCTCAGACTCTGCCAAGATTGATACAGCGATCCCTAACGACGGCGTTGCGCCGACGGTAGAGATCACGACGGATGCGAACAACGACGGCTTTATCAACCGAGCAGAGCAAGGTAACTCAGCGACCGATGACGTCAAGATCTCATTTAACGCGGCCAAAGTAGAGATTGGTGACGTGATCACGGTGACAGACGGCACGGTGACGAAGAACATCACGATAGACGCGACAGCCAAAGCGAATGGTTATGTGACCACCACGTTTGCCAAGCCAGTAGAAGGTGGCTTCCTGAAGGTAGACGCCTACATCAGCGATACAGCGGGTAACAAGAGTGATACCGGCACGGATTCGGCGAAACTGGACACCAGTGCGCTGACTGGTCTGACCATCACATTGACGACAGACGCGAACAACGACAACTACATCAACAAAGCGGAATTGACCGCTGCAGGTAATACGGTATCAGCCGAAATCAAGTTGCCACTGGATGCAGCAGCAGGAGACTCGCTGGTAGTGACCGGTACAGGGAATGCCCCGCAGAGCATCACGTTGACCCAAGCGCAGATTGACGCAGGCAAGGTGGTTGTGACCTTCAGCCCACCTGCCAACGGTGTAGATCTGCAAGTGACCGCACAAGTGACCGACCCTGCGGGTAACAAATCCAACGTTGCCACAGACAACGCAGTGATTGTGACAGACGGCCCAGGCGCGCCGACAGTGACGCTGACCACAGACGTCAACAACGATGGATACATCAACCAGAGTGAATTGAATGGCAGCAGCACAGTAGGTGTATCGATTGGCCTGCCATCGACCGCCAAGGCAGGTGATACCCTGACCATCAATGATGGGATTAATCCGCCACAAACACACGTGCTGACAGCCACTGACATCACAGCTGGCAGCTACACGACTACGGTTCCGGCGCCAGCGTCTGGCACGAAACTGATTGTGACTGCAGTGGTGACCGATGTTGCGGGTAACCCAAGCAACCCAGGCAGCGACTCAGCGACAATTGATACCACCGTATACAAAGGTCTGGCGATTCAGATTACTACAGATGCCAACGACGATGGCTACATCAACAAGTCAGAGCTGACCAACAACAGCATTGATGTACGAGTGACAGTGCCACAAGGTGCTGCGATTGGCGATACCTTAACAGTGACTGGTTCTGGCAATGTGCCACAAACCATCATTCTGACTGCAGCCCAGATTCAAGCAGGCTATGTCAACGTTTCGTTCAATCCGACGCTGAATGGTACAGACTTTGTATCGACAGCCTCGATCAAGGATGCCGCGGGTAATGCAGCCGGTCCTGTACAAGATGAGGCCAAGCTGCAACTGGTAGCCCCTGGTGCACCGATTGTGACGATTGATACCGATGCGAACAACGATGGTTACATCAACAAAGCGGAACTGGGCAGTGACACGACAGCTAAAGTGTCGATCACCTTGCCGGCGACAGCGATGCCAGATGACCAGTTGTTAGTGAGTGTCAACGGAGGTACGCCGATTGCCATCACCTTGACGCAAGCGGACGTGACTAAAGGTAGTATCAGCGTGCCAGGCATTGCGGTGCCAGCACATGGCCAGACCTTGACAGTGACTGCGCAAGTGAAAGACGTTGCGGGTAACCTGGGTGATACAGGCTCTGACTCTGCAGTGATTGATAGCACACCTGTAGCTGTTGCAGATACGGCGACTATTGATGTCCCTGTACCAGCCTCAAACTTTTACTATTGTGACAGTAAAGGAAATATTGGATTCCTTGATGTTAAAACTGGCTTCAATACTATTCTCACCAAAACTGCACAAGTCTTTACTGATATTGCAGTAAATGCTTCTGGTAGCTTGGTTGGCATTACGGGTACTGGAGATCTTTACTCCGTCAATCCAAGTAGTGGTGCTACTACTTTGATTGGAAATGCACATGCGAATAACTGGTTTACTTCATTGGTTTATGGGCCCAATGGTGATCTATACGCCGCTGGCCAGGATGGTAAGCTTTATTCGATAGCGGCTAATGGTTCTGGTACAGTCATCGGTGACTTTGGTGCATCTGCTGCAGGAGACTTACTGTTCGTGAATAATGCGGTATACGCCACCACAACAGATGGTCGTTTAATGAAATATGACCTGGTGACTCATCAGACTTCAGTTGCTATCGGAACGATGCCAAATGATATCTATACCTTAGGCTTCGATGGTAATGGTAATCTCTACGCAGTAGAAGCAGATGGTAAAGTTTGGAATCTGAGTGTCGAGAATGGGACTGCAACCTTTAATGGGGTCACCGTTTCAATTACAGGTGCCCAGTTCAATGGTGGGGCTTCAACCTTAATTGATGGGGTGACTGCTACGATTGCCGGTGATGTAACTCCTGGTACGCCTGGTCAAGATTATGATCCGGATGGCGATAGCTTTACAGTGACAGGTGTTGCAAGCGGTACAGTGACTACCACCAATGGTAGCCTGGATCAGGTTGTACATGGCATCTATGGTGATTTGATCATGCATGCAGATGGCACTTATACCTATAAGGTGGATGGCACACTAGCAAGCACTAAAGATTTAGTTAGCAAGCAGCAATCAGCAACAGATGTGTTCTCCTATACTATCAGTGATAGTTATGGTGCAACGAGTACCACAACGCTGACTATTAACGTGAATGGTAATACTTTAAATATCCTGAGTCCGGATGCAGGTAAAGCGCTTGTTTCTGAAGAAGGCTTGGCTGGCGGTATTCCAGATAGCGTAGGCAATCCAAGCGATTCCACGAATGCAACGACTTTCACTAATAGTTTAAATGTGGTCGGCGCGACAACTGTAGCACTTACGGCACCAACAGCGACTTATACCTCCGATGGGGTTAAGTTGTCGTGGTCTGGCAGCGGTACAAGTGAGTTAATTGCGACGGCGAATGGTAAAGAAATTCTCCGTGTGACCATGAACGATTTGACGGGTAAATACACTGTTAAACTTTCTGGGCCATTGGATCATCCAGGACAGGGCGAAGATATTCTGTCTATTCCTGTCGGGGTTAAGGTATCAAATGCGGTGATCTCTAAAGATGCGACTATTCTGGTCAGCATAGAGGATGATGCGCCCGTGGCAACTAGCCAGGTGATGAACGCTTCTGTTTCTGCAGGTACCAATATTATGTTTACGATTGATGTGTCTGGCAGTATGGGGACACTCGATGGTGTAAATGGTACCTCGCGCCTGGCTAGTGAAGTGAAGTCTATTAATACCTTGCTGGATCAATATGGTGCCCTTGGCAATGATGTACGTGTCATGATTGTGACCTTCTCTGATGGTTATTATCAGAAAACACCGACTTGGGTAACGATTGCTGAAGCTAAACAAGTCCTGGCATCATTACAAGTAATTTCTGGTACCAATTACGATGCAGCACTGGATGGCACTAAAGCGGCATTCAACTCAGCTGGCAAAATTGCAGGTGGCCAGAATGTGGGTTATTTCTTCTCAGATGGTGAACCTAACACGGGTCGCGAAGTTGGCGATACCGATAGACAAGCATGGGAAGCATTCCTGAAAGCCAACAATATCAATGAATATGCAATTGGTGTGGGTAGCAGCGTGTCTGCCACTCAAGTGGCTAATAGCATGAACCAGGTCGCTTATAACGGTTTAACAGCAACAGATACTAATGCTGTTCAGGTGTCCAATTTCGCTCAACTAGATGGTGTATTGAGCCAGACTGTACCAACGGCTGTTTCAGGTTCATTGACGACAGGTGGCGGTTTCGGGGCCGACGGTGGTTACGTTAAATCAGTCGCAATTGAAGGAACCACTTATACCTTTGATGTTAAAACAGGTGCAATCGCAGTTAATGGCACTAATAACAGCTCATACAACGGCACGACACATGAGTTGACTGTGAATACGGCTGCAGGTCGCTTTGTGGTGGATATGGATGATGGTAAATACACCTTTACACCTGGCCAAACAAAAGTGACGCTGATTAATACTACTTTTGATGCAAACGGTAGTAGTCAGCAAACGCCAGTACCTTTGGGTTGGTTTACTGATAACAAGAGCGGTACGATTGAAATCATGCCTGCTACAGTTTATGGCTTGTCTGCAAGCTATGGTAATGTCCTTGAAGTCGAGAACTATGCTGGCGATGGAAACTTGTATACTTACATCAATCCTGCAAAGAATGCCATTGTTACCTTGAGTTTCGACTATGCAGCACGTGCTGGTCACACCTCAGGCACGGACTCTGCGATTCAAGTGATCGTTGATGGTAAAGTGATTGATACGGTCAATACCGGTAGCCTGAACATGAGTACATTCTCATATAGCTTGACGGGTACTGGTAACCAGATGCGCGTTGAGTTTAAATCTGTGGATACTAATAGCACCGGTGGTTTGCTCGATAACATCAAAATTACGTCCTCTACAACAACTCAGCCGGCTGACAGTACCAAAGTCACTTACACATTAAGTGATAATGATGGTGATACCAGCACTGCTGATTTGACTTTGAATGTTGTGAAAGCCTGGGCTCCAGTGCCACAGACCGCCCCTGATGTTTCAGTGGCTACGACCGCTGAGGGGTTGATCACCTTGCCTGGATTATTGAATGTCGATTTGTTTGACTTCTCCAGTCGTCAAAGCTTCTCTGCCAGTGATGTGAATAACAACATCACGAATGTGACAGTGGCTTATAGCACTGGCTTAGGCGTGACATTAGGCTCTAACCTGATGACATTCTCCCAAGCGGCAGCAGACGAGCTAGGGTTGAAAGTCAGCTATACTCAAGATAATGGAGTGTTAGGTCTTATTGGTGGTAAGGGATCAATGGTGATTACCTCTGCGGATGGTAGCACTATTGATAATCTGGCCTTGAACGAGTTTTTATCTACCGTGAAGGTCAATGACCAAGTTCTCTCATTGAACCTGTTGGATAAATTCACCATCACTGCCACCGACAGTACAAACCTGCAAGACACTGCTTCTATTACTAACTTGGTCAATATTGATTTGTTGAGTAGTAGCAAAGCAACACCAATTATCGGTGGTGATGCAGGCGACAACGTGATTAACGGTACCTCCGGCAATGACATTATCTACGGCTATGCTGGCAACGATACCTTGAATGGTGGCGATGGTAATGACATTCTGCGTGGAGGTGCTGGTAATGACACCTTGAACGGCGGTAATGGCAATGACATCCTGATCGGTGGTAAAGGTAACGATACCTTGACCGGCGGCGCGGGTGTGGATGTGTTCAAGTGGGATCAAGGCGATGATGGTGCTGCTGGATCCCCTGCACGTGACACAATCACAGACTTTAATAAAGCCGCGGTCAACCAAGGCGGCGATGTATTGGATATCCGTGATTTGTTGCAAGGTGAAAATCCAAACAACTTGGTCAACTACATGCACTTCGAGAAATCAGGCAGCGATACCATTATTCATATCAGTTCGAATGGTGGCTTTGCTAATGATGCACACAATGTTTCAGGTGCATTCAATAGTGGTCAAGAAACGCAGACCATTGTGGTGGCTGGTGTCGATTTAACCAACGGCCAAACCAGCGATGCAGCCGTGATCGCAAACTTGCTGACACAGCAAAATATTGTTGTGGATCACTAATCGCAGCAGTATTGCTAATAGCAGTTCAAGAGCGACCCTTGTGGTCGCTCTTTTTTTATTCAGCGTTTGTTTGATACAGGCAATAAAAAGAGCGCTGTTTGAGCGCTCTTTTTAGAGACTGAGTTTGCGTTGTTAGAGCGCCAGCATATCCACAAACGCATTCACAGCAGTGGCTTCCAGCTTGGCCTGATCCTGACATAAGGCCAAAATGTCGGCTTGTCTGGTTGTGTCAAAGCGACGTGCCAGATTGGTTTTGAATTTCTTCACCAGTTCCGGGATGCCTTCGCCACGGCGGCGGCGATGGCCAATCGGGTATTCCACCGCAATATTGCTGGATTGCGTGCCATCCTTAAAGAAAATCTGAATGGCATTGGCAATGGAACGTTTTTCCGGATCCAGATAGTCACGCGTATATTCTGCTTTTTCGACGCAAGTCATCTTGTCGCGCAGTGCATCTATGCGCGGATCAGCGGCTGCGGCATCTTCGTAATCCTGTGCAGTTAAACTTCCTTTGAGCAAACCAACGGCTGCCATATATTGAATACAATGGTCGCGGTCAGCAGGGTTATCCAACGGGCCGGTTTTATCGATGATGCGAATGGCGGACTCGTGTGTGGTGATAATAATCTTGTCGATGTTGGCAATGTCTTCCAGGGTTTGCAGACGGCTGCCCACTTCCTTGTTGAGCTGGAAAGCACACTCCACCGCTGTTTGCGCGTGAAATTCGGCCGGGAACGAGATTTTGAACAATACCTGTTCCATCACATAGCTGCCGTAAGGGCGCTGGAACTTGAAGGCATTGCCCTTAAACAAGACATCATAAAAGCCCCAGGTTTTCGCCGTGAGTGCACTTGGGTAGCCCATTTCGCCTTGCAAGGTCATCCAGGCCAGGCGCACCGCCCGCGAGGTGGCATCACCTGCTGCCCAGGATTTACGTGAACCGGTGTTTGGACTATGACGGTAGGTACGCAAGCTTTGACCATCAACAAAGGCGTTAGACACAGCATTGATAATATCCTGCTTGTTGCCCCCCAGTAATTTGGTCACGACAGCGGTAGAGGCAATTTTAACCAGAATGACGTGGTCCAGACCCACTCTGTTAAAGCTGTTTTCCAGCGCCAGTACGCCCTGAATTTCATGTGCCTTGATCATGGCGGTAAGTACGTCTTTCATGGTCAATGGCGCTTTGCCTTCGGCCACATTTTTGCGCGACATGTAATCCGCTGAAGCCAGAATCCCGCCCAGGTTGTCAGATGGATGTCCCCATTCTGCGGCCAGCCAGGTGTCATTAAAATCCAGCCAGCGGATCATGGCGCCAATATTAAAAGCGGCCAGGATAGGGTCCAGCTGATAAGGGGTGCCGGGAACTTTGGCGCCATTCGGCACAACCGTACCGGCAATCACGGGGCCTAGTAATTTGGTACAGGCGGGATAATCCAGTGCCTCGAAACCACAGCCCAGCGTATCCATCAGGCAGTTGCGGGCGGTATCGTAAGCTTCATGAGAGTTGATTTCAAAATCTGCCACGTAGTTGGCGATATCTACAATGACTTGATCGGGATCGGGACGTACATTAGAAATATGGGCGGACATAAGAGATTCTTTCAAGTAAAAATTTACGCAACAGAGGCTACAGCAGAGTTTTCTCTGTGCTCTCTGAGTCCTCTGTGGCTAAAAAATGGGTAAGACTAACGTTTGTCTAAAGGCACAAACGCTCTGTTATCTGGGCCGTTATACTCTGCATTCGGCCGAATAATCTTGTTATCGATACGCTGCTCAATCGCATGCGCGACCCAGCCGGTGGTGCGCGAAATCACAAAAATTGGCGTGAACATGCCAGTTGGAATCCCCATCATGTGGTAGCTGGATGCGCTATACCAGTCCAGGTTGGGGAACATCTTTTTCTCGTTCCACATGATTTCTTCAATGCGGGCCGAGATATCAAACAATTTCATATTGCCTGCATCTTCACAAAGGGATTTGCTTACGCGCTTGATGGATTCATTACGTGGATCGGCAATGGTATACACGGGATGGCCAAAGCCAATAATGATTTCTTTGCGCGCCATACGAGCCTTGATATCTGCTTCAGCTTCATCTGGTGTTTGGTAACGCTCAATAATCTCCATGGCGGCTTCATTGGCGCCGCCATGTTTGGGCCCCCGTAGTGCGCCAATCGCACCGGTGACGCAAGAATACAAGTCGGAGAGGGTGCCAGCGATCACGCGTGAAGTGAAGGTTGAGGCATTGAACTCATGTTCGGCATAGAGCACCAGTGAGGTGTTCATGGCTTTGATATGCAGCTCGGACGGTTTTTTGCCATGCAGGAGATGCAGGAAGTGCGCCGCGATAGAGTCGTCATCAGTTTCTACCTCAATACGTACACCGCGATGGCTAAAGTGGTACCAGTAAATGAGGATAGAGCCGAAACAGGCAATCAAGCGGTCCCCCAGAGCTTGTGCGCCAGCAGTATTGCGGTCGGTAGCTTCTGGTTCCAGTGTCCCCAGCATCGAGCAGCCTGTGCGCATCACATCCATTGGATGCGCATTGGCTGGAATCTGTTCCAGTACGGCTTTAAGTGCACTGGGCAGGCCGCGTAGCTTTTTGAGCTTTTGATGATAAGCGGTGAGTTGTGGTTGGGTGGGCAGCTCACCGTGAATCAGCAAATAAGCGACTTCTTCAAACGTGGCATGTTTAGCCAGTTCGATGATATCGTAACCGCGGTAATGCAGGTCATTACCGCTATGGCCCACGGTACAAATGGCCGTAGTGCCAGCAGCCACGCCAGCCAGCGCTACGCCTTTTTTGCGTTTGGGGGCGTCGGTGGCAGGCGTTGTGGGATCAGTGGTGGTGTTCATAAAAACCTCCTTAAATAACTCAATCTTGTCATACGAATCTATTTTTTATACAGCGCGTCTAGTTTCTGTTCAAAAGCGTGATAGCCCAGGTGCTCATATAAATCAGCACGCGTTTGCATCAGGTCCAGCACATTTTTCTGTGTGCCATCTTTACGTACACCTTGATAGACCTTGAGCGCTGCCTGGTTCATGGCACGGAAAGCGGACAGTGGATACAACACCATGCCCACGCCAGCGGTGGCCAGTTCGTCTACCGTAAAAAGCGGTGTGGAGCCGAACTCGGTAATATTCGCCAGAACAGGGACTTTGACCGCATCAACAAACTGGCGGTACATGCCCAGCTCTGTCATCGCTTCAGGGAAAATCATATCGGCGCCGGCTTCAACGCAAGCACAGGCGCGGTCAATGGCGGACTGCAACCCCTCTACGGCCAGCGCGTCGGTACGTGCCATGACGACAAAATCATCGTAAGGTTTGGCATCCACGGCGGCTTTGACGCGGTCTACCATTTCATCCAAACTCACAATTGCCTTGTTAGGCCGGTGGCCGCAGCGTTTGGCAATGACCTGGTCTTCAATATGCACGGCGGCTGCGCCTGCCTTGGCGACACTTTTAATCGTGCGCGCAATGTTGAAAGCGCCGCCAAACCCGGTATCAATATCAACCAGTAATGGCGTATCCACGGCATCGGTAATGCGGCGGACATCTACTAGCACGTCTTCCAGTCCAGAAATGCCGAGATCGGGCAGGCCTAAAGAACCCGCCGCCACGCCGCCACCAGACAGGTAGATGGCTTTAAACCCGGATTGGGTGGCCAGCATGGCGTGGTAGGCATTAATCGCACCGATAATTTGTAATGGTTTTTCGGCTGCCAGTGTGGCGCGGAAGCGTCCGCCAGGGGTATTGGATTGCTGCATGATGAACCTTTGTAAAATTAAACTCTATTTAACCGCCGATAAACGCAGATGCACGCCGATAAGCTTTAAAAGTGAATTGGCTAACAATCTTTAGTATCGGCGTTAATCTGCGTTTATCGGCGGTCGTCAAACATCTCAAAAGAATGCGTGCTCTGCATCTTCCGGCATGGCCACCCCGGTTTGCTTGGCTTTTTGCAACACTTCCCAGAAATAACGGTAGGTGGCGCGGTCATGCAATTCACCTGCGTATTGAATCGGCCCCCAGTCAGCGGCCTGTGCTGCCAGCAAAATGTTGGCTGCATCCGTCACTTCGTCATAATTCGGTTTCATGGCATCAACGATGGCCTGAATTTGTGTCGGGTAGATACTCCACATGCGCATAAAGCCAAACTCATTGCGCGCGCGTGCGGCGTCGCTAAAGGTCACTTCCACATTCTTGAGATCCAGCGTTACGTTATGGGCAGGCACGACACCATTTGCCAGTGCTGCGGAGACCACTTCCGTTTTGGCACGCGCCAGCAGGCGGTGATCAAACTGGCCAGGGCTGCGCATCGCGGTTGCAGGGATGGCGCCATGGTGGGCGCTGACAAAGTCCATCAGGCCAAAGTCCAGCACTTGCAACCAAGGCAGTTGTGCAATCTCGTGCACTTGGCGCAGGGCGCCATGGGTTTCAATCAGGATATGCACCGGGATTTCGCGGCGTATGCCATGTTGTTTGGCAACTTCTTGAATATAGCCGATCATTTCACGGGCTTGCGCGATGTCGGTACATTTAGGGATCGTCAGGTAACTCAAGACTTCACCCGCCCCCCCCACCAAAATATCGATATCTTTTTTCCAGTGCGGATGCGTATAGTCGTGAATGCGTGCCCCTGCCATCTTGTATTGGTTGGCAGCAGAATTCAGCACGCGCACGATCATTTCCGCATGCGCCTGCTCCTGGCCGCTGGCAGCGCCGTCTTCACAGTCGCAGGTGATGTCAAACACAGGACCGACCGCATTGGGATTGGCCGAGTCTTGCAAGGACAAGGCTTTCAAAATCAGCTTTTCGCTGCCTGCAAAATGCTCACAAGCCGGGATCACCGGAAAGGGTTTTTCGCCACCAAAGAGCGCCTGGTTAGGATGAACGGCCATGGTTAGTTTCCTTTTCGTGGAATTAAAACGGTGTAATCAAGGTCGAGTACCACATTGGGGTGGTAGCCCTGTGAGGTCTTGATGTTCTCAACATGATCTGGCGGAATATTCTTGAGGCCGATCATGCGCAGTCTGAGGGCGCCGAGCTGCGGGTGGGGCAGGGTCCATTGATCCAGCACTTCCGTCATGCAGTAAATCGTGTCACCTGCGTAGCTGGGATTGGCATGTGTGCCGCCATTAATCGCCGCAATCGACAGCGCGTTCTCCAGGCCTTCAAAGCTCAATGCACGGCAGGCGGAAATCACTACGCCGCCATAGACCAGACGCAGGCCTTGTGGCGTGGATTGCATCAGATGAGCATCAAAATGCAGTCTGGCATTGTTTTGGTATAAATGGGTGGCCAGCGTATGATCGCTATCGTTAATGGTGAGGCCAGCGGGATGGCGCAAACGTTCGCCTACGGTGTAGTCTTCCCAGAAGTAACGGCCACCGGTAGCCACCGCGATTTCCTGATGCACATTAAACGGGGCGGGCAGGCGCAGATCCTTGGCAGCGACAAAGGCAGGCAAGTCAGGGATCACCGTGTCCGGCGCTGGGGCAGCCAGATTTTTCTTGTGCACCATCACCCAGCGCACCCAGCTTAAAACCGGTTGCTGGTCTTGATTGACCGAGGTCGAGCGTACCCAGACCACGCCATTTTTGCCACTTGAGTTTTGCTTGAGGCCGATCACTTCGCTGGAGGTGGTCAAGGTGTCACCGACATATACCGGCTGGATAAACCGTACATCGGCATATCCCAGGTTCGCCACTGCATTGACTGAAATATCTGGTACCGTTTTGCCAAACGCGATATGAAAAGCCAGCAAATCATCAATGGGCATCTGCGCATAGCCCAACGACAAGGCAAACGGCGCGCTGCAATGCAATGGATTGCGTGCGCCTGTCAGCGCGATATATAGCGCTGTGTCGCCGCTGGTGATGGTGCGAGGCGTCGCATGCGGGATGACTTCGCCCAGCTTGAAGTCTTCAAAAAAACGCCCGGCGTTGATTTTGCCTGTCATGTTGATTCCTTAAATGAATTCTTCTTCTAGCTCTGCAATCGCTTCTGATAATTTGATGAGTCGTTGCGCAGCTTTAATATGGTGGTGTTCCACCAGTTTGTCGTTGACCACGACCGTCCCTTTACCACCTTCGTTTGCCTCTTTCAGGGCTTTAATGATCAACCTTGCATGTTCGACCTCAGACCTTTGCGGGGTATACGCATCATTGCAATAAGCAATTTGCGCCGGATGCACCAGTGACTTGCCATCCATGCCTATGTCGCGCCCTAGGCGGCAGGCATATTCAAACGAATGCATGTTCTTAAAATCAGACGTAATGCCGTCGATCACGCCTTTGCCATACGCACGCGCCGCCAGAATCACCAGCGATAAGGAGGTGAGGATGGCAGAGCGTTCATGCGTCACACGTGCATGCAGTTGCGAAATGAGGTCAGAGGTGGCCATCACCATGCAGATCACGCGCTCAGAGGCGGCTGCAATTTCCTTGGCGTTTAATACTGCCAGCGGACTCTCTATCATCACCATCATCGGCACATCCTTGCCACCGGCATCATCCAGCAGCTGTTGTGCCTGCAATACGTCTTCGCGAGACTCGATATTGGGGAACAGAATGGCATCTGCGCCAATATTGGCCACTGCCTTGATATCGTCATGGCCCCAAATCGAGTGCAGATCATTGACGCGCACCACCACTTCACGTTTGCCATAGCCACCTTGCTTGACGGCATTAACAACGTTCTCCCGTGATTGCACTTTGACATCCACCAGAATCGGGTCGCCCAGATCCAGAATGACGGAATCGGCCGCTAATGTGCGAGCACGCTCCAAATAGTGCTGATTACAGCCAGGGACATATAGCATCGAGCGTCGTGGTCTGAGTGCATATGACATGGGTTTTCCTTTGTTGCAGCGAGAATTGAATTCATTATTCATGAATAAAAAAACTCTGTCAACAAATATCTTATGTCTTATATAAGATATAAAATAGTAGACAACAAAAAAGCGCTGTGATATAAATTGAATAACTAATTTTTTGGCGTCTTGTGATGCCTGCAAGTGTGGAGTCAAGGATATGGATAAACAAGTCGGATCGGCCAGCTACAGGCCGTTATATGACCAGATTAAGGTGTTGATCACCCAGAGCCTGATTGGTGGGGAGTGGCGCCCGGGTGACATGATCCCGAGTGAGATTGATCTGGCTCAGCGTTACAAGGTCAGTCAGGGCACGGTGCGCAAGGCAATAGATAGTCTGGCTACTGAAAATATTCTGATTCGTCGTCAGGGCAAGGGTACGTTTGTCGCGACCCATAATCAGGATGATGTGAAATTACGCTTTTTGCGTTTGACTGCTGAAACCGGCCAAAAAGAATTGTTACAGAATGAGTTTATCTCCTGTGTCAAAAGCAAAGCCAGTGTGCATATCGGTAAGGTGCTGGAAATGAAGGCAGGCGCGACCACCATAGAGGTCAAGCGCTTGCTGACTTTTTCCGGCCGACCTCTGATTTATGACCACATTATTGTGCCCGCTGCGCCATTCAAAGGCTTGAATCGCGCCAAGGTGGAAGAAAGCAATGGCTCTATGTACGGCATGTATGAGTCGCAGTTTGGCATACGCATGATCCGTGCTGAAGAGCGGATCAAAGCGGTGGCCGCAGATGCTGAAGTGGCGAAAGCCCTGGGGCTGAAAGAGGGATATCCGCTGCTGAGCATAGAGCGCGTGTCGTTCACCTATGGCGACAAGCCAATGGAGTGGCGGTTAGGTTTGTGTCTGACCGATGACCATCACTACATGAGTGAATTGGAGTGATTGAAAAATCTTCATCAGCGGCGTTGAGCTGCGCTTGTCCGTCTGGCTGCTGAAGTTTTTGAATTGTTCGGGATAAAAGAAATGACTTTTGAAAACACATTTTCGCGTTGTTGGGCTTTGCTTGCCTAGCCAACATGTATTTTTGAAAAGTCTTGGTCGACGCAAAGACTGGTGAATAGAAAGAGGTTAATGAATGGATGACTTGAAAAAACGCGCGCTGGACTACCACCAGTTTCCCAAGCCGGGCAAGCTGAGCGTGGAGTCGTCCAAGCCCTGCGCAACGCAACAGGATTTATCCCTGGCCTACACGCCAGGGGTGGCCGCGCCAGTGCTCGAAATAGAGGCGGATCCTGCCAATGCCTACAAATATACCAACAAGGGAAATTTGGTTGCGGTGATCACCGATGGCACAGCCGTGCTCGGCCTGGGCAATGTTGGTGCGTTGGCCGGCAAGCCGGTGATGGAAGGCAAGGGCGTGCTGTTTAAACGCTTTGCAGATATTGATGTGTTTGATATCGAAGTCAATGCTGCCACGCCTGACGAGTTTATCCAGACCGTCGTCAATATTGCGCCGACTTTTGGCGGGATCAATCTGGAAGATATCGCTGCCCCGCACTGTTTTTATATTGAATCAGAACTGAAAAAACGCCTGGATATTCCGGTGTTTCATGATGACCAGCATGGCACGGCCGTGATTGTGGCGGCGGCGTTGCTCAATGCGCTTGAGCTCCAAGGCAAAACCATGCCCCGCGCCAAAATTGTGTTTTTAGGTGCGGGTGCGGCGGGTTGCTCTTGTGCCAAGTTGCTTAAGCTGATGGGCGCCACCGATATCACCATGGTGGATCGCAAAGGCGTGCTCGATTTGGCGCGGGATGACTTGCATGACAATAACCGTGCGTTGGCGATTGCGTCTGGCAAGGTGAGCTCCCTGGCAGAGGCCATGCAGGGCGCAGATGTATTTATCGGGGTGTCGGCCAAGAATGGCTTGCCAGCAGAGCTGGTGGCCAGCATGGCGGCCAAACCGGTGATTTTTGCACTGGCCAATCCAGATCCTGAAATTTTACCCAGCCAGGTTTTCGCAGTGCGTGATGACGTGATTATGGCCACTGGCCGCAGTGATTTCCCGAATCAGGTCAACAACGCCTTGTGTTTCCCTTATTTGTTCCGTGGTGCGCTGGATGCCAAGGCCAAACAGATTACCGAGCAGATGAAAGTGGCGGCAGCAAAAGCGCTCAGTCAACTGGCGCGCGAGCCTGTGCCGCAGCAAGTACTGGAGGCTTATCAGTTAACGTCTTTGTCGTTTGGCAAGGAATACATTATTCCCAAGCCGTTTGATCCACGCTTGATGGAATACGTGGCTGGTGCAGTGGCACGTGCAGCGCAGGCAGACGAGTAGCAGCATGATTGTTAAAAAGCAGAAAAAACAGCGGCCCAAGAATCTGGATTTATTCACGATCCGGCTGCCGGTCAATGCCGTGGTGTCTATCATGCATCGGGCCAGTGGCGTCGCACTGTTTTTGATTCAGCCCTTGCTTTTATGGACCTTGTATCTGTCATTGTCTAGCGCTGCGGGTTATCAAAGCGTGGCCGGCCAATTGCAAACATGGCCAGTCAAGTGTCTGGTCACGGCCTTGGCCTGGGCGTTTTTTCATCATTTTTATGCAGGTATTCGTCATCTGGCGATGGATGTGCATTGGATGACCACCCTGCAAAAGGCAAGGTTCTCCAGCCGCGTTGTGCTGGGATTGGTGGCATTCACCATGTTGTGGATGTTATGGGCGATTTGGGGCTGAGTCAGCATGCTATTTGAACTGCTTACGGCGAAATACCCTGGCATGCGTCGCTGGCTCACGCAGCGGCTGTGTGCCTTGTCCATGGCCTTGGGACTGTTGTTATTCTGCATGCGGCTGCTGTGGTTGTCGCCAGCAAGTTATCACGACTGGGTGGCCTTGTTTGCGCCCTGGTGGTGGCGCCTGCTGACACTGTGGTTTTTTATCTGCATGTTATTGCATGCGTGGCTGGGTGTGCGTGATGTGCTGCGGGATTATGTGCCGCATCTGGGCGTACGGTCGGTGCTGCAACGATTGGTAGATATTGCGGTGTGGGGAAATGCACTCGCAGTATTGTGGATTTTATTTGGAATGAAGATTTAAGGTGAATGGCATGACCAAGACAGCGCAGGGGACAGGTGCAAGCAAACTACAGCATCATCAGGTAGATGCCGTCATCGTCGGCGGTGGTGGGGCTGGCTTGCGTGCGGCTTTGCAGCTGGCGGAATCCGGCGCCGATGTCGCTGTGCTGTCCAAAGTGTTCCCCACCCGTTCACATACCGTGGCGGCACAAGGCGGCATTGCCGCCGCGCTCGGTAATGTGTCTGATGACAACTGGTTGTGGCATATGTATGACACCATCAAGGGCTCGGATTATCTGGGCGACCAGGATGCGATTGAGTTTATGTGCCGCAATGCGGCCAAGGCCATTATTGAACTGGAGCACTTTGGCATGCCGTTCGACCGCCTCGAAAATGGCCGTATCTTTCAGCGTCCGTTTGGCGGCATGACCCGCAATTTTGGCGAGCAAGCCATTTCGCGGACCTGTGCTGTGGCGGACCGCACCGGCCATGCCATGCTGCATACGCTGTATCAGCGCAACGTCAAGGCCAACACTCAATTCCTGATTGAGTGGTTTGCCCTGGACCTGATTCGAGATGCCGATGGGGATATCTTGGGCGTGATTGCGCTCGAAATCGAAACCGGCGACATTCATGTGATTCATGCCAAAGCCACCATGCTGGCCACGGGTGGAGGTGGCCGCATCTTCCAGGCCAGTACCAATGCCTATATCAATACGGGGGATGGCTTGGGCATGGCCGCGCGTGCAGGGCTGCCGTTGCAGGATATGGAGTTCTGGCAGTTTCACCCCACCGGGGTATTGAATGCCGGCGTATTGATTACCGAAGGCGTGCGTGGCGAGGGCGGTTATCTGGTGAATAGCGAGGGCGAGCGTTTCATGGAGCGCTATGCGCCCAATGCCAAAGACCTGGCCAGCCGCGATGTGGTGTCACGCGCCATGGCGACCGAGATTAAAGAAGGCCGCGGCGTTGGCAAGCATAAAGACGCGGTGTACCTCAAACTAGATCATTTAGGGGAAGACATCATCAGCAAACGCTTGCCTGGCATCCGCGAAATTGCCAAAACCTTTGCCGGTGTAGACCCAACCCAGGCGCCTATCCCGGTGGTGCCGACCGCGCATTACATGATGGGTGGCGTGCCCACCAATCTGGATGGTCAGGTTGTGGTACATGACGGCCAGTCTGAGCGTGTCGTTAATGGTTTGTATGCGGTGGGCGAATGTGCCTGCGTCTCTGTGCATGGCGCCAATCGTCTGGGCTCTAACTCTTTACTGGATCTGGTGGTGTTTGGTAAAGCGGCAGGCGACAAAATGGCGGCGGAGATTGCTGCCAACCGTGCGCACAAGCCGCTGCCAGCGAATGTCGCGGATGCAACGCTGGCGCGTGTTAACCGCCTTGAAAATGGCGGGGGCGAGAAAGTGGCTGAGGTGGGCTTGGCGATGCGCCAGACCATGCAAAAACATTGCGGGGTATTCCGTTTTCCTGATTTGCTGGCCGATGGCGTAGACGCCATCAAGCAAGTGGCCCAGCGTGCCGGGCAGTTAAGAATTGCTGATACGAGCAAGGTGTTTAACACGGCCAGGGTCGAAGCACTGGAGTTGGATAACCTGATGGAGGTGGCGCTGGCAACCATGCAAGCGGCCCATGCGCGTCAGGAAAGCCGCGGCGCCCATGCCCGTGAGGATTATCCCGAGCGTGACGATACGCATTGGCTCAGTCATTCGCTGTATTTTGCCCGCGAGCAAAAGCTGGTGTACAAGCCGGTGCGCCTCAAACCATTGACCGTAGAACCATTCGAGTTGAAGAAAAGGGTGTATTGATATGCGTTTCTCTATTTACCGGTTTAATCCCGACGTAGACAAAAAACCCTATATGCAGGACTACGAGGTCACGCTGGAAGACAGTGACCAGATGTTATTGGACGCGCTGATGCGGATTAAAGAACTGGACGAAACGCTCAGTATGCGCAAGTCATGCCGTGAAGGTGTGTGTGGCAGTGATGCCATGAATATCAACGGCAAAAATGGCCTGGCCTGCATTACCAAACTCAGTGATCTGCAAGAACCTGTGGTATTGCGTCCCATGCCTGGCTTGCCTGTGATTCGCGATCTGGTCGTGGATATGACGCAATTCTTTGATAACTATCATTCGGTGATGCCTTATTTGCAAAACCATGACACGCCGCCGGAAACCGAGCGCCTGCAAAGCCCGGAAGACCGTGCCAAGCTGGATGGCTTGTATGAGTGCATTTTGTGTGGGGCTTGTACGACCTCTTGCCCAAGCTTCTGGTGGAACCCCGACAAATTTGTCGGTCCGGCAGGGCTGATGCAGGCTTATCGCTTTATTGCCGATAGCCGTGACCAGGAACAGGATGCGCGGTTGGAGAATCTGGAAGACCCTTACCGTTTGTATCGTTGCCACAACATCATGAACTGTACCGATGTCTGTCCGAAAAAGCTGAATCCAAACGCGGCTATTGCAGCGATTAAAGACCTTAAGATCGAAAAAGCCAAGGCCCATCAAGACAGCAAGCCGGGTAAGAAGATCTTTGGTATCAAAGTGTTATAGGGGGAAGCCATGCTGAATGCTGAAATTTTACGTGACGCCGAGCAGCGGCGACTGACCTGGCGCTGCCGACGCGGCATGCTGGAACTTGATATCGTGTTGCAACGCTTTGTCAGTGAGCAATTTGGCAGCCTGACACTGGCAGAAATGGAGCAACTGGATGCCTTGCTCGAACTGCCAGATAACGTGTTTTGGGACTTGATTCAGGGCGTAAAAGCCCCGAGCGGAGATCTCAAACCTATGGCAGCCCTTCTTCAAAAATTGAGTGCGAGCCGGCCGACGGCAGAACAGGAAACCAGATGATTCAGCATATGGGAGAAGAGCCGATTGCACTGGATGCCAGTGCCTTGGGGGATTACTGGCCAGGCATACAGTTGTATTACCCGCCAGTGAAGTATGCGCCCAGCCTGGGCATTTATGAAGACATGGAGCAGGCGGCCAACCGCATGGTCAAGCATGCGCACTTTACCAATGCGCATACGCTGATTTTTGACCTGGAAGATGGTTGTCGGCAGAAAGAAATGAGCCGCACCTTGCTGCGGCAGGAGCTGCCCAAACTGCGCAAGGTCAATGAGCGCGTCACCATTGCCATCCGCGCCAACTCCTTCCGTACCGATGAGTACGAAGAAGACATGAAGCTGGTACGCGACATGGGCGAATTTATTGATGTCGTCATGCTGGCCAAGGCGGGTGAATCCTACGGTGCCGCCGAGGTGCGCGATCTGTCTAGCTTTTTGTTGAGTATCAATCCGCAAATCACCATACAGCCGATTATCGAACACCCGAAATCGCTCAAGATTGCGCCTGAACTGATGCAATACGACACTGTAAAACATGTGGTGTTTGGTATTCATGACTTCTCCAAAGCATTGGGGATTCATATCACGCCCGAGCATTGGATAGAAGAGCTGTTCTATTTTATCAACCAGCTGATTTTTGAAGCCAGGATCGCCGGTAAAGGTGTGATTGGCGGTGTGGAAACGCTGATTGGCAGCAACATCATGCCGGACAAATTTGTGGAACCGCACGACGTGCGTCGCTGGCTGGATTTGCATGGCGATAACGAGTCGCGCGTGGTGTACAAACACGCTTGCCAGGAAGCGGCCATGGGCCTGACCGGCAAGCAGGTGATCCATCCCGGGCATATTCATTTGTGTAAAACCGCTTACACGCCATCGCCTACCGAGATCAACCAGAAGGTGGCGATTTTGAAAGCGGCGATTGAAGCCGATGCCTTGTTGGGGGGGGCGATCAAGTTTGAAGGCGAGATGTTGGACCCGCCCATGTTTGGTAAGGCCTTGCAAACGTTGCTGAGAGCGCATGCTTTGCGCGCGCTCAAGGTCAGCGATATGGAGTTTGCCTTGCATGTGCTGCAGTTGATGCCGGCGCAGGTAGTACGCCAAAACTGGCCCTACGGCATTCTGCTTTAAATCAATGGCTGCGCGGGCGAATCACGGCGTTGCGCGGTACTCGAAATCCTCATGTACTTTTAGTACATTCCGGTTTCTGTGTTCCGTGCGCCTTGCTGCTTCATCCCGCTCGCTCATTGATGAGCGTTTAAGCATCATTGAAGATTTAAAAAGCATTTTCAAAAGAAATGCATATAACAGCATCGCATCAACCATGCGTGCATAGAGTGATTGGAAAGGTTTGAACATGACACAGTTAGCCCCTTATCCACAATGGCAATGGGACATCCCTGAGTTTTTCAATATCGGGGTGGCTTGTAGTGACCGCCATTTAGGCACCGCCAAGGCGGATGAAATTGCCATGATTGTGGAGGATGACAGTTTTGGTACCAGCATCATCACCTTTGCCGAGTTGGCGGCCAGGACAGACCGTTTTGCGCAGGTGTTGCGTGGATTGGCTGTCAAGCCAGGGGACAGGGTACTGATTCGCCTGCCGAACAGCCTGGATTACCCGACGGCCTTTCTCGGCACCATGAAAACCGGGGCGATTTCCGTGCCGACCTCTACATTGTTGACGGCCGAGGAAGTGGCGTATCTGGCTAAGGATTCCGGCGCGGTCGTGCTGGTGACCGACGCGGCTGCCTGGCAGGCGATGTCTGCCAAAATGCAGCAGAATATCGCGCAAACACCCCATCTGAAACATGTGCTGCTGACACAGTTATCCGGGGAGGTCTCGCTCGTGGATGGGTTTAATGTCGTGTCACTGGAGGCAGCCCTGGCGAATGTGACTGACGCAGCGCCCGCCTATGCCACGCGGGCAGAAGATCCGGCTTATTTGGTCTATACCTCAGGTACGACTGGTTATCCTAAAGGTGTGCTGCATGCGCATCGTGCCTTGTTGGGGCGCCAGCCAGCCGCCAAATACTGGTTTAACTACAGCGACACGGTGCAAGACCGCATCATGCACTCCGGTAAGTTTAACTGGACCTATGTGCTGGGCACTGGGCTGATGGACCCGTTATACCTGGGTAAAACCGTGATTGTGCATGAAGGCAAAAATGATGCGCAAAAGTGGCTGGATTTGATTGCCAAACACAAAGCCACCATCTTTATTGGTGTCCCGACCATTTACCGCCAGTTATTGCAAAAAACCACCGCTATACAGATAGATATCCCCAGTGTGCGTCACTATATGAGTGCGGGCGAGCATTTGTCGGACGAAGTGTTAACGCAATGGCGTGAGCGTTTTGGGTTGGATATTTATGAAGCGGTAGGCATGAGTGAGTTTTCCTACTATCTGTCGCAAAGTGTGTATCGGCCGATTCGCGCGGGCTCTGCCGGTTTTCCGCAACCTGGGCACCAGATTGTATTGCTCAATCCCGACACCCGTGAGCCGGTGGCCGAAGGCGAGGAGGGCATGATCAGCGTGCCGGATAATGATCCTGGGTTGTTCCTGAATTACTGGAACCTGCCGGAAGAGACCACCAAATACAAGCATGACGGCTATTTCTTTACCGGCGACTACGCCAAATATGATGCCGATGGCTATCTCTGGTTTTTGGGCCGTAAGGATGACATTATCAAAAGCTTTGGCTACCGCGTTTCGCCGTATGAAATCGAGCGCGTCTATAAAGGCCATCCGGCCGTGGCCGATTGCGCAGCCGTTGGCGAAGAGATTGAAAAAGACAAACTGCTGGTGGTGATTTATGTGATCCCCAAACCGGATGCCGAGATTGCGCCAGAAGACCTGATGGTGTTTGGCAAGCAGCATCTGGCGGCGTATAAAGCACCGAAAACAGTCTACCTGGCCAAGGAGTTTCCACGCACCAAAAATGGTAAAATCTTGCGTAAAGATGTGAGTCCTGCCATTGCTTATCAGAAAAGCAATGCGCGCTAAAACGCCCGCCTGAAAGACCTAGAACATGGCCCTGATTAAAACCCAAGACTTTATCGAGAGTATTGCCGACGCCTTGCAATATATCTCGTACTATCATCCGGAAGACTACATCCGGGCACTGGCGGCGGCTTATGAACGCGAGGAATCGGTGGCAGCCAAGGATGCGATTGCCCAGATTTTGACCAATTCACGCATGTGCGCCGAAGGCAAGCGTCCGTTATGCCAGGATACCGGCATCGTGGTGGCCTTTATCAAGGTTGGCATGCATGCCAGGTTTGAAGGCGACATGACGCTGGAAGCCATGGTTAATGAAGGCGTACGCCGCGCCTATCTGCATCCTGACAATACGCTGCGCGCTTCCATCGTCAACGATCCGGCCGGGACACGCAAAAACACCAAAGACAATACGCCAGCGATTACTCACGTGGAAATGGTCGCAGGGGATAAGGTCGAAGTGCAAGTGGCAGCCAAGGGTGGTGGCTCCGAGAACAAGTCCAAACTGGCGATGCTGAACCCGAATGAAAGCATTGTCGATTGGGTGCTCGAAGTGGTGCCGGAAATGGGCGCAGGTTGGTGTCCGCCAGGCATGCTGGGCATAGGCATAGGCGGCAGCGCCGAAAAAGCCATGTTGTTGGCCAAAGAGTCATTGATGGCGCCGATTGATATTCAGGCGTTGCAGGCAAAGGGTGCGCAAAACCGTATTGAAGAACTGCGTTTGGAGCTCTACGAGAAGGTCAATCGCTTAGGCATAGGCGCACAGGGTCTGGGTGGCTTAACCACGGTACTCGATGTGAAAATTCTCGATTACCCCACCCATGCAGCCAGTTTGCCGGTGGCGATTATCCCCAACTGTGCCGCCACCAGACATGTGCACTTCACGCTGGATGGCTCAGGGGTGGCGGTGCTGGCTCCGCCCAGCCCTGAGGTTTACCCGGATGTGCATTGGGCACCTAGTCCGCAAGCCAAGCGCGTGAATCTGGAGACGGTGACGCGCGAAGAAACCCAGCGCTGGAAAACCGGCGACACGCTGTTGCTGACCGGCAAGATTCTGACCGGTCGTGATGCCGCGCATAAACGGATTCAAACCATGCTGGCCAAGGGCGAGCCCTTGCCGGTGGATTTCACCAACAAGTTTATCTATTACGTCGGCCCGGTCGATGCCGTGCGCGATGAGGCGGTAGGCCCCGCTGGCCCGACCACCGCCACTCGGATGGATAGCTATACCGACATGATGCTGAACACCGGCTTGCTTGGCTCCATCGGTAAAGCTGAACGCGGTGACGAAGCGCTGACTGAGATTGCCAGACACAAGTCGGTCTACCTGATGGCGGTTGGTGGTGCGGCTTACCTGGTCAGCAAGGCCATCAAACATGCGCGCGTGTTGGCATTTGAAGATTTAGGCATGGAGGCCATCTATGAGTTTGAAGTGGAAAACATGCCGGTGACGGTGGCAGTGAGTGCCGATGGTGATTCTGCGCACAAGAGCGGCCCAGCCCTCTGGCGCAAGAAGATTGCGCTCAAAGCGGTTTAATGTGCTTTCCATCACAGAACATGCGCACGATTTGCTAAACACTACGTCATACTACTAAGCGTCAGAATGGGGGTAAGTATGATAAAAGGATTAAAAGCAAATACAGGTGTCAGCATGTGTTGCGCCGTTGCGCTGATGATGTTGACTGAGCAAGCGCACGCAGAGTCTGCCCTGGAGTATTTTACGGATAGCACTGGCAAATATGCCGGACCGAGTCTGGAAGACCAGGTGGCGTTAATGGACACCGACCATAATGGTTTTGCCGATGTGTTTGAGGTACGTGCCTACCTGGAAAAGCAACATGGCAAGGGCTATCAGAAAGAGCTGCTCGATAAATGGGAGTCCTCTGCTGCTGGCAAAAGCTGCAGTACCCCGTTTGCCAAGCAACTTTACGGAGACAGTACACGCTGACAGCGTTCGCAGTGTTGTTTTGATGCTGACAACGGCTGTCATTTTGATCAATTGCCAGAATGTTACAAGCAGTTAACATTCTGGCGGAGGGAGTGCATTATAATCAAATCAAAAGAATGCCTCGCGGCCAGTGGTTAATACCGGCCCATTCCCCGATTTTCGTTTTATTGCCCAAGTTTGATTTATTAAATAGAGCCTACACATCATGTTAGAAGCATACGACACCCACGTAAAAGAGCGCGCTGCGCAAAACCTTCCTCCCTTACCCCTGAACGCTGAGCAAGTGGCCGCCCTGGTTGAGTTACTCAAGTCTCCTCCAGCCGGGCAGGAAGCCTTGCTGGTGCATCTGCTTGAAAACCGCATTCCGGCAGGTGTAGACCAGGCGGCGTACGTTAAAGCGGCCTTTTTGGCCGATATTGCCAATGGCAAGGCCAGCTCACCCTTGGTCAGCGCTGAAAAAGCCGTTGAACTGCTGGGAACCATGCTGGGTGGCTATAACGTGCAGGCGCTGGTGGCTTTACTGGATACGCCAATGGCGGCGCATGCCGTGAACGCCTTGTCCACGACCATCCTCATGTTTGATGCCTTCCATGATGTGGATGCCAAAATGAAGGCCGGTAACACGCATGCCAAAACATTGATGCAAGCCTGGGCAGAGGCACAATGGTTTACCAGCAAACCAGCGCTCAAAGATGAGATCAAAGTGGTGGTGTTCAAGCTGGATGGTGAAACCAACACCGATGACCTGAGCCCGGCGCAAGATGCCTGGAGCCGTCCCGATATCCCGTTACACGCCAAGGCGATGCTGGTCAACCGTATGTCTGATGGCCTCAAAGTGATTGAGGAACTGAAGCAAAAAGGCCTGCCATTGGCTTATGTAGGCGATGTGGTCGGGACAGGTTCTTCACGCAAATCTGCCATCAACTCAGTGCAATGGTGGATGGGCGACGATATTCCATTTATCCCGAACAAGCGCACGGGCGGCGTGGTGATTGGCAGCAAGATTGCGCCTATCTTCTTTAACACGGCTGAAGACTCTGGTGCCTTGCCGATTCAATGTGATGTCTCCAAACTGAATACGGGTGATGTGATTGTGATTAAGCCGTTTGAAGGCAAAGTGTTGTCTGAAGCGGGCGAGGTTCTGGCCACATTTGAAATGAACCCGGTTACCCTGGCGGATGAAGTGCGCGCCGGTGGCCGCATTCCGCTGATTATTGGCCGCGGCCTGACTTCAAATGCCCGCAAAGCGCTGGGCTTGGGTGAGACCGATCTCTTTATTAAAGCGGTGCCTGCCAAAGATACTGGCAAAGGCTATACGCTGGCGCAAAAAATGGTGGGCCGTGCGTGTGGCCTGCCTGAAGGCATGGGTGTGCGACCAGGTACCTATTGCGAACCTAAAGCCACCACCGTCGGCTCTCAGGATACCACAGGCGGCATGACGCGTGACGAGCTCAAAGAGCTGGCCTGTCTAGGCTTTAGCGCCGATCTGGTGATGCAGAGCTTCTGCCATACCGCGGCCTATCCAAAGCCGGTTGATATCAAGTTGCAGCACGAGCTACCAGAGTTTATGTCCAGCCGTGGCGGTGTCAGTCTGCGCGCTGGCGATGGCGTGATCCACTCCTGGCTCAACCGCATGATTCTGCCGGATACCGTGGGTACGGGCGGTGATTCGCATACCCGTTTCCCAATAGGGATTAGCTTCCCGGCCGGGTCTGGTCTGGTGGCGTTTGCCGCAGCAACCGGGGCGATGCCACTGGATATGCCTGAGTCGGTCTTGGTGCGCTTTAAAGGTGAAATGCAACCAGGCATCACCTTGCGTGACCTGGTGAACGCGATTCCTTATGCGGCCATTCAGGAAGGAACCTTGACCGTCGGCAAGCAGGGCAAGAAAAACGTGTTTAACGGCCGCGTGCTTGAAATTGAAGGCTTGCCTGACCTCAAGGTCGAGCAAGCGTTTGAATTGGCGGATGCCTCGGCAGAGCGTTCCGCCAACGGTTGCACGGTGCTGCTGAACAAAGAGCCGGTGATCGAATTCCTCAATTCCAATATCGTGCTGATGCAGAACATGATCGAAAACGGGTATGCCGACGCACGCACGCTGGAGCGCCGGATTGCCAGCATGAAGGCCTGGCTGGAAAAACCGGAGCTGTTGCAGCCTGACAGTGATGCCGAGTACGCCCATGTGATTGAGATTGATCTTAACGAAATCAAAGAGCCATTAGTGGCCTGCCCGAATGACCCGGATGACATCAAACCGTTGTCAGCCGTGGTGGGAGACAAGATTGATGAAGTGTTTATCGGTAGCTGCATGACCAATATCGGCCATTACCGTGCTGCGGGCAAGGTGCTTGAAGGCGCAGGTGGCATCCCAACCCGCTTGTGGATTGCCCCACCGACCCGCATGGACGAAGCACAACTGCGTGCCGAGGGGGTTTATTCCACCTTTGGGGTGGCAGGGGCCCGTACCGAAGTGCCAGGCTGCTCGCTTTGCATGGGTAACCAGGCACGCGTGGCGGACAAGGCCACCGTGTTCTCGACCTCTACCCGTAACTTTGATAACCGTATGGGCAAGGATGCTCGCGTGTATCTGGGCTCTGCCGAGCTGGCGGCGGTGTGCGCCAAGCTGGGCCGCATGCCGACCATGCAGGAGTATATGGAGACCTTGGGCAGCAAACTGACCAATACTGCCGAGATATACAAATATCTTAACTTCAACCAGATGACGCAGTATGCAACCTCACTGGAAAACAGTAAAAAGATTATTCCGATCAAAGAAACGGCATAAGGGCTTAATCTTCAAGTACAACAAGGGGGCGCAAGCCCCCTTTGTTTTTTATCAGCGTCGTTCTTTTGTTTTCTGCTGTTGTTTTTCAAGCCGCACATTTGCTTGCAACTGTAAAAGCGGTAACGGCGATATTCGCAGGTGATCTGTTTTGATTATGATGTATTGGCTGTAAGCAATGATGGCTGCGGCTAGCACAGCCATTCATTGGTTTAACAGGTTGCCAATATCCAAGGAGAAACCCATGAAATCGTGCGAACAAACACTGCCTTACCTCCCTCAACAACGCTTGCTTGCTCATGATTACGGCCAGGTGTACTGCCGTTATGATGAAAAATCGCAGGCATTGTGGACTTATCTTTCTCAGCCGCAACGGATTCCGTGCATCAATCACGCCTTGTTGCTGGACTTGCATGCGCACCACCATGATATCGAACGCAGTGGCGGTTATGTTGAAGCCGCGAACGGGGCGTCATTGCCAATCCGCTATTCGGTATTTGCCTCTGCCACGCCCGGCTATTTTAATATGGGTGGCGATCTGCAAAAGATGGCTGCTGCCATCCGCCAACAGGACAGGGCGCAACTGGAGGCCTATGCCAGACTCAGTATAGATGTGGTGGCACAACGCGCTTTCCGCTTTCAACTGGCCAATGTCACCAAAATTTCACTGCTGCAAGGTGAGGTGTTGGGGGCAGGCATAGAAGCGGCTTTAACCAGCGACGTGTTGATCGCAGAGCGACAGGCTGTGTTTTGCTTTCCCGAGCTATTCTTCAATATGATTCCAGGCATGGGCGCTTACAGCCTGATTGCACGCAAAGCAGGCATGGCAGTGGCTGACAAGATGATTTTGGGGTGCGAGCGCTATAGCGCGGAAGAGTGCCTGCAAATGGGGTTGATCGATATGGTGGTTGAGCAAGGGGAAGGCGAGCAGGCCGTACGCACCTTTATCGATAAAAACAATAAACATGCCGCAGGGTTTTTATCCGCACAAAAAGCCAAGGAAAAAATTCATCCGCTAAGCTATGATGAATTGACGGCGATTGTGCAGCTTTGGGTTGAAAATGCCTTGCAACTCAGTGAGCGCGACTTGAAAGTGATGGACCGTTTTTATCGTGCGCAGTCACGCTTGTTTCAGCCAGTGCCTGCAGATCAGCAGAGAGAAGCTGTGCTGACACCGTCTACTGAAAGTGAGGCGTTCTTCGTGCATGACCGCGTTGTGAACCAGTAAGCGTGTGCTTGATATTTGGGGATGCCTGGCGCTTGCACTAGCTATTTTTTTGACCGCTTGGATGAAAGCTTGTCTCGCTGTTGCATAAGCTGGCCACGGGTTTCTTCGTAGCAGTCTGCAACTGCCTGATATAGCAGGGAAATGGTCGAGGCATCCTTCATGTTTAAGCCCAGCAGGCGACGACTGTGCTTGCTCAATGGAATCAGACCCATGTTGGCGGATTCCCCAGCCAGGCTGTGCGCCAGTGTATGAACTTGTGCAAAGTTCAGGTCCATGCATTGCTTGCCTAAGTCGCGGACCAGGTCATCTGTTGTCTCGATAAATTCGCGGATAAGTTTGTTTAAAAACGCCTCGCTGCCACCGAGCTTGAGCAAGTGCGCCATACGGTCCTGATCCAGCAGCGGCTCGGTCATCGGTGCAATGGTCGGGATACTTTCTGCGGTTGCCGAGGGATGCGCATCTGCTGGTGATTGCGCTTTGCCACGTTTTTTCGAAGCGGCTGTGGTGACGGCAAGCGCCTCTGCGCCTGCTTGCGTGTCCAGCGTGCTTGTAATGGCTTCCACCAGGGTTTGAATCTGGCGCGACACCACTGGCTTGGTCAATACCTGATAGACCCCGGCGCGCAAACAGCGATCCTGTGTGGCTTTGGTGGCATCGGCGGTGAGGATCACGGTACGGATAGGCTGACTGCCCGGCAAGGCATGATAGATCCTGAACACCTCCAGGCCATTCATTTCCGGCATGTTGTAATCCAGGATCATCAGGTCAAAATGATGCTGCTCCAGCATATCAAGCGCGGCATCACCGTTGTCCACGGATTTCACCACACAGTGCATTCTTTGCAGGGTCTCATTCAGGATCATCCGGTTGACCACATTATCATCTGCAATCAGCACACGGATTTTTTTGCGGAATCGGGTGTGGCTACTTAATGGCACCACATTGGAGGCGTTATCCAGGTTGATTTCGGTGCTCCGGTCAACACTGGGCGCGATTGCGTGGGTCAGTGGCAAGCTGACCTCAAACACTGTGCCTACATTTTCCTTGCTGCTCACGCTAATGCTGCCACCCATGACTTCAACCAGTTGCTTGGCAATGGTCGTGCCCAAACCCGTGCCGCCATAACGCCGGGTGATGCTGCTATCTGCCTGGGTGAAACTGTCAAAAATAAAAGGCAAGGCCTCTGCCTTGATGCCAATGCCGCTATCCTGGATGCGGAAACATAACAGGCTGCGGTTGGCATACTGTTCCTGGACACTGACCGTGATCTCGACGCCACCGTGCTGCGTGAATTTAATCGCGTTGGCGATCAAATTGGTCAATATCTGCTCCAGATGGTGCATGCTGCCAGAAAAGTGCCGTTCCGCTTCATTGGCGAGATTGAACTTCAACCAGAGTTGCTTGCGTTCCACTTCAAGTTGAAACACGAGGTGCAAGCGGTTGATCAAGTCTGGCAGGTAAAAAGCAATCTCTTCGAGATCGACTTTACCTTTTTCAATCTTGCTGATATCGAGTACGTCATTGATGAGCTTTTTCAGGCTGCTGGCTGAGGCGCCAACCATATTCAAGAATTCGGCTTGTTTGCGGTCAAGCTTGGTCTGGGCCAGCAGTTCACTGGCGCCAATAATGCCATTGAGCGGTGTGCGCATCTCATGGCTGATATTCGACAGAAAGTTTGTCTTTGCCTCGCTGGCTTGGTCAGCCTCTTTGGTGGCTTTTTCCAGGCTCACCAGCAACCGTAGGGCATGCGGTGGAATCAGTAACAGCGTCAGCAAAAAGCCATAAGCCAGATGCTGGTGTTCTATCCAATAAGGGTTTAAATACAAGGTTAGACTAAAGCCCACCAGGCTTAGCATATAGCAGCCTTTGAAAAACTTGGTGCCATAACGCAAGCCATAGCCAATAATCAGCCACAGATAAATGCCGATAAATACGCCGGCCATCGCCCCCGAGATCATTTGCTCTAGCGAGGTGGCGGTGATATCCATCACCATGGCGGTCCATTGCCGTTTTTCGTTTTTGGCCGGGTTGCGCAAGATGTTATACAACATCAGAAAACCAAAGCCCAGATAAATCAGACACAACAATACGGGTTCATAGCTGCTGCGGTTAATCAGCAAGTAAAGCGTAATCATGCTGACAAAAAGCACGCGGATCAGTGCCTGCTCAGTTTCATAACTGACAGATTTGATCTCGCTTACTTTGTACACCAACTGCTTTACTAGGGTTCGCATGTTTGATGGGATATCAGGGTATTAGCCAATGATTAGTGAGAGAAAAACTTAACTTTATTGATAGTTAACGGCTTTTTCTTAAGATAACTTAAAGTTTAACAGGCAAGGTTTGATTATCAAAGTAAGTTTACTTTTCAAACGCGCAAAATAAGATTGTGTTTCGTGCAGCGCATGCGCAAAATACCGCCCTGATACAAAACGCTGCCTGATGACAGATGTGGAAAGTGTAATGAATGATGACTGATCAAGCGCCAGCCCTTTCAAGATGGTCACGTTGGCTCGCCCGTAGCCGCATGGCGCTGCCGATCGTGTTTTTTATCGGCGGCTTTGTCTGGGACGCGATTACCATAGGCAAAAAAGTCGCCATGTCCGACATGATCATTTTTGCCTTGTATTTGCTGGTGGCCGCTATTCTCATGTACCAGTTGGCCGAACCTTCTTCTTCCATCCGGCGGCTGGGCGAGCGGCTGTTGAGCTTCCAATGGGTACAGCACAAAGTCACGCGCTGGCCAGTGCACGATTGGCCATACTGGGTATTACAATTTTTGTTTGGCAGCCTGTTAAGCGCTTTGTTTATTCTGTACTTCAAAAGCTCCAGCGAGGGCGTGGCCTGGATTATTACCCTGGTGTTGGGCGCGTTGCTGGTCGCCAACGAGTTTCTTGAGAGTGAATACCGGCGCCTGAGCTTGTGCTGGAGCATGTTCGGCCTCTGCTCCATCCTCTGGTGTAACTTTGCCTTTCCCTTTTTGTTTGGCAGCGTGCATGCGGCTTGGTTTTACCTGAGTACCTTGCTCGGGGCGACCATCACTTATGTGCTTTACCAGCGCGCGCCGCATCACAGAGGCCGAATCTGGCCAGTGTGGGCAATTGCCGGGTTGCTCATGCTGGCTTACCGGCAAGACATGATTCCGCCTGTGCCTTTGGTCAAGCAAGCCGTGGTGGTAGCCTACGATCTGGAAAAGTCCCCACAAGGCTATTGGATGACGGTGGAAAAGTCGCCCTGGTGGCAGTTTTGGCGGGTGGATACCGACCATTTTTACTTGCAGCCCGGTCAACGGCTGGTATGCTTTTCTGCCATTTTTGCGCCACAAGGCCTCAAAACCCATCTGCTGCATGATTGGCAGAAAAAACAGGGTGACCAGTGGGTGAGTGTCTCTACCCCAGGGTTTTCATTGACAGGCGGACGTGACAGCGGGTATCGCGGCTATACCTATAAAACCAATCTCACGCCAGGCGAGTGGCGGGTGCGTATCCAGACTGGTAACCGGCAAACCATCGCCAGCCATCAATTTACCGTCACGCTTGGGCAGGGCAGGGATACGCATAAACGCATCCGTATCCGCTATTAGGGGCATGAGTGCTTGCCCATTCCAGCTCGCCTAATCAAGACTAGTTGAATCAAACCCAGTCTAGCGCTGTTTGCCTTCGCAACTGGCATGCGCGCCTGCATCTTGCGCTAACACTTGTGCCAGCCACGGCAGGTGTGGCTCTACCGATTGCCGCAAGGTCCACGGCGGGTTAATCACCCACATGCCACTGCCATACATGCCAAAGCCATCGGCTGAAGGTTGTTCTACATCCAGCGTCACATGCAAAAAGTCGGTGTCCAGACGGCGCAGCTTGTCTATCATTTGCTGCGGTTCTGGGCGTTGCAAGCGCGGGTACCAGATTAAATAAGTGCCTGTGGCAAAGCGCTTCAGGCTGTCTTTAATGCAATCCACCACGCGCGCATAATCGTCTTTAACTTCATAAGGCGGGTCAATCAGCACGATGCCGCGTTTGGTCGGTGGCGGCAGGCAAGCCTTGATGCTCTCAAAGCCGTCTTTTTGCTGAATCGCGATTTGCCGTTTTTGTGATGCAAATTGCTGTTCCAGCAAAGCCGCATCGGCCGGGTGTAGCTCAAACAAGCGTAATTTATCCACCGGGTTGATTAGGTGGCTGGCCAGCCAAGGTGAGCCCGGGTAAAGCATCTGCTGATCTTTATTTGCTGCAGCAATAGCCTCCAGATAGATTTGAAACGGCTCAGGCGCCTGGCTTTGCTGCAAACGCAAAATGCCATCCACGTATTCCGCTGTTTTATTCGCTACGCTACTGTCCAGGCGATACAGTCCGGCCCCGGCATGGGTATCAACCACCCAATAAGGCTTATCCTTCTGTTTAAAATAATCCAGCACCAGGCTGAAAATCCAGTGTTTTAAAACGTCGGCATGGTTGCCAGCATGAAAGGCGTGTCTGTAACTTAACATGATGATTTTCTCTACAAGCCAGCATTATCCCAGATTTTTCATTAGAGACTGTTTTATGTCAGTCAGGCTATTGTGAAAAGCAGCTAATTTGCATTAGCATGCCATCATGAAACCTAGCCATACACCTCACGAACATTCTCACTCTTCTGGTCGCTGCCCGTATGGGCACGATCACGCATATGCGAACAGCCACGATCATGACCATGAACACGGCCATGAACACGGCCATGAACACGGCCATGAACACGGCCATGAACACGGCCATGAACACGCGCATCGCCATGATGATCACGAACACGGTAACCCGTTTTGGCTGCCATTTCTCGCCATTTCCGTCTTTACCGTGGTTGAGTTTGTCGGCGGCTGGTGGACCCAATCCCTCGCCTTGCTCAGCGACGCCTGGCACATGCTGTTTGATGTGCTGGCACTCGGCCTTGCGATGTGGGCAGCACAGCAGGCGCGCAGTGGGCATCCTGCCTCAAAACACACCGAGCGTCGGGTCTCCATGATCAACGCCGTCTCCATGCTGCTAGTCACCGGCTGGATTGTCTACGAAGCCATCGAGCGCTTGCAAAATCCGCGGGCAGTCGCAGGCGGTTATGTCAGCATCATTGCCCTGGTCGGATTACTGGTTAACGTCGTTGTTGCCAAACACATGCATCATCAACAACACCATCACGGCGGTGATGAAAGCTTAAACCACCGTGCCGCATTCCTGCATGTGCTAGGCGACTTGCTCGGTTCAGTCACCGCCGTGGTCGCAGGCGTAGTCATCTACTTTACAGGCTGGATGAGCATAGACCCAATCCTCTCTATCCTGATTTCAGTACTGCTGCTGGTGGTCACGCTCAACCTCATCCGCGATATTCTCCGCGGTGGTGCAGGCCATCATCACTAGTTTAAAGATCATTTAACCAACCACAGAAGGAGCGTCAATATGCCTTATGTCAATGTGAAACTAGCAGGCTCAGTCACCAAAGAGCAGAAAAAACAAATCGCCAAAGAGATTACCGAAACATTGCAAAAGCACGCGCATAAACCAGCGAATTACACCTATATCGTGTTTGAAGAGGTCGAGTATGAGGATTGGGCGATAGGTGGGGAGCTTTTAGGGTAATTAGTGTTAGTGTTCAGGTGTGTTTTGTTATTGATTTAATAAAAATTTTTTACTTATGATTATTAAGTTTATTAATATAAACAACGGGTTATTGAAAATGATGATTGATGGTAGGAATAGCTCTGCCTCAGTATATACACCGATTTCGGTGTCTACATTACGTTATGCCTCAAATGCGTAGATCTATCCCCATCCTTTCGGCATTGATTTGGAGCGCCGGTGCCGCGGCGGGCCCTACTGTTCAGCCGTTTGTTGAGTCTGAAGTTCAGTCCGGCTGTGGCTGCAATTTTCAATTTGTTGGCCCAGCCGCGACCGGCAAGACATTTCTTTGGTGGCTTGAGGGTGAGGACGCATTCATGCGCGTCGATGGAAGGCTTGAAAAACTCTCCGTTGAGCAAACCGGAGGTAGAAGCAAGAAGCGCGGTGTGATTTCTGTCGGAGACGCAACCTCCTACGTATTGCGCAACAAGTCCCTCCAGGTGAAGGTATCAACCACGGTTGTTCAAGCGTGCTCTCCCGAGAGCGTTGAATGCGAGTCAGTCGGCGTTAAGGCGAGCGCCGTAGCTACATCTCCCAGCGGTACGACCACTGTAAAAGGACTGGGTGCATGTGGGTGTTGAAGAGGCATAACCCTGCGCTCCACCGGACGCTGCGCGATAGAGCCGCTCAGCGCCAGTGACCTCCACGTTAGCACTTAATAAACCATGAACACTTTATATCTTGAAGCAGGAATCGTTTTTACCCTACCACTGATGATTGCATCCATATCATCTGCAATCATGTGGCGTAGCCTCGGAAAACCTTGGTTATTTTTTGCAATATTATTGGTAGTGTTTTATACGCTCTACATAAGTATTATTTATATTATTTACTTAATTCCCGACACCACGAAAACATTTCTTAGCGCTACAAGCAATGAAAAAAGTGTGCCTGCACCGCAATTTTATTTTTTAAGTCAATACATCAAACAAATGGTTATTTTTACTCTTTTATCAGTACCATTCGCTGGGGTCTTTCACAGTTTTTCCGCAATAACGCTTAAAACCTGCTAACCCATCAGTCAAGCGGGACTGGCGAAAATGCGCTTTGAATCAACAATTATTAATAACGAGGGTTGAGCCACCATTATCGCCAGCCCCTTACTTCACACGTTAGGGCTTACATGGGTAACTCAGGTAAACAGGCACATGACTTCTATTCCGACGTGATAAGCCACAACAAAATGTGGACAGTCAGAGACATCAAAGGAGAGGTCATTTTCGAGTCAAACAGAGGTACAAAAATCAAGCCACTGTGGTCGAAAATAACCAGAGTAGAGAAAATTATTAAAACCATCCCTGGATTCTCTGATCTTGAACCTGTTGAGATTTCGTGGAGCGAGTTCGAAAAAGAATTAGCACCAAAGCTAAAAGAAAAGAATATATTCGTCGGCGTTAATTGGAGCGGCAAAAAACTAACTGGCTACGATATGTCAGCATTTCAGCTCATTGAAATAGTTAGTCTTAATAAAGCTGCTGCCCTAACCCATCATTCAAGCGGTACGCCTAACGGCGCCCCTTAATTCAAACGTTAGGTTTAAAATTGCTTGAGCCAGAGCTTGTCGAGAAGTTAAGAGAAATTTCTCTTCGTTCACCTAAAAGCGAGGCGGAAATGAAAAACCTAGAATCTGAATGTATCGAACTCATGAGAAAAATTGGAAACTTTGGTTTCGCCAAAAACTGTCCTGATATCGTGATGCACTATCTAACTGACGTTGATATTCGGTATAAAGATCCAGAATATGCTAATTATCAAAACCCGCTTTTTACTGCTGCACTTGATGAATGGGCAAAATAAAATGCAACCTAACCCATCCATCAAGCGGGACTGGCGAGAACTCTCTTCGATGAATACAATTTTAATAACAATGGCTGTGTCACCATCGTCGCCAGCCCCTTATCTCAAACGTTGGGCATATCAAAAGGAGAATTAAGTGGGCTTTCATATATCTTGGGTAGCTGTACATGGAAAATCACCTGCACAGGTTTGCTCGGAATTAAATTTACAAGACACCGATGAGCAAAGCCCTTACCCAGAAACTGATGTAGATGCGCTCAAGCTCGAGTCTGGATGGTACCTTTTACATTTCAACGACCCATTACCGCCAGAGCTAGAGCTTGCGATTCTAGGCCCATTATCGATGAGAGCTGAAGTTGTAAAGTGTGTTATTGAAGAAGCCTCTATGGTCTCGATGGCAAGCTATCTCTCCAACGGTAAAGAGAAATGGTCTATCGTCCATGACTCAGAACAGGGACTTACGCATCTAGATGTAAGTGGAGATCTTCCTGATTGCTACGAGGAAATTAAAAATCGATTGCTAGCTCAACTGAATGCGGATGAAGACCCATGTGATTACTTATTTGATGTGCCCGCCGAGGTCTGTAAAAGCATCACTGGGTTTCGTCATGACGATGTTAGAGAAGATGAGGATAGTAATCCATTTGCGGTCATGGAGCGGTCAAGCCAAGCCAAAGCGTCTGGTGCTTCAACAAACAATATCGAAAGTGATATTACAAATTCACAATCTACCAAACCTTGGTGGCGGTTTTGGTAATGCCCAACCCATCCATCAAGCGGTGCTGGCGAAAATGCGCTTTAATAACGGGTGTCGAGCCACCATTGTCGCCAGCCCCTTACCTCAAACGTTAAGTACAAAGAGTAACGATGATAAAAATTAAAAGACCTTTGTTCTCACTTCATTGTGACGAGTCACTCACTGAGCAGGGTGAATGGGCAGCTGATATTGTTACAAACTTTAAAAACCAACCACCTGGTATTGAAGATGGAGTGACTATTCAACTTGGATGGACACTTCTAAAATTCATAAAAATTGATGGTGAATTAATACTTTGTGAGCCTGACTACTTTGGCAATCCATTTAAAGACTTCAAACCCGATATTAGTACATCTCTCTGGGCATTAGCCTCTCAAATAGAGTTTGTTAAAGGTTTAGACTGTAATCCCTATGGATTTAGATTCGATGACAAAATCGTTGTAAAAAAAGGGTGCCTTTCTGAAGATAAACTATATGCTCATCGTCAAGAACCATCTGAAAATGATTCAGGATGGTACATCGGTCCAGCAAATAAAATAAATAATTCACAACCCCTTGATGCAAGTGAACTTGAAGCTATTTATGCATTTGAGTTACTCAAAACTAAGCCTCATATATTAGACGCTTTAGTTTTGCCTATTAATTGGATTGTTGTTTGGGATGATAATCAAGTGACCCATATATTAAATGAGAGTGATGAAGTCGTTGGCCCATAAATACCTAACCCATCAGTCAAGCGGGACGCCTAACTGCGCCCCTTACTTCAAACGTTAGACTTTAAAACCCTATGACACTGAATGACCTTACAGTTAATTTCGGCCACCTTAACCAAGAGACTTTACTCGCTGATTGGGAATGGTTAGTTGGTAAAAACAAATTACCAATTTTAATTACAGCTTCTGGTGACGCATTTGTACAAGATAGAACCGATAAAAAAGTTTATTTTCTTGATGTTGGTGCAACACAAATAAGTGCCATAGCTGAATCTGGGGCGGAGTTTGAAACTTTATTATCTGATAAAGAGTTTGTAGTAAGTTATTTTGGTGTTCAGTTGGTGGGTGACTTGAGACTTTCTGGTCTCGTTCTAGAATCTGGTCAAATTTACAGCTTTGTAAAACCACCTAATCTTGGAGGCCAATACGAGCTTGCTAATTTTGAGAAGGTAGATATTAGTGTTCACTTCTCTATGTTTGGGCAAATTAGTCAGCAAGTCAAAAGTCTTCCCGAAGGTGCAAAGATTAAAGAATTCAAAATCATTGACTCTAAACCAAAGTCACGATGGAAGTTTTGGTAATGAAAAAATCGCCTAGCCCATTAGTCAAGCGGGATTGGCGAAAATGCGCTTTGAATCAAGAATTATTAATAACGAGGGTTGAGCCACCGATGTCACCAACCACCTACTTCACACGTTGGGAGTAAAAATATGCCAATTGGTATTAGACAAGCCGTTATCGCAATATGGGCAACACTTGCTATTGACGCACTACTAGCCTTATATGAAAAAATGACTGGTCATGCTACAGACGGCGAATTTGCATCTACGATCATTTTTTATTCCTTGCTTTGTATATTGCCTTACAAAATCAGTAATGCAAGCAATGCTGCTCGCTATGTATATTTAATTATTACAATCGGATCAGTTCTTATCATGCTTGGTGGGGTCGGTTACGAAAAAATGAAGCTTGAGTATTTTGTTTCTATTTTTCTCATTCCAGTTGAAGCTTTTATCCTTTATCGGCTATTCCAAAAAGGTACATCTGATTGGTTTAAGAAAGTGCAATAACTGCGATATTTAGTATCAGAGTAAAAATCCATGAATAAGAAAATTGCCATTTTTTTGATATTGCCATGTTTATGGGGAAGTTTTGTTTGGGCTGACACAAGTCAATTTAGCTCTTTGATTAATAGTCAGATACTTGATAGTCAGCTGGAGGCCATTCAAAAATCAGCTGCGAATGGAAATTTAGAGGATCAATATCGCTTAGGTGCGATGTATTACGCAGGTAAGCTGGTTGAGCAAAATAAAACCTTAGCTTTTGAGTGGTTTTTAAAAGCGGCCGAGCAAGGGAATGCAAGTGCACAAAATGACCTTGGTGCGATGTACGAAAACGGAGAGGGTTGTGAGAAAAACATAGACAAAGCCATAGAGTGGTATACCAAAGCTGCAGCGCAGGGGATGATCCTAGCCAAAAATAACTTAGGGTCGTTGTACTATGTAGGTGTCCTTGTCCCAAAAAATCTACAAAAGGCTTTTGAATGGTTCTCGAAAGCAGCTGAGCAAGGGGATGCGAGAGCACTCAATAATCTTGCCGGGATGTATGGCACTGGAACGGGCGTTGAAAAAAACACAGAAAAAGCATTTGATTTGCTTACTCAAGCGTCCGAAAAAGGTGATGCTAACGCTCAAAATAATCTCGGTGCAATGTACTACAACGGCGTGGGTGCCTCTAAGGATTTACAACGAGCCCACGAGTTGTTTTTTAGAGCAGCAGAACAAGGTAATGCAGTGTCAGCACGCAATCTGGGTTTGATGTATTACAAAGGCTATGGCGTTGAGCAGGATAAGCAAAGCGCCTTAGCGTGGCTTAAAGTTTCAGCTGAAAAAGGGGATGCCATTGCGCAGTTTAATGTCGCCATGCTCTACGATATGGGCGATGGCGTGACTCAAAATAAGGCAAAAGCCGCTGAGTGGTACTTGAAAGCAGCTCGACAAGGAGAGGTTAAGTCACAATATAATTTAGGGGTCATGTACTACAATGGTGTAGGCGTTCCACAAAATAAATCTAGAGCATTTGAATGGTTTAGCAGATCGGCAGACCAAGGTTTTGCGATGGCGCTACATAATCTTGCAGTCATGTATGACGTTGGTGATGGTGTTCTGCAAGATAAAGTAAAAGCAAAAGAGTTGTATTCAAAAGCGGCGCAACTTAGGAATTAGAGTGTTTTAAATTTATCTGCTCAGATATTTTCAGGATGATTTGCTTATCATCCACATGTCTATCAAGTGCTAAAATGCCGCCATGTTTGACCCCAAACCCATCCTGAAAAACCTTCCAAACCTGCCAGGCGTTTACCGCATGCTCAATGCGGAAGATACCGTGATCTATGTGGGTAAAGCCAAAGATTTAAAAAAGCGGGTTTCGAGTTACTTTAATAAAAACCTCGCCAGTCCACGCACCAAAATGATGGTGTCGCAGATTACCAATATCGAGACCACGGTGACCCGCTCTGAGGCGGAGGCTTTGTTGCTTGAGAATAACCTGATCAAGAGCATCATGCCGCGTTATAACGTGTTGTTTCGCGACGATAAGTCTTATCCCTATATTAGCCTGACTGGCGATGCGTTTCCGCGGCTGGCGTTCCATCGTGGCACCCAGCGTAAAGGACATCAGTATTTTGGGCCTTTCCCAAGCTCGCCTGCGGTGCGTGAGAGCATACAATTGCTGCAAAAGGTGTTTAAGCTGCGCACCTGTGAAAACACGGTGTTTGCTAACCGGTCACGGCCTTGTCTGCAATATCAGATTGCACGGTGTACTGCACCGTGTGTGAATCTGATTTCCCAAGAAGACTATGCGAGTGATGTGCGCCACGCGGCGCTATTTTTGCTCGGCAAAACCAGTGAAGTGATGGATTCTTTGGCGGATGGGATGAATGCTGCAGCCGAGGCGATGGAATACGAGCAGGCGGCGGTGTTGCGAGACCGGATTCAGGCCTTGCGCCAGGTGCAGGCCAAGCAGTTTGTCAGTGACTTTAGCGTGAGTGATGCGGATGTGATTGCCTGTGCCGAGATTGAAGGCCAACACTGCATTAACCTGGTGATGATCCGTGGTGGGCGTCATTTAGGCGACAAGAGCTTTTTCCCCAAGAACGCGCAGGATGCCGAGCTGGTAGAAACGGTAGAGGCGTTTATTACCCAGTATTATGTGGCGCAAAACACGCCGCCGTTGCTGGTGTGTGGGGCGGAGATCGACAAGACCGAGTTTGAAACCATGCTCAGCGAGCAGGCCGAACGTAAAATCCGCGTGCTGACTAATGCGATTGGCGATAAAAAAGTCTGGCTCAAGATGGCGCAGACCAATGCAGAACTGGCGTTGCAACAACGGCAGGCGACTTCGGCCAACCAACAGGCACGCTTGCTCTCGTTGCGTGAGGCGCTTAACCTTGCCGAGAACACCGAGCGCATTGAGTGCTTTGATATCAGCCATACCATGGGTGAAGCCACTGTGGGCAGTTGCGTGGTGTTTGACCGTGGCGATATGCAAAACAGTGAATACCGCCGCTATAACGTCACCGGCATCACGCCAGGCGATGATTATGCGGCGATGCGGGATGTGCTGACCCGGCGCTATAAAAAAGTCGCTGCGGGCGAGGGCAAGCGCCCTGACCTGATTTTTATTGATGGTGGCAAGGGCCAGTTGGGCGTGGCGATGGAGGTCATGCAAGAGGTCGGTCTAGACGATATACTGCTGATTGGTATTGCCAAGGGAGAAGAGCGCAAACCGGGTCTCGAAACCATGATTTTCTCCGACACTGGCGAAATGCTGAATTTACCCGTGGATAATCCCGGCTTGCACCTGCTGCAACAAATCCGCGATGAAGCACATCGGTTTGCGATTACCGGCCACCGGGCCAAGCGCGCCAAAGCGCGCATTACCTCTAGCCTGGAAGAGATTGAAGGGGTAGGGGCAAAGCGCCGCAAAGCCTTGTTGACGCGATTTGGTGGCCTGGATGCGATAAAAAGTGCTAGCATAGACGAGATTGCACAAGTCGAAGGCATTAGCCTGGCACTGGCGCAAACCATATACGAACGATTGCATTAAGCCATTGCAACAGCCCTGAGCAAAATAACCATGTGGAATGTCCCCAATATACTCACCCTGCTACGCATCGCGATGATCCCGGTGTTTGTTGGTATCTTCTTTTTGCCCGCGAATGCCATCGCCAGCGACGGGCTGCCAGCACACTGGGTAAACCTCACCGCTGCCAGTGTGTTTATTCTGGCCTCATTCACCGACTGGCTAGATGGCTACTGGGCCCGCAAATATCACCAAATGTCCAAGTTTGGCGCGTTTCTTGACCCAGTGGCTGACAAGCTGATGGTGGCCGCCGCCTTGATTGTGCTGGTGGAGTTGCACCGGGTCGGGGCGGTGGTCGCGCTCATCATCATCGGCCGCGAAATTGCCATCAGTGCCTTGCGCGAGTGGATGGCCAGCATAGGCAAAAGCGCCAATGTTGCGGTCGCCATGGTTGGGAAAATCAAAACGGCGGCACAAATGGTCGCCATCATCCTGCTACTTTGGTTTGATCCGCTGTTTGGCATCAACATCCAGTGGCTGGGTGAATGGCTCATTGTGATCGCCGCATTGCTGACCCTGATCTCCATGGGTTACTACCTGCGCGCGGCGTGGCCGGCGATACGCGAAACCATCTAAAAAAGCAAGGCGAAAAAAGACATATTATTTTCAAAATCTTCCTTGACACCGGTCTCAAAATCATTAAAATGCCAGCTTCTTTACGACACATGACGTAAGGAAATACGCG
>NZ_JBQUZA010000004.1:0-289669 GCF_056314085.1 Methylophilus sp. DMC14 | reverse complement strand
TACGGGGAATAGCTCAGTTGGTAGAGCGCAACCTTGCCAAGGTTGAGGTCGCGAGTTCGAGACTCGTTTCCCGCTCCAAATTCTGGGGAAAGCGCGGCTTTCCCTTTTTAACATAAGTTGTTTTTATGTTGTTGGTTCTGGCGCGATAGCAAAGCGGTTATGCCGCGGCCTGCAAAGCCGTTTAGGCCGGTTCGACTCCGGCTCGCGCCTCCAGTCTCATGTTGTAAATATGCGGGAATAGCTCAGTTGGTAGAGCGCAACCTTGCCAAGGTTGAGGTCGCGAGTTCGAGACTCGTTTCCCGCTCCAAATCTTTCTCAAGCACACATTCTCACCACTATGCAAAATAGATCACGGTGTTAGAATGCAAAGCTTGCTAGACCTACCGCCCGGATGGTGAAACTGGTAGACACAAGGGACTTAAAATCCCTCGGCTTAACGGCTGTGCCGGTTCGATTCCGGCTCCGGGCACCATACTTCGCTTATATACTGGCTAATTAGGCTGGTTTTTCAGTTTCAAATTTTTCTACACCTGTCTGTGAATGACTGTATTTTTTATTCATACTGTGGGATTGGTGTGGGAGTCATGTATTCGGTTGTCTAACTTCGCGGGTGAAGTTCAGATATCCATTTATGAGAGCCAAGCTCCGTTTTCATTTCTACGAAGTGACAAAGTTAGCCACTTAGAAAACGGTAGTTTGTGAATGAGCATTCTTTCTTACCTTGGCCGGTGAGATATGACTAGTTAAAAATGTACAACAATTATAAAAATAATCTTCTCGCATTTAACTGAGTGCTTTCCCAACCCAGGTGCCGGTAATATCCTATCGCAGGTTCATTTTCAATATCGACCAATAGTTGAGCACGAGTAGCTCCTTTTTCTTTTGCCCAATCTAATGCCGACTGCAGTAGTTTTCTACCAATTCCTTGCTGTCTAAATTCTGCATGAACGACCATGTCTTCTACCCAAGCAGAGCGTGCTCCTTGTGCAGTAGAGATGACTAGTTGCGCGCTAACCATCCCAATCAGTTTCCCGTCTTCTGTAAATGCAGCTTTGATTACCCCATGTTCTGGTTGTGATATCAGCATACTTAAACCGGCTTTTTGTTTCTCCATGTCTGGTTTGAAATCGGCTTCTATACTAAATAGCGCATGTAGAAGGTCGGCTAGTTGAGCGGCATCTTTTTCTTGAGCATCTCGAATACTTATGACTGCGTCCACTCACTGCCTCCTGAATGATCAACGGGGTCGTGATGAATAATAGCCAGGAAACGGATTGGGACCTCTATGAGCTTGGCTGGCTGATGCGGCTGGTCTCCTCTAAAGGTCAGTGAGTCGCCTGGCTCAAGTAAGAAAGTCTCCAAGCCTACCTTGTACTCTAATACCCCCTCCAGCATATGAATGAATTCAGTCCCTCCATGTTCAAAAGGGGGGAATTCTTCCGCCTGATCTTCCAGCGTGATCAAGAATGGCTCAAAAGTCTTTTGAGGCCCTTGGTCATAGGCTAATAAATGATATGTGTGGCCGAGCTTTGTGCCGCGGCGTACCACTTCCATACCATGCCCTTTTTTAACGAATTGTGCATTTCCTGAGGGAGCGTTGTAGTCGCGGAACAGCCTTGAAAGCGTTACGCCAAGCGCGTTAGCTACTTGTTCCAATGTTTCAAGACTGGTCGATACATGGCCATTCTCAATTTTACTGAACATTCCAACACTAATATTCGCTCTCTCAGCGACATCGGCAATGGTCAGGCCATGTTGTTTTCTGACCTCTTTGATGACATTCCCCAAGTGTTTACCCAAAGGTTTGGATTCTGTTTCCGTAATAGGGACAACATTTTTTTTCAAATCAGAGGTCATTGGCGGCTAAAACTCCCATATCCATACTTCTCGTTTAATTATCACAGGCCCAATCAATCAAGTGACGGCAAATCAAGTTTCTGCTGGAGAATTAATTGACTAACTCTTTCTTAGTCATTAATCCACCCTCAGCCACTTTTTTAAGAATATTCACATGCTCTAAATGTGTTCATCAGACCAAATTATGCACCAAATCATTGCAAAATAGGTAAATTTATTCCTGACAGGAAAAAAATATTCATAAATCCGTTGACAGCGGTTTTTGCAATGCGTATAAATGGAATTGTTGTTTCCTGCTGGGAATAAAATTTTCATGTCGAGATTGATATTGGATCGTTGCGGAGCGTTGAATGCCTCTAAGATTGCTTAAATATGCGTTGAGTAAAGAGTACAAAGAGACTCGGTTTTTTAGGGAGAATGTGACCCCTAAGAAAAGTTACGACGCAGTCATTATTGGCGGAGGCGGACACGGTTTGGCTGCTGCCTACTATCTGGCTAAAGACCATGGCATGACTAATATTGCCGTGCTTGAAAAGGGTTACTTGGGTGGAGGCAACACCGGCCGCAATACCACCATTGTCAGGTCTAATTACCTGACCCCAGAGGGCGTGAACTTCTATGATGCCAGCGTCAAAATATATGAAGGTTTGTCCGAAGAGTTAGATATCAATCTATTCTATTCAACGCGCGGCCATTTCACATTGGCACATACAGAATCAGCGATGCGGACAATGCGTTGGCGCGCTGAGGTCAATAAACATGTGGGCGTGGATAGTTATGTCGTTGGTCCGGATGAGATCTCAAAAGCCTGTCCTCAGCTAGACATCAGCTGCAGTGGCCATGCGCCCATTTTAGGCGCTTTGTATCATGGGCCAGGTTCTGTGGCTCGGCATGACGCTGTTGCTTGGGGTTATGCCCGCGGCGCCGATAGGTTAGGTGTCGATATATTTCAGAGTACGGAGGTGACTGGCATTGATATCAAGGGCGGCAAGGTTCAAGGGGTACAAACGAGCCGAGGTTATATCTCTACCCCCAGAGTGCTTTCAGCGGTGGCAGGGTTCACTCCCCGCATCTGCAAAATGGCTGGCATTGATACGCCTATTGTCATTCATCCGTTGCAAGCTTGTGTGACTGAGCCAATGAAGCCCTGGCTGGATTCAATCCTGGTTTCCGGTAGCTTGCATGTCTACGTCAGTCAATCTTCCCGTGGCGAATTGGTCATGGGGTCTTCGTTGGATCCCTATGAGGTGCATTCGACCAGGTCTTCTTTAGACTTTGTGGAGGGACTGACGTCTCACATGTTAGACATGTTCCCCTTCCTCTCGAATGTGAAGATCGTCAGGCAGTGGGGCGGCATGGCAGACATGACCCCTGACTTCTCTCCCATTATGGGCAAGACACCGGTGGAAGGTTTTTATCTCGATGCCGGGTGGGGAACGTGGGGATTCAAGGCCACACCGATCAGCGGGAAAACGATGGCTGCCACGATTGCTAACGATATGGCGCCAGATCTCATCAAGCCTTTCAGGCTTTCAAGATTTGAAGAGTACGAATTGACTGGCGAAAAAGGTGCGGCTTCGGTCGGTCACTAAGCATCAGGAATATTAGAAATGAAATTACTTACTTGCCCGATTAATGGCGTGAGACCACTAAGCGAATTTGTCTTTGGTGGTGAGCTACGTGATATGCCCGAAGCTGAATGCAGCGACAAAGAGTGGGCTGACTATGTTTATAACCGCAATGGCGCGCCAGGGCTAAAAAAAGAATGGTGGTATCACTCTCCTAGCGGAACCTGGTTTGTTGCAGAAAGAGACACCTTAACAGACAACGTAGCACGTACCTACTTATACGAACAGGAAGCTGCTAAATGAGCATGAGGTTGCAAAATACTTCCGGTGAGTGGATCAATCGGAACAACAAAATTAAATTCTCATTTGAAGGTAAAGAATATGAGGGTTTTGAAGGGGATACGATTAGCAGCGCCTTGTGGGCGGCAGGCGAGAAAGTGCTAGGCCGTAGTTTTAAATACCACCGGCCAAGAGGCATTTTTACCCTGGCAAATCATGACGTCAACATCATGGTTACAGATGGTGTCGATACCAATATCCGAGCCGATGTTGTTCAGCTTAAAGCGGGGATGAAACTCCAAGTAGTGAATGTTGACGGCGGGGTGATGGCGGATAACAAGCGCTTTCTTGATTCGATATCGGCGCTCTTACCAGTCGGCTTTTATTACAAAGCATTTCATACCCCACGTGGTTTGTTTCCATTTTGGGAGCGCATCATTCGCAACGCAGCTGGTTTGGGCGTAGTGAACTTTAACTATCCGCGGCTCTTAAAAAAGAAACAGCATTCGCATTACGATCTCCTGGTGGTTGGCGCAGGCCCTTCAGGGTTGTCTGCAGCTTTGACTGCGGCCCGTGAAGGCTTAGAGGTTCTTTTGGTGGATGAAAATGCCAACCCCGGCGGAAGTTTTGCTTACGACAATGCAGGCAATTCAGAGCATCACGAACAGTTAGCAAACATGTTGAGTGACGCACAAAGCCTGCCTAATTTAACAGTGAAAACTAACGCTTATGCAGCCGGATATTATGCTGATCATCTGATCCCGATCGTAGACGAATCTGGAATCACAAAAGTACGTGCTAAAGCTGTGATTGTTGCCAGTGGCGCCTTTGAGCAACCTCCTGTGTTCAGAAACAACGATCTACCGGGTGTCATGCTTGGTTCCGCCGCGCAACGTCTCATCGCACGATACGCCGTTAAGCCATTCTTGAAGGGGGTAGTCGTCACCGCTAATAGCCATGGCTACCGGGTGGCGCTTGATCTGATTGCATCTGGCGTAGAGGTCGCGGCGATTGTTGATATGCGGGCGGGTGGAGAGACGGATGCCATTGCCAGTGTGGTCGCAAATAAAGGCATACCAATCCATAACGGTGCTTGCATCTATGAAGCTGTGCCGGTATCCGGCAAGTTAGGTGTCAAAGGCGCGATTGTCACGGATTACGATGAAGCCTCTGCGCAGGCCGATATTCGGAAATCCATACAGATTGACTGTGACGGTATCGTCATGTGTGCAGGCTGGGCGCCTGCTGCTGCATTGCTCTATCAGGCCGGCACCGGCATGCGTTATGACGATCAAATACACCAATTCGTACCGTCAAGACTGCCCAATGGCATTTTCGCTGCAGGTAAGGTGAACGGTGTTTTTGGCTTGAATCAACGCATCCAGGATGGCGCCCGTGCTGCCTCTGATGCCCTCAAGTATTTGGGCTATGTTGGAAACGACACCACCGTAGAAAGTTTTTCCGGGTCATCGCCTAGCCATCCTTATCCGATTGTGATGCATCCCAAAGGTAAAAACTTTGTGGATTTCGACGAGGATATCAGCGTAAAAGATTTCATTCATGCGGCTCAGGAAGGCTTCGATAACATCGAATTAATGAAGCGTTTCACGACAGTTGGAATGGGGCCTAGCCAAGGCAAGCATTCAAACATGAATGCGATTCGTATTCTGGCGCGTATCAGAAGTCTTCCAGTCAATAAAATTGGCACGACGACAGCACGGCCCTTCTTTCATCCAACACCAATAGGTCATTTGGCAGGCAGGGGGTTGCATCCTCATCGAGATACCCCGCTGCATCAGTGGCACGCAGAACACGGTGCAGTGTTCACGGATGTCGGCGCATGGAAACGTCCAGCCTACTACAAAGTGGATGGGCAAACCAAAGAGCAGTCTATACAGAACGAAGCAAAAGCCGTCAGAAGTGCAGCGGGCATCATTGATGTCAGTACCTTGGGCAAGATAGAGATTCATGGCGCCAATGCCGCTGAATTTTTGGAACGTTTCTATACTGGTAATTTTAAAGATCAAAGGGTTGGGCGCTCCCGATATGCCTTAATGCTGGACGAATCAGGGGTAATGGTAGATGACGGTGTCGCGTGCCGGATCGCAGAAAATTTCTTCTATGTGACCGCAAGTACCAGCAATGCCGCCGCGGTTTACCGTGAGATGCAGCGGTGGAATCAGATTTGGGGCCTGAATGTGACCTTCATCAATGTCACGGGCGCATATGGCGCGGTGAACATTGCCGGGCCCTTGGCCAGAAAGGTGCTTCAGAAGATTACCCTTTTGGATCTTTCTGAAGACCAGTTTTTATTAGGTGCAGTGGCTGATACGTCCATAGGAGAAATAAAGGCACGTGTGATTCGCGTTGGATTTGTCTCTAACCAGGCCTATGAGATTCATGTGCCAGCCTCAGCTGTGCTTAAGTTGTGGAATTTGCTGCTAGACAGTGGAAGCGTTGATGGGCGTGTTAAACCATTTGGTACAGAGGCACAAAGATTGCTTCGATTGGAAATGGGCCACCCATTAGTGGGGCATGATACCGATGGTCTTACAAACCCCTTTGAGCTTGGTGCTGACTGGGCCATCAACCTCAATAAACCTTTCTTTATCGGTAAACGCAGTTTGCAAATTATCCGCAAACGTCCTCTGCTAAAAAAACTGGTGGCTTTTTCGTTTAAGCCAGATTTCCAGGGCCCTGTGCCATGTGAATGTAATTTAGTGATCAGCAAGAGTGGCCAGATTGAGGGCAGGGTCACCAGTCTATCGTTGAGTCCTACGCTGCAAAGATTCATCGGGTTTGCATATGTATCCCCAGCGAATACAACGTTGGGTGACGTCTTGAGTATTAGAACCGACAGCGGCCAGATGGTGGAGGCCTATGTTGTCCAGTCACCATTTATTGAAGGGGATTAAATATGGAAATGGTATTTGACCGACTCTCCCCCGTCAGTTTTGCGCAGTCAGGGTTAACGATGAAGAAAGCAATCTTGAACGGGATGGAAATCGTTCTAAGTTATGAAAATACGGATATCGAGATGCAACGGATGAAGAAGCTCGGTATTTGTGATGTGAGCGCATTTTCCAGAGCAGGCATTAAAGGAGCAAAGGCCGTTGAGTGGCTTGAATCCCAAGGCTTTACCGTGCCAGAAGCACCCAATACATGGCGTAAAGATCACGCTGGAGGATTGGTGTTAAGACTTGGGCGGAGTGAATTTTTATTGGAAGGTTTCCACCAAGGGCAGATTGCAATCAATGCAAATGATGCACCAGAGCATCTTTACGAAGTGGCGCGTTATGACGCTTCGTTCATTCTAAGCGGCGTGCATTTTCACAGTGCATTCAGTGAAATATGTGCACTAGACCTGAGTGAAGGCGCGTTTGCTGCGGATGCTGTGTTGATGACCAGTGTGGCTGGCGTGTCTGTGACTTTAATCCGCCAATTGCTGAATGGGGAGCTGGTCTACCGCTTATGGTGCGATGGTAGCTATGGTAACTACATGTGGAGCACGCTCACCGAAATCGCCGGGGAGTTCGGCGGAGGCGCTGTTGGCCTGGATGTTCACTTCAAACAGATGATAACTAGTTCTTGATCGTTTCGAATTTTAATTAATAAATTTTAGGTGAGGCACTCAATGAAGTCTTTGCAGGAAGCACAAAAGTTTTTGCAGGAAAACAAGGTCAAGTACGTCCTTGCCCAATTCGTCGATATTCATGGGGTAGCTAAGGTCAAGTCAGTGCCGGCTGAGCATCTCAACGATATTCTGACGAAGGGCGCAGGTTTTGCTGGTGGTGCAATTTGGGGGACAGGCATTGCACCCAATGGCCCTGATTATATGGCGGTTGGTGAGCTGAGCACCATTGGCTTGGTGCCTTGGCAACCTGGTTATGCGCGACTGGTGTGCGATGGGCATGTTAACAATAAACCGCATGAATATGATGCACGCGTCGTTCTTAAGAAGCAGATTGCCCGGTTATCCGAACGTGGATGGACCTTCTACACAGGATTAGAGCCAGAGTTTTCATTACTGCGTCGTGACGAACAGGGTCAGATTCTGCCGTTTGATGAAACTGATACGTTGCAAAAACCATGTTACGACTATAAAGGGATCACAAGACACTCTGAGTATCTTGGTAAGTTAACTGAGTCGCTGATTGCGGCAGGGATGGATGTTTATCAAATCGATCATGAGGATGCGAATGGTCAGTTTGAAATTAACTACACCTATTCTGAATGTCTCAAAAGTGCAGACGATTACATTTTATTCAAGATGGCTGCGAGTGAAATAGCCAATGAGATGGGCATGATCTGCTCGTTCATGCCTAAGCCATTTAGCAATCGGCCAGGCAATGGTATGCACATGCATATGTCCATAGGGGATGGAGAGAAAAGCCTGTTCCAAGACGACAATGACCCCTCTGGACTGGGGCTGTCTAGCCTGGCTTACCATTTCCTGGGCGGGATTCTTGCGCATGCCCCGGCACTGACCGCCTTATGTAATCCGACCGTAAATTCGTACAAAAGGCTGGTCGTGGGGCGCTCATTAACCGGTTCAACGTGGGCGCCAGCGTATATCAGTTACGGTAACAATAACCGATCGACATTGGTGCGTATTCCTTATGGCCGCTTAGAACTGCGGCTTCCTGACGGCAGCTGTAATCCATATCTTGCAACCGCAGCTGTGATCGCAGCTGGCTTGGATGGCGTTGCCCGTCAGTTAAACCCAGGCAAGGGGCATGATGAGAATCTCTACGATTATAGCCCCGAGCAACTTCAAGCGTTGAAGATTGGCATCCTTCCCCAGAATCTGGGTGAGGCATTGGATGCGCTTGAGAGTGATGCGGTCATCATGGATGCGCTGGGGGCAAATCTTGCCCAAGAGTTTTTAAAGATCAAACGCATGGAGTGGATAGATTATCAACGGCATGTCTCCCAGTGGGAAATTGATAGGTATGTTGAGTTCTTTTAATTGTTTGATGTGAGTGACGCATTGGTCATCGAACATGAAGTATTGATAGGAGAAAATGATGTGTGGGATTGTAGGATTACTGGTTAAAAACCAGAGTATGCGCGCAAATATCGGTCAATTGATGATGCCGATGCTGATTGGGATGACAGAGCGAGGACCGGACTCTGCTGGCATGGCTGTGTTTACGTCGCCTGTGGATGCAAATGCGTTGAAATATAGTCTATATGCACCGACGGCAGATTTTAGCTGGAAGGCATTGGAGCGAGACTTTAATTCTGAGCACTCAGATCAGGTCACTCTCGCGGTGAAGGGGAATCATGCGATTCTCACCTCCGCAGTGGACACCGCGAAAGTAAAAAGCTGGATCAAGCAAGCCTATCCGCAGATTCATATCCTTTCTGTGGGTCAATCGATCGACGTGTACAAAGATACCGGCCTGCCTGCGGATGTGGCTGCGCGTTATGATTTGCCAGCATTGAGTGGCACGCATTTGGTCGGGCATACACGGATGGCGACTGAATCTGCCATTACGCCAGCGCATGCGCATCCTTTTACAGCAGGCACAGATTGGTGCCTGGTGCACAATGGATCTCTTTCTAACCCCAACAGCCTCCGTCGCAAGCTGCAACATGAAGGGATCAATTTTGAAACCGACAATGACACTGAAGCAGCCTGCCGCTTCCTTGAGTGGCGTATGCGTGAAGGTGACGATTTGAAAACCGCCCTGGAACATGGTTTCGACGAGCTGGATGGTTTCTATACATTGCTGATGGGTACCAAAGATCAATTGGCCTTGGTGAGGGATCCATTTGCATGTAAGCCTGCAGTGGTCGCGGAGCATGATGATTATGTCGCGATCGCTTCAGAGTTCCGCTCTTTAGCCCACCTTCCTGATGTGAAGAATGCTCACGTTTTTGAACCTTCACCAAAGGAGATGTACGTATGGAAAGTCTAAAATTTGACTTGGAAAATACCGAGTTGAGAACCGTTAATCAATATCTGCATCGTCCTGCAGCAGAGTTGAGTGGTAAAAACGTGGTCATTAGCAATCCCAATGGTGCTCACAACATCGCAGTCGGCCTGAATGCTGAGGTGAATGTCACAATCGATGGTCACGCCGGATATTACGCCGCAGGCATGAACCAACTGGCGACAGTCACTGTGACCGGCAGTGCATCTACTGGTGTGGCGGAGAATATGATGTCAGGCGTAGTGCATGTGAAAGGCTTCGCTTCTAATGCTGCTGGCGCAACGGCGCAAGGTGGCTTGTTAATCATTGACGGTGACGCCGGGCTTCGCTGCGGCATCTCGCTCAAAGGGGCTGATATTGTGGTCGGCGGTTCTGTGGGCAGCTTTTCCGCATTCATGGCACAAGCTGGCAATCTGGTGGTGCTTGGAGACGCAGGTGAGGCATTAGGCGACTCATTATACGAAGCGCGACTCTTTGTGCGCGGTAACGTCAAGAGCTTGGGTGCCGATTGTGAGGAGAAGGAGATGGATCAGGAGTCACGCAATATTTTAGTGGATCTTCTGGCCAAATCCGGGCACGCAGAGGTGGATCCGGATAGCTTCAAATTATTTGGCTCTGCACGCACTCTCTATAACTTCCATGTTGATAACGCAGGAGCATATTAATCATGAGCGATACCTCTAAAAAAACTCCGCAAACAGAACCGCGTTTTTCTGCGACGTTCGATCCGGGAACGATGTCAGAAATTCGCCGTGCAGCAGCCACCGGCATTTATGATATTCGTGGCGCGGGTGCTAAACGAAAATTGCCACATTTCGATGACCTATTATTCTTGGGGGCTTCTGTCAGTAGATATCCACTGGAAGGCTATCGTGAAAAATGTGGCACAGATGTGGTCCTCGGAACACGTTATGCCAAGAAACCTATTCATCTCAAGACCCCAGTGACGATTGCAGGTATGAGTTTCGGAGCACTGTCTGGGCCAGCAAAAGAGGCGCTGGGCCGTGGGGCAAGCGCAGTCGGTACCAGTACAACCACTGGGGATGGCGGTATGACACCTGAGGAGCGTGGTCAGTCTTCGATCCTGGTCTATCAATACTTACCTTCCCGGTATGGCATGAATCCAGATGATCTGCGGAAAGCGGATGCCATTGAAGTGGTGATTGGCCAAGGCGCGAAGCCTGGTGGCGGAGGGATGTTGCTAGGCCAGAAAATTAGTGACCGTGTCGCGAAAATGCGTTGCTTGCCTAAAGGCGTCGATCAACGTTCTGCCTGTCGCCATCCAGACTGGACTGGTCCAGATGACTTGGAAATTAAGATTGCTGAACTGCGTGAGATCACAGATTGGGAAAAACCAATTTATGTGAAGGTTGGTGCGACGCGTCCATATTTTGATGTCACACTCGCTGTTAAAGCGGGCGCCGATGTTGTGGTACTCGATGGTATGCAAGGTGGGACCGCTGCCACACAAGAGGTGTTTATTGAACATGTGGGTATACCGATTCTAGCGGCAATTCGACCAGCTGTTCAGGCGCTGCAAGATATGGGTATGCACCGTAAAGTTCAGCTGATTGTTTCAGGTGGTATCAGAAATGGGGCTGATGTCGCTAAAGCCTTGGCGTTGGGCGCAGATGCTGTCGCTATCGGCACCGCTGCATTAATTGCGTTGGGTGATAACGATCCACATCTGGAAGAGGAATACCAAAAACTTGGGACCACTGCCGGCGCTTATGATGATTGGCATGAAGGTAAGGACCCTGCAGGAATTACTACTCAAGATCCAGAGTTGATGAAGCGTTTAGATCCGGTGAAAGCTGGCCGTCGTCTTGCTAACTATCTCTCTGTGCTGACGATGGAAGCTCAGGTGATTGCTAGAGCATGCGGTAAATCTCACTTGCATAATTTGGAACCTGAGGATTTGGTGGCACTCACGATTGAATCTGCTGCGATGGCCAAGGTTCCGCTCGCAGGCACTACCTGGATTCCAGGAACGTCTTCGTTCTGACATAAAACGACTAATCAATGCTGCAAGAAGGGGCAAGGCTAAGAGGTCTTGTCCCTTGACGTTTGGTAGATGATCGTAGGGTTATCCTTTGGCCTTTACTCTATCCAATGTGCCAGTAGAGGAGAGCTGTTCGCTTTTGAACGTTACTATTATTCCATTCAAGGTTTAATATTTCAGACTGTCGCAAAAATAGCCTTAGCCACCTCATAGTTGACAGATTCAAACTCTTGTAATAATCCAAGTTTATGATGAATATCATGAGTGTTATTATCAATTTTTCTGACGAACTAAGAGCTTGGATTATTCATAATTTCCAGCGCGGTTGTGATGCAGAAGCCATGGTTGCCGCCATGATAGATCAGCGCTTTGACGCTAAGATTGCTCGTAGCTTAGTTGAATCTTTTAAATTTTCGCTTTCAAACAATCAAGAGCCTGCCAGACGATCTATTGAAGTTTGCGAGGATAACCTAGGACACATTTATGAAAGTCCCCGGATAGCTGAGGGTTCTGTTATTTATACCTCTGACAGAAACATCCCCGTTTTATTTCGTATGAAAGAACCTATCATCGCCTTGCTTGGTAACGTTTTAACACCTCAAGAGTGCGAAAGGCTTATCGAGTTAGCTAAACCCAGGCTGAAGCCTTCAACAATCGTTGATTATCACACAGGGGGCAATGTCATCAGTGATCGTAGAGACAGTGAGGGTACATTCTTTGCAATCAATGAGTCCCCATTTATCGCGACACTTGATCAACGCATTTCAGAAATTATGCGCTGCCCAATTGAAAATGGTGAAGGTTTGCAGATAGTCCGCTATGGAACAAAGGCAAAAAATGAACCGCACTATGACTTTTTAATTCCTAATCATTCTACAAATCAAGCGTCGATTCAAAGAAGTGGTCAACGCGTCAGTACGTTAATTCTGTATCTAAATGATGTAGAGGAGGGTGGAGAAACCGATTTTCCGGAGGTTGGGCTCTCGATTTTACCCAAAAAGGGTAATGCCTTATATTTCGAATACTTTAATTCTTTTAAGCAGCTTGATTTGAAATCCGTTCATGCTGGCGCATCAGTGAAAGCGGGGGAGAAGTGGATAGCGACAAAATGGATGCGAGAAAAACGATTTATCGTTTCCAATTAAAGTCTAAGCTGCACTAGCTCAGGGCTTGAGCTAGTGCAGCTTAGCAGGTCACCTTAAGGGCTGATCGCTTGCAATTCGCCTTTCAACCAACTGAACCGTTGCTGTAACTGTTGGTTATTTTTAGAGCCTTTCAGTACTTTGGACAACATGGGAAATGCTATTTGTATATCCTTTGTTAACACCCACTCTGGTACAAGAAATTCATAAGTATAAGAAATAAGTATTTCTTGATGTCCACTATTAGTATTTAGCACCTCAAGGTGTTCAACATTCCTTAGCTTTATTTTTCCGACACATAAGTCCTTCCGAGAGTCTGTTGTTATAGGCTGGGTATTTTCTAAAATCGCTTTTTTTATAAAATATTTAGCTCCCATTTCAGTTAATATATATGTCTTTGTGTGTTCAGATTGCTCTGCGTGCCTACTCGAGTCTGAAGACAATTCAACGATGCCAACCTTTTCCAAGGCTGGCATTTGAATTGCATTTGGAGCGTTTGGGTGTGCATCTGAAACCTCAATGGGCCAATCGTACTTTCCTAAACAATAATCACCGTATTGATCCAGATAGTGCTCTAACGTAGCGCGAGCTTTTGAATCGTCTGGTGTCGTTTCGACAGCAAAACAATTTAACTGTGGAAAAATAACAAGAATCAACAGTATCCACTTCATCATTCATCTCTTCTCTTTTTTGACTATCCCAAACATCATGAATGTTTAAGTCTGAACATTACGGCTTATATCCATCTGTTAAAATATTGAGGAATGCCTCAAGATCCTGCATCTCCTGCTCCGTCATAGGCGGCGTACTACCAGCAGCCCGGCCATCTAGTGGCATTTGAGTGTCAATGTTTTCTCGATACGCTGTTGGAAGATCATCGTACTTTTGCACAATCCCATTGACCTTGGGATACCAACGTTCAGGATTAGTGTCTCTAGTGTTGTAGAAACGGATAACATCCGATAATGACTTCATTTTGCCGTTATGAAAAAAGACTTTTCGAGTGGCAACGTTCCGCAATGTGGGTGTTTTAAACATACCGCAAAATGGAAGGCTATCCGGTCTGGGATGGTCTGGCCGACTACAAATCCCTAAGTCATAGTTTGTTGGTAATCCACGAAGGGTTTTATTACTCGGAATCTCATAATTTCTAGGGACTCCAATGGCGGCATAAGAGAAATCTGTGAATATTGCTACGCTGCCATTCACACCTGCTCCACCATAGTGACAAGCAAAGCAATTACCTTTATTGGCATCATTAAAAACAGCTAGTCCACGAGCTTCAGAGGCTGTTAATTCTCCACCTATTTTGTTCGCAGCATATAAGTCATATTTGCTGCTGTAAGGGTGAAAGCTGGCATCTTCTAATTGAAATGCTTGCAGTGCAGAGACTGCATTATCAAATGCCATCTGAGTATTGTTAAAAACGGATGAACCAAATGCTTGAGTAAATAAATTTACATACGATGAGTTTTTAATTTTGCTGACGACGTCGGCAATACTACTATTGGCCATTTCATTTGGGGCTAGCAAAGGGATTTTCGCCTGCTCTGCTAATGTTGGCGCGCGTCCATCTTGTGTAAATCCACCACCTGGTCCTGGAGCACTCACGCCGTCAGGATTGTCAAACAAGTCAGAATAGGGCGGGGTGTAATCTTTGTAGCGTAATGAAGGTACTGCCCGAGTGCCTGATAAACTCATATTTACGCCACCGAACTGTACAGCAAGATTGTTAGGCGGGCCATAAGCAAAATTGGGATCATGGCATGTGCTGCAAGACATCCGTCCTGAGCCCGAAAGATTTTTATCAAAAAATAATTTTTTACCTACTTGTGCAGTCAAACTTAGTGAGTCAGCATTTGCACTGCTTAACATAAAGAATAGATTTAAAAATAAAACACCGATATACACCCATTTAAAATGGCGGCATTTACAAATAATTTTCCACATATTCGCTCCATGTGATAGATCAAATAATCAATTTCCTGCTTACAACGGATGCTTTGTTGTAAGCAGGAGCAGTGCTTGGCCTTTTACTTAATTACTTAAGTGACCAAAGGTTGATTTGATTATCATCAGGTCCAATTTGTGGTGGTGTTGAGACATCACTTGATTGTTTTGCCTTGTAGTCAGAAGGAATAACATAAGCATGGTTCATCGGACGTACGGCATCAAAATGTGTATCCGCACTGCCAGCATATTCCGGTAAATTGAGGATATTGGCTGCAATAAACTTTTCCGTATACTTGGAGCGATTCATGTAACTACTGTCATCGTTGGGGTCTGAAAGTTGAAACATATCCTGTAGCGTTCTTACGAAAGAAAAGTGACTATATGCATCTGAATCAACTATTCCTTTAGGTGCTTGTGGCTGGTTATTTAAGACAACAAACACGCTCTCGCCATGGCCACGATTGCCTCTAGAGTAGTTATTGATAGAGTTATCAATTGAAAATGTACCGTCGGCATTTTTTACCAATGGTTTGGCTACAGTACTGTTGCCCGGGTTCCACCCGCAACAAGAGTTGAAACCAGAGGTCGCTGAACCTTCATCAAACATAATCACAATTGCGACACGTTTATTCAAGTTTTGCCATATGGGGGAGGACTGGATTTTTCTGACTAAATGATCGGTATAGTTATCGCCTCGAGTAATTATGTTACTGCCACTGCAATCACTCGCTTTTTGGCTGCTAGTTCCAATCAAACCACTTACTGAAATGCTATGCATGTCATCACATTGATCTGGAATGACAAAGTTTAGGTTACCAATATCTCCGCTCTGTAAATCTGTGCCAAACTGATCAATATCATAGCCTTCAGGGATAGTGTAGTTTGAGCTGTTCATTAAAGCAGCATCCCACTGTCCGCCACCCAAAGTACGATTGCTTGATCTAAATTCTGGAGCACTTCTGACATTTTGATAAGCCATCCCAGGATGATGTTTTGTTTTATACAGACCTGCGGGCATAGGTAGGTTTAATGCTGAATTACCAATGGTTGTTGTATTTCCTGCCAAACTGCCTGGTGGATAAATATTGTCTTTTGCAACGACAGCAGGATCGGCAATGCTGTCAGTGCGGATGTCTTGACCCGGGTTCATGGACTCGTTGTAGGTTCTCCATGTCATACCCTTGCTACTCAAGGCATTAAATAAATTTGCGCGCCCAGTGATGTTATGATTAATTTTTGAAGATTGCGTACAGGTTGTCGCAAACGGTGACTTTGCTAAGCCTGGCTGATTTTTATCCGGTAATGGCAAATCTTGTACGGCATTACTTCCTGTAGCATCACAATTCCATTGACTATCATCTGAAATGCCAAAATCATCTGCTCCGCCCAAAGCGGTATAATTCGGTTCACTTGGGTTCCCGGTGGCAAAGTAACTAATAAATTGATTCCCGGAGTTCATATAGCCATTAATTTTTGGCGCATAAGGTGAGCCTTTAATTATATTGGTCCCTTTATTCTCCAGCATGATAATGAAGATATGGTCGTAGCGAGGAATACCTTCAACATTCATAGAAGCTTGTTCTGCCTCTTTCATCGTAATCGCTGGCGAGGTTGCATTTGCATTCAGCGCCAGAGCCGTCGGAGAAACATCCTTACGATCAAACATTTTTGTAGCCAGCCCAAAACGATTAGTAAGAATGACCGTTTCATTTAATACGGCAGTTTTGACAGTTGGATCTGAAATTTTATTTGGATCAGTTAATACTTGATCCATCGGCACGCCTAAACGGTCAGCGAGATTTTGCTTTTCAGCGAAAAAATTACCATGGGCATCCTCCATCATGCGTGCAACTTCAGTTGACATTGGCGTAATGGCAACATTTACTGGCTTTAATGGACTGGTTATGCCAGACGATATTTGATCTGCCGCCGCTCTTAAAACGAGATGCTGAGTAACAGGTTGGCCGTTGTTGGTTGAGTTAGTAGAGATTTCAGCCACGAGAGGAGCTAACGAGCGTGAACTAATTAAAAAAGAACCATCCTCTTTAGTTAATGTGCTAACTTCGCCAGCATCGCAAATCGCATTATCATTTGAATCAAAACAAACTTTTGCTGATTTATAAACAGAGGATGAAGTGGTGGATGCCGTTGCTAACGCGGGATTATCACTAATGACAGGCGGTTTAAAAAAACTGCCAGCAACAACCCCTTTGACGGTGACAGGACCTGTTGCGGCTTGGCTAATAGAACTCAATGAGAGTAGAGCCATCGCAACAGCTGTAGACACTCTTGATATGCGGTATGCGCCTGAATTTGTGACAGGGAAAAAGCTTTGCATGATCGAATTTCCTTAATTGATTTTTATAGAGAGCTAGTGCGTTGAAGGCTGCTTGCGACGCATTTTCATGCCGACTAAAGCGAGTCCTGCAAGCAACAGCGCATAGGACTCTGGCTCTGGTACGGCCGCAGCTACTGTCAATCTCCATGATTGATTGATTGGTGCATCATCTCCACTCAGTGCATTACCATTGGCATCACTCACGTTATAGTTGATAGCAAAGGCTTCATGAGGCGTGCCAGAAGGATCACTGGCATCATTGGTCATATAAAAATAATTGGAGGCATTAAAATCTGTTGGCACATTGGTGTCAGCAAAGATAAAGTTGTTTTTTGATGAGTCAAAAGAGATGACTGGTGCAGCCGTGTTGTCCCAGTTATGAGTGGTTGTATTCCATGCGGCAGTAAATAGAGTGCCGGAAAACTCGGTACCATTTAAAAAAACATGCAGATTGCCTATGTTATTTACAAAAAGCCCCGACTCATCACCTGTAAATGAACCTGTTACTGTTAAAGGGCTCCCATTGCCTGTATTGCCGAAAGAATAAGAAAAGTTAAAACTTTCAGCATTGGCTGCAAATGACGTAAGCGCAAAAATAGCCAGTGTCGCTAGCTTAAATTTCTGAGGCAGAAAAGTTCCTTTAGACTTTAATTGATGCTTCATAATGACTCCTAATTAGATTAGATAAATAAATTAATATTTATTGTTTTTAGGTAATACTTCACCGCTAACAATAGTGGTATTACCTCTCACAGATGAGTCTGTATGGAAAATCTTATTAAGATGCAATCAATTAACTTCGGCATTTCCTTAAGTTACAGGGGCATTGGCTTTCTGATAGCAGCATTTGACTCTGGCCGAGACATTACCGAATATATATTGCATTAGTTCGGTAGGCCTTTTTTGTTTTTTCTAGTCCGTCTTACTTACTTAATTGGCACGCATAACGAATGTCTGGCGACTCAAATCGCACTTGATCATATGGCCTTATAGGTTGACAAGGCCGCGAGATTGCGACATTCTTAGTCCAACGGAGGTTGAAATGCTATTCCTAAAGATGAGCGCCAATAGTAAGTTGCTTGCAGAGCAGGTCAAAAATGCCAAGAAAAAATATCCGACATTAAAAGTGGTCGGTCGTGGCACGGTGACGATTAACCCGGCCAGCATTGTCAATTCAGCCAGTTTTCAGGCAGATGCTTCAAAGATTGCGAATCTTCCCCTGCAAAAATAGCCATGGGGGTGTTATTTGTTCTGCTGATATTGGTTTCAGGGTTTCTTGTTTGTCATTACCATCCCCAGTACTTCTTTAAGCTGCATCGATACGAAGGCCAGTATCTTTACCTGCAAGCGGCCTATCTCGGTATTCTCTGCCTGATTTCGGCGGCCATTTTTCATGTTTTGTTGATCAATCTGTCAGCGATCCCGATGGTTGAGGGCGTGCGTACTCTTGGCATCGATTATGTCGATTTGCTGGCCCGTTATCTGCCAGATAGCCTTGGGCTGACCACGGTGGATAAAAAGCGCTATGTGCTGTTAGGTGTGATTGCCCTGACGACATTGTTGATGCCGTTATTGATTTCAAAGTGGGTATATTGGCGGCTTAAACATTATTTGCAGCTCGATAGTGATGAAGAAGTGGATATTGTCATTATGTCAGAGTTGTTTTCTGACAGTCCTTTGGACCAGTTGCTGTTTTCGGCGATGATTAACGACCGCAACCTGATGCTGGTGCTGGATGACCGCAAGGTGTATGTGGGGCGGGTGGCCACCATGGGCGAGCCCAACGAGAATGAGGGTGCGGATCAGGAAATCAGTTTTCTGCCTTTTGTGAGCGGTTATCGCGACAAAGACTCGTTGCAGGTGATGTTTACTACCGATTACAAAAAAGTCGGCGACAATTTGCCGCTGGTGATCCGGCAAGAGTCGATTGTCAGTGCGCGTGAGTTTGATTTTTCTGTGTATGATACCTTTCAGGAGACTGGAAGACCTTCAGCAGGTCTAGCCACTACCTAATCTGCAAGCGGATCCCAAACGGTTGGGTGATGCCTTACAAATCCTTGAATACCAATCCCGCATGCTTCGCCGTAACCCTGTTGCGGTCAGGCGCCGCGCAGTCCGTCGGCCATTTCTGACAGCGAGATACCCCTTTGACCGATAGGGCGTAGCCGTGCCCTTGGGTATGCTGGTGTCAGGTTTTGCTGCGTTTACCGTTGGCAAAGCTCCCCCTTGCTGCTAAACGGCAAGTCTTTATAGTCTATGCATGGATAATCTGGATGAAACAAGTCTGGCTACTGGTGAAAACGGCCTTTATCGGTTGGCGGGATGATTACGCACAAAGCATGGGTGCCGCCCTGGCTTACTACACGTTGTTCTCGATTGCACCGCTTTTATTGATAGTGATTTCAATTGCGGGGCTGGTATTTGGGCAGGAGGCTGCGCGCGGTGAAATTATTGGCCAGTTGAATAGCTTGATGGGACAACGTGGCGCGGTGGCAATACAAACCCTGCTAGAAAGCGTGAGCCGACCGTCCGAAGGCATTGCTGCCACTGCCATTGGGGTGGTGCTATTGCTGGTAGGCGCGACTTCTGTGTTTGGCGAGTTGCAGGATTCGCTGGACCGTATCTGGAAAGCGCCGGTGCGGGAAGGCAGCGGCTTGTGGCACTTGCTGCGGGTGCGCTTGTTATCGTTTGGCATGATTCTGGGCATCGGCTTTTTGCTCATGGTCTCACTGGTGTTTAGCGCCGGGCTGGCGGCGATCAGCAAATGGTGGTCGCCGGTGTTTTCTGGCTGGATACTGATTGCGGGGATACTGAATACCGTGTTCAGTTTTGCATTGACGACTGGCAAGTTCGCCATGATTTACAAGACCATGCCACGTGCACAAATTCAATGGGATGAAGTGTGGATAGGCGCCATCATTACGGCAGTTTTATTCACCATCGGCAAGTGGCTGATTGGCATTTATATCGGTAACAGTGCATTTTCCAGTGCCTATGGGGCAGCCGGATCCATTTTGGTGTTGTTGATCTGGGTTTATTACTCCGCGCAGATATTCCTGATGGGCGCCGAATTGACGCGTGCCTATTCGCATGTGATGGGCACGGCAAAGCGTATTGACGTTGATTGAACCAAGTCAGCCTAGCATGCGTCTTTTCACGTATCGCAAACACTTTATAAAATTGTATAATGTTTTGTGTCCTCAGGCAGTCGTGTAGTTGAGGAGGATTGATATTGATCAAGCCCAGGCATTCATGTGCAGACTACACTTTATCCAAGTGTGGCATCGCGCTTGAAACACGCGAACAATCAAAAGTTGTCAGGAAGTTGTGTGATTTACGTAGAGTTAAAGACCGTTATTTTAAAACAACAATTAGAGTGGGGCAGAACCATCACCATCACCGAAATTGCAGATGCAAGCGGGATTAGCCGCATGACCTTGCACAGAATGCTCAAAGACCGGACCTATAATGCCAGTACCGAGCACTTGAACAAGCTGTGTGCTTACCTGCAGTGTGATTTATTTACCCTGATCCGTTGGGAGCCTGATCTGCTGGTGGCCCGCGTACACGTCGCCTAAAGCTTTCACTTTAAAGATCACATTTTGATAAGCTCGCTTTTTCATTGAGTGAAGCCCACTTTTTCACTGGATTTTTCAGTTCATCACGTGCTCTATTTAGAGGTGCCTCATGCGAATGGCACGTTTACGGCAGCTGGTGAGATTTCTTTAATCGCTTTTTCTTCCCACTTGGCGTGTTCAAACGACGCCACTTTCTACTCAATCTAGCTCTGATGCGGGCTAGCGGACGTTTAGCCTTACTACCGATTACTCTGAACACATAAGCTGACTGGTGTTTTCCGCTTTTTTTAAGCGATGCTTTTGCGCAGGAGTTTTCAATAATAAGAGAAACTATTTGGAATTTTCTCTTATGAACAAGCTTGCTGTCACCCCGTTTGCCCAGAATAGCCAAACTTCTGGCAATACACACAACCGTCAGCAATTGCTACAGCAGTTGGCACAGCTTTGGCAGCAAGGGGCGACACAGGCCTGTTTTGACATTGCTCTGCTGTTGACCCGTGAGTTTCCAAGGGAAGGCATTGCATGGAAAATCCTCGGCGGTTTACTGCAGCAACGTGGTGATTTGCCGGGCGCTAGCGAAGTCTTGGCGCAAGCTGTCAAGCTGTTAAAAAAGGATGCAGAGGTGTTTTTGAATGCCGCCAATGTTGCTGCCCAGCTGGGTGATAACGCATTGGCCATCAAACATTACCGTCAGGCAATCGGCTTAAATCCATCCATGACCCGTGCTTATGCCAACCTGGCTAGCTTGCTCAAAGAAGATGGCCAGCAGAAAGAGGCTGAGAAGCTCTTACGCACCGCTTTTCAGATCAACAAGCGGGATGCACTGGTGTTGTTTGACCTAGCAGCAATGTTGCATGAGTCCGGCAAATCGCTAGAGGCTGTGCAATATTATCGCCAGGCGAGAGAGATTGAACCCGATAATGTCGTGTTGTCATACAACATGGCACAAGTATTGTCCGAGTTGGGCAACTTGGATGAGGCGCTCGGCCATTTCCAACATGCTATCGATCTTAGTCCGACTTATTTCGATGCGTTATATCAATACGGACATTGTCTGTGCAAAAAAAACCAGTTTAAAGAAGCTGAACAGGTCTGGTTGCAAGCGAGAGCGCTGAAACCAAACCATTGGCAATTGCTAAATGATCTGGCGCAACTATATAAACAGTTACAACAGCCCATTGAATATGCGGCCTGTATCAAAGCGGCAATGCAGGTGGAGGCGCCGGATATTGATGTGCTCAATAACTTTACCTCCGGCCTGATCAATCAGCAGTTATTCACTGAAGCGGAACGTTATTGTGAGCAGGCCTTAAGTCTGGGAATTGAGAATCCATTTACTTATGGCAACATGGCGCTGTTGCTTTACTACAAGCAGGACTATCCGCAGTCGCTAGAATATTATGAAAAAGCGCTGCAACTCAGACCTGATTGCGCTGCATTCTGGAGTAATTACAGTGTGTCATTACGCTTGCTCGGCGAGGTGGAGCGTGCCCGGCAAGCACTGGAAAAAGCCATTGCGCTCGCTCCAGATTACCTCGATTCATATATCAACCTGGGCAGTACTTATCTGGAGCAGGGAGAAGTCAAATCAGCGGTAGAGACTTACGTCAAGCTTATTGCACGCGCTCCGCATCTGGACAAAGCTTACCGTAACTTGTTATACACCAACAGTTTTGCCAATGAACTTAGCCAAGAAGTGCATTTGCAGTATGCCCGCGCTTGCGGTGAGTTGTTTATGTCTCAGGTAGAGCCTTTCAAAGACTGGTTGCTCAATGCACAAGACCAGCGTTTGCGTATCGGCCTGGTATCAGCAGATTTGCGTAGTCATCCAGTGGGTTATTTTCTGGAGCATTGGTTAAAACATGTCGATGCCGGTAAAACTGAAATCTATGCTTACTGTAGCGATGGGCGTGAGGATCATTACAGCCAAGAGTTAAAAAAACACTGTACTCAATGGCGGTCACTGGCTGGCATGAACGATGCACGTGCTGCCAGTGTGATACGTGAAGATGGCATCCATGTTTTGTTGGATCTCTCTGGCTATACCGCAGATAGCCGAGTGTCTTTATTTGCCTGGCGCCCGGCGCCCGTTCAAGCCTCTTGGCTGGGTTATTGGGATACCACCGGTATCCCTGCCATGGATGTGGTGATTGCTGACCCGGTCAGCGTACCTGCCGGTAGCGAGGGTCAGTTTACTGAAAAGGTACTCAAGCTACCACATACACGTTTGTGTTTCTCAGTGCCTCAATCCCACGAGCAAGTGAATGCGTTACCTGCCTTGCAAAATGGCTATGTGACGTTTGGTTGCTTTCAAAAGTACAGTAAAGTCAGCGACGAGGTGTTGTCTGTTTGGGCGCAAGTATTCAATGCCTTGCCGGAGGCCAAGCTCTATTGGCAATGTAAGGCCTTTCACGATAAACAAGTGCAGGACGAAGCTTTGGCAAGACTGCAAAAAGTAGGGATTGAGCCTGAGCAATGTGTCTTGATGCGTCCTACCGCGCGTGATGCCTATTTTAAAAGTTATCATGCGGTTGACCTGATCCTGGACAGCTTCCCATTTAACGGAGGAACTACGACCTGCGAAGCCTTGTGGATGGGCGTACCTACGCTGACTATGCCTGGCGAGACCATGATCTCCCGCCAAGGCGCCAGCATGATGACCAGCGCTGGCCTTCCAGATTGGGTTGCCGCAGATAAGGAAGCTTTTGTACAAAAGGCAATCCAATTCGCTGCTGATTTACCTGCCCTTGCCAATCTGCGCGCCGGGTTACGTGCGCAAGTGATGCACTCTCCATTAATGGATGGGGAGCGTTTTGCTCGCGATATGGAACAGTTGCTGTGGAGTGTTTGGAGTGAACGGGTAACTGGTATTGCTGACGCGCTCTTGTCTGAAACGCCTATTCAGGATGCGTATGTTGGTGAATGTCCAGTCTGGATTATTAGTGCCACCCGTGCCAGCGAAGGAGTCTTTTGGGCATCCTCTGCTTTGGGCCTGTCGCTCAAGCGTCATATGCAACAAGATTCACGAATCGTTCCATATGTGTATTACGAGAATACCCGTGGCTTGTCTGAAGTCTTTAATGAAGCAGTTGTCATCGCACCGGACAATGCCCTGATCATTTTTGCCCATGACGATATCTGGCTAGATCAGACGAGCTTTGTGCAAACGGTGATGAATGGTTTGGTTACATATGATGTGATCGGCGTCGCCGGTACGGCACGCATGCAGCCTAAGCAACCATCATGGTTATTTCCCGACCTTACATTTACCTGGGAGCAGTCTACATTCTTGCGCGGCAAGGTCGCGCATAGTGAGCATCCATTTGGACGTAACACGTATTTTGGTGCCGAAAAAGGCGCCTGCGTATTGATGGATGGCGTATTGATGGCTGCCTACAAACGCACGCTAATAAAAGCGAATGTGCGTTATGACACACAATTTGATTTTGAATTTTATGACTTGGACTTTTGCCGTACGGCGACTCAAGCTGGTCTCAAGCTTGGGGTCTGGCCAATCAATCTGACGCATCAGAGTAAAGGCAATTATGGCAAGCAGCGCTGGCGTGACAAATACCAGATTTACCTGCGCAAATGGGATGAGGGGGAGGCGGCCACTGTCACACCAATGACCGTAGAACTCAGCGCTGCGCTGGAAGAGGTGTTGGGCTTGGCTTTGCAGCATCAGCAAGCGGGTGACCTACAAACCGCGATGCAGTTATACCAAGAGATGCTGGCAGTCGCTCCACAATCAGCCCCTGCTTTATTTAACCTGGGATTGATCGCCTGGACGCAGATGCGTCAGCAAGAGGCGGTTGCATTGTTTAAACAGGCTCATACCGCGCATCCTGCCGAATGGGAATATCTGCAACATTATTTAGTCGCTTTACATGCTAACGCCAGCTCGCCGGCATTATCTGCCGCATTTGAGCAGGCCATGGCCTTGCCTCAGCATCGTGAGGCCGTGCAACAACTGGCTGCCGCTTTGAAGATAACATTGACCGATGAAACCATAGAAAACGAACGAGCGACTTCATCAGTCTCTGCCATGCAACCGGATGCTAGTCAGCAACAGGCGCTGCTTGCAGCGTTTGAACAGCAACAATATGTGCAAATGGAGCAGGCTTTGTATGCCTATCTGAGTCAATACCCTCAGTGGCTGGCTGGCTGGAAAATGTTGGCAGATGTCTTGATGCTGCAAAAAAAGGATGCTAGTGAGGCGGCCAAACAGGCTTTGGCATTAAATGCGCAAGATCCGCAAGAGTATTGCTATTACGGCATCGTCCTCAAAACCAAGGGCGATTTGTCTGGTGCTGCTACTGCTTTCCGTCAAGCGATTGCCCTCAAAGCGGATTATGCCGCAGCTTACAACAACCTTGGGACTGTACTCAAAGACCTCGGGCAGGTGAAAGACGCGATTGAGTATTTTAAATGCGCATTGGTTTTGCAGCCCGGTTATGCGGATTGCTTTAGCAACTTGCTGTTTTGTATGACGCATGCCGAACACATTGATCACACTGCACTCATGCAGGCGCATCAAGCGTATGCCGATTTGTACGAGGCACCTCTCAAACCAGCCTGGTTACCGCATCAGAATACACGTGATGTGCATAGACCGCTCAATATCGGCTGGATCTCAGCAGATTTCAGAGCGCATTCTGTTGCACACTTTGTGTTGCCCTTACTCGCCGAGTTAGCAAAAGAAACGTCACTGCGGTTGGTGGCTTATGCCAATCAGCCTCTGGTAGATCTCGTCACTACACAGATACAAGGCTATTTTTCAAGTTGGCACGAAGTCTCATCCTGGTCAGACCAAGCATTGGCAGAGAAAATCCGTGCAGATGGCATTGATATTCTGATTGATTTATCGGGACATACTTCAGGCAACCGCTTGTTGACCTTTGCCCGCAAGCCTGCCCCTATCCAGGTCAGCTGGATGGGCTACCTCAACACCACCGGCTTGAGCAGCGTGGACTATTATCTTGCTGATTCCTATCTGTTGCCGGCAGGCCAGTTTGATGACCAGTTTACTGAAAAACTGGTACAGTTGCCGGTCAACGCCACCTTTACCCCAGATGCACAAGCACCGGAAGTCAATGCCTTGCCAGCGCTCAGCAATGGATACATCACGTTTGGTTGCTTTAACCGGATTCTGAAAATTACACAGTCTGCCGTGCAACAGTGGGCCGCTTTGATGCAAGCTTTGCCTGACAGCCGTCTGGTGATTGGTGGGGTGGGTGAGGGCGAAAGTACACAGCATTTGCAAACCTGGTTCGCCGAAGCTGGTATTGCCGCTGAACGTATCCGCTCTTATCCCCGCGCTGATATGGCCACTTATTTAAGCTATTACCACGAAGTGGACATTTGCCTGGACACCTTCCCCTCTAATGGCGTCACTACCACTGCACATGCGCTGTGGATGGGGGTGCCAACCTTGTGTGTGGAGGGCGACCGTATGGCCAGCCGCGGGGCGATGGCGCTCATGCAGCACCTGGGTCTGCAAAACTGGGTCATCCATGACCAAGAAAACTTTGTCCCACAAGGCTTGGCATTGTGTAGCGATGTGCATATTCTGGCGGACTTACGCAGCGACCTAAGATCGCGTTTTTTGGGATCAGCGCTGGCTAAGCCGCAGGCATTTTCCCATGCTTTTACACAGGTTTTGCGTCATCTCTGGACCTGTTGGTGTCACGATACTGTGCCAGCTCATCTGGATTGGGAAAGCTTGGCTCAGACGCTTGCAACAGTCAAAGGAAAACAACCTATGTATACAGGCGCTGTCGAGCTGGAGCCGATTGCTCTGGAGTCTTCACAAAAAGCCACAGGGTTATCGGAAAACACCGGAGAAGTAGCTGAAACATCACCAGCCAGTAAAGCCAACATTTACCAAGTCTATTATTCTGCCGAGAGCATGCAAGGCTTGGACGAGGGTTTTATTCCTCTCGATAATAGGGAAAACTTGCGGCCTGATTGGTATGAATACTGGCCGATCAGAAACTTCATTTTGAGTCAGCCATTGGATGAGAATGCTTTTTATGGCTTTTTCTCGCCCAAGTTTAAAAGCAAAACCGGCTTGACTGCCGACGAGGTACATCGCTTTATTCAAAAGCATGCCAATCAGGCGGATGTTATTTTATTTTCTCCCTTTTATGACCAAACGGTGTTGTTTGCCAACCAGTTTCAGCAAGGCATCCATGATCATCCCGGAATAGAAACCTGTTTCAGGCTTGGGGTGCAGAAGATTGCGCCTGATGTCAATATAGACACCTTGGTGATGCATAGCGGAAATTCCGTGTATTCAAACTACTTTGTGGCAAAGCCGGCCTTTTGGAGACTATGGCTGGAAAAATGCGAAATATTGTTTGCAGAGGCTGAACAAGGGACTTCAGAATTAGCAAAACAACTAAATGCCACTGCCGTATATGGCCAATCCCAGGCAAGTAATAAAGTATTTTTATTAGAGCGTATCGTCTCCTTGCTTATCGCAACGCAACCAAGCTGGCGCGTCAAAGCCTATGATGCCAGTCTACTACCACACGCCAATTCACCGTTTGGTAAGTTAGCGACATTAGATGAGTTAAAGCAGCTGGATCAGTTGAAAAAAGCCGCTTGTGTACAACAATTGGATGCTGAAGCGCTGGGTTTCTCCGCCTTGAAAGCACAAATACAACATAGAATTGAGCAAACTTTGACCTTGGAATTACAGCAACAAACCGTAGAAAAACACACCTTGGAACAACAGCCAGCCGCAGAGACTTTGGCTGATATATTTAATCAGGCTGAACAATATCAGCACAGTGGTGATATTGACAGAGCTATCCCCTTGTACAAAGCTATCCTTGCAAAACAACCAACCCATGCGGGCGCCAATCATAACCTTGGATGGATAGAAACACATACGCTGAGTGTGAAAGAGGCCATGCCCAGATTTGAGATGGCGCTTAAAGCCTCGCCAGACAATGAACAATACTGGGTGAGTTATATCGATGCCATGATCATGGTTGACGAAACCATCCTGGCAAGACAAGCCATTGAAGAGGGGATGAAATTTGCCCTGAGTGACAGCACTGCTACCATGTTATGGCAGGAGCTTGATACACGCCAGGCGACGCATAATGCCAACCTGATAGACTCTGGTTATACCTTGCAGCCAGAGCGGTTTGTGATTTATGCACCAGTGTACAGCGATAAAAGTGCTGGCGTCAAAATGTTGCATGTGCTTTGCGATGCGCTCAACAGACGCGGCTACCAGACTGTAGTGTGCTTTATGATTAACGGCCAGGTGGTCATCAGTAATAATCCATTGAATTATGGGCCAGACTTAAAATGGTATGCAGTGACAGACCATATGGAACTGCGTCAATTTATCAAGGAAGGGATTGTCGTTTATCCGGAAATCGTGTCGGGTAACCCTTTGAATGCTAAGCAGGTGGTGCGTTATATGCTCAACGGTGAAGGTATTGTGGCTAAAAACAAAACACAAGCCTCAGTTGACGATTTTATTCTGGCGTTTTCTGCCAGTTACCATCCTAACCCACATGCTATCTTAAATAAGGTTTCCCATTATGAAGGTTTTAATACTGAAGGTGCTTTGCCGACAATGGAACGCAATATGGACCTCACTTATATCGGTAAAGGGGATGGCTATGGTGATTGCCCTATTGTGCCGGGCTCAGTCGAGTTAACGCGAACCTGGCCAAAAAATAAAGCCGAGTTAGCCATATTGTTAAAAAATACCCGCTATTTCTACACTTGGGATTGGTGCACACAGACGGTGACCGATGCCATGCTATGTGGTGCAATCCCTGTCTATCTTTCGTTAGCCCCATACAACTCGTTTGACGAATTGCATCCAGGCGAAGCCGCGTATGAAATACGCGCGTCTGCCAAGATTGAGCAGAGCACAGTCCTATTGGATATTCCTGAAGATTATGATGCTCGCATACAGCGTTTTCTGGCGCGTTATCGTGACGCCTTGAATGCTTTTGAGAACAATGTAGATCAGGTACTATTGCAAATGGTGCAGCATTTTCGCCTACAGAAGCAAGGCTTTAAAGAAATAAAGGAATGATATGCATTATGCAGAAACAATTGCGGAAAGTCATTTGACCCCGTCTGAAAAGGCTAAACGTGAAGGCCTGATGGCTCGTAAGCCTTATGTAGCAAAGAAGTTGGCGAACATCGCTGCCATGGAGGAGCGTGGGGAAATCAGCCCGATTATCCGCTTGGAAAAAAGTTATTTATGTAACTTCCAGTGCACGCACTGTTCTGCCGAATATTACATGGACAGGCACAAAAAGAAAGTCTTCAAAATTGAAGATACGCGTTCCAAAATTGACCTTGATTTTGTCCGCAAGCTTTCACAAGAAGCGGATGATCTAGGACTGGCCCGTTTTGTGATTACAGGTGGTGAACCCTTGGTCATGAAAGACTTTGACGAAGTTGTTGCCGCGATTGACCCAGAAAAGCATTACATTATTACAGATACTAATGGCTGGTTTTTAGATGACGCACGGGCCAAGCATTTAAAGTCGATTGGCGTTGAGAAAGTACAACTATCGCTGGATAGCATGATTGCAGAAGATCATGACAATTTCCGTAATAAACCAGGTTCCTATAAACGTGTCATACGTGCGGTGGATGCTTCGCTGGATGCTGGTTTAAACCTCTTGTTATCCACCGTCCTAGTCAAAGGCCGAGTGAAAACCCAGGAGTTTATTGATATGTGCGAATATGCCACGCAAAAAGGCGTCGGCTTGTATGTGTCTTATGCTAAACCCACTGGCTCCTGCTCTGATCACCCAGAATTTGTCATCGACAAAGAGGATGCCGATATTCTGCGTGATCTGGAAAAAGAATATAATGTTTTTACCCACATGACGCCGACCTATGGCTCATTTAAAGGATGCATCACAGTGAAAGGTATTATCACTGTGACTTCCACTGGCGAAGTGACACCTTGCCCATATATTGATATGTCATTAGGTAACCTACGTGAAACTCCCCTTAAAGAAGTACTGGCACGAGGTATGCGCAATCCTTGGTTAGGGCCATACCGTCCTGACTGCCTGATCGGCGAAGACCAACAGTTCATCCAGTTTCACTCCAAAAAAACCAAAGGCTTTACCCATTTGCCTGTGCCCTGGGGCCAAGGTTTTTCGGATGACAACTCACTGACTGAAGGGATGGCATAACATGCAGGCCACCATCGAAGCCGTCGATACACAAGCCACCATGTTTGACATATATGGGCGTTGCATTCCCCCTGCCAGTATGCAAAAGCCAGCATTTGCCAAAAGCCGCCGCTACTTCAGGTTGCAGCAGCCTGTATTGGATTACCATGCGATATACGAGCGATTGGTCACTTATCTTGGCATTGGAAGCAGTGTTTCTGAGCAGGCATTCCAATCTCGTGTGAACGCTATTTTGGATGGATTGCGTGCAGACCCTGCTACGGCCAATATTGCTCAAGGAGTCTACGTCCCGGTTATGCTCCCCAAGCAGGAGCTGGCAGATATTGGCTCTCAAATGGAGTTGGTTTACTTGCCCGCAGTGAAGTCTGCTTTTGAACAAGCGTTTCCAGACAAGAGTTTCACCAATCATCACAAAGATGGATTGTCCGGGAAGCTGTCTATTGCCGTTGATTCCAGACACGAGCATTTATTGTATGCTCAGCAACAAGAAGTGCAGGTTGGGGTCTATTTTCCAAGCTTGATGGAGTATAGCTTGCCTGCTGCGATTGAACGCGTAGCAAGCTTACCATCCAAGTTTATGCTCGCTGGCGGGTATGATACCGCAGCAGCATTGGTAGCAGCGCCAGAGTTATTGTTGCGTTCAGATGGTTATCCGCCAGTTTTATGGCTGGCAGCGCTAGATGCAGAGAAAAGCGGCATCAATTATCTGTTTGAAGCTTATGGTTATCATTTAACGTTTAATCGTAAACCCCACTTTGATCAGGCAGCCGAAAGTTGGACAAGTGGTCTGATGGTGCTGGGCTGAGAGTGATTATGCAAAATGCACATCTGCAATCAAGATGTATCTGGCAATCAGCATACACCGCTTTTTGGTGTAGACTTTGCCCTGAAATACAGTTTAAATAAAGCTTCGCATGTGACTCATACATCGCCATACACCACACAGCACAATAGCGCGATTGCACCTCACACACTGACACCGAGTGCATTATGCGTCAGTGTCATCGTTCCTGCTTATAACAGTGCCGCCTTTTTACCCAAGTGTTTGCACAGTATTCGTACGCAAAGCTGGCAGAATCTTCAGGTGATTATTGTCAATGATGGCTCTGAGGATGCCACTGATGTGCTATTACAGCAATATCAGCAACAAGAGCCGCGTTTAGAGGTGTACCAGCACGCACAGGCCCAAGGTGTTGCATGTGCCAGAAACGCGGGCTTGGAAAAAGCGCGCGGAGAATATGTGGTCTTTGTCGATGCCGATGATTATTTGCATCCTCAGGCCATTGAAAAACTGGTCACAGCTGCGGTGCAACATGACTCAGACTATGTCGTTGCGGGGTACTACCGCTGTAAAAAAATGCAGCAACAGGCGTATGCAGACTTTACTGAAATCACTCACTTTAACCATGCTTCGCTTTATGTATATATTGAGCAATATATCAAGCGGCCTTATGCAAATGTGATGCTGGTACATTGCTGGGGACGCTTGTACAAGCGCCTAGTCATTACGCAATATGGCATTCGGTTTCCCGAGCAATTGAATCAGTTTGAAGATGTGCATTTCAATTTTCAGTATCTTCAACATATTGATGGGCTGATGTATATACCTGAGCCTTTGTACTACCATCAAATGCATGCGAAGCAGTCTCTCAGCCAAAAAATGGGCATAGAACCAAGTTTTCTGGAACGTTCTCGCATGGCGTTTGCGCAAATTCCAATATATCTGCAACGTAAACAAGGCATAGCTGCTGCAAAGGCACAAACCTTGGTGGAACATGCGCTCACCAATATGTGGCTGGTATCCGTGTTGCGCTTATGCCGACGTTTTAAAGTGCAACCGGGGATGTCTACGTACAAACACATTGCGCATCTGGTTACTGCGCCAGTTTTTCAAAATAACCTTGCACAGTTTCGCCCGCAAGCCGGGGAGAGTGTGATGCTGTATTGGGCATGCCGCAGTCGTATTACACCTTTAGTGTTGTTGGCGGGCTTATGCAGACTTGGTTTTATTCGTTTAATGGCCAAGGGGAAAGTATGAAAGACCTGATTTGCCGTCCACCTTCCAGTCAGCAAGCTTTGCTTGAATATATTCAACAGCAGCAATGTCAGGTGTTGATTTTTGGCGCTGACATTGCCGGAAAAGTGGTAGCAGAAATTTTGAAATCTGCCGGTGTAACGCCGCATGCTTTTATCGATAACAATAAAAACAAATGCGAAATGACTCTCAATGGCACTCCTGTGTGGCATGCTTCTGCACTGCAAAATACTGACCGTTCCGCATTGATTTTGATTGCCTCTACCTATATTTCAGACATCGTCGCTCAGATTGAGGAAATCGGCTTTTATCACTGGGTGCCGATTGCCACATTGCTGGAAGAAAACTGGGATAAAAATCTGGGTAATGTGTTACAGGGAGATTTGCGCAAGAACCATTCTGGCGGCGAGTTTACTCAGGACTTTGACGAATTTGTGTTATCCAACATGATCAACTCGCAAAAAAAATATCTGGACCCCAACCAGTTATATATTCGTAGTATTGATTTGATTATTACGGAAAAATGCTCGCTTAAGTGTAAAGACTGCTCCAATCTGATGCAGTATTACGAAGCGCCTATTAATATTGAAGATGACGATTTGTTGCGGGATTTGGCCGATATTTGTGCCGTGGCCGATGAAATCAACGAGATTCGCATTATCGGTGGCGATCCGTTCATGAAAAAAGACTTTCCCACGGTTGTGGCTAAGGCGGCGTCTTACCCCAATGTGAACAGAGTGGTGGTGTATACCAATGGCACCATTTGCCCGCCTGACGAAAAATTGCTGGCAATTGCCAACCCCAAAACCTTTGTGTTTATTACCACCTATGGTGAGCTCTCCAGAAACTCTGAAAAACTGGCGGCGCGTTTAAAAGCGCTCAATATCAACTACAATAAACAACCCGCCTATGGCTGGACAGATTGCGCGTCGGTAGAAGAAAAACAGCGCAATAAGGCTGAGTTGCTGCATACATTCAAATATTGCTGTGCCAAACACTTCACGACATTGACGGATGGCCGCGTGTTCCGCTGCCCGTTCTCTGCCAATGTGGAGCGCTTACATGCGATTCCCGAGTCGCCAGAAGACGCCATCGATATCCGCGGTATCGCACATGCGGCCTCGGCACAACGGTTGCAACTCAAGGATAAGCTCAAAACCTTTTTACGCGAGATCAGTTACATCAACGCTTGCAATTTCTGTAATGGACGTACCTATGGCGACCCTGAAATTGTGCCCGGCATACAAACCAAAACAGTGTTGGCCTATGTGAGGTTTTCACGTAAACACAAACAAGAAGCGGTATCGACCTAAAGGGACACGCAAACGGGGTAGGCGTATGTTTTCTGAAGCACATCAACAACAATATCAAAAAGACGGCTTTTTTGTCCTGGAAAACGTATTGGATGCCGAACGTCTGACAATCGTCAAGCGAGCAGTCGCGTATTTGGCAGAGGCAGAACGGGCATTGGGGTTGAGCCACATGTACTCGGCCTCAGGTAAGCTGCAACGGGTGTGGAACCTACTCAACAAAAGCAGTGTGTTTAGAGAGATTATTCAGCACCCGCATATTTTGGACGCCATGGAGTGGATCTTTGCACGTGATACCCAACATCAAAAATATTACCTCAGCAGCTTTCAGGCCAACATACTCAGCCCGTGTGCCGAGGCGCAAAAATGGCATCTGGATACGCCGGTGCCTGAGCCGCACCCCACTTGGGACATCAAAGCCAATACCATCTGGTTGCTGGATGATTTTACCGAGGTCAATGGTGCGACCGAGGTGATTCCAGGTAGCCATGCCTTTAACATGCGTCCGCAAGACACGGATACTATTTTGCAAAGCGCTCGCCAGAAAGTGATCGCCAAAGCGGGCTCTGTCATTATTACCAGCGGCATGCTCTGGCATCGTAGTGGAGATAATCGCAGCGATCAGACACGTACAGTGTTATTGGGTAGTTTTGCAGCGAGCTATGCCCGTGAAATCGCCAATGAAGAAAACTATGCGGTTGTGCTAGATCGCGCAGTGGCCGATTCGGCCTCAGAGACATTAAAACGTATTCTTGGTTTGGATCACGGTATACGTCCCGGTGCGCTTTCTCAAGTCAAGTTTGAAATCGAATAAGTCTTTGTGCTCAGCTGTCGTGCATGTGGTCTGACACATGCTGTCCTCGTATTGTTGGACTACGAGAATATGCCTGCCATAGAACAATGGTTTCCGGTAGCAGAACCCTATCACAAGAACATGGCGAAAATCTTGAAGTGGTACAGTGCGCAGGTTTTGGTTTAATACTTTACGCCGCAGTCAGTGGGTGCGGCTTATGTGAACCGTTGTCAGTTAGCCTTGCGGCTGCTTCGTCTTATGCCAATTAAAGTAAGTCCCGCAATGAGCATTACGCCAGATTGCAGCTCCGGAACGGCAGCAAGGTGCCAATTCTGAGGAATAAACTGACCGTTGTAATAATTAATATAAGTACCATGTAATAACGCTTGAGTGGCGACAGGATTGCCTGCCCCGTTAGGCCACGGCATTATGTAGAAATAGTTTGTGACACCTACTCCTGTCGCAAGGTTGGCGTTCGAAAACACGAAGTTATTTTTCAAGGGATCAAAGGATGCAACTGCACCAGAAGCCGAATAACATGTAACGCAGTGGCTACCGGGAGCCGTATAGCTGTAAGCGGTTAAACCTAAAAGGGACAATCCGTCAATGCTCACCGAAATGTTGGAAAGATTGCTGACTAAATCCCCAGATAAGTTGCCCGAGAATGAGCCAGTAACGACCTGTCCTGTATTAAATACATAGGAGAATTTAAAGGTTGATGCGTGAATTGGCTGCGCGACTATTGTCGACGCTAATAGACACAGGCTAGTCAAAATATGTTTGTGCTTACTCATTTTTAATCCTCATCGAAAGTTTACAATTATGGTAAGTGGACTTACGCAGTCAGCTTGCTCGGCGTGTAGATGTTCCTCATACTGATTACCCTCATTTCATCATAATGCATGAGGGTTTTATGGCAAGATGCTCAATTCATCGCAGGCGAATAAAAGCCTGATCTGGTTTCTGTTGTACATATGTGGCACAGTGTGTTGTGCGAATATAAGTACCTCGGTAGAAAGCGTTGGATGATTGATGGACCATCAGCAGATAAAATCAAAATTAAAGTGTCGCGCATGTGACGGCGTTTTCTTTAATGCGCCATTATTGAAATACAGCAATATGCCCGCCTCTGCGCAAGGGTTTCTCAGTGAACCTGAATTGCAACATGACCAAGGCGTTGACGTTGAGGTCTGCCAATGTGCTTCATGTGGGTTGGTTCAGCTCAGTACACCGCCGGTGTCTTACTACCGTGATGTGATTCGGGCAGCGGCATTTTCACCTGATATGGGAGCGTTTCGCTTTAGCCAATTTAAACAATGGGCAACACAGTATGCCTTGGTGGGCAAAAAAGTACTCGAAATTGGCTGTGGCAAAGGTGAGTATCTGACATTATTACAGGACAGCGGATTAGATGCTTATGGCATCGAGCATGCTCAAGCGTCAGTCGCAGCCTGCAAAAAAAATGGATTAAAGGTCACACAAGCTTATTTGGGTGACGCGGCCAAGGGCAGCCTAGACGCAGGCCCGTTTGATGGTTTTGTCTGCCTCAATTTTATGGAACATTGGCCAGCACCACGCACAAGCCTGCAAGCGCTTTTGCCACAGCTTAACGCTGGCGCCATCGGCCTGATTGAAGTACCAAATTTTGACATGATTGTGCAAAAAGGCTTGTTCTCGGAATTTATTGCCGATCATTTACTGTATTTTACCCAAGCCACCTTGACACATTTTTTACAAAATAACGGCTTTGAAGTACTGGAGTGCAACCCTGTGTGGCAAGACTATATTTTGTCCGCCGTCGTGCGCAAGCGTGAGATAATTGATTTATCTTTTTTTTCCGATTTTCGTCAGAAAATTTCGCTGGCTTTGCATGGTTTTCTCGATCAGTTTTCAGTAGGAGAGGTCGCGGTATGGGGTGCCGGGCATCAAGCATTAGCGGTGATTGCGTTGGCTGGCATTGGTGGGCGTATCGCCTATGTGGTGGACTCTGCACCGTTTAAACAAGACAAGTTTACTCCCGCCAGTCATGTGCCAATTGTCGCGCCAGCGCAACTGTCGGTTCAGCCGGTCAAAGCTATGATTGTCATGGCCGCCAGCTACTCCGATGAAGTGGCACGCATTATTTGCAACCAATATCCCCATGTGCAGCAAGTGGTCATTTTGCGTGATGATGGATTGCAAGCTGTTTAGCGTAAACAAAGCAGAGCAAACAAAGCAGGAGAGGGCATGTTGCCGGATTTAACCCCACATTTTTCAGCGATTTTATCTGCGATTGGTAATGCACGCGAAGGCTTGACCAAGCCCGTTTTTCTATTTGTGAGCCAGCTAACACCGATGGTTAATGTCGATCTGCTGATACAAAATGCACAAGGCCAAACCCTGCTCACCTGGCGAGAAGACGAGTTTTATGGCCCAGGCTGGCATGTGCCGGGAGGAGTGATTCGTTTTAAAGAGCTAGCTGCAACGCGTATTCAAAAAGTGGCGCGAGCTGAACTTGCTGTCAGTGTGCAAGCAGAATTAGAGCCGTTATGTGTGAAAGAGGTGATGGCAAAAAACCGTGATGTTCGCGGGCATTTTATTTCAATGTTATATCGCTGTTCGCTGCTAGACACCTTGCAAGCCACACAAGCATATCAGTTTGCGCAATCCAACCAAAATGGTCATTGGCAATGGCATGATGGCTGTCCGCATAACATTATTCCACAACATGAAATGTATCGGGTTTACATGTGATGCGATTAACACCTTATTTAACGCATCATGAAGAGAGTGATGCGTATTGGAAAAAATTAAACAAGGCACATTTATTTATTACTGGAGGGTCTGGTCTATTTGGGCGTTGGTTTATTACAGCACTTGTAGATGCAAATCAACGCTTGAATACCGATATCCAAGCTACTGTACTTACTAGAAATCCTCAACTATTCTTAGCAGAAATGTTGGGGGAAGTGGGTTCAGAACGCATTTACGCATTACAAGGTGACGTTACAAATTTCATCTTCCCAGCCAGCCAGTTTACCCATGTGCTTCATATGGCGACGACTTCTGCACATGAGACTTTTGCAGGGGAAGATTCGCTTGCAAAATTTCGCATGCTCACTAAAGGTACGGAGCGTGTGTTGCAACTCGCAGCGCAATCGGGTGTAAAAAAAATATTATTTACCAGTTCTGGTGTCGCTTATGGTAATTATCCTGAAGGTTGGGTGTCCGAAAGCTATGAGGGGGCACCAAATACACTTGATGCCGTCAATGGCTTAGCACAAGGTAAACTTGCGGCTGAGTTTTTATGTAGCTATTACGCAGATAAATTTGGATTTGAAGCGACCATTGCCCGCTGTTTTTCGTTTGCGGGGCCAGATTTACCGCTTAATATTCATTATGCGATTGGTAACTTTATTTACGATGCGCTACGCGCAGAAAAAATTACCGTTAAAGGTGATGGTAGCCCGATGCGTTCATTTTTATATTTAGGCGATTTAGTGCATTGGCTGTTGGCGTTGTTGGTGGATGGGCAAAATAATAAAATTTACAACGTAGGCTCTGACCAAGCTATTTCCATTTTGGCGCTTGCGGAAACAGTACAAAAACTACTCGCACCTCATAAAAAAATTGAAGTGCTAGGTGATAGCAGGCATGGTGTTGGGAATATTAATCGCAATTGGTATGTCCCGAATATTGCATTGGCGCGTTGTACGTTAAAGCTCGATGCCTGGACACCCACTGATACGATAATATTGAATACTGCGCATGCTTTTGGCGGTTAAGTAAAGAGGGAGAATACTTTGCAAGCTATTCACATTTACTCAAAAGGTTCCAAAATACCTAAAAAACAGAGGCAACAGCTTCAGTCACAAGAGGCAGGAACGCAAACACTTCTTTTTTTAATCCCACCTAATATTACTTTTGAGGATTTTGTAAATCCGCCAAGTAACATCAGTACCATTCAGAAAAATCATGGTCAAAAACTGTTTGGCTCGTTAATTACGGATATTCCACTGGGAGTCGTTTCGTTATCAGCTTACATCAAGCAATTTTTAACAGTAGATGTTCAAGCGATTGACTTTAATGTCACTTTAAATCAAGAGGCTGCTTTTGATTATGCCAACTTTATTGAATATTTTAAAAACAAAATTTCTGCGTTAAATATCAAGCCTGATTATGTGGGAATTTCAGCTTTATTTACGCCTGCATACAACAGTATTCTTGATTTATCACAAGTGGCACGAGAAATTTTCCCGGACACGATGATTTTGGTAGGAGGTAACTTTCCAACGGCGATGTATCGCGATATTTTGAACGATAGCATATATGTGGATGCTGTGTGTTACGGCGAAGGTGAAAAGGGCTTGCTTGGACTTATGCAGGCAAAAGATAAACAAGCTTTTTTACGCCAAAGTGTTTCTTGGGCAACCAGAGAAAAACTGGGAGATGCATCAATAAACCTCACACATGATTTTATTGAGGATCTCGATGAAATCCCGATGCTAGATTACGATATTTTGGATTTAGAGGGCTACAAGCTCAACCCAACCTCTTCCAGATACTCAGTGAGTGAAAAATACAAAGCAAAAATGAGTAATGGTGATTTTGCTGATGGTGTAATGATTGAAACGCCAAATGGTACAGTTGAAAAACAATCTTATCGCTACAGCATGCCTATCATGACTTCTCGCGGTTGTCCGTTTAAATGCACTTTTTGTGCTTCGCACGCTGCACATGGTCGTGATATGCGCTATCACAGCATAGAGCGAGTACTCGAAGATTCAAAAAAAATGATTGAGCGGTATGGTATTGATGGTGTGGTCATTCAAGATGACCACTTTATGGCCGGCAAAGATCGACCTTATAAGATTGTGGATGGATTAGGCAAGCTAGGATTAGGCATGTTTTTTCAAAATGCCTTGGCAATTTATGCCCTAGATATTGAGTTTTTAAAACTATTAAAACATTCTGGAGTAGATGCCTTAGTGTTGCCAATTGAGTCTGGCAGCGAGCGTGTGTTAAAAGAGTTGATGAAAAAACCACTACGTTTAGATTTGATTCCAAAAGCGGTAAAGAACTGTCGAGAGGCAGGTATTTTTACGGATTGTAATGTCATTCTTGGGATGCCAGGCGAAACCAAACAAGATATCGACGATAGTAGGGAGTTCTTAAAGACTATCAATGCAGATTGGTTTAGGGTGTTTGTCGCGACTCCGATTCCAGGGAGTGAAATGTATGCAACTTGTGAAGCGAATGACTATTTTAAAGTCAGTCCGCTGAAAGCAAACTATAAACGCGCAGTCGTTGAAACCGAGCACTGCACACCAGAATATGTGCAATACATGTGTTATCTCATGAATATTGAGCTCAATTTTGTACACAACGCAAATCTAAAGTTGGGGCACTATGAGGTAGCACTTGAGAGTTTCTTGAACGTCATTAATGTGAAGCCTGATCATGCAATTGCCCATTATTATGCGGGTGTCTGTTATACCAAACTTAATCAAGAAAAAAACGCAAAAAATCATTTTGTGCTTGCCTATGAATACGCAAAAGTCACAGATTTTTGGAGTGAGTATATCGAAATTTTTCATATTCCGATTGAAACCGAATACCAAAAATACCAGCCGGAACTAATCATTGGCTAATGATTGGCACACATTCAATTGCAAGTGTCAGGCTACCTTCGGGAGGAGCGTAGGAAGCAGTGCGTTTCGTATGATGTGTATGGGCTAAGATTATTTTTTCAATGCGTGCCGCCTGATCTGTGCTGGCATTAAAAAGTGCCGATAATTCTTGATAAAGCGGAGTTTGTTTTACTGTGGGGTGCAATGCAAAAGCCAAATGAAAGTATCGTTCAGCGAGAGTCAGATTTCGCATTTTTAATGCGTTTACCGAATACCTTAGCGAGAGATTGGCGTTTTTTTCAATAGATGCGTCGAGTCTGTCAGAAATCTCAGGTAAATTAAGGGCATCCGCTTTTTCCTGAAAATCAAAATTCATTACATATGCACCTAGCACATCCATTAAATGATGGGTGGCTTGCGATGCATCATTACCACCATGCACCCGATGAAAAAGCAGGGCTTTATTGATATAAATAACCGCCTGTTGGCATGCAATATCAAAGTCTAGAATTCTAGCCCCATGAAATCTACTACCACTTCCGCCAAGATGAATCACGCTTAACGCCGATTGAGTCCGATAAAAGGCCTGCGTAATACTAGGATTGACTGTTGCCATCATGTAAACCGCTGCTTGTTTAGGGGCAGGAATTTTACAGGTTTGATTATAAAATGGGGCATCCTCATGTACTTGGTTTTCCTCATCTAAAATGGCTCGGTGTACCAGTGCCAAGCCAACATCAGGATGAGCCTCCATTAAGGTTGTAGCTTTTAAAATATACTCGGGTTTGAGAATGTCGTCCGAGCCTAGGACTAAAAAATACTTGCCGCGGATATTTGTAAAACAGTTTTTAAAATTTGCTGTTTGTCCGAAATTTTGGCGATTTTTAGCGATAAAGAATTTGTTCGGATATAAACGGCTATATTCACAGGCAATCGCCCATGAGTCATCTTTAGAGTCATTATCAGAAAACAATATTTCAATATTTTGGTAAGTTTGATTTAAAACACTATCAAAGCATGCTCGTAAATATCTGCCATAGTTATAGTTATAAATAATAATACTGACCAGAGGGGATGTTTGTTTCATGCAAACTTAACTTTCATAATGGCTTATCTCAATAATGCTTTAATGGCTGACAGGTTCAGAAAGTCTTGATTAAAACCACTCCGATGGGTTGGGCTAATAGTGTCTTCTATTGCATCTTTGGCTTCAGATTTGCAATTTAGCTTTCATTTAAGGCTAAAGAGCTTTTGCTTGGGCGTGCATTTAAATTCTTGATCACATAAAAATCAGTTCCACTATAAGCCGCGAATTATGCTTTAGTTTCGTGTTGTTTTGATAGAGCTGTCGCTTAATGGAATATACATTTCCTTTTTAAGCGTTTCTAGTGGCAACAATGGTGACATATCTTCCAGCGGCATGGAAATAATGCTGCCATCTGGTTGTGGCATGGCGCTGGCTTTAGGCGCCAGCGTTTCGTTTTCGATCAGGCGGATATCCACAAGGCAAGGGGTAGCCAAAGCGAGCGCTTTTTGTAATTGCACTTGTAACGTGGACGGGTCTTCAATTCTCATAAACGGTAATTCATAGGTTTCGGCAATTTTTGCCAGGTCTGGTAGCCACAAGCCAGCTTCTGGTCCTGTGCCTATGTAGCGCTCGTTAAAGTAATTGCGCTGTGTGTTGCGAATAGAGCAGTAACCGCCGTTATTCATAATTAGGATGCACATGGGCAGATTGAACGCACGCACGGTCGCTAACTCTTGAAGATTAAGTTGTAAGCTACCGTCGCTTTCGATGGCTAGCATGGTTTTTAAGCCATTGGCGAAACAGGCGCCGATGGCCGCAGGCAGGCCATAGCCCATGGAGCCTAGGCCAGAGGTTAAGAATATCCGTTGACCTGGCTTGTTACGGAACACGGTGTAAAACGCTTCAACGGCTAGTCCAGAGCTCCCCGTGCTAATCAGGGTGTCGGGCTTGGCGACGTCTGAGAGCGTATCAACAAAATGGTAGTGGCTAATTTGTGTCGGTGTGCCAAAACCAGCACCATCGTTGACTGGGTAGCGTTGTTTCCATGATAAGCAGTGCTGGCGCCAGTCATGGCAATCCAGTGTATGTAATCCACTTGTGGCCAGTTGCTGCAAAAAGGTGTGAGCATCGGCGACGATGGGCAACGCTACATCCATGTCCAGCTTTTCAATTTCGTTGGCATCGACATCTACCACTACTTTGCTTGCGGCTCGTGCAAAGCCTCGTGGGTTATAGGCGGTAATAATATTATCCAGTCGACTGCCTATGCTGATGAGTAGGTCGCAGTTTTGTACGGCAAAGTTGGGGGCACGTAGCGCGACCACACCAGGACGCCCGATAAATAAATCGTGCTCATACGGCAACAAATCCATGGCGTTCCAGGTGGCCACCACAGGGATGCCCAGTTGTTCGACCACTTGCTGGAACAGTTTTGCAGCACCAGCCAGCCGGATGCCGTGACCTGCCATTAATACTGGGCGTTGCGCTTGTTGCAATAGTGCCTTCAATTGGGAAATCTGCGTGCTGAGGTCCAGATTTGCTTGGAGGGCTGGTGGCGTAAATGCTGCCAAAGTTTCAGGCTGAATCGGGCTCGCTTGTACATCCAGCGGCACATCAATCCATACCGGGCCAGCGCGGCCTTCGCGGGCACGGTAATAGGCTTCTTGCATGATTTGCTTGATTTCAGCTGGGTTTTCAACTGTGACCGCATATTTGGTCACGCTTTTGACCATGCTAATAATGTCGACTTCTTGCACACCTTTTTGCCGTAACGGTGCACCGCGCAGCATGTCGGCGCGTTTTACCTGGCCGGAAATCACCATCATAGGCACCGATTCTATCCATGCCCCAGTGACTGCCGTGATGGCATTGGTTGCTCCTGGGCCAGTGGTGACCATCGCGACGCCGATATTTTCATTAATGCGGGCGTATGCTTCGGCGGCAATTGCTGCGGCCTGTTCATGCAAGCAGGCCACTGCAGTTAAACGCGAGCATTGCGCCAGGCCGTCATTGAGATGCATGGCCCCTCCGCCGGGTAACATGAATACATGGTTTACACCGCAGTCGGCGATAAAGTGAGCGATAAAATCGGCAACGCGAATCTGGCTAGGCATGACTATTCTTTCTTAGGAGGGTGGCGTTACTTATCCAGCCAGTAGGTGAGCGCCGTTTTTCGAGTTTTGTTCGCCATGATTTGGGGGTCGGTATAGTAGGAGTCATTGACGATATGTGTGGTCGATATTTCTTCTATGACAGCGCCGGTGTCACTGGTCCAAGCATGGCGTGTTCCAGGTTCAATCGTGACAACGTCACCTGGGGTGAGTAAATGGCATATATTATTGAGGGTAAGTTTGACCTCACCATACAAGACATGAAAGGTTTCTTCTTTGTGCTGGTGGTATTGTTCAGGGTGGCTCTGTCCAGGCAACGTGACCAGTAACTTTTTGCAGTAGTCGCGGTTGATGACATTAATCAGTGTCAGGCCGGTTTTACTAAATTGCTCTAAGCCATAGTGGTGTGAAATTTCCAGATCTGCACTCCCTGGCACGACGACCTTGCTTTGCTTCAGGAATTCATTCACGTTTTTGATGATGTCGAGTATGGTTTGGCGCGTATCGCTTGCCTCTGTGTTTTTGGGTGTGATGGCTGCATCTTTGGCGATAGCGGAGCTGGTGCTAAAGCGCGCATATTTTGACCAATCATTGGCAGTCAACTGGCCCTCTTCTGGTGGAAAAGCAAAGTAGATATCGGCGTTGCTGAGCACTTGTCCTGCAGGGATGTCGCGTTTGGCAAATACACCGCGTTGCAGGCTACGCAAGCTGGCGGCTTCTTGTGCATTGATGGGACGCTTTTGCTGGCTTTCCCCACATACGGTGATGGCATATTGCATGGCCTGCAACCAGGCCTCCAGTTGTTCTGGGGCGGCAGAGTAGGCGTTTAGGCTATATTTGTCAGTGGCGAGGCCTACATGTTTTTCAAAAATACCCACGCCTTTGGCCACCGCCATTTTGACAATATCGAGATTCTCTGGAGATTCATGGGTAGAAAAACCGATGTTGATTTCGGGATAGCGCGTTCTGAGCCGCTCTTTGAGCACGTCCACTTGCGACAAATGCATATGAGAGTCTGGGGTGGGATACTCTCCCACACAATGCATGATTGCGAATTGCTTTTTGCGATGCGTTAAAAAGCTGACCACGCGGTCTATCTGATCCAAGCTCGCACCTGCCGTGGAGGCGATGATGGGTTGGTTTGTCTGTGCAATGCGCTCTATTAGTGGCCAGTCAGTAAAGGAACAGCTAGCGATTTTTATGATATCCAGTTGTTGTGCTTCGATCAGGTCAACTGAAGTTTCATCAAAGGGGGTAGACATCGCCAGAAAGCCATTGGCACGGATTTCTTCGATCAGGCGGTCGAAATCTTGTCGAGTCAAACGCGTTTCTGAGAAGCGCTTAATATATTTGATGTCATCGCGACCTTGCATTTGTGGGTGGATAAAGGTATCCAGATCACGATATTGCAGTTTGAAAGCAAATTTGAATGGAAAGGGCTTACAAACCCGGGCAAACGCTTGGATCAATGCAATGCCATGGTTTACATCGCCCATATGGTTATTGGCCATTTCCAGAATCACTAACCGGGTGGGAATATGGGAAATCATGCTGTTAATCCTTGGTTGCTCGCGTGCGGGATAAAGTGTTGCGTCCGAATATATCGAAAAATCGCCTAAATGTCTAAGCGCTGCTTCATCCGGTCATTTTGCATCTGGCCATTTATCTGACTCTGACAGTTAATCAAAATGCAATCCCAAATAGGTTTCGATTTGCGTACAGGCATAATCCAGCATCTGTCCGGTCAGCCCAGGGTAGACGCCTATCCAGAAGCTCTGGTTCATGACCAGGTCAGTGATGTGCAAATCGCCGCTGATGCGGTACTGGCGACCTGCCATGTATGGTTGCCGCGTCAGGTTACCGGCAAAAAGCAGGCGCGTCCCTATTTTATGCTGGTCCAGATAGTTCAGCATGTCTACACGACGGATACCAGCTTCAGGCTTGAGTGTAAGCAGAAAGCCGAACCAGGAAGGGTCACTGTCGGCAGTGGCCTCTGGTAAGGTGAGAAATTCGGCACAAGAGGACAGGCGCTCAGATAAGTACGCAAAATTCGCTTTTCTGGCTTGTATAAACCCATCTAGTTTATCCAGTTGGGCTAAGCCACACGCCGCCTGTATATCGGTAATTTTCAGGTTGTAACCTAAGTGGGAATAAGTGTACTTGTGGTCATATCCTTCAGGGAGTTGGCCCAGTTTCCAGCAAAAGCGCTTTTGGCAAGTATTGTCTTTACCTGGAGCACAATAACAGTCGCGCCCCCAGTCACGAAAACTTTCGATGATTTTCTTGAGCTCAGGATGATTAGTAAATACTGCACCACCTTCTCCCATGGTGATATGATGCGCCGGATAAAAACTGAGCGTGCCTATATCCCCAAACGTGCCTGTTAATTGCCCTTGGTAGCGCGAACCTAGCGCATCGCAGTTATCCTCAATCAGCCACAGCTGATATTTTTTGCAGATTTCCAGTACGACTTTCAAGTTAAATGGGTTGCCCAGTGAGTGTGCCAACATGATGGCCTTTGTTTTAGGGCTGATCGCTGCTTCCAGCTGAGTGACATCTATGTTGTGGGTCGCTAAATCAATATCGACAAACACAGGGACTGCGCCATATTGCAGAATGGGGTTCACTGTAGTTGGAAACCCTGCCGCCACGCCGATTACCTCATCGCCGGGTTGAATCGCACGCTCGCCCAGCCGGGATGACGTGAGTGCCGAAAAAGCCAGTAGATTGGCAGAGGAACCAGAGTTGGTCGTCAATGCAAATTTGACGCCCAGATATTCGGCAAGGCGTTGTTCAAATGCAGCATTAAAACGTCCAGTGGTCAGCCAGCCATCGAGCGAAGCTTCTACCATGAATTTTAATTCGTCTGCATCCAACACTTTTCCAGAGGGCGGAATGACGGATTCGCCGCCAACAAAAGGCTGCTTGGTATATTGAATTTGAGCATACGCCTCTACCAGCGTTGCAATCTGTTGTCGTATTTCTTGTTGCGTACTCAAACCTTGTTCCTAATGAGGGGCTCGAAAATGGAGCTGCTGGTTTGCTACCAGCGTTTGTTGATATTGTAGAATCTGTTGGCGAGTGAATGCCAGCATATCCTGGCCCGCAATATACGCTTTGTACCAATCACTGACTTGCTGAATGGCCGTAGTTGCCGTCCATTGAGGCTGCCAGTTCAAACGCGACCGCGCTTTTGTGCAATCCAGCTTAAGTAAGCCAGCTTCATGCAGATGTGAGTTTTCAATCATAAAGTCCAGGGGCGCTCCCCATGCTTTAAACAATGCATGGGTGATCCATTCTACTGTTAAAGCATCTTCTTCGCCCGGGCCAAAATTCCAGCCTTCTGCATATTGTTTGCCGGCGCTGAATAAACGTTCCGCCAGTAGCAAATAGCCCGAAAGCGGTTCCAATACATGCTGCCAAGGGCGAATGGCATTCGGAAAGCGTAATGTCACGCGGCTTTGTTTCATTAGAGATTGAATAATATCAGGAATCAGTCGATCCTGTGCCCAGTCGCCGCCGCCAATGACATTGCCAGCTCTGGCAGAAGCAATTGCCGTGGCATGCTCATGATCCATAAAAGACGTGCGGTAGGCATGTGTGACCAGTTCTGCGCAGCCCTTGCTATTGCTGTAAGGATCATTGCCTCCCATACTGTCTTGCTCACGATAGCCCCAGATTTGCTCTTTATTTTCATAGCATTTATCACTGGTGACCATCACCGCCACTTGAATGGTCGGCGTTTGGCGTATGGCTTCGAGGATATGCACGGTACCCATGACATTGGTTGCATAAGTGTCGACCGGCGCTTGGTAAGAAGGCCGAACCAGGCTTTGGGCGGCCAGGTGAAAAACGATGTCAGGCTGGCTGTTCTGAATAGCCAAGGTGAGCGCAGAGAGGTCGCGAATATCTCCTTCAATATGGGTGATATCTTGCTGTAGCTTAGTTAACGCAAACAAGCTGGGTTGCGTAGGCGGAGGCAGGGCGTATCCGGTGACCTGTGCGCCTAAGGTATGCAGCCAGGTCGTTAGCCATGCGCCCTTGAATCCGGTGTGGCCGGTGATAAAAACGCGCTTGCCTTGCCAAAACTCAGGGGTCATGCTGATTGTTCCCAGGCTTTCCAGGGGGCGCGGTTATCTAAGCACAATTGTTCAAGGTATGCTTTATCGCGCATGGTATCCATCGGCTGCCAAAAACCATGGTGCAGCCATGCTTGCAATTGCTCCTGGCTCGAGAGTTTCTCCAGAGGCTCTCTTTCCCAAGCGGTTTCGTCGCTTTCAACATAATCAAGCACCGCAGGCGATAACACAAAAAAGCCGCCATTAATCCAGCCACCATCTCCTTCAGGCTTTTCTTGAAATCGTCTGACAATCTGTTGGTCATCAATGGCAACCGCTCCGAATCTGCCCGGAGGTTGGACGGCGGTCATGGTCGCCAATTTGCCGCTTTGTTGATGAAAGGCCACCAATTGCTGTATGTTGATATCACTCAGGCCATCGCCATAAGTGAAGCAGAAGTCTTCATCGCCAATAAATTGCTTGACCCGCTTCAGACGTCCACCCGTATTGGTATGCATGCCAGTGTCGATCAGGGTGACACGCCATGGTTCAGATTTGTTGTCATGCACCTGAATTTCGTTCTTTTGAATATCAAACGTGACATCCGACATATGCAAAAAATAGTTGGCAAAATACTCTTTGATGAAATAGCCGCGGTAACCCAGGCAAATAATGAATTCATTAATCCCATAAAAAGAATAATGTTTCATGATGTGCCATAAAATCGGTTTACCGCCGACCTCTATCATCGGTTTGGGTTTCAGGTGTGATTCTTCGCTGATCCTGGTACCGAAACCCCCTGCCAAAATTACCGCTTTCATGTGTGCTCACAACCAGAAGTTAAAAGTGACAAATCTTTTCTTATCGCAGGCTGGCTGTCAAGCCAAACTTAATCATAGGGCAATGTGTGTGTTGTGTCATGCCCCGCAGTTTTTGTTTAATGCGCATTTGATTGTTCGCGATGATGGGTCACTCAAAGCGATTCAATCCGCACCGTATCCATCACGGCAGGAACTGGCTGTGTATTCTTTTTGTATACATACCTAGACGTATTGACTCCCGCACGCATCTTGATTAATTCGGCAATCTCCGCGTTATCCCTTTGTTCTTCGCGTGGCGCAAATAAAGCGCGTCCCCTTGGGTCTGCGTCTATAGGTGGCTCGCATAAATAGTACACCGCCAGGCTCTTACGATAGATCCCATAAGGCTGGGTTAGTGGGCGGCTCATGCCGTGCCAAGAGTTCTGAGTCGTATCAAAAATCACGGCGCGGTTAAATTTTGGGCAAATTTCTTTCATCAGTTCGCCAGGCTGGTCTTGCTCTGCGTCGTGACTCCATAACCCCAAATGCCCACCATGATATGGCTTGAGTTGTTCTGAGACATAAATAATGATATTGATTTTGCGCTGCAAACCCAATTTTGGATGAATGGAATAATCCAAGTGTGGGTTCAAATTACCGCCAGTGCCGTGAATATGCCAGCCACCACCGTGCAAACCGTTGTCTGCATATAACTGGGTGCCAACGATTTCTGACAGTTTGTTTATCATGGGTGCGGAGTTAAGTGCCTGGAATAGGGCATAGGTTAGGGGTGGAAAGGCATTCCAGTCATTCAATGCTTTTTTGTCTTCAATCTCGTTTTGGTAGTGAAACCAGCGAGCATAATCATACTCGGGAAATTCACATGCAATCCTTGTCACCAATTCAGGATTCAGGAAGTGATCGATGACGGCATGGCGGAAAGGTTTTGCATCTTGAAAGTGATGCATTCCTTTGGTCAGTTGATTCAAATCCAGAAACGATTGCATGAAAATCCTCCTTCGCATTCATTGAGCGTATTCTCTGTATTTATATCGGACTCAAACGCGCTTTATTAAGGCGAATATACGTGTATTTATGGGTTAATTTGCATGCATGTAAGCAAACTGTGCCTTCTTAAGGCGGTGTAGCGGGCCGGGAACCTTTTTGTCTCTTAATCAGTAGACAGACGTATTTGTAGAAATGGCGGCAAAACCGCTTTCTATTTGCTGAAATCAATTGGTAGGGGCTGCGATAAAGTGATTCTAAACTTGACGCAACGTTCTTACTATTACGGTCAGCGTTTGCTGAACTTTAGTAAGAACATGCGAAATCAGATTAATTTAATACAGATTGAAGAGCTTGAGTGTGACATTAAGACTTAGCATGAAGCTCTATATTTTTGTACATTAAGGAGACTTAACATGGCTGCAGTCATTAATACCAATATTTCATCATTAAATGCCCAGCGCAATTTAAATGCATCTCAAGCCGGTCTGAATCAATCTATTGAACGCTTGTCTTCAGGCTTGCGCGTAAATAGTGCTAAAGACGACGCTGCAGGCTTGGCGATTGCAACGCGTATGGATTCCCAGATCCGTGGTAACGATGTAGCGATCCGCAACTCGAACGATGCGATTTCCTACCTGCAAGTAACGGAAGGTGGATTGTCTAAAGCCACTGATGCCCTACAACGGATGCGGGAACTGGCGGTTCAGGCAGCCAACGGTAGCTACGGCTCTGGCGACCGGGCCAACTTGGATACAGAATTCCAGCAGTTGACGCAGGAATTAGCCCGCTTGAGTACTTCTACTCAGTTTAACGGTTTGAACGTATTTGGTGGTTCTGGCTATACTTTCCAGATTGGTTCTGGTTCTGCAGATACCTTGCAAGTAAGTGCAGTCACAGCAGCGACCTTGAGCGGTAACGTTTCAACTGCAGCGGGTGCGACGGCAGCGATTACCGCGATTGATGCGCAACTGGATGCAGTGAACACATCCCGTGCGAGCTTGGGTGCGTACCAAAACCGTTTTCAAGCCGTCATCAGCAGCTTGCAAGTCAATACCGAAAATGTGTCAGCAGCGAAATCCAGGATTATGGATGCGGACTTCGCGGCAGAAACAGCGAAGATGACCCGTAACCAGATTCTGCAACAAGCAGGCACGGCGATGCTGGCCCAGGCCAACCAGTTGCCGAACAGCGTCATGTCGCTGATTAAAGGGTAGTCTTTCAGCAGTTTTCTTGTTGTACTTGTTACAGGTCGTGGGCTTTTGTCTAGGCAAAGGCTCGCGACTTCCTCATTCTTGGTTAACCCATGTACGCATCAGACCTCCATCACTTAAGATAGGCCGGTAAAACTGGTTTTGTTTTTTCAACTTTTAAAGTTTCCAGATGCGATTGCCAGATGCGATATAGTTAAGCAGCATGCTGCAATCTTTGCGGTGACGTGTGCGACCCCTGTTAAAGGCTACCCGTTCTGGCCTGTATATTGGGGCTCAGACGTGGAGGCCTTGGAAGCCCAGTTTGCCGCGTATACCGGGCCACCGCATTGTGTCGGCGTCGGCAATGTCCTCGATGCACTGACCTTGGCCTTGTGCGTCTTGGAGATGAGGGAAGGGGATGAAGTGATCGTCCCCTCTCATACTTATATTTTGTTGAGACCTGACTAGGAGTGCGGTCGGCGCAACTGTGGTCCCTATTCAGCCTGCCGACGGGCAGTTCAATATTGATGTTGCCGCCATTCAGGCAAAAATCACAGCTAAAACCAAAATCAATTTATATGGTAACCCGGCGGAGATGGACGCCGTTTGTGAATTGGCTAAACAGCATGGCTAGCTGGTGTTATTGGATGCTACACAAGCGCCGTCAGGGGGCGACGGATTGGCGCGCATAGGGCTTTACTCAGGCAAGCATTTGGGGGCTTGGGGCGATGGTGGTGCAGTCACCATCCGGCATGAGCGTCCCGCCCCGCGTATACGCATACTTGGCAATGATGGCTCGGTCGTCAAACATTATAATCTGGAACCGGGCGTGAATAGCCGTCTGGATCCATTGCAAGCCGCCTTGCTTTCAGTCAAACTGGCCGCGCTGGATGAGTGAAATACACGCCTGGCCCAGTGCTTCTTAATGCTTTGCAAACATGGTTGCAAAGCATGGGGTGTAAACCCTGATTCATTATCCCGTCCCGCTATATTTCCAACAGTCCTATCAGGTGCTCGGTTGGCGAGCAGGTCATTCTCCTTGTGCCGAGCGCTATGCCAATCAAGTACTGAGTTTACCTATGGGCCCTCACCTCTCAGTCACGGCTGTCGACCAAGGGATTGAGTTGGTACACCAATTTTTCAGAGTGTAATGAGGCAAGTACACGTATCGCCTCGTTTAAAGTTTTTCTGAGTAGGGTCGTAAATAGTGTCAAGTGCATGATCTACCAAGCCGAAATTTAAAGTTCAGCATTAAAGAAATTTCTGGTGAAGTCGATAAAAGTAATAACAACGCTGAATAGCAAACACGTAGTTAAACAGTGAATCAACGTTGATATGACATGCCGCTTTGACACTAACTACATAATAGGACTCTGAAGGAGACTAAACATGGCTTCTGTAATTAATACCAACATTGCATCTCTGAATGCACAGCGTAATTTGAATGCCTCACAGGCCGGCTTGAATCAGTCGATTCAACGCTTGTCTTCTGGCTTGCGCATCAATAGCGCTAAAGATGACGCAGCGGGCATGGCGATTGCCACTCGTATGGACTCACAAATTCGCGGCAGTAACGTCGCGATCCGTAACTCTAACGATGCGATTTCTTACCTGCAAGTGACAGAAGGTGGTTTGTCTAAAGCCACCGATGCTTTGCAACGTATGCGTGAACTGGCAGTACAAGCATCAAACGGTACTTATGGTTCTGGTGACCGTGCTAACCTGGATACAGAATTCCAGCAACTATCATCAGAATTAACCCGCCTGAGTACTTCTACACAGTTTAACGGTTTGAATGTGTTTGGTGGTTCTGGCTATACTTTCCAGATTGGTTCTGGCTCTGCAGATACTCTGCAAGTGAGTGCAGTGTCTGCGGCTTCGTTGACTGGTAACGTTCAAAGTGCCTCAGCTGCGACTAACGCGATTACAGCGATTGATGCGCAACTGGATTCAGTGAACACTTCACGTGCGAGCTTGGGTGCGTACCAGAATCGTTTTGAAGCGGTGGTAAGCAGCCTGCAAGTGAATGTGGAAAATATTTCTGCAGCGAAATCCCGGATTACGGATGCAGACTTTGCGGCAGAAACCGCGAATATGACACGTAACCAGATTCTGCAACAGGCAGGGACTGCGATGTTGGCTCAGGCTAACCAGTTGCCTAACAGTGTCATGAGCTTGCTCAGAGGTTAAGTATTCTCCGGTCGATCGAACCAGGGCGAGCATTTGTCAAAACAGGTGCTCGCTTTTCTTTTTAGTCGCAAACATTCTAATCCCGCGTCTCGCTCCCCAGCCTGGGTAGCCGTATAAACTAAAAGCATGAAACACATACGCTGGCGTGTCCCAAATGCGCATGACATGCTTATCTGTTGATGTATCCTTGTGACGTCTGACAGGCGTTGCCGTCCTTTCTCTTTCCTTTGTTTTATGATCTACAAGGCAGAATTCAATGTTTCAAGCTTGGGGAAATGAAAAGCATACCGTCACAGGTTATTTCTTTCAAAAGTACTTCATTCATCAGCAAGAGTCTACGTGTCTTTGAAGATAAGCAGGTAAAAACGCCGTTGTTTTACCAAATTATGCTGGCTGGACTCCGGTAAAGTAGGCACGTTGGTGTATCGCTAAGTCACTTGAGTGTAGTGAGCACAAAATGATTTCATGGAGTCTGCAGGACTGAAGAAAATTACTCGAAGTTTTTCTCACAACAATAGGCCAAGTCGTGCTGACGCGATAACCATGCTGATACTGGCATGGTAGCAATGTTGCACGGCTTGAATTTGCATAATGGTTTGATATTAAAGTTTTTCCGAGAGGAGTCGTAAATAGTTTCAAGTGCATGGTCTGCCAAACAGAAATTTCAAATCCAGCATTAAAGAAATTTGAGATGAGGCCGATAACAGTAATAACAACGCTGAATAGCAAACACGTAGTCAATACAGTGAATCAACGTTGATATGACATGCCGATTTGACACTCATTGGATATACGACTCTAAAGGAGATTTAACATGGCTTCTGTAATTAATACCAACATTGCATCCCTGAATGCACAGCGTAATTTGAATGCCTCACAGGCCGGCCTGAATCAATCGATTCAACGCTTGTCTTCTGGCTTGCGCATCAATAGCGCTAAAGATGACGCAGCGGGCATGGCGATTGCCACTCGTATGGACTCACAAATTCGCGGCAGTAACGTCGCGATCCGTAACTCTAACGATGCGATTTCTTACCTGCAAGTGACAGAAGGTGGTTTGTCTAAAGCCACCGATGCTTTGCAACGTATGCGTGAACTGGCAGTACAAGCATCAAACGGTACTTATGGTTCTGGTGACCGTGCTAACCTGGATACAGAATTCCAGCAACTATCATCAGAATTAACCCGCCTGAGTACTTCTACACAGTTTAACGGTTTGAATGTGTTTGGTGGTTCTGGCTATACTTTCCAGATTGGTTCTGGCTCTGCAGATACTCTGCAAGTGAGTGCAGTGTCTGCGGCTTCGTTGACTGGTAACGTTCAAAGTGCCTCAGCTGCGACTAACGCGATTACAGCGATTGATGCGCAACTGGATTCAGTGAACACTTCACGTGCGAGCTTGGGTGCGTACCAGAATCGTTTTGAAGCGGTGGTAAGCAGCCTGCAAGTGAATGTGGAAAATATTTCTGCAGCGAAATCCCGGATTACGGATGCAGACTTTGCGGCAGAAACCGCGAATATGACACGTAACCAGATTCTGCAACAGGCAGGGACTGCGATGTTGGCTCAGGCTAACCAGTTGCCTAACAGTGTCATGAGCTTGCTCAGAGGTTAATTCTCAAGACATTTGAATGATATCCACAGGGGAATCCCTCTGTGGATTTTAGGCTAAGCAGAGGAGCAGCATCATGACTCAATCTATGGATGGTGTTGGCGGTAACCGCACAGTAACAGGGGTGCCCGCAGTGAATAGCTTGAAGCTGGTGAAATATGCAGAAGCCAGTGGTGAGCAAAAGCCTGCCGAAGTGCTGGATAAGGCGACTTTGACAGGAGCAGTACAAAAACTGAATGACTATGTGGCGCCTGCGCTGCAAACCATACAGTTTTCGATTGATGATGACACAGACCGTATTGTCGTGAAAGTGGTCGACACCGAAACGCAGAAGGTGCTCAGGCAAATCCCTAACGAGGAGGTACTTGCCATTAGCAAGACGCTGGATAAATTAAGAGGGCTAGTCATTCGTCAGACAGTGTGATCAATTGTGAGTGTATTTGGAGACTAGATTATGGCATCGTTAGTAAGCTCAGTAGGGCAATCAGGATTACCCATTGACTCTATTGTCAGTAGCTTGATGAGTGTGGCTCAGCAGCCGATTACCCAGATTCAGACTCAAGTCTCTTCTTACAACTCCAAACTTTCTGCTTACGGTACTTTGAAAAGCGGGTTGAGTACCTTCCAAACGGCTTTGGATAGCCTGTCCAGTCCTGGCAAGTTTAATGCGCAATCCGTTACGTTGACCGATTCAAACAGTATTAGCGCGACTTCAGATGGTACCGCGACCAATGGCAACCATAGTATTTCGGTGAGCCAGCTGGCGACTTCACAACGTATCACCACGTCTGCCTACAGTGATGCTAGTACTACTTTTGGGACTGGAAGTCTAAAAATTTCCTTTGGCACTTATACACCTGCCAACGGTAATACCGCGGCTTCTTTTACCACAAACAGTAGTAAAAATGCGATCACGGTGAATATTGACAGTAGTAACAATACCTTGTCCGGGATCCGTGATGCGATTAACGCACAAAACGCTTCTGTTACGGCCTCTATTGTTAACGACGGTACAGGTAACCGACTTGTGATTACTTCCACAGATACCGGTGCAGCCAACAGCCTCAAAATTGATGTCAATGATAATGACGGTAATAATACAGATGGCAGTGGCTTGTCAACGTTTGCGTATGACCCGACCGCTTCGAGTGGCAGTGGCAAAAACCTGAGCGAGCTTCAATCTGCACAAAATGCGCAGCTGACAGTGGACGGTTTGAACATCAGCAAGGCGAGTAACACCATTACTGATGTGATTCAGGGCGTGACTTTAAACCTGAAGGCGGTTACCAGCACCACTAACTCAATGACGATCGCCACAGACAATAGTACGATCAAGAGCTCGGTACAGAGTTTTGTAGATGCTTACAACAAGCTCAATAGCAGTCTGCGTGACCTGACTAAGTTTGTAGATGGCGGCTCTTCCTCTAACGGCCCCCTGCTTGGCGACTCGGTAGCCCGTGACGTGACAGTAAAACTTGGGTTAATGATGTCCCGCGTTTCACCCACGGCTGGGACCTACCGTACCTTGAGTGACATTGGGGTCACTGTAGGCGATGGCGGGGTCATGACTCTGGATGATACCAAGTTCCAGAAAGCGGTAGCCAATAGTCCTTCAGATATTGCCAAAATCTTTTCACCCTCAGCCAGCACAACGGATCCGTTGGTGAGTTTTGTTAGTAGTGGTGATACCACGGTTTCTGGTACCTATGCTGTCAATGTCTCTCAAGCGGCTAGCAGTTCGCAAGATGTTGCAGGGCAGATTGATGGCGCCAATGCCATTGGTAGTGGCAATACCTTGACCGGCGCATTTGGTCAGAACAGTGCAGGACTTAAATTGACTATTTTAGGTTCTGCCACAGGGGACCGTGGTACGGTCACCTTTAGTCGTGGCTTGGCCGGCGAGTTGAGTAGCCTGGTTGATGGCTGGCTAAGTTCAGATGCCGCCTTGGCGACCAGAACAGACGGCTTACAATCCTCAATCAAGTCATTAAATAAACAGGCAGATGACTTAAGCGCTAAGCTGCCAAGTCTAGAGGCAAGTTATCGCTCTCAATATGCACAACTGGATGCTTTACTGAGCAGTATGCAAAACCAGAGCAACTCACTCACACAACAACTGGCTGCTATAAGTAAAAATAGCTAATTGCGGAATATTATCAGGAGAATCATGATGTTTGGATCGAAACAATCTGCCATTAATGCCTACGCCAAAGTAGGTTTGGAAACAGGTGTCGTAGATGCCAGTCCGCTCAAGCTGACGATTATGCTCTATGAAGGTGCAGTGACGGCGTGCATCCGGGCACAGCAAGCGATCCAGAAAAAGGATATTACGCAAAAAGGCGAGTACATTTCCAAGGCCATTGCCATCATTGATTCAGGTTTGCGTGCCAGTTTAAACAAACGCGCAGGCGGAGAGGTTGCACTTAATCTCGACCAGTTATATGAGTACATGATACGGACCCTCATGCAAGCGAGTTTGCGGCAAGACAGTGCTAAAGTGAGCGAGGTCCAGCAACTGCTGATGGAGTTGAAAGGGGCCTGGGAAGTCTTGGAAAAATCCGGGATGAGCCGCCTTGCACAGCAACAGGTTGCAGAAACGGCCATGGCTTATCAACATCTCACCATGGCCGGGGCATGATATGTCCAAGGCACTCATTAATACTTATGAGTCTGCTGCCAAAATCATGGAGCAGATGCTGCTCGCTGCCCAGCAAAATGCTTGGGAAAAGGTCACTGAGCTTGAGCAGTCGTATATGCTGAAGATTGAAGTAATCAAAGCGCTGGAACAAACCCTGCGTTTACAATCTGAGCAATTGACACAGGCACAGCATTTGCGCAAACAGGAGTTGGTGCAGAAAATTTTGGCCGATGATGGCGAGATCCGTAATTTGCTGTATCCCGTCATGCATCGTATTACCGATATGATTTTTGATGCGCAGCTACATGCACGCACCCCACCGGATGTGATTTAGATGATTCCTATCCCGCAAGTCCTCTCACAACGTTTCATTACCAGTGAAACTGAGAACTTGCGTGCGGTCACTTCCATCATGCCGGTGGAAGGTACCCAGGCCGAAGCTCCTTTATGGGAACGCATGCGTCCAGGCATGCAGTTTACCGGACTGATTTTGCAAAAAGACACCGCTCAAAAAGGCGCAGGCAATGCCGACCTGGCTGCTTTTAAAGTGCAAATCCAGCTACCCAACCAGCCACCCATGGTGGTGCAGATGCAATTACCCGCTTACTTGTCGCAACAGCAAACACTGAACATGCAGTTTATGGGGCTGGCACAAGGCCAGAGCAAAGACGCCGAGGGCTATCCGCAAGTGCGCTGGGGTGTGCAGTCTTCCGCGGCGGGCACGACTCGGCTGTCGACAGCTGGGTTGCTGGCAGAGACGCCACATGCAGACAACCCCGCTACTATGCAAAGTCTGGTACAGAATGCGGCCGGGCAATCGAGTCTGGTCGAGTTAAGTTCTCCCGCCAGAAACCTACAGCGCTGGCTGGATGCCAGCCCGTTTCAGTCGCAATCTGCCGTCTTGCAGGCACAAACCGTGGTCAGCAACAGCCCGCAAAAGCCGCAAGTGCTAGCTCAAGATCTCAAGCATGCGCTGGATAGTTCGGGCTTGTTCTATGAGTCTCACCTGAAAGAGGCGACGCTGGGCACCCGGCCCTGGCATCAGCTACTGCAAGAGCCGCAAAACAAACCTCACTTTGTACCGCCGGAGATGGTGTCGCAACAGTTACAGGTGCTGGAACAACAGCGTGTGATTTGGCATGGTGAAGTCTGGCCCGGCCAGATGATGGAGTGGCAGGTCAGTGAGCGCAAAAATTCCCAGCAGTCTAGCGAAGACCCGACTTTAAACAGTTTGTTTAGTAATTTGAAATTGCAGCTGCCAAGGCTGGGCGAGGTGGCTGTAAGAATCACGCTGGCTAACGGGCGCTTTAGTGTCCGTGTGCAGCCCACGGATGCAGCTAGCCTCAAGGAAATGCAATCTGGCCGCAGTATGCTGGCCATGAATCTGCAAGCTTCTGGAGTGAAGCTGGATTCCTTGCAAATCGTGCGTGAAGAAATCGCGCAGCACAGGCCGCAATATGCAGCAGGATAAGCCTTATACCCAATCTGCCGTGGCCCTGGCTTACGAAGCCGGGGATTTGGCGCCACGCGTGGTGGCCAAAGGCAATGGTCTGCTCGCACAACGCATCATTGCCCTGGCGCAAGAACACGAAGTCTATGTGCATGAGTCACAAGCCATGCTCAACCTGCTCATGCAGGTCGAACTCGATGCCCATATTCCCCCACAGCTGTACCAGGCGATTGCTGAAATTCTGGCCTGGTTATACAAGCTGGAACAAGGGCAGGCCGACCATTAAACTGGCCAGTCTCAGATAGAGACTTTGTAGCAGTAACATTGCCGCATCTTGTTTTGCCAGAGAGTTCCCGCGTCTACGCTTTTTCTGCAATCACTTCTGCCAGCGCCTGTTTGACGTCTGTAATGACACTTGTCCAATCATGGTCATGCGCTCTGAACAGTCTGGCCGAGGGGTACCACGGACTGTCTTCGCGTGCGAGCAGCCAGCGGAAATCTGGTGGGTCAGGTAACAATATCCATACCGGTTTGTGCATGGCGCCAGCCAGATGTGCGACTGAAGTATCCACTGAAATAATCAGATCCATGTGTGCGATGAGCGCAGCTGTATCGCTAAAATCCTCTAGTTCGGCCTGGTGCTGCGTGAGTTGTGGCAGCCCGCTTAACGCAACCAGGTCAGTGTCGCGGACTTCTTTTTGCAGGCTATGAAAACTCGCATCCAGTACCAGCAACGGCGCTAACTGCGCTAGCGGAATACTGCGGTAACGATCTTTCTGATGCGTGGTGGATCCTGACCAGACCAGGCCTATCCGTAATCTGTTCTGATCTGTCATCTGCAGACGGCTTACCTTGTCAGGTGCGGCAAACAGGTAAGGGGTGCGCTGAGGCAGATTGCCGAGTTCTGTCTTGAAGATATATGGCAAGCTCATAAGCGAACAATGGTAATCATAGTCCTGATAAGCGCTGCCCGCAGCAATCAGTAAATAGTCTGGCCCCAGCGAGCGCAACAAGGGAATCAGGCTCGCTTGCACTTCAATAATCACCTGTGCGCCCAAGGTGGCGACCAGTTTGGCGTAGCGTATAAACTGGATGGTATCGCCCAGCCCCTGTTCGGCGTAAAGCAAGATACGCTTGCCTTGCAGGGGTTGTTCGCCGGTCCACATCGGTTGCACACAGACCGCACGGCGTCCCCTGGGCAGATGTGGTGCATGTTTGCCACTCTCGTACAAGGCCCAGCCTTGCGCATAATCACCTGTGAGCAACAGGAATAACGCCAGATTCCAGTGCAAGGTTGGGTTGTGTGGTTCAAGTGTCAGCGCCTGACGATAACAGTCGCTGGCCATGTCAATGTCCAGCATATCCAGATACAGGTTGGCCAGATTAAGGTAAAACAACGCGCTCTGCTGATCGGCTAGCGGGATTTGCTGGTAGCTGGCCAAGGCCTCATGATGGCGGCCAAGCATGTGTAAGATGCTGCCTCGGCATAATAAAGCCGGTGCCAGCGTGGGTGCATAGCCGACCAGTTGGTCTGCACTGAGCAAGGCTTCTTCATAGCGGCCGAGCCGACTCAGGATCAGGCTTTTGCTGTGCAAGGCGGCAACGCAAGCCGGGTTTAACTGTAAGGCAAATTCATGATGGGCGAGCGAAAACTCAAATTGCTCTAATTCAAACAGCAAGTTGCCGCATTCGATAAGCGTGGGTTCGTGCTCAGGATCAAGATGCAGGGCCTGGTTGAAGCAGTGCAGGGCCTGCGGGACATTTTTTTGCTGCTTGAACAGCATCCCCTTGTGAAACCAGGCTTGAACATTGGCGGAGTTCCTGGCTAATATGGCGTCAGGTGACTCTTGGCAGGCGGTGCTGCCTGACTGCCGTAATATCGGTGTGCCATTGAGGCGCATCAGGGGGGGAGAGGCGGTGTCTTGTATCAAGCCAGCCAATTGTTTACCCAGCATTCTTCTTTTCTCTCTGTTAAAATGGACCGATGGGCGGGCCCAGCCGCCAGCGGGCTACTTAACCCTAGACTTGCATATTCATCATATCCTGGTACGCTGTGACCAGCTTGTTGCGGACCTGCACTGTGGCCTGAAAGGCGATATTCGCTTTTTGCCCGGAGATCATCACATCAGACAGGCTGACGTTGTCATTTCCCATGGCAAAATCCTTGCCCATTTGATCAGCCTGCAATTGCATATTGTTGACCTGGTCCAGGGAAGATTTCAGTGCATCACTAAAGCTCACTTGCGTCGTCGGGCTTGCCTGAGGAGGCTTGGCGACCGGATTGGCAATGGTACTGTTGCCCAGCCCCTCTGGTTTTTGAGCCGCCGCCCGCAATTGCGCCAGCATGGAGGAGATGCGTTGTGCATCAATACCGCCTGCGTTCATAGGTGTCTCCTTTCATCCTGTAGTCATTAGTTTGTGGGGGGAGGCCATTGCCTCTTATCTCATGGTGAGCACTGTAACATTGCACCAGCTGGACTGCTTTGCAAAATAGGCAACATTAATCCGTCTTATTTGCTGATTTGAATAGGCAGGCTCAGCGCATAATGTGATCCATGTGAAAGTGTCCTGACAGGATATTGAAGTTTAAAAGGGGTGGCAGCATGACCGGCAATCAACAGGCCGGGAGGCAGGTCACTGCAAGTAGGTAATATTGGAGGTTCAGATGGCTGCTGATGCTGCCTTATTAACAACAAGCAATGAGTCTGGCGGAGCGTCCAACATGTTTGGACAGCTCGGACAAAAGTTAATGCTGGTCGCCGGGATTGCTGCCGTGGTCGCGGTGATGGTGGTGTTCTGGCTGTGGAGCCAGAAGCCGGATTACCGGGTGTTGTTCTCCAACTTTGCTGACAAGGATGGCGGTGCCATCGTCGCCGAGTTGGATAAATTGAATATCCCTTATCAATTTGCCGATGGTGGGGGTGCCATTCTGGTGCCTGCTGACATGGTTCATCAGGCACGTTTGAAACTGGCGGCACAAGGTCTGCCCAAAGGCGGCAACATCGGCTTTGAACTGCTGGAAAACCAGAAATTTGGCGTGTCGCAGTTTGTTGAGCAGGTGAACTTTCAACGCGGCCTTGAGGGCGAGCTGGAGCGCAGTATCCAGTCTATCTCTGCTGTGCAGGCTGCTCGTATCCATCTGGCGATTCCCAAGCCCAGCGTGTTTGTGCGCGAGCAACAATACCCAACCGCTTCTGTGCTGCTCAATCTGCACAATGGCCGTCGGTTAGACGCGCAACAAGTGGGTGCTGTTGTGCATCTGGTAGCAAGCAGTGTGCCTAACTTGTCTGCCGATCACGTCACCGTGGTCGATCAAAACGGCAATTTGCTGTCTGACAACGCCAACAAGCTCAAGCAAAGTGGCCTGGATCCAGAACAGATGGCCTACGTGGAGAACATGCAAAGCAGCATTGCTCGCCGTGTTGAATCGATTATTACGCCTATCGTCGGTGCGAAAAATGTGCATGCCGAAACCAGCGCCGAAATTGACTTCTCAATGACGGAACAGGCCAACGAATCCTATAAACCAAATGCCAAGCCTGATGATATGGCGATTCGCAGTGCGCAAAGCCATGAGGCGCAAAACACCGGCGCCAACAACGGTGCGGTGCCTGGCGCCTTGTCCAACCAGCCGCCTGCAGATGCGACTGCTCCAATTAATGCCCCTGGTGCGCAGGGTCAAGGGGGAAATGCTGCACCTGCTGCTGCCCCAACCCCGCCACAAAATACACAAAAAGATACCACTACTAACTACGAGCTGGACAAGACTGTGAGCTATATCCAGCAGGCCAAGGGCGGCATCAAGCGCCTGCATGTGGCGGTGGTGGTCAATCATATTCCTGTGGTCGATAGTACCGGTAAAACGACTTACCGTGCACTAACGGCGGCCGAGAAACAACAGGTAAGCGACCTGGCAATGCAGGCCATGGGCTACAACAAAGAGCGTGGCGATACTATCTCTGTGGTGAATACCCCGTTTGTGGCCGAAGCACAGGAAAAACTGGTTGAGCCACCGCTGTGGAAGGACCCTGTCATGATTGAGTATGGTAAAGATGCCTTGCGCTTCCTGGCGGGCGTGGTGGTGTTGATGATGATTTATAAAAAGCTGCTCAAGCCGATGGCCACCAAACTGACTGGCGCGGATAAAAAACAACTGGCTTTGACTGCAGCACAAAACGCGGCAGCAGGCGGTGAAGCCGTTGCCGGCGCGGCAGGCAGTGCAGCTGAAGGTGAAGATGCACTGGTCACCTTGAGTGGCGATCCTCCTGCGTTAACGGGCGATGATGGCCGTATGGATCAAACCTTGCTGGCCGTGAAGCAGGTGGCCAAAGAAAACCCACGCATGGTCGCGAATGTGGTTTCCAGCTGGGCGACTGCGGAGAAATAAACCATGACTGAAGGCTTGACTAAAAGCGCGATTTTGATGCTTGCCCTCGGTGAAGACGAAGCGGCGGAGGTGATGAAGTATTTGTCGCCCAAAGAGGTTCAGCGGCTGGGCATTGTCATGGCTTCGATGAAGCCGGTGCCACGCGAAGAAGTGACTGAAGTGCTGGAGTCGTTTATGGTCGACTTTGCCGGCAGCAGTGACTTCGGGCTGGATTCGGACGCCTATATCCGCTCGGTTCTGATCAAAGCTTTTGGCGATGACAAAGCCTCTAACCTGTTAAGCCGGATTCCGCAATCGCAAGATGCCGCGGGGATTGAAAGCCTGAAGTGGATGGATGCCTTCAGCGTGTCCGAGTTTATCAAGAATGAGCATCCGCAGATTATCGCAACCATCTTGTCGCATCTGGAGGCAGATCAGGCCGCAGAAATTATCGGGCATTTTACTGACCGTTTACGCCAAGATGTGATTTTGCGGATTGCCACGCTCGATAGCATAAAACCGGCCGCGCTCAAAGAGCTCAATGAAGGCATGATGAAGATGCTGTCAGGCAATGAAAACCTCAAGCGTCAGCCGATAGGCGGCGTAAAAACTGCGGCTGAAATCATGAACTACCTGAGCGGCGACAATGAAGCCAAGTTGATGGAAGGCCTCAAAAGCTACGATGACAATATGGCGCAGGAGATCATGGACCAGATGTTTGTCTTTGATAACGTCATGGAAATTGACGACAAAGGCATTCAAACACTGTTGCGTGAGGTGCAATCTGATATGTTGATTGTGGCATTGAAGGGAACCTCTGATGAAATGAAAGAGAAGTTCCTGCGCAATATGTCTTCGCGTGCAGCCGATATGATGCGTGAAGACATGGAAAGCCGTGGTCCGGTCAAGTTGTCGGAGGTTGAGGCACAGCAAAAACAAATTCTGCAAATTGTACGCAGGCTAGCCGATGAAGGCCAGATCATGCTGGCTGCCAAAGGCGACGGCGAGCAATATGTTTAAACCCAGTCAGTGTAAGGAAGCATAATGGTGGCTGCATCAATCCCGAAAGAACAAATGAGTGCCTACCAGCGCTGGGAGATGGCCAGTTTTGATGACGCCAACAGCAGTGAGAGCGTGCGCCGTAAACAGGCACAGGCGGATGAAGCCGCACGCACGGTGAGTGAAATTCTCAAGCAAGTCCGCCAGGAAGCCTATGAAGAAGGGTTCAAGATTGGTTATGGCGATGGCATGCAGCACGCGCAGGCACAACTGGAAAACGAACGTGGTCAGTTGTTGCAAATGGCGCAGAGTTTCCAGCAGGCGCTGGCGTTTCAGGATAGCCATGTTGCCGAGTCTGTTTTGAGCCTGGCGCTGGATCTGGCCAAAGCCATGATGAAAACCAAGCTGCAGGCTGATCCGCAGGCGGTGCTCCCAGTTGTGCTGGATGCGATGCACTATTTGCCCCAAGTCAGACAGCCCGCGCGCCTGATTGTGCATCCGGATGATGCGCAGGTGCTACGCAGTCATATCGGCGACACACTCAAAGAGCAAGGCTGGCAAATTGTGGAAGAACTGCAAGTCGAACGTGGCGGTTGCCTGGTTGAAACGGCAGATAACCAGATTGATGCCAGCAATGAGGTCCGCTGGAAGCGTCTGGTACAAGGGCTGTCACGCTATGATGACTGGCATAAACCTACCTCCACCCACGAATAAGTTTTTCACTTTCTAGTTTAAGCCTACGTCATGACAATTTCAGATTCAGGGCTGCCGACGTTAGACGCGGTTGCTGACAATAGCCCCCAAGTCACCAATGAGCCTCCCAAGCAGCCCAATGTGCATGAGCAACGCTGGCAAAGTTATTTGCGCGATTGCAGTGAACTGATCAATATGGTCGACCCGCTTGAAGTCGCGGGGCGTATCGTCAAGGTGACCGGCCTGGTAATGGTCGCTACCGGTATCAAAATGCCGATCGGTGGTGCCTGTTTTATCCCGTTACAGGATGGTGGCCGGGTAGAGGCCGAGGTGGTGGGATTTGATGGCGAGAACCTGCTGCTCATGCCACAAACTGCGGTGGAGGGGGTGACCCCAGGCGCCAAGGTGTTCAGTATGGAAATTGCTGAAACCGTGCCAAAACCACAAATTGGTCGTCCGCCACGTCGACGTGCACAGGATAGAGCGCGCCATTTTCCGGTAGGGGATGGCTTGCTTGGACGCGTGGTTGATGCAGCCGGTAATCCGCTGGATGGTTTGGGCCCTATTTCGGGAGATGTGACCGCGCCGCTCAATGGCCGCGTGATCAACCCTTTGCAACGGGCGCCGATTGAAGACACCCTGGATGTTGGTGTGCGTGCGATCAACGCCATGCTCACCGTGGGCAGGGGGCAGCGCATGGGCCTGTTCGCCGGTTCTGGTGTGGGTAAGAGTGTACTGCTGGGTATGATGGCCCGTTACACCACTGCGGATGTGATCGTGGTCGGCCTGATTGGTGAACGGGGCCGCGAGGTACAGGAATTTATCGAGCAGATTCTGGGGCCGGAGGGGCTGGCACGCTCTGTGGTGGTCGCGGCGCCTGCCGACGTCTCGGCATTGATGCGCTTGCAAGGCGCGAGTTATGCCACAGCCATTGCCGAGCGTTTCCGCCAGCAAGGCAAAAATGTGTTGCTGATTATGGATTCACTCACCCGTTATGCCATGGCACAACGCGAAATTGCCCTGGCCATTGGTGAGCCACCCGCAACCAAGGGCTATCCGCCTTCTGTGTTTGCCAAATTGCCAGCGCTGGTCGAGCGTACCGGCAACGGCGCCAGGGGTGAGGGCTCGATTACAGCGTTTTATACCGTGTTGACCGAAGGCGATGACCAGCAGGATCCGATTGCGGACTCTGCGCGCGCGATTCTGGACGGACACATCGTGTTGAACCGCAGCCTGGCCGAGAGCGGACATTACCCCGCCATTGATATCGAGCAGTCGATCAGTCGCGCCATGCACAACATTACCAGCAAAGAACATCAACAGGCCGCCCGCATGCTCAAGCAGTGGTACTCACGCTACCTGCGCAATCAGGACTTGATCGCGGTAGGGGCTTATCAGCCAGGATCAGACCCCATGCTGGATATCGCGATTAGAAAACGTGACGACATCAATGCCTTTTTACAACAAGACATTGATGAGTGTGCGGATATGCAGCATAGCCTGCAGCAATTAGCCAACACACTGACCTTATAGTCCCTTTAAAGCAAGCCTATGGCCAAACAATCCACCCAAACTTTGACCTTGCTTAACCAGTTGGCTGCCGACGAGGTGGAAGCTGCGATGCAGGCGCTGGCCCAGGCCATGCAACAGCTGGAACAGGCGCAACAGCAGCAAGTCATGCTGGCGCAATATCAGCAGGAATATGAGCAGCAATGGCAGCAGGTAGTGCAAAACGGCCTTAAAGCCGATTTATACCGTAATTTTCAGGGCTTTTTCTCGCAATTGGAATTGGCGGTACGCACGCAAAATGCTCAAATCGAACAATGTCAGGCGATTGTACAGCAGCAGCGGTTGCGGTTGCAGGAAAAACAGCGCAAGCAAAAGTCTTATGAAGTTTTGATTACGCGGGCCCAAACCTCACAGGCCAAGGCTGAAAACAAGCGTGATCAGAAAATGATGGACGAATTTGCCAGCCGCGCCAGACGAGCACGTTGGTAAATAGCCGGGAGTAATGTGATGGCCTTGATTAATTCACCAGTACTGCCTACCCAGGCGTCAGAGGCGCTTAAAGCGCCCATGACGTCGTCAGGTGGCCAGGAGCCGGTGTCACCCGATGCGTTTTCACAAACCTTGCGCCAGCAAATGGCCCAAGCCCAGCCTTCTGCGCCTAAAGACAAGCCTGCTGCGCCCAAAGCGGAGAACAACACTGAGCAAGGCGCTGTGTCGAGTGCAGCAAGCGAACCGACTGAACAGGATGGCAAAGGCACTGCTGCCACGGGGACAGAAGTGGCCCCTACAGAAAAAAATATTCCCCATCGCACAGGCAAAACCACGGCCAAATCCAAAGCAGACGAGAGCGACAGTCAGGCAAACAGTGTTGCCAAAGAGGCTTCTAGCGTGGTCTCACCTGCCGTTGGAGGGATTGACCCTGCCCGTTTGACCGATGCCAAACCAGACCAGAAAAAAACCGGTGTTGGCACGACTGAGGATCCCAGTGCTGCGGCTGCCGGCATCATGCCATGGATGCAGACCATGCTTGCGATGCGGGCTAATCAGCCCGCAGAGGCTGTCAAAGGTGGCGCCGAGGGGAGTGGCTTGACGCTCAGTAACGGTCGTTTTACGGCCGCTGGCCAACACGGGGTAGGCAATGAGTTGCAGACCACGCCAGCCACCGACAAAGACTCGCTGACAGCAGCGACTACGACTGTGCAAGGCGGTAAGCAGCTCTCGGGTCAGTCCACCAAATCAGACAAGGCGGTTGAAGGCTTTACAGCGCTGTTGAATAACGCCAAATTGACCAGCGCGGAGATTGGCTTGCCTAAAGGCATGGAGCAGGCAGTGCGTACGCATGAAACGACGCAGGGTGCCAGTACATTGACTACGCCGCCCATGATAGAGGCCATGCAGAATACGCCCTGGTTGCAATCGGCTGGTGTGACTGATCTGAGCCAGGTGGTCACCACCCAGATTACGACACCGTTTACCGATGACCGTTGGCAAGCGGCAATTAACCAGCATGTGATGCAGATGGCCAGCAAGAGCGACGAAGTGGCTAGTCTGACCCTGTCGCCCCCGGATTTGGGGCCCATCCAGGTGGTGTTAAAGGTCGATAACCAGTCGGTGAATCCCAGTTTTATCACCGATAACCCCCTGGTGCGTCAGGCGCTGGAAGATGGCATGCAGGATCTGCGTGATCGCATGCAGTCCCAGGGCTTGGAACTGGGACAGACCTTTGTTGGCAACGGGCAGCAGGCACAACAGCATTTTGAACAGCAATCCAGCCGTGATTCTGCAAGGACTGCAGCCCCTGCGGCTGAGTCAGACACGGCGATCGTACCGCAAACGGCAGTCCAGTCACGTGTGGTACGTGGCCTGGTGGATACGTTTGTATAAGCACTGCTCCAGATTGGCTAGCATGCCTCACCCAGCATAAAGGTTGATTTAACGCTGATTTTCCCCTTTTATCCGGCAATGTTTTGCTGGGCGCCCTCCGCATAATGACACCATATATCGTCAAAGTTTTACAGTAAGAAAGGTAGTGTCATGGCTCAAGAACCAGCAAAAGCAGACGGTGCAGCAGAGGCCGCCCCCAAATCCAAGAAAAAACTGATTGTGATCCTGGCCGTGGTGCTGGCGTTAGCCGCTGGCGGCGGCGCAGCAGCCTTCTTCCTGATGAAAAAACCTGAGGCGCATCAGGCCAAAGATAAGCATGGTAGCAAGGCCGGCAAGGAAGATGGCCATGAAGAAGGGGCTGCTGAGGGCGAAGAGGAAGAGGCCGCAGCCGATGAAGAAGAGGAAGAGCATGAAAGCGGTGGTGGCGGTGGCCATGGTGAAGCGGCTGCTGGCCCGGCCTACTTGCAATTTGAAACGTTTACCGTCAACTTGCTGCCTGATCCCGATGAAAAGTTTTTGCAACTGGACCTGACGATTGAAGCCAAAGACACTGCGCTGGCCGACAAAATGAAGGCACAAATGCCGCTCATGCGTAACCGTGTATTGATGTTGCTCACCAGTAAAAAAGCATCGGATATTGCGACGCCTGAGGGCAAAGCTCAGCTCAGCGAAGAACTGCTGGCAGAACTGAAAAAACCATTGAAAAAGGGGGGTAAACAACTCAAGATCAAACAGGTGTTGTTTACTTCATTTGTGATCCAGTAATGCCTGAGAGTAACCATGTCTGCAGATAAATTTTTATCACAAGACGAAATCGACGCCTTACTCAAGGGTGTCGAGGGCGACGATGACAGTGATGCCTCCAGCAAGGATGAGTCTGGTGTCCGCAACTACAACCTAGCCACGCAAGAGCGCATTGTGCGTGGGCGCATGGCCACGCTTGAGATCATTAATGAGCGTTTTGCCCGGTTGCTGCGTATTGAGTTGTTCAATTTTCTGCGGCGTACGGTCGAAATCTCGGTAGGGCCGGTCAGGATCATCAAATACACGGACTTTATCCGTAATCTGGTGGTCCCCACTAACCTCAATTTGATCCATATGAATCCCTTGCGCGGCACGGGTGTACTGGTGCTGGATCCTACCTTGGTCTTTTTGCTGGTGGATAATATGTTTGGTGGCGATGGCCGCTTTCATACCCGGGTGGAGGGGCGTGATTTCACCGAAACCGAGCAGCGGATTATTCAACGCGTGCTGAATATCTTGTTTGATGCCTACCAGAAAGCCTGGGCGCCTATTTATCCGGTGCAGTTTGAGTATCTGCGCTCCGAGATGAATACCCAGTTTGCCAGTATTGCCACCCCGAATGAAGTGGTGGTGGCGATTACGTTTAATGTGGAGCTGGGACCTAACAGTGGTGAAATCCATTTCTGTGTGCCTTATGCCATGGTGGAGCCGATCAAGGACTTGTTGACCTCGTCCCTGCAAGGCGAGAACCTTGGCGGTGACAAACGCTGGGTAAAAATGATGACCCAGCAAATCCAGGCGGCAGAAGTCGAAATTGTGGCCAATCTGACCACACGCAAGATGATGGTGGCAGACCTGCTTGCGTTAAAAGTGGGGGATGTCATTCCTGTGAATATTCAGGATACGGTAGAAGGACAAATCGATAACGTGCCCATTATGGAGTGTCGTTATGGCGTGTTTAACGGGCAATATGCGCTCAAGGTGGAAAAAATGATACGTGCTGACGGTAGTAGTCAGGAACAATTGCAAGGAGAGTCATAATGGCAATGGATCCCGCGACAAGTAGTAATGAAGAGGAATTGGATGCCGCACTGGCCAGCATGGGGATGCCTGAGTCGGAAGGGGTGCAAACCATTGCCGAGGATGACTGGGGCGCGGCCCTGGCCGAGCAAACCAAAGCCGAGTCCTCTGCATTGCAAGAGCCGATAGGCAAGGCCGCCGTTTTTAACGAGTTTAGCAGCAGCAACAAACTCGAAGGCACCCAGAACGATATTGATTTTATTCTGGATATTCCGGTACAGCTGACTGTAGAGCTGGGCCGTACCAAGATTTCGATCAAGAACCTGTTGCAATTGGCGCAAGGTTCTGTAGTTGAGCTGGATGGCATGGCGGGTGAGCCCATGGACGTATTAGTGAATGGCTGCCTGATTGCACAAGGTGAGGTGGTGGTGGTGAACGACAAGTTTGGTATCCGCCTGACCGATATCATTACCCCCGCAGAACGTATCCGTAAACTGAATCGCTAACTGCCCGAGATACTGATGCGTATGATGCATGCATGCAAATGGCTGCTGGCCGCCGTGGCTAGCTGGACTATTTCGCCACTCGCCCTGGCTGCCGCGACAACAACGGCTGCCACGGTAGCCCCTAGCACCGGCGATACCTTGGGCCGTATGGTGTGGGGCACGGTGATCGTCTTGCTGGCGATTGCGGCGGTTGCCTGGTTCTTGCGCCGCGTCCTGCCTGGGCAAGGCTATTCAAAAGCTGGTGTGATCAGGCAGGTTGGCGGCTTGCAATTGAGCCCACGCGAGCGGGTGGTGGTGCTTGAAGTGGGTGGCCGTTGGCTGGTGGTAGGGCTGCATGGTGGGCAAATGACCGCGTTGGGTGAGGTGAGTCCGACTGCCACTGAATCGGCTGCATCCGACAGCACGCAGGCGGCAGAGCCTTCTGCCCAGGCGATCTCTGCTCAAACGATTGTTGATCCGCAAGCTTCTTTTGCCGTGCGTTTGCAACAGGCGATGCAGGCCACCTTGCAAGACAAAGTCAAATCTTTCAAAAGCAAGCCTTGAGTGGCTTATTTCCAGCCTTTGATTGGGCTGTCCCAAGCGTACACTGTCCTTAACTTATTTTAGAGCTTGTGCTGTCTGATGATGGCGCAAGTCAGTGACGGGTATTGTTGCATGCGTTTACATTCCATCCTCAAGTCTTTGCAAGTCTTGCTGCCAATCGCACTGCTGCTATTGTGGTCATCAGGCAGTCTGGCGGCAGAGGGCTTGCCCATCGGCACGGTGACTCCTGCGCCAGGGGGGGGGCAGGACTATACACTGAGCCTGCAAACGCTGATTCTGCTGACTGCGCTCACGTTTATTCCAGCGGCCTTGCTCATGATGACCGGCTTTACGCGCATTGTGATTGTGCTGTCGCTGTTACGTCAGGCGCTGGGGACACAGTCTGCCCCCTCTAACCAGGTGTTGATCGGCCTGGCCTTGTTTATTACCTTTTTTGTGATGGGGCCGGTGTTTGACAAGATTTATACCGATGCCTACCAGCCGCTTTCCGAAAGCAAAATTACCATGCAGGAGGCGCTGCAACGCGGTGTTTTGCCGCTTAAAACCTTTATGCTCAAGCAAACGCGCGAGACTGACCTGGCCATGTTTGCCAATATGGCCCATAGCGAGTCCATCAATACGCCAGAAGAAGTCCCGCTCAGAATTCTGGTGCCTGCCTTCATGACCAGCGAGCTTAAAACAGCGTTCCAGATCGGTTTTGCCATTTATATTCCTTTTCTGATTATTGACATGGTGGTGGCCAGTATCTTGATGGCCATGGGCATGATGATGATGTCACCTTCTGTGGTGTCCTTACCATTCAAGCTGATGCTGTTTGTCCTGGTAGACGGCTGGCAATTGATCCTGGGCTCTTTGGCGCAAAGCTTTGCCCTCTGATTGTTCTCTTTTCTGGAGTATTCTATGAGTCCCGAACAAGTCCTGACCTTGGGTAGTGAAGCCATGCAGACCACCTTGATGGTGGCGGCGCCGGTATTGGGCACTGCGCTGATCATTGGTCTGGTGGTAAGTATTTTTCAGGCGGCCACACAAATCAACGAGCAGACCTTGTCTTTTATTCCCAAGCTGGTCGGGGTGATGGCGATCTTGCTATTGGCTGGGCACTGGATGCTGATGACGCTGGTGGATTACATGCACCATATCTTCACCATGATTCCACAGCTGGCCAATTAACGAGGGCTGCCTCGCCAGATGCTGACGATTCATGACTCAGACCTGCGGCAGTGGGTGGTGCAGTTTCTCTGGCCGCTGACACGTATCCTCGGCTGCATTGCCGTGGTGCCGTTGTTTAGTCATCCCTCCATTCCCAACCGCATTAAACTCACAATCGGCTTTATCATTACGCTGGCACTGGTGCCTGGCATCCAGGTGCCTAATATTGCCGTGCTGTCATGGCAAGGCTTGTTCTCATTACTGGCGCAGTTTTTGATCGGCATCAGCATGGGCTTTGTCATGCGGCTCATGTTCACTGCCGTTGAGCTGGCTGGCTTTATGATGGGGATGAGTATGGGGCTGGGCTTTGCCAGTTTTTATGATCCGCATACCGAAGGGCAGACTATTGCAGTTGCTCAGATGCTGACTATGCTTACCTTGTTGGTGTTTATGAGCCTGGATGGGCATCTGATTGTCATTGCGGTCATGATGCAAAGTTTTGAAACTATGCCGATTAGCATGGCGCATTGGCAACTCAATAGTCAAACCATTGCCAGCATAGGTGGCCATATCTTTTCCCAAGGTTTACTCATGTCTCTGCCGGTGATTGCCAGCTTGCTGATTACCAATATGGCGCTGGGTGTGCTGACCAAAGCCGCACCACAACTTAACCTGTTTGCGCTGGGATTTCCTATCACGATAGGGGTAGGATTTATCATGATCCTGCTGGGATTACCTGCTGTAGTTCATCCTATAGAGGATTGGCTGATCGATGCGCAGCAGTATATGCTGCAAGTGATCCATTAATGCTTTCCTTGGTCACTTGCTCTCGCTAAGCAAACAGCAGTGTTAACCGCCCAGCGCTCTCTTGAAATATCATTAAATCGCTGATGGTTGGGCCTGGCTAAGTATGCATCGATATCAACGAGTGGTATTTAAAATCGGCTTGCGTTTAAGGCTATCAAGAAATAAATTGGAATAGAGACAATTGAGTGGTCGAAACAAATGATTTCTGGGCGGCTTCCATCGTAGTATTCATTTTAGCAAGGTCAGATAACGCTTGCGTGTAGTCCAAATCTTGCAGATTGGATAACACTTTTGAATACTGCAAATCAATATCACTGCCGGTATCGTCCAGAATCTGGATTTCATTCATCTGGCTGCCAATTTGGGCACGGGTGTTCAGGATACTGTCCAATGAGTTATCTGTATTTTTTAGTGCGGTTGCCAGGCCATTGGTAAAGTTTGTCCGCGATGTTGCATCAGTGATCGGTGTATTGAGTAAGGTAATCGCTTGTTGCATGTTAGCAAACAAGTTATTGCCATTGGCATTAAATACACTATCACCTGTAAAAGTGGTCGGCATTGTCCGGTTGTCATCAATCTGCAGGTTCATTCGGGACGTCTCACCCTGAAACACACCGGTATTGGTAAAGGCTGGCTTATCCGTTGCGAATCCCGAGTAAATAAAGTTGCCCATAGAGTCTTTGGCGTTAGCAAGGCTGATCAAGCTATCTAGTCGGCCTTGTAATTCGGTCGCAATACTTTGCCGTTGCGAATCGTTATAGGTGGCATTACCAGCCGCCGTCAGCGAACTTTTGATGTTCAATACCAGATCCGTGACCGATGATAAATTGGTCTCGTAGTTTTCTAGCATGCTGTTGGCGGTTTTTCGTGTCTCAGCATACGTGTCTTTCATATTCTGGGCGTTGGTAACCTCAATAATCCGAGCATACGCAACTGGATCATCCGCAGGCGAGCCGACTTTTTTGCCGGAAGAAATCTTTTGGTTTAGGTCGTTGACGACACTCTGTAAGTCCATGAGGCGGTTAGTGCCATTGGCATAGATGGTATTTGTGCTCAGTCTCATACTGACATCCTCAATTTCTGTGATTTATTGCTGCCTGTATTTTAATGACCCAAGCTTAATAAAGTGTCAAACATATTGCTGGCGATTTGCATCATTTTGCCAGCGGCCTGATAAGCTTGCTGATAGCGAAGCAAGTTGGCTGCCTCTTCATCCAGATTCACCCCGGATTGCGATTGCATCGCTGCGGTGGCATCATTCAGCGCCGTTTGATCTGCCTGGTTCATAATGCTCATCTGGTTGGCTTTAATCCCGACCGCACTGGTCGTGAGTGCATAAGCTTGAGCAAAGGTTCTATTGGTCGAGCTGGCATTGACTCTGACAAAGTTCTGGTTTTGCAAATTCGCCAGTTTTAAAGCATTGGTGTTGTCACTTTCACCCTTGGACGGATTGTCTGCCAGTGCTAGTTTTTCCACATCCGTAATCGCCAAGCTGAGGCCACTGGCCGCATATTGGGTAGGTTTAATTAGGTAAGAGTCACCATTCACTGGCGAGCTAGTGTTGGTATTGATGGTGATGCCATCTTGATTAAAGGGCAGCGTGACATTCGTCCAGACATACTTGTCATTTTGGCGAGTCACATTGTATTGGCCATTGACGTAATCCAGTGAGTAGTTGCTGCTGGTCAGTTGTGAGGGGTCTGTAATTGCGACTGAGGCTTGTTTGGTTTGGTCCGTATTATTACGGTTACTAATCGCGACCGGCCCTGCAATGGTAAACATGTCCTGGCCAGCGGCACCAGTCAGATCTGTCCCTTGTTTGTGCTGGTTGTTAAAGGCCGTGGCAAAAGTAATCGCAAGCTGCCCGAGCTGGTTTTGTACCGTGTCTAGCGTTTCGTCTCTAAATTGCAATGCGCCACCTAAGGCCCCCCCGGTCAGAGAACCACTGATGGGTTTAGGGGCACTTGCCGTACCATAACCCACTTCCAGACGGCTACTGTCTGTGTCATTGGGGACCGCATACAGGTCTTGAGATTGATTACCCAGTACAATAGGGATGCCATTGCCGATAGAAACGTTGTAAGTATGATCGTCCTGAGGCAAGACTGAGGTTTTTATCTGCGCACTTATTTTTGTCACCAGCAGGTCGCGCTGGTCCATCAGGTCATTCGGTGGATTGCCTGTCGAGCTATAGGCCTGTTTGATTTTTTCATTCAAATCCGCAATTTCACTGGCATAACTGTTAATGGTAGCTACACTGGTGGTCACTTGCGTGTTGATATTTGAGCGCATCTCATCTAGGCGCGAGTTCACCGACGCGAAGCGGCTGACCAATGATTGCGCATTCGAAATCGCGGTTTGCCGGGTGGCAATATCCGAGGGGTTGGCTGCGACTGCACTGACAGACCGGAAAAAATCTGTCATCACGGCACTGATACCTGCCTTGTCATCGGACAGCAGGCTATTGACCTCATTGACGCCTTGTAGATATACAGCGCTTGAGCTTTGATTGCTGGTGGTGTTGATCACCTGCTTGGCAAGTACATCATCATAGGAGCGCACAATGGTTCCCACCTGAGCCCCTTGGCCAAGGTAGCCATTGCCAAAACTTTGTGCTTGTGCCGCCGTTTGAACAATAGACTGACGGTTATATCCAGGCGTGGATGCATTGGCAATATTATGGCCTGTGGTCGCGATGCCCAGCTGCGCCACTGTCAGCCCACTTTGGCCAACGTTTAATATATTCATATGCTATAGACCTTTCGGACAGGCGGATGAATGACAGCTCAAAAATGGCCATCAACATCGCAATTAAATTGCCTAACGGCAATGTTTTAAAATACTTTAATTTCAACTTCGCAAATGATTGATCACTTGCGTTAATTTTTTGCCATATTGTGGATCAGTCGCATAGCCTGCACGCTGCAGCGCATGTGCATAAGCACTGGCATCATGCGTATTATTCATGGCTTGTTGATAGCGCGGATTTTGAGAAATCATGTTGGCGTAATCTTTGAATGCATCACTGTAACTGTCGTAGGCGCGGAATTTCTCCACTTTGGTTTGCTTGACGCCATTCACGTACTCGGTAGTGGCACTGCTCACAACTTTGCCTTTCCAACTGGCATCTGCCTTGATGCCGAACAGGTTATGGCTGTTGACGCCATTCTCTGTTTTGATTTCATGTTTACCCCAGCCGCTTTCCAGTGCGGCCTGGCCGATCATGAATTTGGCTGGAATGCCAGAAGCGTTGCTGGCCGCCTGTGCATGGGGCCGCATGCTTTGAATGAATTGCTGGGTTTTGCCAGCGACTTCACGCATCGCGGTCGCCAAGGGCGCCTGGGGTAGGGTGAGTTGCTTCACATTGGCTTGTGTTTCCTCGATCAATGGTGGCAATTCCGGGATACCACGTGCCCAGGCGGTATCGCTGGCCGGCGCTGTGGAATCAGTGTCTGCCGCTTCCCATTGTTGATACGCTTCACGAATTTTTTGTGTTGCTTGTGCAAGTACAGTTTTGGCATTGGTGGGCGCTGCGCTCTGCACCGATGCACTGCTGACTTTATCAGCGGCTTTATTTGCCTTGCCCGAGTCGTTGCCAATTGTGGAGGTGTTGGTATCCACGGGATGTCCGCTGAATTTACTCAATTGCCTGACCAGCACATCGGTGAGCCCCAAGCCTTTCTGGCTCAAGTGTGTACTCAATTGTTGGTCCAGCATACCCGTAAACATTTTGCTTTGTTCGTTATCGGCAAAGCCATCTTGCGGGACGGTATCACGCATGCTTTTGAGCATCATGTTCATCAAAATACCTTCAAATTGACGTGCCACTGCGCGAATGGATTCAGGCGAGTCATTTTTTGCTCGCTTGAGACCATTCAGCGCGTTGCCGTCTATGGCCAGGCTATTTGGATCGACACGTGGTTGCATGAGCGCCTCCCGTTTAAATCACCTCAAGCTCGGCATTCAATGCACCGGCCGCTTTCATGGCCTGCAGAATTGCCAGCAAGTCCTGCGGCGTCGTGCCAATGGCATTGAGTGCTTTGACCACATCTGCCAGGTTGGCCCCATTGTTGAGCTTGAGCACTTTGCCAGGCTCTTTGTTGATATTGATTTCAGACACTGCAGTAGACACCGTTTGGCCGTTAGAGAATGGGCCAGGCTGGCTGATCACTGGTGAAGTATTGATCACCACTGACAGATTGCCATGCGAGACGGCACAACTATCCAGTGTTACGGCCTTGTTCATTACCACGGAGCCAGTACGTGCATTGAGAATAATCTTGGCCGGCGTGGCTGCCAGTGCCACATTAATGGTTTCGAGGTTGGCCAGAAACGAGACGCGGCTCATGGTTTCTGGTGGGCGAACCTGGATTACGCGGCCGCTTTCGGCTTGCGCAGTCATCGGGCCAAACTTTTTGTTGATGGCTTCTACCACGTTATTCGCGGTTGAGAAATCACTTTCCTTAAGCTCAAGCCTGACGACATCTTGACTGAGCAGGGTGTTTGGCAGCGAGCGTTCTACGGTCGCGCCTTCAGAAATGCGGCCCACGCTTAAATGATTAATTTGCGCCTGACTGCCGTTGGCAGAGGCACCGACACCGCCGACCACTAGGTTACCTTGAGCCATGGCATAGATTTGTCCATCTGCACCTTTGAGCGGTGTCATCAGCAGGGTGCCTCCCCGCAGGCTTTTGGCGTTACCCATAGAGGAAACGGTCACATCCAAGGTTTGTCCTGGTTGTGCAAAAGGGGGCAGGGCGCTGGTGACCATGACGGCGGCAATATTTTTCAGCATCAGGTTAGTGCCTGGTGGAATCGTCACCCCGAGTTGGTTCATCATGCTGATGATACTTTGGACGGTAAACGGGGTTTGTACTGTCATGTCGCCTGTGCCATCCAGACCGACAACCAGGCCATAGCCAATCAACTGGTTGCTACGCACGCCCTGAATGTTGCTGATGTCCTTGATGCGTTCTGCGTGGGCATTATCTGTGTTGACGATGGTCACACTGAGCAACAACAGCATGCACAACAGTTCTTTTCTGTTGTCGTAGAAATAACGTAACAGGGTGCGTGCGTTGCGGGGGGATGTTTTTTTCATCATGTGTGTCCCCTACAACGGAATCATGCTAAGAAAGAAGCGGGAAAATATCGATAAAGCCTCTGCTGCATCCAATTTGCTATTGGTCCGGTATTCAATTCGTGCATCTGCCACTGTGGTCGAAACGACCTGATTACCCAGCGTAATTTTGTCCGGGTTCACAATACCTGAAAAACGCACAAACTCGGTCCCTTTGTCAAAGCCAATCTGCTTTTCACCACTAATGACTAGGAAGCCGTTCGGCAACACATCAACCACCGTTGCAGTTACCGACCCGCTAAATGTATTGCTTGCGTCTGCAGTCGCCTTGTCTTTAAATGAGAGAGCAGAGCTGGCATTGAAAGAAGCTTTAGGCACGTTATGACCAAATAAGCCAGTGACGCCAGCTGTGGTTGCACCATCTTTGGTTTGTTCATTATCAGTAGCTTTGTTGGCAGTCGTGTTTTCTGTAATCAACACAGTGACAATGTCGCCGACATAACGTGGTCGACGATCTTCAAATAGGGGGCGGTAGGCGCCACTGTTAAAGATGGATCCTTCTGTACGTGTATCCGGGCGGGCCACAGCAACACGGGGTGTTTCAGGCTTTTGAACAATCGTGGACGGCGTGATTGAGCAGCCATTCAGTAATTGCGAGAATGCCAGACAAAGTAATAAGCTCATGATCGTTCTATTCATCATTTGAGTGCCCCTCAACCAGGGATTAAAGCTGTGCTAGTTTTTGCAGCATCTGATCCGAGGTCGTGATTGCTTTGCTATTAATTTCATAGGCGCGCTGCGTCTGAATCATGCTGACCAGCTCTTCCACCACATTGACGTTGGACGTTTCAACATAGCCTGAATTCAACAGACCTGCACCATTTGTGCCTGGGGTGTTCACGCCAGGGTTGCCAGAGGCCGTGGTTTCTACGTAAAGGTTTTCACCTTTGCCCTGCAAACCGGCTGGGTTGATAAATGTTGCCAGCTGAATCTGGCCGATCTGCGTCGTGCCAGTGGTGCCGGGAGTCGTGATTGAAACCACACCATCGCGGCCTATGGTCAGACTTTGCGCATTGGCCGGAATACTGATGGCTGGTTGCACTGGATAGCCGCTAGCAGTCACCAGCTGTCCCTGGCTGTCGACCTGGAAAGAGCCATCACGAGTATAGGCTGTGGTGCCATCAGGCAGTAAAATCTGGAAAAAGCCTTGGCCTTGAATCGCCACATCTTTGTCGTTATCAGTTTGTTGCAAGTTGCCTTGGGTAAAAATACGCTCAGTGGCGACCGGTTTTACACCTGTACCCAGTTGTAACCCACTTGGCAACTGGCTTTGCTGCGAGCTTTGGGCTCCAGCCTGGCGCAAATTCTGGTAGAGCAAGTCTTCAAATACTGCACGTGATTTTTTAAAGCCGCTGGTACTCACGTTGGCCAGGTTATTTGAAATCACGTCCATCTGCATTTGTTGTGCATCCAGACCGGTTTTGGAAATCCATAATGAGCGTATCATTGTTCACTCCTAGGGCATTGAGTCATGTTCATAGTGACATCTTAGTCCTGGCCTTAGCCATTCAAACCAAAGAGTTGATCAGCTTTTCCAGCGTTGTTTTGGGCGTTATCAAGCATTTTCATTTGCATATCAAACTGCCTGGCCAGGCTGATCATATTGACCATGGTATCTACTACGTTGACGTTACTGCTTTCCAACGCCCCTCCAACCAGGGTAACATTGGCATCTGCTGGAGCGGGTTGGCCATTTGACGTTACAAATAATCCATCGTCGGCCCGTTTCAGGCTTGACTCAGGCGGGTTTGCCAATTTGATGCGGCCAATAATATTGGTTGCACCAGGCGCTGTGAGGTTATTCACGCTAGAGACGGTACCATCCTTGGCAATCGTGATAGTCACATCCGGCGGAATACTGATCGGACCACCATCGCCCATCACATTTAAGCCAGATTCAGTTTGTAATTGTCCATTCTGGTTAATTTTGAGTGAACCGTTGCGCGTATAGCCCTCAGTGCCATCAGCGCGCTGTACTGCAATCCAGCCCTCACCTTGTACTGCGACGTCAAGATCGCGTCCTGTTTGCTGAATGCTGCCTGCCGCATAGTTGGTGCCCATGGTGGCGTCCACAACGAATGCGCGGGTCGGCAGGCCATCTCCCAAAATCGGTACCGCCCGGAAGCTGTCTATCTGTGCTTTAAACCCGGTTGTGGTTGCATTTGCTAGATTGTGTGCAGTAGTGGCCTGCTGCTCCAGGATATGTTTGGCGCCGGTCATGGCGGTATAAATCAGACGGTCCATCGCGACTCCTTCAATCAGTCAACATTCAGCGTTTAACAACTCAATTAACGCATGTTCACCAGTGTTTGCAGTACCTGGTCTTGCGTTTTAATGGTTTGCGAGTTGGCCTGGTACACCCGCTGAGCCATAATCATGTTCACTAGTTCAGCCGTTAGATCCACGTTGGAATCTTCCACTGCTGAAGATTGCAGCACCCCCAAGGTGCTGCTGCCTGGCGCGCCTATCAAGGCTTCTCCTGAGTCATAAGAAGATTGCCATTGGTTGCCACCCAGAGAGTGCAAGCCGTTAGGGTTGACGAAGTTAGCGAGTACGACCCTGCCCAGTGGCTGGGATTGACCATTACTGTAACGGCCAACAATAATTCCGTCGCTACCGATACTGAAGTTGGCAATCCGGCCTGAAGTATAGCCATCCTGGGCTAACTTGTTGACACTGAAGCCAGAGCCGTATTGTGTGCTGGTGGTGTAATCCAGATTCAAATTGACGGCACCAGCACCGCTTGAAGGTGTAAAACTTACATTCAAAGCGGCCGAGTTTGTAGTGTCATAAGCACCGGAGGTCGTGAATTTAATCGTAGGTGCTGCTGTAGGCGGCGTCGTTACTGCTGGAGAAATTTGAGCGCCGTCTGCTGTAGTGTAGACCCCCCAGGTATTGGCTGCGGTTTTGACAAAGTAGTTTTGCACGGTATGGCTGTTACCGAGGGCATCATAAACGGTAATCGACGTGGAGTTGGTATAAGTCGTGGCATCAGATGCATTAAAGGGTTTGACTGTCTGATCAATGACCGGGCTATCAGAGTTCAGATTGAGTTTTCCTGTGACCTGGGTCGAGTTTTTTGGAGGAAGGTCGCTCGTGTTAATCTGAATATCCACGGGGGAAGAACCGTCCAAATTGTTGGCGCTATTGCCTCTGAGGCGCTTACCTTCACTATTTACAATATAACCATCTTTGTCCATTTCAAATTGGCCATTGCGTGTGTAGGTCACTACGCCATTCTGACTCATAATAAAAAAGCCATTGCCGTTGATGGCGACATCCAGTGTATTGTTGGTATTGGTGATGTTGCCTTGCGTGAACTCTTGTGCCACCTTGGCCAACTTGGTACCAATCCCGATTTGTGTAGCACCGCCGCCATTCAATGATGCGGCGTACACATCAGAAAATTTGGAGGTGGATTGTTTAAAGCCCACAGTATTGGCGTTGGCAACGTTGTTCCCAATCACTGACAATTGTTGAGAGGTGGCATTTAAACCGCTAAGACCTTGTTGAAAACTCATGCTATTTCTCCTTGCGTAAGATTACATTCTGTAGGGCTTTAGAATACTTCCAGCACGTCGGCCAGCGCGACGTCATTGCCTGTGCTTAAGTTCAGTCTGGATGAGCCGTTCGTTTGGGAAACACTTTGCACCTGGGACAGACTTAATGCAGTGCTGGTTGTATTTGCATCTGCCAATTTTGCAGTTGTTTCAAATGTATACGTGCCGCTAGGGGCGGGCTGACCACTTGCGTCTTTTCCATCCCATGACAGGGCATTGATCCCGCTAGCCTGTTTGCCGAGTGTTAATGTTTGTACGACGGCACCCGCGCCATTCTTAATAGTGACGGTTAAGCTGTCAGCGCCATTCGGAACATTTACGCCAAATAGTGCGCCTTTGTCACCCAGTGACATCGTATTGCCCGCAGACAAGATATTGCGGCCTATCATGCTGGTTGCTTGGTAGGATTGTCCCATCTGCACATTGTTGATAAGGCTAGTCATGGAGTCATTCAGTTTGTTGATACCGGTCACCGTATTCAGTTGCGCGATCTGGCTGGTAACCTGTGCGTTATCCATGGGATTAAGCGGATCCTGATTTTGCATTTGGGTTACTAGCAGCTTCATGAACTTATCTTGAGCGTCATTGGCGCTTGATCCGGTCTGTCGATTGTTAACCGTGTTTAATAAGTCCTGAGGCACTTGGTTGTTCGTATTAACCGTGGTCATATGAGATTCCTTTCTGCAGGTTATTGACCAATATTGAGTGTTTTAAGCAACATGGTCTTGGCCGCATTCATGGTTTCCACGTTGTTTTGATAAGCTCGGGAGGCAGAGATCATGTTCACCATCTCTTCAGTAACGTTGACGTTAGGCATGGTGATATAGCCTTCACTGTTGGCCATCGGGTGTTTGGGGTCGTAGACCACTTTGCCGGGGCGGTTATCTTCAATCACGCCGTCAACCGCAACCGTGCTGGCGTTTTGATTCGCTGCATCTTGCACGGCCTTGAACACGACCTGTTTGGCCTGGTAGGGTTTGCCGTCAGAACTGACCACGCTGTCCGCGTTGGCCAGGTTGCTGGCAACCGTATTCAGGCGCATGGATTGGGCGCTCATTGCAGAGCCGGAAATCTTGAATACATTAAACAAAGACATGTCAGTACTCCTTACTCAATTACTGGCCATTGATTGCGGTCAGCATTTTTTTGATCTGGCCGGTGATCATGGTTAAGCTTGCTTCATAGCGGATGCCGTTATCGACATAGGCATTACGTTCTGCATCCATGTCTACCGTATTGCCGTCTACAGAGGCTTGCGTCACCGTACGGAACAATGGATCACCCGGGCCTGCGTAGCCTTGATTCGGCTGACCTTGCATGTGGCCCGAGTCGGTTTTTTGCAAACCATCTGTCGCTGTACCCGTGCTACTGGCTGGGTGCATGGCGGCCTGCATGGCGGCTTTAAAGTCGATATCGCGTGCCTTGTATTGCGGTGTATCCGCATTGGCGATATTGGATGCCAACAGCTCTTGACGTTCATTGCGTACACGCAATGCCGTCTGATGAAAATTCAGTGCGGCGTCTAATTTGTTGATCATCATTGATTCCTTTCAGTTGCCTGAATCTCTGCCCCGTCATTGCTGTTACCGGATATCAAAAGCACGGTATTCAACAATGTGCTAAAGGTTTGCCAAAGACTGCCGTTAATCCTGATAACTCGGTCTCAGTTGCTGCTCGAGTCACTTTTACTAGCTATGCCTAGTCTACGCCGCAGGTTGATGAACAATTTCTGAATTAAATGCGGTAAATCCCCTTTATTTGAGCATTTGGCGCTAGCGGTTGTGCGTAGAATGGGTGCTCATGAAACCTCGTCTGCTTACATTTTTTTGTGCCATGCTGATTGCCCTGACCGGGCTCTTCAGTCATGTCTTGTACGCAGCTGACCGTACGGCGACAACCGCTACGCTGGTCAATCAGCGTGCCGCTGAGCCGGCGGTCGCAGACATGCACAGCCGCGTGTATCAAACTGCTGTGCAATATGTACAGAGCCAGACGCAAGGCTATCCAGGCAAAGTTAATGTTGACATTCAGCCACTGGACAACCGTGTTCGTATTGCTGCCTGCGACATGATGGAAGGATTTACCGTCCCAGGCTCACGGCTGTGGGGTAAAACACATATAGGTGTCCGTTGTCTGCAAGCCGAGACCAAATTGTGGACGTTGTATATGCAAGCAGACGTGCAAGTGTGGGCTGAATATGCAGTGACGGCAGTGCCAGTCAGTCAGGGCGCACTACTGAGCCCGAACGATGTGGTGTTGCAGTCAGGAGATTTAAGTAAATTGCCGGCTGGCATTATCACGGACTTGTCCATGCTCGAAGGCAAACAAGCTGCCTTGAATATGCCTTTGGGCACAGTGTTGCGCCCCGAGCTGCTCAAGTCTAGACCTGTGATTATGCAGGGGCAGACTGTACAGTTAAACAGCCGTGGCGAAGGATTTGTTGTGACTGCCGATGGGACTGCGCTGCAAACTGCCAATGCTGGCCAGGTGGTGGATGTCAAAGTCAGCAGTGGCCAGGTGATTAAAGGGGTGGCGCTGTCGAGTGGAAAAGTCGATGTAAGATATTAGGCAGACTCACCACGACAAACATGAAAAAACGCTTCTCGATCAGAATCTTGAGATAAAAACTATATTAACAACTAAAGTTCGCTTAAACTATGCCGATAGAACTGTTAATCAATGAGGGTTTAGTCACCCGACAAACTCAGACATCAAGGCAGAGGGATAGCATGAATATTTCAGATTCGATCAAGAAACTTGGGATTGGTGTAGATAAACCAGTATTAGATAAAGGTACCAGCAGCAAAAGTACCGAAAAAACAACAGCATCGGCAACGCCCGCCAGCAAAGACAATGTGACATTGTCCGCGGCATCGGTGCAGATGCAGTCCATAGAAGCGGGGATCGCCTCGTCAGAGGTGTTTGATACGCACAAAGTGGACGAAATTAAAAGTGCTATTGCGCGTGGAGACTTTACTGTCGACACGGGTAAAGTGGCTGACGGCTTATTGCAAACCGTTAAGGACTTGATACATTCGAAAAAAGGATGATGTTTATGACAACTGCAAATCGCAACGCTATCCCTGAGATCAGTTTTGAAGCGGATGCCAATCTGGTTGAAGCGCTCATTGAAGATTTGCAGAATGAACAAAAAGCCCTGGTCAAAGCTGACCTGGACACCATAGAACGGATTATTGATCAGCGTGTAGAATTGCTACAGGCGCTGGGTGAAGCCGCAAAACAGCGTTACGCTGCCTTGTCGGCCGCCGGCTTCGAAGCCAATGAAAAAGGCATGGCTAAATGGCTGGAGTTAGGTCATGGCAAAGTGATGGATACTGCATGGCTGGAGTTCCAGAAAAAGCTGGCGCAGGCAAAAGAGCTTAACCGCATCAACGGCATCCTGATCAACAAACATTTTCAACGCAACCAGGAAAAACTGGATGCGATTCAAGGCAAAGCACCCAATGCCACGCAGTTCTATGGCAAAAATGGTCAAACTCACGGTGCTCACAGCTCTCGCACCAGTTTTGCGGTATAACTCGCATTAAAATCAAACGATCACAACCGTAAATGGCAATTCATCATTGCCATTTTCAAGCTTGAGCGTTGCTTACTGGCTTTCCAGCCATTCCCAGCGCTCCAGTTTCTGCAAGATTAACGCTTCAATTTCATCCAGTCTCTCTTGTCGTTGCTTGACCTGCTCAGGCGCTTGCTTGTAAATGTCGCCTTGTGCAAACTGTGCCTGGATATCAGCTTGCTCTTGCTCTAATTGTTCAATTTCTGCAGGCAGCGCTTCAAGCTCACGCTGTTCCTTAAAGCTCAACTTTTTTCGGGTTGAGGTGTTGGATGAGGCGTTCGGGCTGACGGGGGACGAGGCTGCAGGCACCGGTTTTTCGACTGGTTTATTTGCAGCTTCGCGCTGCTGGCTAAAGCGCAGCCAGTCATCATAACCACCGCTAAATTCGGTGAGTTTGCCCTGGCCTTCAAAAGCAATGACTTGTGTTACCGTATTTTCCAGGAATGCCCGGTCATGACTCACCAGAAACAGGGTGCCCGCATAATCTTGCAGCAGGTTTTCCAGCAGTTCCAGCGTATCGATATCCAGATCGTTGGTGGGTTCGTCTAGCACCAATACATTGGCCGGACGCGCAAATAATCGGGCTAGTAACAGACGATTGCGTTCACCGCCAGACAGAGATTTGACCGGGGAGCGTGCACGTTGCGGTGCAAACAGAAAATCCTCAAGATAACCAATGACATGGGTGCGTGTTTCACCGATTTGCACATACTCCGATCCCGGACTGATCGTGTCCATCAGCGTTGCTTCCGGGTTGAGCTGTTCGCGCATCTGGTCAAAGTAGGCCACCTGGATATTCGTTCCCAGTTGCACCTTGCCCGCGCTCGGCGCCAACTCGCCCAAGAGCAGCTTAAGCAGGGTAGATTTACCGACTCCGTTCGGGCCTAGCAGTCCGATGCGGTCCCCCCGCATGATGCGGGTACTAAAGCGATTAATCAGCACTTTGTCACCAAACGCCATGCGCACTTCTTGCAGTTCTGCAATCAGCTTGCCTGAGCGCTCGCCCGCATCCAGTTGCAAGTGCACCTGACCTTGACGATCACGGCGTGCAGCGCGGTCAAGCCGCAGTTGTTCCAGTCTTCTGACGCGACCTTCATTGCGCGTGCGCCTGGCTTCAACCCCTTTGCGGATCCAGACTTCTTCCTGCGCTAGAAACTTGTCAAATTTGGCCTGGTGTTGTGCTTCTACGGTCAGCAATTCAGCCTTTTTCAGTTGGTACTGGCTATAGTTGCCTGTAAATTCGGTTAAATGACCGCGGTCAAGTTCGACAATACGGGTAGACAGGCGGTCCAGAAAGCGACGATCATGCGTAATCAGCATCACGCTGCCTTGATAGCCCAAGAGCAGCTCCTCTAGCCAGACGATTGCTTCCAGATCCAGATGGTTCGTCGGTTCATCGAGCAACAAGACATCGGGGGCTTGCACTAATGCCTTTGCCAAGGCCACGCGTTTGCGCCAGCCACCTGACAACGTTGCGATTGGGGTGTCTGCCTGTAGCCCGAGTTTGGACAACACTGACTCAATGCGGGATTGTAGCGCCCAGCCGTTTTCAGCTTCCAGGCTGTGCTGTAATACTTGCATGCGATCGAGCAAAGCTTCAGTCTCTTGCGTCTGCGACAACTGCAGTGACAGGTCGTGATATTCTTTAAGTTGTGTCACGACATTCCCCAAGCCTTGGGCGACGGCAGTAAACACATCATGCGCTGCATCCAGCTCGGGCTCTTGCGGTACGTAGGCAATCTTGCTGCCAGGGTCGCGCCAATATTCGCCATCATCCAGTTTGATCAGCCCGGCGACCACTTTAAGCATGCTGGATTTACCGGTTCCGTTACGGCCAATGATGCCGACACACTCCTTGTTATCCAGCTGAAAGTTGACTTGGTCCAGCAATGGCACATGACCAAAGGCCAGGCTGGCCTGTTTGAGTGTGATTAAAGGCATATCAGTGTATCTGTTGTGAAGGCGAGGGGAGGGTCTCTAAGGGCGCCAGAGCGGCACGTAAAGAGACAGAGGGGGCGGGCCGGGTATCTGGCTGATACTCCTCGACCCAGCGCTGCAAGTCTTGCTTGATTTGAGACTCTGGCAAATGCGGTATGGTCGCCAACCACTCGAGCAACTGCGTCAGCCAAAGGCTATCTGCACTGCGCGCTTGGGCAATCCGTAGTTTTTCATGGCTCGTCGGCAAGGTGTTTTCATCATCTGCCAGCAACTCTTCATAAAGCTTTTCACCCGGACGCAGGCCGGTAAACTCAATGCGTATTTCTTGCTCTTGCAGACCGGATAGTTTAATCATGTCGCGTGCCAGATCAATGATTTTGACCGGTGTGCCCATATCCATTACAAAGACTTCACCGCCGTTGCCCATGGTCGCTGCCTGTAATACCAGTTGAGCGGCTTCCGGGATGGACATAAAGTAGCGTGTGATCTCCGGGTGGGTAATCGTGATCGGACCGCCGTGCGCAATTTGCTCGCGAAATTTTGGAATCACGCTGCCACTGCTTCCTAGCACGTTGCCAAAACGCACCGTGATAAAACGGGTGTGATTTTGCTTGTTTTGCAAGCCCTGACAAATGAGTTCGGCCAGACGCTTGCTGGCGCCCATGACATTGGTCGGATTTACTGCTTTATCAGTGGAGACCAGCACAAAGGTGGGCACATTAGCCGCCTGGCACGCCGCTGCAATCTGGTAGGTGCCGTAGGCATTGTTCTGCAAGGCCTCTACCACGTTAAAATGCTCCATCATAGGCACATGCTTATAGGCCCCGGCATGTAACACAACCTCAGGTTGATGATTTTGCAAGATGCGTTGTATCCTGGCCTGATTTTTCACATCGGCCACCAGATAGACCAGCTCGGTATTGGTGACAGACTGATTAAATTCTTGCTGCAAGGTATACAACGCATATTCCGAGATATCCAGACAGATTAATTGTGCCGGGTGAAAACTCAAAATTTGTCTACAGAGTTCAGAGCCAATAGAGCCCGCAGCCCCCGAGACCAGCACTACCTTGTTAGCCAACATCGTACTCAAGCCATGGGTATCCAGCCGCACCACATCTCGCCCAAGCAAGTCCTCGACATCAATTTTGCGAATTTGAGAGAGGCTGACCCGGCCACTGATCAGGTCAGACATGGCTGGCAGGGTCAAAACCTCCATCTCGGGAGATTTTCTGGCGGCTTCCACCGCCATCCTGCGTTTCTGGTGCCGGCTACTTGGCATCGCGATCATGCAATGCTGACAGCCATAACGTGCAGCAATTGCTGGAATATCTTCCAGACCACCTTCTACCTTGGTGTGCATAATTTCGCGGCCCACCAGCCTGTTCGCTGGATCTATCATCGCCACCACACGCCACTCCGGATTTTTACTGAGCTCTTTAATCAGGTTAAAAGAAGCATCTTCAACCCCGATTACAATCACAGGTTTGCCTTGCAGCGCAACCGTATTAAATAAGCGCCGCTCTTTCCAGGCACGGTATAAAAAACGGCTCCCGCCCATGGCCAAAATGAGCAACATAGGATTCAGGATCAGCACCGAGCGAGGGATGATGATCGTTGGGTGGACCAGCAGGGCATACGCTGCGCTAAGCAAGGCAGCAAATCCTACTGCGCGCATAATCCGTTTTAAATCGGGCAGGCTGGCAAACCGCCAAAGTCCTTTATAAAGGCCAAAGGTATAAAAACAAATGGCATGAATAGCAAAAATCACTGGCAATGTTTGCCAGATATACTGCACAAAAGTGGAGGGTATCTGAAAGTTAAAGCGTAAAGAGAAAGCAAAGATCCATGCAGCGACCAGGACGATCGAATCATGAGCAAACGCAAAAAAAGACAAAACGCGTGTTGGTAGCCTGAGCATAGCAATCAAACAAACAATCAATGCGTGATGTTATCACGCCTTAATACCTTGATCACTGTTAGCACAATAATCTTGATATCAAGACAGAGGGATTGATGTTGCAAGTAATACGCATCTAACGCTACTTTTTGTGGGATTGGAATTTCGTCCCGGCCATTCACTTGCGCCCAGCCTGTGATGCCTGGTTTCAGTGTATGGACGTTTTTTTCAGTGCGCAATGCAATCAAATCGTCCTGATTGAACAGTGCAGGGCGCGGGCCGACAATAGACATGTCGCCTTTCAGCACACTCCATAATTGCGGTAACTCATCCAGGCTGGTTTTGCGGATAAAGCTTCCTACTGGCGTTAAAAATGCGTTTGGATCTGTTTGCTGATTCATTAAATGGGTGGCCATTTGTGGCGTTCCCACACGCATGGACCTGAACTTTGGCATGCTAAAAAGCTGGTTATGCTGACCAACGCGCTTGCTCCAGTACAACGCCGGGCCTGTGGAGCTGAGTTTCACCAATAGATAAGTCGCTAATAACAAAGGACTCAAGCATGTTGTTGCGATCAGCGCCAGTACAATATCTAAAACTCTCTTAATCCACATAGTCTGCCACAGTACGTTTAATGCCTTCGTCAAAGCTGATGACCGGCTGCCAGCCCAACATTTGCTTTGCCTTTGCGGTATTCACTTGTAAATTGCCCAATAAGCGATCACTCAAGCTTTGTCTGCCAAACAAGCTAAACATCCATTTCATCAGCAAAGGTGGAAATGGTAATAATAAGGCTTTGAGCCCTAGCGATTTTTTAATTGTTCGGATTAACGTCATTGTGGAAACATCGTGATCATCTGAAATCAAGAATATTTGATTGGCAGCATGCGGATGACGGCAGCATAACGTAATAAAATCATTCAAATTTTCCAAACTAATCAGGCTGCGCTTGTTGTGAATACTCGCAAATGGTAAGGGCACGGGTTTTTTACAAAGGATAATCAGCGATTTAAAGTTGGCTTTGACGCCTGGTCCATAAATGAGCGGTGGGCGTATGATCACCCATTCGATGCCATTCGCTGCACAAAAGCCCTTCAATGCAATCTCAGCCTCAAGTTTTGATTTGCCATACGCATCAAGCGGCGCTGGTTTATCCTCAGGTGTAAAGGGCGTTTCAGTGCTTTCGCCATTGACTTTGACTGAGCTTAAAAAAACAAATCTTTTAATGCCCAGATCTTTGGCCAGTTGCGCCATTTTTATTGTGTAATTAATATTTATATCTGCGTAGTCTTGATAGACGTTCGCTGCGGTTTCTTGCATGACATGTGCCCGTCCAGCTAAGCTCACCAGACAGTCGTAAGGGATGCCTGACCGTAAGCTGGTAAAGGGCGAGTTGCGATCAATTTTTGTAACAGAATGTCCGGCCTTTTTTAAAAAAGCACATAAAGCTTGGCCGACAAATCCAGAGGCGCCTGAGACCAGAATATTCATTTTTTTGCCAGAAAAAGCACATATAACGCGAATGCTGCCTGGTCGCGAAGTCTACGTCTGAACTGATGAGCATGCCAAGCAAGCTTGAAGCGATCAAATACATTCAAGCGCACAAAACTATTGATTGGCCAACGATTTTCATATCCTAGTGCTGCGGCAATCAGCAATATTTGTTGGCGATACCAGCCTTGTCTCAGTTTTATTAATCTGGCGATCATCGGCTTCAGTCCCAGGTTTGCACCGATGACATTATGTACATGCTGTCTATACATCATGCTGGGGTAAGGGTCTATGTACCATTGATAACCTTTAGAGCGGGAAAATGCATAGATAAACCAGTCGTGTAAGAAAATTCCCTGTGTCTGCAACACATTTTTTCTTAAGTAGGATTGCAATTCGACTGCAAGTGTTTTGGAGAGCACAAAAGTACATCCAGGGCCAGCAGACTCAAACATGAAGTCATAATTAGTTTGAGCTTGTGCTTTATCAATTAGCACCTGTTTTCCATCCTGCCAGAAAGCGGTCACATTGCTGGAGTAAGCGTGTGTATGGTGTTGGGAAATCATGACGATTGCATTTTTTAACTTGGTTGCGTGCCAAACGTCGTCCTGATCGGAGAGGGCAAGATAGTCAAATTGCTGCAGCTCAACTTCTCTCAACAAATGAAAAAAATTTTTTGCTGCACTGCCTAACACACCTTGATTAGGTAGCTTATACAGCGTCGGATAGGTATCTTTAAGTGTATCAACCAATGAACTGGTATTGTCTGAGGATAAATCAACACTAATTGCAAGCGTAACTTCAACTTCTTCCTGAGAGTAAATGCTTTTAACTTGTTCCTTTAGCCAGTTTTCTCCATTATAAGCAGCAAGTAGGACTAAAACTTTGGGGTGCATAAGCGTAATGTTTAGTTGGGCTCAATATTGGATTTTGGAATGGCGATACAACTGGATGACTCTGTTATTAGTTTACCATCTATCCCGGTCAATCCATGAAACAGCCCTAACAATAACATGCGTATACGTAACAATCTATTTGGGGCAAAAATGATGAAAAACAAACAGAAGTAAAGTAGCCTGAGCAGTAAAAAAAGTTTGATCGGGTAAAGACCTGAAATGTTCTTGATGCAAAAAACAGTATTCCTGAACATATAGTAATCACGGTAAGGTGCATGGTGAGAAACTTGCCTGCTCTTTATAAATGGAATGGCTTGGGCATGGTCACCGATCGCATGAATCAGTCTTGCATCATTAACTCCATACAGTTTGTAGCCCTTACATAGGGCGCGCATGCACCATTCCGTATCGACATGGTCAATAAAGTAACCACTTCTATTCCCACCGATTGCCTGAATAGCCTCTAGCGAGACTAATGAGCCAGACGATATTAAAAAACAAGCCTCTGTTACATGGCTGGTTTCATTGGTGTCTTTTTTTGCTTCTCTGACAGGATAACCATTTCTAAGCACTAAAAACGGTGATTCAATCTTGGTTCTTGCATCAATGGTAACCGGCGCTGTAATCGCTACTTTATTCCCTGTAGCACAGAACTCACAAAAACACTTTAAAAGTGTATTCACCATGTGTGGTGTTGGAATACTGTCTTGGTCTAGAAACAATATATAGTCAAATTTTTGTTTTAATGCATATTCAATTGCAATATTTTGTGCGTAGGCGATGCCCATATTATCCGTAAGATGAATAATTTTTAAACTCATCTCTTTGGGGGGATTTAGATTAAAAGGGTGCAGTGGACTATTGTCGATGATGACCATTTCATCGACCTGTTCTTTAGTCTCGGAAACCAATTTGGAGAGTGAATCGTTACAGGGATTGTATGTTACTACCGCTGCAAGGACTTTTTTATTGTTCATTTTTTCCTAAAATCTTGGTATGGAACTGATGTAGAACGTAAATAGCGCCAAGCATGCCAATCAACACAGTATTGATTAAATAGATCCCAAAAATATAACTGACCTCTTTGAGTACGTAAATAACGCAAATCGAGGTAAATAAAAAAATAATTCTTAGCAGGTTTAATTTGAAAAGAGGATCTAGCTTAAATGACAGCAGATAAGTATTGATGGATGTGTAAACATGTATTCCGATTGCTGTAATCGAAAATAGTAAAATATATTTTGCGCTTAAGAATCTGGATAAGTATGGTGAGTTTGTTTGGTTGAGCGCAAAAAATAATGTCCACAGTATTAATAGCAATAAGATTAATACAAGCAATGACGTCCCAAATAAGCTTTTAAACTGAGCGTAAACTTTTAAACGCTCTCCTTTTGATATCGAAGCGCCAAACAGGGCAAGTTTGGAATTGATCCAGGTAATGGCAAATCCATTTATTGCATTAAACGCTTGTAGGGTGACGCCTAGTTTACCTGCCAGTTCAACTTGCCCGAGAGCAAACATTAACGGAACATAGACTTGTGCACCCATGTAGATAGAGAGAAAAGACACGCTCAGTCTTTTTTGTAAGGGGAAGACAGATTTTAGGTATGAAAAAAAATCTTTGATTGAGATGTGTTGGTTAAGCGCTTGCCGAATAAATAAGCCGTATTGACTGAGCAGCCATGCGCTTAATGTTATGACATTTGCAATTGCCTGTATGACCAATGCATAAACGCCGAGGTGAGAGGATAAACAAAGCCATAAGGTCGGAATGGAGACGAGAGTCGAGAGCATTCTTGCGATTGCAACATCATTAATTTTTCCTGTGCCCTCAATGATATTAATGGCTGTATTGATGAAAAAACTTAAACAATAAATCAGTACCAGTAAAAGCCAGGGCAGATAAAGCGTAGCGGATTTTTCGAGGAGGATGCCGCCTAGCACACCTAATGACAGCGCCATGAATATGGCAAGAAAAAACGCATGTACTAGAATGTTCTTAACCAGAGTCAGAAACTGATTTAACGATGATTCATGCCCGACCAACCTCTGCTTCTGAAAATAAGTGTCGCGCACATGGTGACTTATTAACTGGATGATTAATGTACTGAGACCAAACTCAAAAAAAACACTGAAACCAATCAAATTTAAAAAGGTGTAGTAGTGTCCCTGAAGTTTATCGTTTAAGTAATGGAGTACAAAGTAGATTGTGACAAAGCCACCAAGGCTATTAATGACTCTGCCTGCAAGAATCAGCAATACTGTTTTATCAATGAGATGTGTTTTGTTAAACATAGTATCTAATGATAAAGGTCACTCAGTACGCTTGGATCCAGATGGTCTAGTAAGAACTGCCCGCCAGCTTCGGAAAGGTGTGAGCTATCCAGATACAATATTTTAGAGCCATTTAAAACCGGGCATCTGTCTTCATGACACATGGCAGGCATAGGGTCGATGACTTTTAGGCCATATTTTTGAACGATAGGCGTTATTTTTTCCCGGTAGCGCTGCTCATTCTGTGTCACAAGCGTTTTGGGTAAATCACACCCCTTTAACTCGAAAGACAATCTTTCAAAACATCTTCTGGGTTCTGCACCTAAGGGCACTGAATAAACAATATATATTTGATCGATGGTTTTTGAATATGCAGCAATAGTGTTTTCAAAAGACTGCCAAAAAAAATCTGACGTAAACGTCTGGCCGTTGACCGTGATGCCATCAGTGTATAACGGCCATTGTGCAGCAATAATCAGCGTTTTAAATGTATGCCGCTGCGTGATGTACTCAAAAGTTTTTGCCGCAAAATGACGGCAGTCATGAGTACCATACCCAATCAGCGCAGGGCACATACCCATGCCCAATTGAAGGTAGTTAGATTTTTCAGAAGATTCAAATGCGTTAAGTACCGTCGTGAAGGCATTTGATTGGCTATCCCCAATGACAGTCAACTTGGTTCCGCCCTCTACATAGTGATCATCATTGCAGCGGTCTTCTTTATGAGGCTTCCCAATATATTTCTCGCATGACCTTCTGTAAGTCATGACTAACGTATTGTTTTGATTAAGTTCTGCGTTATTAAGATGAACGGTTCTTGATGTGAAGCCTTTGTTGATGATGACGAGCACAGAAACGGCTGCGGTTGCGAGCAGGAGCGTGATCAATAGCTTAAGTTTTTGGTCTTTCCTTAGCCATTTTTCATAGTAGAAAGTCGTCACAAAGGCTAGCGCCATGGATACTATTAAGAGTTTGATTCTGAACAGAGGGGTGAGTCCTCCCCAAATCAATTTGGAGTATTCTAGTAATGGCCAATGCCATAGATAAAGCGCATAGCTCATTTCGCCGACAAGGGTTAGTGGATAGAGCGAAAGGGATGTGGTCACAATGTTGGGTCTTGTTCGCACTAGCAGCAGTGCGGCGGCCAACACTGGTAATATCGTGATGAGCCCTGGGTGTGTTGACTCACTGGACATAAGAGATAATGCCAGGGCGAGTAAAGCCACTCCCAGATAACTCAGGACCGGAGTAGATTCGTTATCTTTTTGTAGCAATGCAGCGATCGCGCCTGCCAAAAACTCCCATAGTCGAAACGGCGTAAAGAAGAAAACGGCAGAAGGTGCGCGATTGACCAAGATAATATCAAGCAAAATAGATACTGTTGTGCACCCGAGCAGCAACAACAGCATGTTGTTTCGCTTGCGACATAAACTGCAAAGTAGTGCAATAAAAATATAAAACTGAAACTCTACTGCCAATGACCATAGGTGTAGTAGTGGGCGAATATTAATCGCATTATCGAAATATCCACTTTTGGAAAACTCAAAGTAGTTGGATTGTGCCAATAAAGACGCTAAGACTGAGGTGGATAAATCAACATACTCTCCTGCCAATAATACACACCCACCTATCGCCAGGGTACAGATGAGGATTAGCAGAAATGATGGAAATAGTCTTAGAAATCTGCCTTTTAGGAATGCTTTTAAAGGGAGTTCGTAATTATTTTTTGAAATAATTTGAAAAATCAGATATCCGGAAATGACAAAAAAGATATCCACCCCAATAAAGCCAGCCTTGAGATAGCTGGGGAAATAGTGGTAAATCAGAACAAAAGCAATGGATAATGCTCTCAGACCACTGATTTCTGGACGGTAATACAGCTTATTCATCAATTTCTATACAGAACGTGTTTTTTGATGAGGTTTCTTAGCTTGATGTAGGCGCGGGCGAAGAAAGCACTTTCCCATTCCTGGGGAATATGGTCTCCCCATCCAATGTGCTTGACATATCCACCAGGATGAGTCGTGATGGCGGCTCTAAATCCCAGTCGGTCATAGTAAATCGACAGGTCAATTTCTGAAGCAACGCTTTGATTTTTCTTACCAATCAGGATTGGTTTTTCTGCATAAGGGGCCAGTAGATGGTAGTCTGCCAATCGCCTTAGCCCCGGATTAAATGTAAATCCGCTCCATGCGCCGCGATACTTTCTTTGCATTAACTTGTTATCAAAACCTTCGACCGATTCGGATTGCGAGATTGGATGCGTGTTCGTATCGTCGTGAGCTCTCAACCAAACAGTAATGATCTGTTGATGACGCTCAAGGATAGCTAGCGACTCCTCAATGAAGCCTTCCTGGTAAAACTCCCAATCATCTTCGCAATGAAATACATAAGGCGTGGTAATGCTGGAATAGAGCTTATCAATCGAACGAATCTGCCCGATATTTTCTGTATTCAAAATAAACTCGTAGCTATTGGGAATGCAGGCACTAATACGTTCAGTGTCAAACCCACCGCAGCTATCATCAATAATAATGGTTTTAAAGATAGGGTACGTGTTGAATTTGTAGAAGCTTTTAAGCGTCTTTTCCAGTAAGTCCATTCGGCCACAGGATGTGATGGCTAGGGTGATCGGATGTGTCACGCGTGCTGCTCCCATGGGTAGTCAAAACCGAATTGTTCTCGAAGCGCTGTTCTTAATTTCAAGTGATCATACATGGATTTTCCTATCCCCTGATCAACCCATACGGAGTGGCCGGTTTTTCCATCTTCCCAGTGCGAGTAAAATTTAGACTTATCTTTTCCTGCAAGCGGATCTGTAAAGCTCATGCCGTCTTCAATCAACTTTGAAAACCAATAAGCGGAAGTATCTCCTCTATCATCAAAGTTACCAAAAAATATTTTATGTTTTTGCGTTATTTTTTTAGCTATACCGACTTTTAGTAAAGCGGACCATTCATTTATCCGGCATGCCCATTTGTGGTCATTTTTATCCACTTTGGTATTTGGCCATTGTTGAGAAGGGCGATATCCGGCACAAATTTTTTCAGGAGTACAGCCAACCGCTTGATAGGCACAGCGCCAGCATTGACCTAGGTCTCCGACAATTCCAGGGTTGGGGAGATTTTTAATAGCGTTGAGATAGAGTGCAATAATGTCCCCATTAAAGCTGATGTCATCATGCATGATAAACAGATATTCTTTGTCCGTATTTTCGATGGCCCATTGATAACGTAAATCCTCCCTGCCTACAAAAAAAGATTTATTTTTATAGAAGTTCCATAGCATTCTGAAAAACATATAGCGATATGTCAGATACGTCGGCTTGTAGCCTTTGACGAATGAAAGCCACCACCCCATTCTGTGATTGTTTCTTCGAACGTTTATTTTCCAGGGATGCAATGCTTTTAAAAGCGCATCGGATTTGTAAGCTTTGAGTGTTTCTGGCGGAGATTGATCATCATTGATCCAGACCGTATCTACCAAGTCTTTTGATTGTTGGTGAAGGGTGAGCAGCGAGTAAATTAGAGATTCCGGTTTTTTAAAAGACTGAATGGCAACATCGACTTTGTTTAACATGGTGAAATCCCGCCTATTGCATAGTTCCGGTCATTTTAGCTGTAATAAGACTGCTTAACGGTTTGGTGTTAGCGAGCTAGTAGCTACGATTGGATTGATGTGGTTTTAGTCGCCAGCATCGCCTTAATATTTGCCATCTTACTCTTGCCATAATCTTTACTCAGCACTTGATCCGGCCCGTTAAACGGGTTGCCAAAGTGCTTCACATCATCCTTAGGCAGTTCGCTAATAAAACGGCTAGGCTCGCAGGCTTGCATTTCCCCCGCGCGTTTGCGTTTTTTACACCAGGTGATGTTGAGTGATTTTTGGGCGCGGGTGATGCCTACATACATGAGTCGGCGTTCTTCTTCAATCTGGTCGGCGTCGATGGAGTTGGTGTGAGGCAGGATGCCTTCTTCACAGCCGATCAGAAACACATGGCCGTATTCCAGTCCTTTTGAGGCGTGCAGGGTAGAGAGTTTGACGGCATCCGGTTCGCCATCTTCGCGGCCTTCTAGCATGGTGATGAGCGAAACCAGTTGTGTCAGTTCGATGAGATTCTTACCGTCGGATTCATGGCCGAACTCGGTCGAGGCTTCGCCTTTTTTGCCTAGCCAGGCGACGAATTCTTGTACATTGCCCCAGCGCGTCTCGGCAGATCTGGCTTCTTCACCGTCGTACAGATAGCTTTCATACTGGATGGCGGTGAGTAAGTCGCTGAGCACTTCGTTAGCAGGGTCTTTGACAGCACGACCTTGCAGTGTTTGGATAAAGCGGCAGAAGGTCAGCAGGTCATCGAGCTGCTTGGCGCCGACCTCATGCTGAAAGCCACCTTCAAAGGCGGCGGCAAACAATGACATCTTGTGTGCGCTGGCGTATTCGCCCAGCCGTTCCAGCGTGGTGTTGCCTATGCCTTTTTTCGGCGTGGTGGCGGCGCGGATAAACGCAGGATCATCATCTTCGTTCATGATCAGGCGCAGGTAGCTGATGATGTCTTTGATCTCAGCCTTGTCAAAAAAGGATTGGCCCCCCGAAATTGTGTAGGGGATTTTGTGGTTACGCAGAAATTGCTCAATAATCCGCGCCTGGTGGTTGCTACGGTAGAGAATGGCGTAGTCTTTGTAAGTCGTGCGATGCTCGAATTTGTGCGCTTGCAGCTTCATCACCACGGTTTCTGCTTCGTGCTCTTCACTTTGCGTCGCCGTGACGTGGATCAGGTCGCCGGTGCCGAGTTCGCTCCACAGTTTTTTCTCAAACAGTTTGGGGTTGTTGGCAATGACGTGGTTGGCCGCGCGCAAAATCCGCACGGTAGAGCGGTAGTTTTGTTCGAGTTTGATCACCTTGAGTTTGGAAAAGTCTGTGGTCAACTGACGCAAGTTTTCCACGTCGGCACCACGCCAGCCATAAATCGCCTGGTCATCGTCGCCTACGGCGGTGAATTGTGCTCTCAGGCCGGTTAGCTGTTTAATCAGTTTGTACTGGCAAGCATTGGTATCCTGATATTCATCCACGAGCAGGTAGTGCAACTTGCGTTGCCATTTTTCCAGCATTTCACTGTGCTGATCAAAAAGCTCCACCGGCACCTTGATCAGGTCATCAAAGTCTACCGCCTGATACGCGCGCAGGGTTTGCTGATAAAGCTGGTACACCCGGGCTGCGGCATGGGTGAGCTCTTCATCGGCTTGTGATTTGGCCTGATCCGGGCTGACAAAGTCATTCTTCCAACTGGAGATTTGCCATTGTGTTTTGCGCAACAGTTGCTTGTCGGTGGTGGCTAAAATATCACTGAGGATTTTAAAGCTGTCCGAGGCGTCCAGAATGGAGAATTGCGGTTTATAGCCGAGTAGCGCCGCTTCCTGGCGCAAAATCTGCAAGCCTAGCGAGTGAAAGGTGGTGACGGTGAGTCCTTTGCCACTTTTGCCTTCCAGCAAGGGGGTTACGCGTTCCTGCATCTCACGCGCGGCCTTGTTGGTAAAAGTGATCGCCGCGATTTGATGACCCTGGTAACCCGCCTGGTTGATCAGGTAGGCAATTTTCTGGGTAATGACGCGGGTTTTACCACTGCCAGCGCCTGCCAGTACCAGCAACGGGCCGTCAAGGTAGTGAATCGCTTCACGCTGGGGAGGATTTAACAGATGCTGCATGAGCGGATTGATAAAACGTGTTCAGTACAAAGTGGAGAATAATGGGAAAACAGAGAATTATTAGCCTAGATGGACTATTCAACCCTTTCATTTATATGGGTATAGTCCTGTAACCATAGTATGATGTTTCTTCAGGTTAACTAACTTTGTCCGTCCCTGTGTTTGATCTCAATAGCGCCATTCTATCATCAATTGGACTCACCCTAACGCTGGTTCTGGTCTTGATGATTTCTGGTGCCTATCAGCAGCGCCGCCTGATCATGGATTGGGTGCGAGGCTTGCTCATTTTTGGCTGTGGACTAGCCGCCTATTTCTTTTCGCAAACCAGTCTTATCATCGGGCCACAAAGTATCTATATTGCGGCGGCGGTGACTCTGGTGGCACAAGGCTTGAGTCATTTCGTCAATGGGATACGCATGTTCAGGGGCTACCGCGTTTACCGCTATTGGACCTTGCTCGTGATTACCACCTTGCTGGCCTGCAATGCCGTGATGTTGAACATGCATATTTCCAATCGCTGGTTGCTACTGAGTAATTTGGCGGTATTGCTCTGGATATTTGCTTACGGCAGTCGCAGTTTGGTGGGACATGGAAAAGATTTTGTCGCTAATGTCTTTTGGCTGTGTTGCAGTCTGTTTGCCATGATTGGCTTGACCTTGGCCATTGTCGCAGTCAAGGTTGGCTTGGCGGATCAGGCGAGTCTCGATGATTTTGCCGACTGGAGTATCCATGCTTATCTGGTGTCCTTTTTCATGCTGGTCATCACGGTGGTGGTGAGCTTGCTGTTGTTGGTCATGCATGTCAAGGCGCAGGCCGGGTTGCAGGCGATTGCGACCCTGGATGGCCTGACTGGCGTGCTGAATCGGCGTGGCCTGCAAGAAGCCGCCAGTCGCATGCAGGCGGTTTCGCAACGCATTCAGCTCCCCATGGGCATGCTGATTGTCGACCTGGATTACTTTAAAAAGGTGAATGATGTGTATGGTCACCTGGTGGGCGATGTGGTGCTTAAGTCTTGCGCCGAGACCATACGTGCCGCCTTGCGTGGCGGCGATGTCATCGGGCGCTATGGTGGTGAGGAATTCTGTATCCTGATGCCCAACACCGGTGAGCAGGAGGCCATGGTGCTGGCAGAGCGCATCCGCCGGATTATTGAGGTGACGCCCGTGAGCATTGCCGGCGTGGAGAGCATGAGTCGTGAGACCCAGGCGATTAAATGTACGGTCAGTGTGGGGGCAGTGAGTTCAGAAACCATGGGCTATGTGATTGATGCCTTGTTTGCAGCGGCTGACCAGAATCTCTACCGTGCCAAGCAAAACGGCCGCAACCGTATTGTCAGCAATATAGAGCAATTGCTTGATAAGTCCCCAGTGAAAGGTAAACCTGCGAAACGGCATGCCAGCGTGATTGCCTAACTTCAGAGCGCTCCTGCCGTTGACGCAGACTTTACGCTTGGTCTGATTCAGAGGCGGGTACTTCTTCCTGAGTCGGACTGCTTTGTTGCTCAGCCGCTTGTGCCAGCATTTCGGCTCGGCTTTGCGGGGACTCCAAGCTGACGCGGCCAATCGCGCCACTTCGATAGTCTGTGAGCAAGGCCATGGCTGTCCGCTCCATATCCCACTCTCCATCATTGCGTTTGTAGCTTCTGCGTTTGGCAATGGCTTGCAATAAGTCGATGCCATCTATTTTAGCCACATTCAGCTTCATCACGTCCAGCTTGTAGCGTGTATTCATGAGCGCTGGGTATTGCTTCAACAACACATTGCCCAAAAACTCAGCCACATCCTCATCAATCACTGCATTGCGTCCAATCGCATGGCTGGCGGCCAGCATATACCCATCTGAGGCGTGTTCGATTTTGGGCCACATCATGCCCGGCGTATCCGTGATGTTGAGGCTGTCGCTCAGTTCGAAACGTTGCTGGCTTTTGGTCACGGCCGGTTCATCGCCGACCTTGGCTGCACGCCGGTTGAGCAGGGCATTCATCAAGGTGGATTTGCCGACGTTGGGAATCCCCATGATCATCATGCGCAAGGGCTTCAGCGGGGTGCCGCGATGCGGGGCCAGTTGACGGCATAGACCAGGGATTTTTTTTGCATCACCAGGCTTTTTGCAGGAGAGGGCAACCGCTTTGGTATTGGGCTGGCTGTTAAAGTAATTCAACCAGGCTTGCGTCACATTCGGGTCAGCCAGATCGGCTTTGTTGAGGATTTTGAGGTTAGGGCGCTGGCGGAAATTACGCATTTCCTCAATCATGGGGTTGTGGCTGGCGGCGGGTACGCGGGCGTCCAGTACTTCAATGACGACATCAATGTGCTCCAGTGTCTCTTCTGCTTTTTTGCGGGCAGAAGTCATGTGCCCCGGAAACCATTGTATCGCCATATTTTTGCTCCATGCTTAACTCAAAAAATACGGGCTCAATGTCTTTGCCGTACCCGGTTGTGTGAGGGAGCTCTATGCCGTTATCAGCTGCGCACCTCACCATCAAGCGCGTATTTTAACATTTAAGCGGCCAGCCACTAAATACGATTGTCTTTTTAGCGATTACTTCCAGCTGTAACCCAGCGTAAACAGCGCGCGCGTATCGCCTTTACGCCGTTCATCGACAGGGCGGCTGTCATAGTTATAGTCGACTTGTGTAGAGGCACTCAAGCCGAAAATAAACGGAAAACGCAAGCCAGTGGAGCTGTAAAGCAGGATTTGTGACGGCGAGTTCGGCGTGTAAGTGACTTCATGCCGGTGGAATGCTTGCACAAATGAATCAAACAGGTATTGGTTATAGTTGACCGCCCAACGCAAGGCCGCATGATTCTCGTTACTTTCCTCGTAATAATCCTGGGTGATGTATGACAGACCGCCTTCCAGTGAAAGATTGCGTTTTTCGCTTTCAAAAAACTGGTAACCCGTACCCACACTGTAGGTGCTGCGCAAGCGAATGTCGCGGAAACGGTCTTTTTCCTGAATCGTGTTCAAGTAGCCATACCATTTTTTGGTGAAAAAGTGATCGTACTGACCACGGACTCGCCCATTATTCTGAGTCTGGCGATCTTTATCTGCAGCCCAATAGTAGTAGCCCTGTACGGTATAGCGCGTATCAAAGCCGCGCAAAATCGACTCGCCATTAAACTGCATGTTGCGGTTTTTACTGTTACCGTTGTTAAAGGCACCACCCAGGCTCATGTTCCCGGTCCAGACATAGCCTTCGCCAATCAGATCCAGGGTCGGATTGATGTAATGAATTTCGCCGAGTTCAGTATCCACCAGCCGTGTATTCGTTTCCTCATCCAGAATGACCTGACCCTCAGTACTGTGTATCAAACGTCCGGTAACGATACTGCCATCTGATAGCTGCATCAGGATAGACTTTTCGGCATCAATGCTGTGGATGTCATCCCAGTTGATTTTAATCTCGTCTGCATAGCTGGTTTTAAAGGTGAGCTTGTTTGAGATTTTGACGCCTAGCGTCCCGGTGATTTTGTCCCCGTTTTTGAGCCATACCGTATCTGCTTGCGCCAGATGTGTCGTTAGCAGGAGCAGTAACAAGGCCCATTGCAACCATCGCCACGGTTGTGATGGCGCGGTGTAGGATAGATATCGGCGTGCCTGAAGCATGGATTGTTGCGGCATTGGTACTACTCCCTGATTCGATTGAACAACAGCGCTGCGTGGCAGCGGATTGAATGCAGCGGTTGCGCTGCAAAGGCGGGTGTTTTTTATAAAACTGACCACCCTGTCTCTTACATGATTGCAAAACCAGCCTGAGAGTTCCCGCTAAAATGGGACTCGAAGACTGTAGCAGACGCACTTAGGCACATGCCGTTCATCTCATGCAATTAAACTCACGTGCCGTCAAACAATTGTGCTGTTAAACTGGCGTATTAGCATTTTAAAGTAGTCCGCAACATGGTCCAAACATTATTGCCCCCCGAGGTCAGGCCTGGCCAATCCTTGCCCTTATTGCAGGCCTTACATATCCTCACCCGCGACGGTAAGCTCAATCAGGATAGCCGCCGCAAACTTAAGCAGGTCTATCATCTGGTCAATTTTATCGAACCGCTGATGCAGACGGTGATGGAAAAACAACCTTCGCCCGTCTTGGTTGATCACGGCGCCGGTAAATCTTACCTGGGCTTTATTTTGTATGACTTGTTGCTGAAACAACATCAGGCAGGCCAAGTGATTGGCATTGAGAGCCGCGGTGAATTGATTGAAAAGTCGCGTCAACTGGCGCAAGCATGTGACTTTAGCCGCATGCAGTTTGAGCATTTGACGGTGGCAGAAGCCATGCAGTCCGAGCAACTGCCAGAACAGGTTGATATTGTGACGGCCTTGCATGCCTGCAACACCGCCACCGATGATGCGATTGCGTTTGGCTTGCAAAAGCAGGCACAGTTTATGGTGTTGGTGCCTTGTTGTCAGGCGGAGGTGGCTGAAGCGCTACGGCAACATAAAGCTGAGGCCTTATCAAAAACCTTTTTAAGTGAGTTGTGGCGTCATCCTATCCATACGCGTGAGTTTGGCAGCCAGGTGACCAATGTGCTGCGCTGCCTTGCGCTGGAAGCGCATGGCTATCAGGTGACCGTGACCGAGCTGGTAGGCTGGGAGCATTCTATGAAAAATGAACTGATCATTGCCAAGTATACCGGCCAGCGTAAACGCAGCGCGCGTGAGCGCGGCTTGCAATTGCTGGAGCAGTTGCATTTGTCTGGCCTTGCGCCAAGGTTTCACTTTTAGCATTTGATTTTTAGGCTACGCTCAGTCAGGCGCAGATAAAAAAACCTCTGACACTGGGAGAGTATCAGAGGTGAATGGAGCTAATGCTTTGCCCCAGGGAAGAGACGTTATGCGCCTAACTAGAAGCGCTTGCCGAAACCCAGGCTGATCACCCATGGATCGATATCCAGGTCATCAATTTTTGTCCAGGCGTTGCCATTGAGCGGGTTTTGCATTTTTACGGTGGTATTCATCCAGATGTATTTCACATCGGCGTTCAGCATCCAGCCATCTTTGAGGTTCACATCCAGGCCCGCTTGTAACGCTGGGCCAAAGCTGTCGCGATCAATTTTAATTTTTTGACCGGCTAATGGGCCTTGGCGCAGGTCCAGACGGCGGTCCAGCATAAAGGTTGCGTTAATGCCGGCACCCACATAAGGGTCAAAGGTTTGATCTGGGTTAAAGTGCCATTGGGCGGTCAAGGTCGGGGGCAATGCATCAATGCTGCCCAATAATTGATTTGGCACGGTAGAGCCTGGCTCTTTGGTAATGCTCACATCATGCTTGGAACCCAAGGCCAGGATCAGTTCTGTCGCAATGTTTTTGGTCCAGTAGTAGCTGATGTCCAGCTCAGGAATGGTATTGCTGTCAGCCTTTAATTCTGCACCGCTAGACATCGCGCCTGCCGCAATATTTTTGTTTACATACTTGCCCAGATCGCTACTTTCGTTCGGGCTGATATTGGTGGCACGCAGACGGACGACCCAGTCGCCTTGCTCTGCCTGAGCATTGAGGGCTGGCAATAAAGCAGCCAACATTAAACTGATTGCGGTTTTTTTCATTGTGATCACTCCATTAGTGCATTGAACTTGGAGCCATTGTAGGTCTGCAAGTCATGTCAGGTATTGACGCAGGTCAACTTGAAATGATTTGGCAATCGTCGTTGGAATGGTGCAATGTTTGGCCAGGTAAACCTTAGTTACCTTGGCAGGTTTTAGAGTAGACAAAAGAACACCAGTCCACAGACTGGTGTTGGGGGAAGTGGACATTGGGTGGAATCAGTAGTCTGTACGCTGCTTCCAGGCCTCATCCAGCAATTTGGATTTTTGCTCAAAAATTGCTTTTTTTGCTTCCAGGTCTTTTTCGGTTTGGGCTTTTTCAGCCTGATATTGCTTCAGTTTTTCTTGCTCTTGCGTCAGTAGCGCTTGTTGCCGCTGGATTTTCTGCTCGATATCGCTCAATTTGCTCATGGCATCGCCCACGGCATCACGGGCACTGGCGGCCTCTGATTGTTCATTGCTGATATTTCGTGCGAAGGCAGGCTCGCTTAAGATCAACATCAAAAGAGCGGTGATGGTCAATATACGCATAAAGAACTCCATAATAAAACAGTGTAATGATTAAGAAGCGTTGAAAAGGCAGAGCATGGGCATTTCAATCGGTTCAGTCAATCTTCATAATGAAGATTATTATCTAGTAGACATTTTTAATGGAATTGGTTTAATTGGAGGCACATATCCATCATTCAATGTTTTTAAAAACGCGATAACATCTTTGATTTCACGCGGTGACAATCTCGGTAAATCACCTTTTAGCGGTTTAAAAGGAATCTCTTTATTCACATTTTGATGATATTCTTCAGGCAAGTCATTGAAGCGGATAGGTTTCCCTTGATGATCCCGGCCATACCATCTGGCGGGCTTAAGATCCCGTGTCACATAAAACTCCAATACCTCCTGCAAGCTATGAAAAATGCCGTTATGAAAGAAACGATGGCGTTTTGCGACATTCCTTAATGAAGGCGTTCTAAAAAGCCCACAATAATTCTTTCTGGTTTTCAAATCCGTTCGTAATGGACCGCACATTCCCAAATCATAAAAATTAATCTCTGCATTGGCAGGGATTTCTTTATTTCTGGGTACGCCAAGCGCTGCATATCCAAAATCACTGAATACGGGCGGATGACTTTGTGGATCTTTTTGTGAACTGGTGTGACAACTCGCACAATTGCCTTTTTTCGGATCGTTAAATAAAGCAAATCCTCTTTTCTCACTTGCTGTGAGTGTCACCTCATCGCGCATATAAGCATCGAACTTACTGTTAAATGGATAAAACTCAGTGGCCGATTGCTCAAAGCTCTCCAGTGCAATACCCATCCAATTTACAACATCATCAACATTCTCAAAGACATCTTGATTAGGTGCGCTGACAATGCGCCGGAACTCGTCTGCATAGGCACTCCGGCGTAATTTTTCTGCAATTTCAACGGCAGACTGGTTTGCCATTTCATTCTCATCCAGCAATGGAATCATGGCTTGCGCATGGCCCGTATCCACGCGCCCATCCCAGGTATGTCCCCCCGTCGGGCCTTCATCATCCTGGCCACCGGTTGCTTCTGCAACCATAAAGTGCTCAGTAAATCTTGTCACTGCATTTGTGTAAGTTAATGAAGGCGTGTTGCGGAAACCAGTTTTTTGCAGATGATCGCCACCCATTTGTACCGAGAGGGCATTTCCCGGCGCATATGCATGTGACGGTTGATGGCAGGTCGCGCAAGACATTTTGCCAGACGCCGATAAACTGGCATCAAAGAAAATTTTTCGCCCTAAGCGCTGTAAGTCAGGCGGGGCCGGATAGCTTCCATACACCAGGGGATAATAGCTATCGGAGCCGACGGGCGCAGCCAATACGCCTGATGCTGACACCTGACCAGAGGAAAAGCAAAGCCAGGCAATGATGACGAAACGAAGAAATAATTTATACATTGGTTACAAGCCATCGCTGGGTAGATCCAGCGTATTGAAGGTCGCCCGTAGGGCGACCTCAGATATTTAAAACGATTTGATTGCACTGCGGCGCCGAGCGACACCCAGTAATCCTAACCCCGTTAACAGCATCGCGTAGCTATCTGCTTCCGGTACTGCAGAAACAGTGAGGCCGAATGCTAATGGTGTTGAGGTGGTTTGATAACTCGCACCGTCAAAAAAAGCGGTATGTAACAACGGTTGAGTCACCTGTCCAGGCACAATAAAGTTAATGCCATCCTGTTGTTCTTCGATGGCAACCCAGTAGGTTCCGGCACCCACACTCCAGTTCAGGTTGGATACACCGTTCCAACCATCTGCACCAAAGGAGGCAAGAGTCGTATCCCCATCAATCAATGTCCCGACTTGGTTTCCTTTGTCAGAGTATAAAGAGATGGAAAATGTATCGCCTGCACCTGTGCCGAGATCAGCTTGCAAATAAACCTGAATACGGTCAATCGTCAGGCTCTGTGCAAAACTCACTTGGCCTGCAATATATTGCGCTGAATTGACACTCAGCAGGCTTGAGGTGTTATCAGGTGTACCTGTATCGACGACCATTGCAGCATTGGCTACCTGACTCCCGGCCAAGCCGAGGATCAAAAATAGAGTATTTAATTTCATTTAGTTGCCCCTTATTGCAACAAATTAACGGTTGCAAATTTCGCTGTTGGTCCAAAATTCGCATCAAAGCCGTAGGTATTAATGTCTACCAATCCACTCTGATGAATTTGAACGGTTGCCCAGGAGTAAGAGCGATCTGTGGCAGGACTGTAAGAGGTGGTATTTGCTGGAACATCAAATGGTGAGCCACCTGCACCGACAATGACCTGATAAGCATTGCCACCGATGGTCGATTGGGTGCCATTGGTATTGGTGACTGTAAATACTGGGCGAGACACATTGTAAGTGTGCTCATGACCACAGAAATAAGTTGCTTTGTACTGCTCAATGATGGCCCAAAATGCAGCCGCAGAAGTCGTACTTAACCCGCTAGGGCTGACTCCTGCAGCATAAACATAAGGTTTGGCCGGTTTGTGACCAAATACAAAAAAGTGACGTGCCCCACGATTTTTTGCAGCAGCCATGTCTGCTGATAACCATGCCGTCGGTGCAGTTCCATCTTTTCCGACTGGATCAGTATTGATGACGATAAAGTGAGAATCAGCGACATCAAAGCTATAAGACAATTTATTCTGGCTAGTGGCTAGGCCATCTGCCGTTCCAGGGAATTGCAAGGTAGCGTCACTGGCATCTCCTGAAAAATTCAGCTCTGAGTTGTCTACCGGAAACGGAAAACGCGACTTATCAAGAATGATGTCTGCCATATTGCTACGCCATGCATTTTCATTCTCAACCTGTGCCACTTTGCCAGAGGCTTTAGACTGGACCTCATGGTTGCCTGGTACAGGCACAACATACGTACCCGTCTCTTGTAAACTGGTCACCATGCCGCGCCAGAACCCGTATTGCTGACCATATTTATAAATATCAGTCTTGGTAATATCTGTTGCCGTGGTTGCGCCACTGATCTGGCCTATGGTTGTGCTTGCTTTGCCATATCCCATGATCATGTCACCATTAAAGAACAGCAAGCTCGGTTTTTGGGCTTGTATCGAGCGAATAATTCTTGACCAAGCTTTGGTATTTTGTAACCAGATAGCATCTTGTGCTGTCAGCGTTGGAGTCGTGGGATCTTCTCTGGAGTCACCCACGGTAGAAAAAGTAAGTACGACCGGATCAGAGGCCGCTACGGCACTTAAGCTGCATGCCGTCAGCGCGCCAACGATCAAGCGTTGTAGCCATGTATGTAATGTATTTTTCATGAAATCCCTCTAAAAAAAATCAGCCTATATACGATGAGGTAAATCAGGATTGAAATTCCTCGCAGCGCAGCATATCTAGGATTTATGACAAGTATATTTAGCAATACTTACACTCTCTAGAAGCGCTACTCAGCGATTACCGATCACTCTCACTATAAAATGCACCTTTTTGTTTGAATGGCTGTTTACAGATGTGATGTAATCCACAACAATGCCGTGTTTTGTGTGAGTGAGGAATCATGCGTTTTTTATGGGTGAGTATCATGCTGATGCAGTTTGGCACTTTACAAGCGCAAGAAGCGTTCGAACTTGCTGGAAAGTCCATTCCGACTGGCACAGTGGCATCTTGGATGATGGATGTCGCGTCCACGCACATCCCAGTGACGGTGATTCATGGGCAAACGCCAGGACCGGTATTGACCCTGACAGCAGGCATCCATGGCGATGAGTTTCCTGCGATTCTTGCCCTGCAGCAATTGCGCAAACAGATACAGCCCGAACACTTGAAAGGCACCGTGATTCTGGTTCATTTGGCGAATCTTGAAGGGTTTCATGCACGCCGTATTGCGCTCAGCCCGGTGGATGAAAACAATCTGAATCGTGTGTTTCCCGGTAGCGAACAAGGCACTCTGACTGAACAAGTGGCCGCTTTTCTAACGGCAAAAGTCATTAGCAAAACCGACTACCTGATCGATATCCATTCAGGCAGTGCCAACCAGCATTTATTGCCACATGTGTATTCGCCGGTGTTGCATGTGCCGGCGCTGGATGCCAGAACGCAGCAATTTGCTGAGAGTCTGGGATCGCCAGAGATCGTGCTTTATGATGGCAGGCCGAATGATCCTGATCATTCCATTTCCTACCCGAATACTGCACAGACCCGGGGTAAGCCTGGATTAACACTTGAAGTCGGGCAGTTTGCACAAAGTGATGCCGCTTTTGTGGCCATGATCATGCAAGCGTGTGCACGGGCCATGCATGGCTTGGGGATGATTGATGCGCCAGAGACCATAGTTATCAGCACACCAGACACTGCACAGGTGGCCTCGCCAATTCACTATTACAGCAAACTGATTGAAGTACGCAGCACGCAAACCGGCTTGTTTACGGCTAAATCCAGCATCGGCGATTGGGTATCAGCGGGGCAGGTGGTAGGCGAGGTGACGGATTATTTTGGCGACAATATTGAAACCTTGCGCGCGCCCGTGGCCGGGCGCATCCTGATTCAAAATGCCACGCCACCGATACGCGCGGGCGAAGTCACCTTATCCATAGGCGTGTTGAAGACGCCTTAGCCATTAACGGCAGGGTGCGGACTTTACTTACCAGCATCGTCTGCGCCAAAGACGGGCATGGACTCGAGATCTTTGCGATTTAATGCCCGCTCCTCAAACAAGAATGGATAGATGGCTTCACGTAGGTGGGTGTGAAATTGCGCTATCTGCTGTCTGTGTACAAGCAGATGGCGAACATCGCTGCATGCGACGGCTTCCAGTTGCGACTGCGCCCAGACCGTGGGCAACCACCACCCCATCTTTGCTGTCGCCTCTGCCCTCAGTTGTAAGGCGCGTGTCCGGGCAGCTACTTGTGCTTGCAAGTGGACATCCCCCATATGCTGAAAGGCGTAGTACCATTTCCAGTGAAAGCGGCCTGTGACGGGCGACGTGTCTTTCCATTGTGGATACAATGCGTAGAAGGGTTGCAGCGTATCGTCTTTTGGTAAATCCCAGGCGCCATGTACTAATTGCCGATGCTGCATGGCAAGCTGGCTACCGTCTTGCAAGGGATAATGGGCGTGCAGCCATAGCTGGCAAAGATTCGGTAAGACCACGCATAACATGACCCAAATGCTGCTCAGCAACATGGCATTGAAGTTGGCGTTGAGCGCTCGCTTGCGCAGGCTGACTGCACTACACAATGCAGACCATAAAAACGTGTATAAGGCTGTAATGGTCAGCACGCGTAACAGCGGCGACCAGGAAAGCGAGTGTAGCCAGGCAAACAGTAAAACCGGTAGTATGAAGACAAGCGTGACAAGCAGCCAGCGGCATAACACGCGTTTAAGCCAGAACTGGCCAGGCGCTTTTACCAGGCTGTGCAAAAACAGTAAACGTTGCGCCTGTTGCTCGCTCGCTTTCAGGTCATGCATCAGGGCGATACAGAGCAAAGGGGCAAAAAATACCAGCAAAAATGTGTAATCAAAGGTCCCCAGCATCACATATTCAGGGTGATGTGACTCCCCATCGTAAAGCTGGCTCTGCAAGCCAAGTAAACGTATCCGTTGCACATACGGCACCACCAGCCGGTTGCCTAGCGCAATAAAGCTCCATTCGCCAGGTTGGTAATAGACGTTGTGGAACAGGTAATAGCCAACTTCGCCTGCCTCCAGGGTCCCTTCATGGCTGAAGCGCTGGATAAAGTCCTGCTTGCGCAAGGTCTCTTCCTGTTGCGCATGCTGAATCTGAGACTGGATATGACGGATATTTTGCCAGCCATTTAACAGGCTAAAACTAACCAGTAACAGGCTTAGCCAAAGCAACAGCGTCATGCTGCGTTGCTTGAGCAGCAGGGTGAGTTCATTTTTCATAGTCGGTGCGAAACCCTCACAAGCAAGGAGCCAGGCAATAACAGCCAGCCAATTAACACCAGAAAAGCTGCAGTCAGGCTGGCATGGCTGACTGCCATCGGTGGCAGATTCACTGGAGGACGGGGCGCCTTCTTCCACAAATCCGCAGAAACACGTGTGTTCTTATCATCATGCTGATCCACTTTGTAAGTGTGGATCTGGTTCAGATATTGGATTAATTGATATCGCCGGGCTTCAGACTGCCGGATAAACGCCTGGTAATGTGGCAGGTCATTGCCGCTAGCCGCCATCTGTATGTATTGCAGCGCCAAGGCCGGTGTCAGCCATAACCAGTGCCGGATACTTTCATTCTGTTTTGCCAGCTGCGCATCATGCAGTGCCTGTTGTTCGCGGTAGACAGCTGTGGTCAGACGCTCGCCTTCCTGCATTAGCAGGCCATTGTAGTTGACAGGCAGCTCTTCCACGCTACTGACATGATACTGGCCGAGAATGCTTTTTTTAAAGGTGGCAAAATGCGGATCGTCAGGGTTATGGCTGTCGCCTATGCTTTGCAGCTTGGTTTCCGCATGGAATTCAGCCTCGACGCGCGGTTGTGTGGGATAGGCGATCTGAGCCAGATTTGCCAGCCCGCGCGGGAAAATAATGCAGATACAGACCCAGCAAAGCAATAAAGTCAGCAAGGCACTATGTAGTTGCCGACTGTACCAGGACACGGTGACGACCAGCAGACACCAGCCGCCAATGTAAAGCACTTGCGCCAGCAACATGATCCCCAGCCTGGACCATAACTGATCACTGTGCCAGCTCCATACCAGCGTTAACAGTGCTTGCAGGCACAAAAGTAACAGTTGCGGTAAAAACAGTGCCAGCCATTTTCCAGCCGCAATCACCCAGCCAGGCGTGCCATTGCCACGCATGAACGCCAGGATACCGGTGATTTTATCGGCAGTGACGGTGGCATAGGCAATCATGATCAAAAACAGTGGCATCCACCATTGCACGATCATGGCTGGTGTAATCAATGAAAAGCGCCCCAGTGTAGTGGCTTCAGTCGCCGGGTTGAAGTTGGCACTGTTCAGGCGATGTGCTTCCAGATACACCAGATGGCCAGACTGGTCGAGGATGCCGGGTTCGATCACACTGAGCGGATGGACCGGTTTGGCGACGAAATCGCCAAAATGCGAGACCCTGTGCGGGTGACGGTCGGGTTGCGATTGCCAGTCATGCTGGCTACGCGCCGTCACCTCGGCCACCGTCTGTGCATGATCTTGCCAGTGGTGATGGGCGGCCAGGGCGGCAATGCCCCACAATGTGACCAGCACTATCATTAACAATGCCGGAACGCGCGCATGCCATAACCTGCGCCATTCATTGCAGGAGATTTTCCAGATCAATGCGCTCATACTTGCCCCTGGTACAGCTTTTTCAGGCTATCCAGTGTCAGTGCTGACTGGTCCAGGACTACCGCTTGCAACTGCCCATTGGTCAGCATCAGCAAACGGTCAGAAAAACCAATGGCAGACAACACATCATGCGTGACGACCAGCACGCCCATGCCGCTTTCTTTGCATTGCATAATCAGTTGATTCAAATCTTCGGTCGCTTGCGGGTCCAGGCCAGAGTTAGGCTCATCTAGTAACAGCAAGGTTGCCTGTTTGGCCAGCGCAAATGCCAGCATCACCTTTTGTTTCATGCCTTTGGAGTATTCACTGCAAGGCCGATGCCAGGCTGTTTCCGGTAAGCCAGCCATGGTCAGGCAGCTGGCAATATCCTTTCCATGATCTATATCGGCCAGGCTTAAGAAATAACGGATATTCTCTATCGCAGAGAGATGTCCATATACGGCAGGTTGCTCTGGCACGTAGGCAAGGTGCGATAGCGCCCGCTGGCGGTCCTGTGCGATATCAATGCCGGCAATCAGGATATTGCCTGTTTGCTCGGCGTTGGCATGTAAGCCTAAAATACTTTTCAGCAGCGTTGATTTACCGGCGCCATTGCTGCCCAATACAGAGACGACTTCACCTGCCTGTAAGTTGAGCTCAAGCTGATTTAGAATTTTCCGCTTGGAAAACCCCAGGCTTAGCTGTTGAATCGATAGCAATGCAGTCATAAAAAATCCACCGTTGCTGTGAGCATAAAGTTACGGCCAGCACCGGGGGCGAAGTTAAGCTGGTTGGTCGCACCCGTGGATGAAAAGTCATACACATACTCATAGTACTTGTCGAAAATATTGTTAGCTAACAAGCTGACGCGTCCCCAGCTGGTTTTATAGTCAATATTGGCATTGGTCAACGTATAGCCGCCGTATTTGCCGCCCTGATTACTCTCATTGACGTAGTAGTCGCCTTGGCTGTCCACGTGAAGGCGCGCAATCCAAGTTGCATTGGGCGCATATTGCAGGCCCAGCGAGGCGGTGTAAGACGGGATGCTGCGAATTGAATTGTCTTTGAATTGCGGGTGTTGAGCATCTGGCTGAACAATGTTTGCATCCACGCGCGACATATTACCCCAAAAGTGCCATTGCTCGTCCAGCGCATAGTCAAAACTGGCATCTATCCCTTGCCTGCGGGTTGAACCGATGAGTTGGTTAATGTTGTCGATATTAATAAATTCGTTTTCAGCTTGTTGTTGCCAATAAGACAAACGCGTATTCAAATCAGGATGCCATTGGCTCTTTATTCCTAGCTCCCAACCATCGTTGATTGCTACCTTTACGTTGGTCGGGCCATTGGTACTATAAAGATTAAGGTTAACGCCAGTGGGCGTTTGAAAACTGCGCCCCGCATTTACAAATAAAGTTTGCTGCGCATTCAGGTTGGCAAACAAGTTGAATTTGGGTTGTACGATGGTCTGGTTATCCAGCATGCGCGTCCTGAGAGTGGACCCATTAATCACAAACTGATTTCTCGGGTCACTGTTCAAATAATCCACGCGATAGGCCAGGTTCCAGCGTAGCCAGTCTAGCGGCGTGTTTTCAAATTTGGCGTAAATGCCTTGTGCTGTAAAGTCGTATTGGGCATTGCGCCGGATAGTGGTCAAACGTTGACGGAATTCATCGACATGCTGGCGTTCAATATCGTAGCCAGTTTCAAAAGCCCAACTGGGATTGATTTTCCAGTTTAACTTGCTGACAAAGCCAATCGAAGTCTCGTCCTCCAAGCGATGTTCAAGGCCTGGCGATCCAAAAAAACGTACATTTCGTTCACGATCAAAATTCTGCCAATAGGCTTTCAGACTTAAATCCAGATCGTTATTAAAAAAGTAATCGTAATGCAGGCTCAAATGCTTGAATTCTTTTTCACCGCTATCGTTGAGTGCATTGGGGGCTACGCCTCTGCGATCATCCCGCGCCTGTTGTTTGGACATAAAACCCGGTGCTTCAGGCGAGTTGTATTTGCCATACTTGGCGCTCAATGCCAGGCTGGACTGCTCGAAATCCAGCTGCCAGCGACCGGACAAGGCAATTTTTTCATTTTCGGTATGGGCACGGAAGCCATTGCCTTTGCGGTAGCCGATTGCATAGTTTTGTGTGAAATCACCTTTTTTTTCACCATAGTAGCCTTGCATTTCGCGGGTTTGAAAGCTGCCATAGCCAAACTGCAATTGCTTGCCGATATCTTTACGGGTTTCCACCTTGTAGTTGCCTGCGGTGGCAAACAGGCCGGTTGAAGCGTCGCTGGTCCCTTTAAACACTTGGGCGCTCTGAATATTGGTCGGGAACAGGTAATCCAGCTCGCTGAGACCTGAGAACAAGTTAGACGGAATGCCATCTACCAGCACTTTGGCATTCGGTGTTTCGCCATTGCCACTAAAACCGCGGATAGAGACTTCTGTATTGACAATGCCCTGGCTAAAACGTGACAGCACCACGCCTGGCGTTTTGCTAAACAATTCCAGGGTATCGGTGACGTGTTCATATTCCAGCTCTTGACGCGTAATGACATCTACCGAGCCAGCTAGGCCTTTATCAGTGGCCGAGACCTGCTCTTTTTTGCCGAGCACCACGACGCTATCCAGCTCGACGCTGGTGACTGGAGCTTCACTTTTCTTGGCTTTACTACTTTGCTTGGAAGGGTCCAGTTCTACCGTGTCTTCAGCATAAACCGCTACCGCCGGGAACAACATGACTGCCAGCAGGCTGGCAATCGTTTTTGGGTACATCATGATTTATCTTCCCTGTGTGTATACGTATTCATAATCTGGTTCGGTGTGTTCTCTTCGCGCCTCATTGCAGCCAGTGGCTGAGGCAATATATTTTATTTTTATCGGGGTAAAGCTATTAAATAAGAATCATTATAAAGTGATCTATGCGACTTCTCCTTAAAAAAATACTGCCTGATGTAGAAAAAAACACAGCAGGCAAATAGTGAAAAAATGGTGTGACGGACTGTCACTTTTTTGATGCTTTAATCATGGCAAAGACCACCGATCAGCCGGTGATCAGCGGTCCGTTGTCCATCACATGAGTAGCGGCGCAGTAGATTAAAAGTATTTATTCAGACCAATAAACACCCCTCTGCGCGGGCCAAATTGTGGCGCATCAATGCCAATGCCAGAGCCATCTCGTAATTCATACTTCTTATCAAACAGGTTGATGATGGCCAGTCTGGTTTCCAGCTTGCCCAGGGCGCCTGCATTGATCATGGTGGTAGCACCCAGGTTAACCTGGGTGTAGGCGGGCATGTGTTCGGTATTGGCAAAGCCACGGCGCAGGCCGCTGCCAAAGAACGCATCGGCGCTGAGCTGATAGCCTTGCCATAAATAACCCACGCCAGCGGACGCGGTGTAGCGCTGGTCATGGTCGGTATGCACCCAATGATTGGCGGTATAGTCCAGCTCATCTTGCTCAAAGTTATATTGTGCAGAGACGACTTTTTTGGCCAGGCTCATGGAGCGTGAGAGGTTGGCATAGGCAGAGAAGGCTTCGTCTTTATAACTCGCGGTCAATTCAAAGCCATAAATTCTGCCTTTGTCATAGTTAAAAGGCGTGTAGACCAAGGCTTCACCAAAGCGACCCTCATCAATCAGGTCCTGGACAATTTTGTAGTAGCTGTCGAAGCCCACGGTGAGTTTGGGCGTTAACTGGTGACTGACGCCGACGTCAAAATAATGTGAGCGCTCGGGTTTGACCGCACCATTGAGGTCACTGGTGGCAGCATTGGTGGTATTGCTAAACAAGGCCAGTGTTTTAGTGCCGACCAACTCCGTCGGAGGCGGTGTAAAGTATCTTGAGTAGGCCGCATGGAAGGTGGTTTGAGGTGTGGCATTCCATACCAGGCCCAGGCGTGGGCTGAGCTGGCCGCCGCTGACATAGGCATTCATTTTGTCAGCACGCACGCCATAGTTCATCACCAGGCTGTTGTTGATTTTCCATTCATCCTGCAAGTAAAGCGCCAGCAAGGTGTTGCCGTTTTTGTGATTGTTATCAACAATGGTGGCCTGGGTGTTGGTCGTCGTGCCGCCCGAGGTCAGGAACACATTGGCGGTATTGTCGCTGGTGATATCTTCGGTGCTGGTAAACATCCCCATGCGGATGGTGTGGCTATCGCCCCAGTGATAGCTGCCATCGGCTTGCAAGCCATTGCTCATGCTGTCTCTAAACACGCGCGAGGCCACGCCATTAAAGGCCAAGCCCCCCGTGATATCCGGCGTATAAGTGGTGCTGGTATAGCGTGTGAACAGCGAAACCTGGTAATCGAAATCAGCGCCAATGGAGCTCTGCACGGCCAGTATGCCGTACTGGTTACGCTCGTTCTGGCGATCTCTCAGGCTGGAGGAGTTATAGCCAGACAAACCCAAGGCCGAGAGATAGTCGCTGTTGGCCGCCTGCGCCGGGTTATTGGGGATTTGAAAATTACCATAGTAGGAGCCCAGCATCGCCACAATTTGCGTTTCCGGATTCAGCAAATACGACATGTAGGCGAAGCCTTTGGTTTGCTGGGTATTATCATGAATCGGGTTGTAGCTATCGGTGGTATTTTCGATGCCGCGATTATTGGAGAGATAAGAACCCGTGACATAGTAACTGAAGTCACCCGTGGAATTGTGCATTTGAATACTGGGGTTGACGGTGTCGCTGGTGCCACCATAAAAGCCAACATTGCCGCCCGGTTTAAAATTTTTCTTGGTCTCAATCTCAATAACCCCGGCCGTTCTGTAGCCATACTGCGCAGGCAAAGCACCGGTGAGCAGATTGATTTTATCGGCAAAGCGCGTATCCAGAATCTGACCAAAACCATTGATGCCCTCCGGCAGAATGACGCCGTTAATCCGGTATTGGATATTGCCGTGATCGCCACGGATATGCAGTTGCCCATAAGAGTCATTGGCGACGCCAGGGGCGCGTAACAAAATCTGGTTAAAGCTGTTGTTTTCACCGCCTGGAATATTGCTAATATCTTTCTGGTCAAAGCGGTATACGCTGCCGCCCGTGGCGGGTGACAGGCTATTACGGATTTTGCTGAACCGTTCTGCCGTCACTTGCACGCTATCGAGCTCGAGTGCGCTTTCATCCACCGGTTCTGCCAGTACAGAGATTGCAGGGTAGCTGGCAAACAGGCCGCCCACCGCTACAGAAATGATGCGTTTGATCTTCATAAAGTTGTCCTCTTGGCCTCACGCTGAGGCCTTTTTCGTCTGATTGTGTTGGGGTGTCAGGGCTCAGACAAAAAGAGGCGGTGCACGCGCGGCGTAGCGGCGATAGGACGGTTTTGCATGTAAAACGGTGCGGCTGGTTTGGGCTGATGTGATGAGGTCTGGTGCATGTAGCAGTAGCGGACGCCCTGGCAGCAGCGTGTCAGGGAGATTGTCCAGGCACAGGCATTCTTCACACAGATTGTCCTGGCTGGTTTTATCATGTTTGAGGGTGTGATTAATCTCTTCAGACAGGTGAGAGATGGCGTGCGCAATCGCATGCTGCTGCGCAAATACAAAAAACAGCAAGACTGCCAGCAGGGCGCCTAGCAGCCATTGATTGAGTCGGGTCCGTATGTAGTGATTTAGCATGCAGTCTGGCGATTAAAAAACCTGCGATGAGCGCGTCCGCTATCTAGCCATGTTCTGATGACACACTCATGAATCGGGCAAGTCATTTTCATCACAGCGCGTTAATCCCTGATGGCATCCAGCGCGAGTACGACGCGTGTCTGCCCCTCTGGCACCACAGGCGAGCGATGAATAGCGCCGCCTACGGTGTTCCCTTGCCACTGACTGCCTTTGAGCAATACGATATCAAAGGCATCTGCCTGTCTGATGCCACGCGCATCGAGTACCACGTCTGCACGCTGTTGGTTGTTGAGTCCTGGCGGGTTTAAGTGACTGCGGTGCTTTAAATAACTGCGGTCGGCAAATGCTTCCTCCAGCCATTCGGTGCCCGGCCCCATGTAGGTACACAGCAGCCGAATTCCGGTATGGTCAACATGAAATTGCGGGCACATGGCTTTTTGCAATACTTCCAGCCGCAGGCCCACGGTCTGGCAATCCAGCAGCTCGGCAAACACCGTCACCAATTGTGCCAGCTCTTGAATAAACGCTTCGCGGCCCGGCTGTGCAGGCAACGGCAAAGCACGCAACTGTGGCGCAAGTGCGGGCTGCAATGAAATCACGTTGCGCAGACCAGGCGCCAAGCTGCGCGCTGCCAGCTGCAGGTAGTCGCTGATTGCAGTTTGCGCCTCCCGGCGTACGAGACAGACTTGCTGCTCGGGCTCAAAGATCGGCAGCATCTGCAGTGGGTTAAAGGTTAACGGCTCGCTTGCTGGTGTCAGCGTAGGCGCAAGTGAAGCAGTTTGAGGGGAGCTGGCAACCGACAACATGCTAGACACTTTCCAATATCTGCATATCGTCCTTGGTTTCAACGGTTTCTTCTACCGCCCAGCGGGGGAATGGGTCCTCAAACTTGCGCCAGGCGTCCATGCCCAATGCCAGCTCGCTTTCTGTCAGCAGGCAGGCATCAAATTTTGCCGTTAGCGCCGCTTTATCCATCTCCATGCCAATAATGACCAACTCTTGTTGACGATCACCATAAGGTGCTTGCATGCGTGAGCGGATGTGCTGCAGGCTATCTGTATCCTGCGGCCAATACTTGGCCGGTGTTGCCGCCCACCAGATGCCCGCCAGCTCGGTGCGCGTGACCGCCCCGGCCTGTGACCACATGGCACAAAACTCCGGGCGCGAGGCGATCCAGTAGCGGCCTTTGGAGCGGATCACGCCTGGCCATTCGCTATTGAGCCACTGCCACAAGCGTTGTGGATGAAAGGGCGTGCGTGAACGGTAAACAAAGCTAGAAATCCCGTATTCCTCGGTTTCTGGCACATGTTCGCCACGCAGCTCCTGCAGCCAGCCAGGCGCTTCTGCAGCCTGGTCGAAGTTAAACAGGCCGGTATGCATGATACGGTCCAGCGGCACCTTGCCAAAGCTGCTGTGCAGGATCTGTGCACGCGGGTTAAGCGTTTTGAGGATACCTTCCAGCCGGGCGATTTCCTCCAGTGTCATCAAGTCGGTTTTGTTCAATACCAGCACATCGCAAAACTCAATCTGGTCTACCAGCAGGTCAACCACTGTGCGTTCATCTTCTTCGCCCAGCGACTCTCCTCTGTCGGTCAAGCTTTCTTGCGAGCTATAGTCCTTGAGAAAGTTGTAGCCATCCACCACCGTGACCATGGTATCGAGTTGTGCCACATCGGCCAGGGATACGCCTTCCTCATCGGCAAAGGTGAAGGTTTCAGCAATCGGCAAAGGCTCCGAGATACCGGTGGTTTCAATCAGCAGGTAATCAAAGCGGTTTTCCTTGGCCAGGCGGGTGATCTCGACCAGCAGGTCTTCACGCAAGGTGCAGCAGATGCAGCCATTGCTCATTTCGACCAGTTTTTCTTCCTGACGTGATAGCTCAGCCCCGCCGTCGCGTACCAGCTGGGCGTCAATATTGACTTCAGACATGTCGTTGACGATCACCGCGACACGCTTGCCTTCTCGGTTATTGAGCACATGGTTGAGCAGCGTGGTTTTACCCGCACCCAGAAAGCCAGAAAGTACGGTCACCGGAAGTTTTTTAATGGCAGAAGTGCTTAAACCAGACATAAATGTAGTCCTTCGTTAAAGTAGTCTTGAGGGAGGTCCGTACCGATAAACACCAGCGTGGACACTTTGCGCTCATCAGGCTGCCACTGTGTGATGTGGTCACCACTCATGAGCATATGAACACCTTGAAAAACAATACGTTGCGGATCGTTGTAGGCATGGATGATGCCTTTGTAGCGTAGCAACTGCGGGCCGTAATCGGCGATGATGGATTCGAGAAAGGTTTCCAGCTTTTCCAGATTAAATGGCCGTTCGCTGCTAAATACGAACGAAGTCACATCGTCATCGTGCGCATGGCTGACGTCACGCAAGAAGTCCGGCTCAATTTGCAGGATGGCATCCAGCGAAAAACCATCAATATCCAGAATCTGTCTGAGATCTGTTTGGCCAAAGTGCACGCTGTGAATCGGGGCTCTCAAGTTGATGTTGCGCAGCCTTGCCGAGAGGGCGGTCACTGCTTCTGCTGTGACCAGATCCGTTTTTGATAGCAGAATACGGTCAGCAAACCCGACTTGTTCTTGTGCCTCGTGGTGCGCATCCAGTTGCTGCATGGCATGCACCGCATCAACCACCGTGATAATCGCATCTAGATGATAGCTGGCATAGACGTCATCTTCGACAAAAAAGGTTTGTGCGACTGGGGCCGGGTCGGCCAGGCCTGTGGTTTCGATCATCACGCGGTCAAAGCTAATTTCCTGCGCTGCACGTTTTTGCGCAAGATCGCCCAGTATGCGTACCAGATCGCCACGCACGGTGCAGCAAATGCAGCCGTTGTTCATTTCCACGATTTGCTCGTCGCCTTGAAGCAGTAGCTCACCATCGATACCGGCCTCGCCAAATTCATTTTCAATCACGGCAATGCGCTGGCCGTGTTGCTCCTGCAGAATGTGGTTAAGCAAGGTGGTTTTACCCGCGCCTAAAAAGCCGGTCAAAATCGTGACAGGTATTCTGGGTGTGGCTTGCGTCATGCGGTTCCCCAAAGTGTAATGATCTGTTGCTGAATAAACGGTGAAATCCAGGCCACGCCGAGACCACAAGCAATCAACAGGCATTGCACCAGTAAATCCTGTGGGCGGTATTGCGTTTGCAGCGTTGGCACTAAGTCTGCCAGGGCGATATAGATAAAACTGGCGGCGGCCAGTAACAAGGCGTACGGAATCAGCGGGGCAATATGCGTAAAACTCAACCAGCCAACCAAACCACCGACAATCATGGCTGAACCCGAAAGCATATTAAGCAGGAGCGCACGGCGTTTACTCAAGCCAGCATTGATCAACACCATAAAATCTGAAATCTCTTGCGGGATTTCATGCGCGACAATCGCAAATGCCGTCACCCAGCCCAGTTTGATATCAGTTAAGAAACTGGCCGCCAGCAAGATGCCATCGACAAAATTATGGATGCCATCGCCGATTAGAATAATGGCCACTTGGCCGCCGGATTGCTGTTCTACCGCTTGAGTAGCAACAGGGGCAGTGTCCGCATGATGGAAATGCCGCCACAATGCCAGCTTCTCCAGAATGAAAAACAACAACATCCCGGCTACCAGCATCCAGCCTGCGTTGGTCAGGTTGATACCTTGATTCAAAGCTTCCGGTAATAAATCAGTAAAAGCAAACCCGAGCAATACACCCACGGCAAATGCCACCATGCGCCTCGCATGATTGGCGAACAGGGTATTGGATAACCAGCCGGCGATCAGTACCGAAATCACACCACCGGCGGTACAAGCCAGCATTAAACTGGGGAATAACATGCTTGAACTTTAAAATGCAATTTTGTTGCATTTTAAAGGGTGGTGGATTTAATTGCAATAATGTTGCAATTTTGGGTGTAAAAAAAGCAGGCTCCCATTCATAGGCACCTGCTATTTAGGCAATACGTATTTTTACGATCTCATCCTCAGTAGATGCGCATGCAACATCGCCAGCCTGATATCGCATGCACTATCGTCATCAAGCGTGCGTCCTCAGTCTCATGGGATCATAAAAGGGGGTGGGTGCCACATAGGCGGACACTTTTTGATGGCTGCACACCACTTCAACAGCCGTTCCAACCGCTGTGTATTCTGGCTTTAAATGCACCATGGCTAAAGACTGCATTAAATAATTGCTAAAAGAGGCGCTGGTGACCACACCGATTTCTACCCCATCTTTGACTATTTTTGCGCCAGCCTCAACACTGGTTGCTGATTTGCAGATTAAACCAGCTTGTTTCACCCGCTCTTTGCCTTTGGATGCCAATACAGCCGCTTTGCCGATGTAGTCTCCCTTTTTATCCAGGTCCACGCCCCAGCCCATGTTGATCTCCCATGGCGTAGTATCACCTTCAGGCATTTCGAATGGAAAAAACAACAGCGCTGCTTCAATGCGTGTCAACTCTAGTGAGTTCCAGGAGGCTGGAATCGCGCCCAAAGGCTTGCCAACCTCTAAAATCTTATCCCATAGCTCAATGGCATCTTGCCCTTTACAATAGACTTCGTAGCCACGTTCCCCTGAATAACCGCCACGAGCAATGACAACATTTTTACCAAATAGGCTGGTGGGCTTGTGCTTAAAATAATCCAAGCTTGCCAGGTCAAAGTCGATGACATGCGGCGCTAATATCGCTAAGGAATGAGGGCCTTGTAAAGATAAAATATGCGCATCAAGATCGGGCGCGATGGTCACGTCTTTGCCAGCCGCAAGCATTTTTAAGTTTTCCGGTGTTTTGCCTGAGCCGTGGGAGAGCCGAAAGCTGTTTGCACTGTCTCTGATAATCATGATGTCATCACAAATGGCACCGGATTCATCCGTTTCTGCAGCCAGGACACTGTGGCCGGGTTCGAGTTTGGTGATGTCCTTAGCCACCAGCCTATCCAGGACCTTTTCTGCATCTGGGCCATCGACATTGATGATGTTTAAGCCAGATACATCGTATAAGCCAGCACGACTCCTCACCGCGACCACTTCATCATGGACATCCGTATGATAGCTCCAAGGAATAGGCATATTGTTCCAGGTGTCGCCATCTAAATTTGACCCTAATTCCCGGTGTCGAATATTGAGTACTGAGTTTCTAGACATGATGACTTTTCTCCCATTAAATTGATGATTCCGAATACTATAAAATTTAAGATTTGCTCAACACTCTCTTTAGGATGTACTACTTAAGAAGTAAAGTTGTCTTCAAGTGACAGCTTCAAAAAGTTGAGCCTCCCAGAGCAGGTATTAAAAAAGGGTGAGCAATCAAACATGCTCACCCTTGCTTAGGCCACGCGTCCCAATTTGAACTAAATAGTTGAACTAAATGCTATGCAGCCAGAAGACAATGAAGACGCCCGCTAGCAACGCGATGTAAGGGAGCACGCCAGCGCGTTTCATGACGCCATCCTTGGCATTGTCTAGTTGCATATCTTCTAGCATGGCTGCTGGAAATACACCTTTATCCTGGATGAAGTGCCGGTAAATAAATACCGGCACAATCAAGGTTGCAAAAAGCAGTCCGGCATTGAGCGTGCCTGCCCCCCAGACGTCAGCGCCTAATCCCATCAATCCCAAGTTAACAAAACCGAGCAAGCCGCCTAAAAACAGTAGGATAGTAGGCGCTTTGTATGGGCGGTCCCAGTTCGGTCTGTCCATGCGGTGTATCCAGCCGGAATTCAGATTGAGGAAGTTGAAAATGATGTAGCCCACATTGGAGGCAGCCAATACAAACACATAGTCCGACATCAGCAGTAACAGCAGGTTGAAACACAAGTCTGTCCACATCGCTTTGGTCGGCGCGCCATGCTCATTGACTTGAGACAAGTATTTGGGCAGCCAGCCATCGACCGAGGCTTGATAAAGCGTGCGAGAAGAACCGGCCATGGAGGTCATGATTGAGAGCAAAAGCGCCAAAACCAGCATAATCATTAATATGGTCACAATCAGCTCGGAGCCGCCCAACATACTCGACAACACCCCGGCAACGCCCATGCCACTGTAAATCTCAGGTGCCAACATCCCATCGTATACTGCGCCGGTCGTTACGTTACCCGCGGCATCTGTCACCGCTGGCGTCACCAAATGGCCTAAGCCTAAATGCGCTTGAAAAGCGATGGGCACCAGTGTGTACACTGCAATACACAACAAACCTGAGTAGAAAATGGCTTTAAAAGTATCCGTTTTAGGGTTCTTGAATTCTCGTGTGTAACAGACGGCAGTTTCAAAGGCATACGTTGACCAGGCAGCAATAAACAAGCCCGCCGCCATTAATTTCCAGCCTTCAATATTCCAAATACCATCAATCACATTTCCGGCTGTGTCATAACTTAAAGGTGCCAAGGGAAAGAAATTCGCCATAGGCATGTCGCCGGTGAGGATAGGCACCAGGCCTATGAGCATGAGTGGAATTAACGCGGTGACCCCCAGGATCATGGTTGCTTTGGCAGAACGTAAAATACCACCGTGCTGTATCGAAAACACTGTCAGTAAAACAGCAGCCCCGAGAATAAACGTTGCGTTAATTCTTAGGCTTAAGCCGGCTTTAATGGCACTCAAGTCCATGAGAGTAATTTGCCAGGTATTGATGGCGGCATCTGGGGAAAATAAGGCACTTAAAATGTAGCCTGCAGCGAGTCCAGAGCCGATAGCCAATACTGGAGACCATGCGAACCAGTTACACCACACTGACACCGGCGCGATAAACTTGCTGTATCTTACCCATGCAACCGCGCCATATACTGATGCACCGCCAGATTTATGTGGAAACAAGCCTGCAATTTCTGCATAGGTAAATGCTTGAATAAAACCAAATGTGATAGAAATCGCCCATACCAACCAAGCCGGTTTGCCTACCGTTGCCGAAATGGCGCCCATAGAAAACAATACAAGCGCTGGCACACCACTGACGACCCAAAAGGCACCTTGCCAACCAATCTTGCGATGCAACGTGTGCTTGCTTTCAGCTCCACCAGCGAAGCCGGCTTGAGATATATCAATCGAAGAATTAATACTCACCTTATTTTCCCTTCCCTAAAAGCCTTCTTTTTTTCACCTATCTACTGACTTCAAGAAAGGCTAATAAGAAGGTTAACGTTCAATGACAATCAGATATCAACTGCACATGGGATTAAGTCAATACATCCACAATGGAATCTATTTTGATGATTTGCAGCTGTTTACTAAATTCTCACTACGGATTACTCCTTAAGGGGTAGCTGGTGAAGATTTCAAAGGAGCGTTGGAGGAGGGAGGTGTTGATAGGTGCGTATGCAAAACTTTGCGCCTACGCACGATGTGAAACATTTTTGCCAAGCGCTAAAAAGGCAAGCGGTCTGGCTAGCAGACCTTATTTTTGATTGTGTGCCCAGACGGCGGCTTCTAAGCGGCTACTTAGTTTAAGTTTGCTCAGTAAATGTTTGATATGCACTTTCACGGTGGTGTCGCTAATGCCAAGTTTGCGCGCAATGGTTTTGTTGTTGAGCCCGTCACTGAGACATTGCAATATTTCTCTTTCACGCTCAGTGAGCGAAGCCTGCTCATCTTTACGTTGAGGTTTGGGCTCTAAAAGGGCTGTTCTCAGCACTTCTGTGAGCGTATCTTGAATAATCGTCATGCCGTTAGCGACTTTTTTTAAGTTGGCACAGAGGTCTTCCGGCTCCATGTCTTTTAACAAGTAGCCATCAGCCCCTGCGCGCAAGGCCTCTAATAAATCGTCTTCAGCATCTGACACCGTCAACACCACATATTTGGCAGTGAGATCTAACGCTTTAAATTGGCGTAAGGTCTCTATGCCATTCATTCCTTTCATGTTGAGGTCTATCAACACAATGTCTGGTTTAAAGCCAATGGCAGTATCCAAACCCTCTTGCCCTGAGGCGGCTTCACCGATCACTTTGAATGCAGGGTCTGCATCTATGATTTGTCCTACCCCTTTGCGGAAGAGGGCGTGATCATCAATCAAGAACACTTTGTATTGGGTCTGTATCATTTTTAGATTACTTTCTATGATTGAGGCAACTGTGGCGTGAAAATCAAGCGCACTCGCGTGCCCCCTTGTTTGCGTCTGAGAACCGCAACATTTCCGCCCAGGCTTTCTGCCCGCTCTTGCATGATGCTCTGTCCATAATGGCCAGACGCTTCAGTGGCGGTGTAGCCAATCCCATCATCATCAATGATGACAATGATGGTGCCACTGCTTTGAAAATTAAGAGAGATTTCCACTCTACTTGCGTTTGCATGGCGCACTACGTTGGAGAGTGCCTCACGCAATACATGTAAAATATGAAACTCTTCATTGACAGTCAAGCGACAGTTTATCAGGCGATTATCCAGAGAAATGGAGAGGTTGGAGCGCTGGCTAAACTCATCAATGGCAGTTTGAATCGCCGAATTTAATCCCCGCACATCCATATGTACGCGGAAGGTTGCCAATAACTCGCGTAGCTCCCGATAAGCCGTATTCAAGCCATCGCGCAATTCGTTGACAATGCCGCGAAATTCATTTGACTCTAATTGGTTGTTGCTTGCACTTTGCAGCCGTGAAATTTGAATTTTCATGAACGACAATGATTGCGCCAAGGAGTCGTGCAATTCACGGGCAATGGCCGCGCGCTCTTCTAACAATGCCAGTCGCCGACCTTCTTGCTCCCGTCCTTGGAAACCCATCACCATAGAAAGTAAATGGGCCGTCAGTTCGATCAACTGCGTTTCTGTTTCATCAAACACATGCTCAAGATCCGCCTCGACTTGTAACACGCCCAATGCCCCCGTGGGGGTGACGAAGCCGACTGCAATACATTGAAAGCCATTACCATGTGACGAATTATCATTGCTACAGAATCTCACCAGATTGGTTGTGGTGAGGTCTTCTAAAATGGCGTCACTGAGTTTTTCTGGTTTGTGATTGGAAAATAAAACGCGTTCTGTCGAAATGCCCAAGTCATTTTCGGTAAAAATGAGAGAGACATTTAAAATGTTTAAGGCCTTTTCAAGCGAGAATAAACTTTTGCGTAAGACCGTTTCGCTTAATAAAGTGTTGTTGATAGATTCTACAAACTCATGCAGAAAGTCTTGTGATCTAATTAATCGACGCAGGCGTTCACTGCTATTTTGATTGAACCATTCGTTTTCTGCTTTAAACCCTTCTAGTCTTGCTGAGGTTTCGTAGACCAGGCGTTCAATTTTGACAAACTCATCTTCATCCTGCTCGCGCTGTTCATTTTGCGCGTCTAGGCCAGCAAAACTGACTAGCGTATCCATACGATCAACCAGGAGCTTTCTGGCGTTAAACGCGATGGTGATCAAGCCACTAATGGCTAAATAAATGCTTAGCAGCTGCAGCAGTGAAATCACTGATTGCTTTGCCTCGACCTCTTGCAACAATAGCGCGACCAATTGCTCATAACTTGAGATTAAGGTCTGAACCGTGAGTCGTTGCGAGGTGATGGACGCTTGTTGAAAGTGGCTGTCACTGATTTTTTCTCTTGCGTCTCTGAGTTTCTGCAACAGTGGATTGACTTGCGTGGCATCATGGTTGTTAATCTGTGCCACCATGTTGCCGAGATCAAAGCGTAAATGGGGATCGGCCTTAAGGATTGCTTCGGTCAATTTCTCGGGTGCTTCTCCGATGGCGGTGTCTGAAAAATGTTGCCAGAACATCTGCTCTTTGGTGATGTCTTGAATCACTTTTTGATTAGTAGCCGTGTAGTCGAGCAAAAAGAGAGAACCAGCTTGCATGAGTATCAAGCTGGAAGCAATACAAAAAATTAATATGATAAGCTTTGCATACAATGTGTGTATTGTCAGATCTTTGATGCTTTTGATCAGGTTTGCAAATTGAATGCTCAAGGATGACTCCGGAATTGAAATTTCCCGTGAAAGGCGCTTAGATGAGTTTGTTTGTTTTTAGCACACTAATATTGAGTGTCATTTTTTTTATCGTCTTTAACGCATGGTGGGTGACTGGCGCCTCATTTAACACGCATTTATCTGCATTGATGATCGCTGCAACCACTGCATTGACTTCCTTGTTGTTAATTGCCATCTATCCCATCTTTCGTAAACATTATACGCGTCATCCCAATGCATCGATGGATCATACTGTGACTTGGGCCAACGATGTATCTAGCAATCTTTCTACGCCAGCCGCTGTCATTGATGGCTACATTGTTAAGTTTGCGAACAAAGCATTTCTGATGGAAATTGGCATGTTAAGCATGCAGGAGCAAGTGGTCGGGATGCCGCTGACCAATATTATTCACCCTGGTGACCATCAGCTACTAGCTTCTTTATTTGCAAAGACAACGGCGACCCAAGATAAAAAAAATCACTTACGCATTCGTCTGCTCTGTCTGGATGGCAGCATTTTACCGACGCACGTCTCCATTTCTCCCATACAAGAAGACAGTCGATCTGTGGTCAATTTACTTCAGTTCTCTTCCAGCCTGTCACAAAAGATGGAAGCGTCCAGTGAGTTTGAAAACGCAATCCATGAGCAACTCATCAATCACATAGAACAAATTGTGTTTTATCTTAAAGTGAATCAAGAAATCATATACTTAAACCATTCTTGGGAATCAATGTTAGGTTACAAAGTACAAGAATGTCTCAATAAAACCTTACTTACTTTTGTGCATCCAGAAGATAAACCGTTGGCTGAGGCGAGAATTACTTCTCTGATTCAAGGAAAGCGCAATAAAACCGTTGTCGAGTTTCGTCTGATTGCCAGAAATGGCGATTCTCATTGGGTGGAGTTGCGTGCGAAAAACACCACCGCATACAAAGGCGAACGCTCCAGCATCATCGGCACGCTGACCGATATCAGCCAAATGAAGCTCACGGAGTCTACGAAGAGAAGCCATCGTCATCTGCTGAATGCGCTCATCAACAATACGCCTGGCATGATTTATCGTTGTAAAAATGATAAAAATTGGAGTTTTGAATTTGTCAGTGAAGGCGCGGTGGATATTACCGGTTACGAGCCGTATGAAATGATAGGCAACCCCAACTTTTCCTTTGCCCAGATTATTCATCCTGAGGACCGCAATATCGCTTGGGATCATGTGCAAGAGAAAATCCGGCATCAACAAAAATTCCAATTACTTTATCGTATTTATACGCGTTCTGGCGCGGTTAAATGGGTACTAGAGCAGGGTAAGGGAGTATTTTCAAGTGCTGGAGAGTTGTTAGCACTTGAAGGCTTCATTACCGATGTGGCTCAAGAGGATGGATCGCAGGCCATACAAAGTTTACAAAAGTATTTCATGTGATTTTCAAGGGTTGCCTGTTAAACCTTCGGCAACCAGAGACAAAGGCTATGCAGCGTTATGGGTGCGTCCCTAATGCCACTTCTGCGCCATCATCTTTTTTAGACAGCCATTCCACCGTTAAATCTTTAAACTTGGTTAAGCCTTTGTACTCCACTAAATCCGGATGTAATGACTTCAGCACGCGATGAAAGCGTTTTGCCCAGCGTGCGGAAGTGGACAACTCATTCATATTGATTAAATAGCAGCGAATACTGAACAGTATGGCATTGCTGCGTGGCAATCTGAATAAGCTTTGTAACTCAACACGTAAATGTACCAGCTCGCCCACATTGTCGATGGTCACTTTATTACGGTCGCTGCCCCACAAGGGATAGTTTTCGGGAGAAGTGTCTAGCCTTGGGTTAATTGTCATGGTCCAATTTAAACGCCGTACGGGTGCACCCAATTGTAAGGCCATGAGGAATTTTAAAGCACGATCCATGACACCTAGTTTCGTCACTTGCGGGACAGGGCCGTGCCACTCATGCCACGCCATGCCGACATCAAAGGCCAGCGACCAATCTGCTTGGCTGGTAATAAAGCCAGCATCAGCATACAAAGTACCGTTGCGTTGATCCAACAGCACAAAGTCACCTTGCACCTGTCTCCCCATATATTCCATTGGATCCATGTCAAACGAGGTGCTATCGCCAAAGGTAAACGAGTTTTTAATCCCAAGCGGTTTATTTTCCCAGGTCCACAATAGGCCATCTTTTTTGAGCGAAAATAGCTCAGGATAGTCGTTCGATAAACTTTCCATCGTCAGCGCTAGAAAATCCCATTGCGCCTCCGCCATATGTGGCAAGGCCTGATACCGTCCCGCATCTAGCGCTAATGTTTTGGCTTTATCCTCGCATTCAGCGACGTAGTGCTCATCAATATCAAAGGCAAATTCAGTCACAGCACCCACCGGCCCCTTGGTGTGAGGCTCAATATTCACTGAATACATGTAGCTGTCTTCTGCAAACGGAAATGGAAACCGCTTAATGGCTTCGGCTGAGTTTTGGTAGGTATAGTCATCGCGAAAGGTTTCTTTTTTAAAAGCTAAGCTCATAGCGTTTCCTGTTAAAGATTGATTTCTAAGGAGTGGCATTTTGCGCGCGAGACGCAAGGCATAATTTTTTTGCCAGCCGCCTTGTCTGCTTCTGATAAATAGTGATCTTGATGCACCAGTACGCCATCAGTACGGATGACTTCCAGCTCGCAGCGGCCACATGCCCCGCCACGGCAAGAGTAGGGCGCATCCACCCCTGCCGCTTCAATGGCTTCCAACATACTCATTTCTGCGGGGACATGAACTTCAATGTTAGATTTTGCCAGTTTCACTTTGAATGGTTCACCTGAAGGCGGCGCTAAAAACTGTTCGCTATGGATATGATTTTCTGGCCAACCCAGTGATCGCGCCGTTTCAATTAAAGCCACCACCATCGCATTCGGTCCACACACATAGACGTGGGTGCCCAGGGGTTGTGTGCTTAATAGCGCTTTGAGATCAATGCTGAGCCCCTCACTTTCGACATAAACATGGACTCTTTCAGCGCATTTTTCTTTCAGGGTGGCGGTGAATGCCGCGTGATCCTGAGAGCGATAGGCGTAATGCAATTCGTAATTGGCTTTGGTCCTGATTAAATCTTCAATCTGCGACATGAATGGGGTGATGCCAATGCCACCAGCGACGAGTAGATGTTTACGCGCTCTTTTATCCAGTGCGAATAAGTTGTTTGGATACGTGATTTCTAATTGAGAGCCAACCTTGACCTCATGATGGAGGTAAGCCGAGCCGCCGCGTGAGTGCTCTTGTAGGCGCACGGCAATGTGATAAGCATCAGGTGCCTGCGGAGAGCCCATTAGTGAGTAAGGGTTGCGATGGAGTCGGCCATTGATGTTCATCGCAACCACCACATGACTTCCCCCTGAAAATGGAGGGAAACTTGCGCCATCCTCCCTGATAAAAGAGAACTGTTTAATCAGCGGAGTGATTTGCTGAATATTTGAAACAACAACTTTAAATGTACTCAAGGATAAATCTCCTCAATGCTTGGAATCTGCCCCGGGTCTTCAGCGTCCACCATCAGCCCCATATAAGCACCAAGGCGTCTAGAAAAGTGGTCTCTGACAAACAGTTGTTTGCCGCAGCCATCACATTTTTTGATATTGGTATGCGCTTCATAAGAGATGGTCTTGCAATGAACGCAATAGATAGGCCGAGCTAAGGTGCCAACGAGCTCTTTGACGATGTCACTGTCATCAATGCCATACTTGTCAGCCATTTGAGCCACCTGCCAGATAAAGCGCTCAGAGCCTGCCACGTAGATGCGTAAGCCCATGCATGCACTGGATAAATGGGCCTCAAATGCAACGAGAGACTCCTCTGTCGTTTCAAACATCAACAGCGCATCCGGCACGACCTTGCTTAAGGGGATGCTGAAATCCTGTTGCACCACTGGGTTTCTTGCGTAGAGTACTTTGGTAGGGTGCTCTGGATGCATTTGCTGGAATAACTTCATTGCCGCCAGGCCCCCGGCACTGCCTTCAACCAGCACAATATGTGCGTTTGCCTGTTGTTGCCAGACCAAGGTTGAATAGACCGGCTTACTTCGAATCCAATATCCGCGTTCCATGGTATTTTTCCGTCGTATTTTTCCGTTAAATCATATGCTTAATAAGGGTGCTTCTTGCATAGGATGAAGTGAGCACTTAGAGAACATATCGGTTAATTTAAGCCTCTTTCACCGCAGGCAATTCGCTTTTATCGGAGAGATACGCCTCCAAGGAGTCGTCCAACGCTTCTAGCCAAGGTGTGTGATGGGATGGGGACATGGTGCCCGTCATCAAGGAGCGATAAGAGTGATCACGGAAAGTCATGATGTTTTGTTTTTTATGATACTTCCATTCCAGGAAGGTCTTGTTGACCGCAGGAATATCAAATGACGGATAATCAGTGGCGTCTATCAGCTCCTGAATATAGTCGCCTTGGTAGGTGTACATTTCTTCCGCTGTTTGTAGCGCCAGTTCTTTTTCACGCCATAGCATGCTATGCGCTTTCATCTCGGCTTTTGCCGGTAATTCAATACGTCCCAAAATAATGTCTCGCACGTACCAAGCCTGCGCATCAAACATATTGAAGGAGTACCACTGATCCTGCATGCCGATGTAGAAGAATTTTGGATTGTCTTCCCATGCAACGCCTTTATACAGGTTGAGTGGCCAAAGTCGATTGTTGGTTTTTAGGCGTAAATCATCTGCGAGGAATGGAAAGTGATGTAAATAGCCGGTGCACAGAATAATTGCATCCACTTTTCGCGAGCTGCCATCGAGAAAATAAGCAGTATCCGTATCGACTCTGACCAGATTGGGTTTTTCTTCCCAGTTTTTTGGCCATTTATAATTCATCGGTGCGGTGCGGTAACAGCTGATGATGCTGCGTGCCCCATATTTGTAACATTGCGAGCCTATATCTTCTGCGGAATAGCTGCTGCCGACCAATAGAATGTCTTTGTCTTTAAACTCCAGGGCATCCCGGAAATCATGGGCATGCAAGATGCGTCCGCCAAACTTGTCAAAGCCTTCAAAACTCGGGATTTTTGGAGTAGAGAAATGCCCGGTCGCGCAGACCACGTAATCAAATTCCTCTGCGTAAACGGTATCCGTGGTGTGGTCTTGCACCGTCACGGTGAACTTCTGAGTCGCCTCACTAAAGACGACATTGCGTACGGCCGTATTAAAGCGAATATAATCGCGCACACCTGCTTTTTCTACGCGACCTTTGATGTAATCAAACAACACTTCACGAGGTGGGTATGAGGCGATTGGCCTGCCAAAATGTTCTTCAAACGTGTAGTCGGCAAACTCCAGACACTCTTTGGGACCGTTAGACCAAAGATAACGATACATACTGCCATGGACAGGCTCGCCATGTTCATCTGTTCCAGTACGCCAGGTGTAATTCCATAACCCACCCCAGTCGCTTTGCTTTTCAAAGCACACAATTTCTGGAATTTGAGCGCCTTTTGCCTGGGCTGATTGAAAGGCTCTAAGCTGTGCGAGGCCGCTAGGACCCGCGCCGAGTATGGCTATTCGCGTTGACATTAGGATTCTCCATAAATCTGATTGATTAGATTGCGCCGCGTTTAGAAGCGCGATGTCGCTAAAGTAACCTGCTTCACCAAGATGAAAAATCCTCATCAAGAAGTACTCCCAATTGGGTAAGTGAGGGTGAGGTCCTCACGTTGATGAGGCCGTAGCTGGAGGTATTTTTGGTCTGTTTTGATGACCGCGCATAACTCAGACCTTGTCGATGCACCAGCATCGCTGGCGCTTATGCACTGAGGACATGACTGAGTGAAGGCGAAGCCTAATACCAAAGAGGTACGCCATGAGGGTAATTGAATCTCATGCCGTCAAAGTCAATATTAGCGCATTGGATAACGGCTTATTGGTGAATATCAACCTCTTAATAGATATCCATAGGATAGGCAAGTTCTTAACTTGGACTCTTCGTAAGACATGGTGAATCGATGCAAGCAATCAAAGAACAGCAGTGGGGGGAGGACTATTATTTTGGCGCTTCCTTCACCAAGCCTATTAGCAAGTACCGTCTGGATGGACAACAGGCCATTCAATTATCCCTGAGCGCGGGCGACCGGCTTGAAATTCTAAGTCCAGACCAAGCGCAAAGCACCGAGCTGATTGTATTGGATGCTCATGGCACATTGGCACCCGCTTTACTCGACAAGCGTCCGCCAGTCGTCGCGGTAGGTATTCAACAGCAACTTCAGCAGCGTGGTGCGGCCTCCAAAAGGCTGCGTAATCAATTAAACACATGGCAGCTGGATGAGCCTTCTTTACAGCAAGCAATCAAAGTGTCAGGTGCAGAGCATGCCAGATTTACAGCGGCAAATGCTTTGACTGTCGTGATTGCCGCGGCTGGCCCAAACATGTCTGTTGAAGCGCACACGCCAGTCACCGAAGTGGACATTACCGTGACTTACGCCAATCTGGCAGAACCACCCTTGCCAGCACCATTGGCGCCAATCAAGCACGAGTTGAGGGTTGACCGCGCCACGGCACAGACCTATGAAGTCAAAAAAGGCGAATGGATCCAGATTATTGATGTGTCTGGCAAGCAGTGCTCGGATTTTATTGCGTTTGATAAACAGGCTTTGGAACAAGGCATTGTGTTGGGACTGGATGCGACAGCGACCCGAACGGTGATGGGTTTGAGCAATCCTGTACCCGGATTGCACTCACGATACCTTGGTTCAGATCTGAAACCGATGATAGAAGTGGTGCAGGATACCGTGGGTCGACATGATAGTTTTCTACTGGCTTGTACCCCCAAATATTACGAGGACAGTGGCTATTTCGGCCATGCAAGTTGCACCGACAACTTTAACCAACGATTGGCTAAATATGGCATTGCACCACGGGCTGGCTGGCCTGCGATTAATTTGTTTTTTAACACCTTTATTGACGCCTCGGGCGCCGTGCTGATGGATGAACCGTGGTCACGGGCGGGGGACTATATTTTAATGCGAGCTGAGCGAGACCTTGTCTGCGCCTCTTCTGCTTGTCCTGACGATATTGACCCTGCCAATGGCTGGCATCCGACCGATATTCATGTACGTATTTACGATGCTGCACAAGACTTTGCCCGCGCCATTGCCTATCGCAACACTTCTGAGGAGCTGCCTCGCATGACCAAACCTTCTGGTTTTCACCCCCGAACTTCCGCAATGACTAAAAAGTTTATCGACTATGCAGGCTATTGGGTGGCCACTGAATACGATGGCTGGGGGAAGAATGCCGAATATCTCGCCTGTCGTGAACGCGTGGCACTGCTAGATTTGTCGGTGATACGCAAATTTGAAATCGTCGGCCCAGATGCGGTGGCTTTTTTGCAGTATGTATTAACGCAGAACATCAGCCGCATGGCCATCGGTGAAATTGCGCACTCGGCGATTTGTCTTGAAACCGGCGGTATGATCGATGATGGCACCATATTCCGTATGGGGGAACAGGCTTTTCGCTGGTGTTGCGGTGCGGAATACACGGGTATCTGGATGAGGGAAAAGGCCCAAGAAAAAGGTTTTAAAGTCAGCATCCGCAACGCCAGCGCACAGCTAGACAATCTCGCTGTGCAGGGCCCGAACAGCCGCGAGTTGTTAAGCAAGCTGGTTTGGACCCCGGATAGTCAGCCCGCGGTTGAAAAACTCAAATGGTTTCACTTTACGATTGGCCGGCTAGGAGGGGCTGCAGGGGTGCCTGTGATGGTTTCCAGAACAGGTTACACAGGTGAACTGGGCTATGAAATCTGGTGTCACCCCGATGACAGCGAAGCACTATGGGATGCTGTGTGGCAAGCGGGTCAGCGCTTTCAGATTGCCCCTATGGGTTTGAATGCGCTTGACATCTTGCGCATTGAAGCCGGCTTGAGTATGGCTGAGCACGAGTTTGACCACAGCACCACTCCATTTGAAGCAGGCACTGGCTTCAGTGTGCCTTTAAATAGCAAACAGGAAAACTTTATCGGCCGTGAAGCCTTGTCGCGGCAAGCGCCAGAGAGCCGACATCGTTTAGTCGGCATGATTCTGCAAGGTGGCGACCCTGCCAGTCATGGCGATCATGTTTATCATGGGCGTTTCCCAGTTGGCATCGTCACTAGCGCTACTTATTCGCCATTGATGGGAAAACAGATTGCCATCGTGCGCGTGGCACCCGATTTTTCCAGCATAGGTACGCGCCTGGAAATAGGTAAGCTGGATGGGCAACAGAAACGTTTGGCGGGAGAGGTCGTGAAATTGCCTTTTTATGACCCTAAGCGCGAGAAACTGCTCGCATGAGGCTGACGAGATATATAGATCCTGTGTCGTACATGGTCTTAATGCCTTTGGGTTGCTGGGAGCGTTTCTCCGAGCTGCATTGTGATGAGCCAATTAGCGTGGCTTGGCATTTTTTGAGATGAGCTTATGCAGCAACCACGGTAAGGGTGTTTTGCTGAGCCACTGCCGGTGGTCAGCGACCCACGGATAGGCCCGGCTCAAGATGGGCCGCAGTATCCGGCTTGACCAGAATTTGCCCATCTTTGAGAAGCCTGTCACAGTATATGCCGCGGCAAACACATCGACACCAGTGATCCAGCATCCCATGGCGTCTTGCGCATGAATCCTGCTCATCAGGGCGTCACGCGTGACCGGGCAACTGTCGGGTAACTGCATTGCAGTCTGCGAACAGTCGACCAGTATTAACTGGTTTGTATTATCAGCTTGCTTCAGCGTCTCCATTTCAGTCCGACACAAGGGACAAGAGGCATCGTAATAAATGGTCAGCGGAAAGGTAATTTGTGAGCGCATGATTAAGTTCTCAAAGGAATTCTGCTGGATTAAAGCGCTGGTCTTAGCCCTTGAATCCACTCACTTATGAGCATCAAAAATCACGCAAGTTCGCGCGCTCATTGCGTCTACAACACCAGCAGGTTAAGCGTGTGCGACTGCAGTTGCTTTCTGGCAATCCGGACACAATCCCTTCAAGCTAATCTCAATATTTGACACCTGATAAGTATCAAAAATCGCTTGTGGAATATGCGCAGCGAGTTCGTGTATGCATAACACGGTGCCGCAGGACTGGCAGAGCAGGTGGGCGTGGCCGTGGTTGTTAAGCATGCCCGGAGAGGAGGTGCTCGGCGTTTTAAAACTACGTTTTGGGCTGTTTAACTGGTATTTCCAGGCACGGTCTTCGGTGGAGATTTTGTGAATGAGGGCGTTTTCCTGCAACCAGTCGAGGACGCGATACACCGTGACCCGGTCGACTTCTTTCACGCCTTGCAAGGCGTTGAGGATTTCAGGCTGACTCAAGGCAGTATGCGAGTTGATCAGCGTCGTGAGCACGGCCGTTCGTGCTTGTGTGGGGCGTAACCCGGCTTCTATCATCAGTTGTTCAGCAGTAACCATGGCAAAATTATGAACTACACGACAGCATGGAGCAACCCGCCTTTTGTCTTGCCCAGTCTGGGCGCTTTTCCGCAAACTTTTCTTTGCCAGGTTGCAAGGTATACGGCTGGCGTAAGACTTCCAGTAATTCCAGCAGGCGGCTATTGTCGCCAGTTGTGGCTAAATCAATGGCTTCTTGCGCCAGGTAATTGCGCAACACATAGACCGGATTGGCGGCAGCCATGCGTTGCTGACGTTGCGCTATTGTTTGCTGGGATTGCGCCAGACGCTGGCAATAATTCATCAGCCAGGCCTGAATATCCTGGTTAAAGTCCTGCCAGCCTTTTTGCGTATAAAAAGCGTTTTGCAGCGTGCTGACTTGCGGCTGTTGCAGGTCAATCTGGGCAAGGTGGGTAAAAAATAACGTCTGGTCAATTTCGGCCCGGGTCATGATTTCAAAAATCTGGTTGATGAGCTCGCCATCTCCGTCGCGCCACTGGTCAAAGCCAAATTTATTGGCCAGCGCTGAAGTCAGTTCGCGGACATACACCTGGTCAAAGACGCGCAGGCTATCCGCTAAACCATGGCTTTCGGGCAGAATGGTGTTTAACGCCTCTGCCAGGCGCTCCAGGTTCCAGCGGGCAATATCGGGTTGGCGGCCAAAGCAATAGCGGCGCCCTTGCGCATCGGTGGTGTTGGGTGTCCAGCCAGGGTCAAAATTGTCTATCCAACCATACGGGCCATAGTCTATGGTCAGACCCAAGATAGACATATTGTCGGTATTCATCACGCCATGCACAAATCCTACGCGCATCCAGTGCGCGATCATGACTGCCGTACGGGCACACACTTCTTCAAACCAGGCTTCAATCAGATCTGGGGCTGGGTCATTCACATCCAGCATCAGCCCGGTTGTGGGCCACCAGTCGGCAAAATCGCGGTCCAGCGTAAAGCCAATCAGGCGTTTTAACAGCGCAAGCTCTTCGCGACTGGCCAGCAGTTCAAAATGCCCAAAGCGCGTGAATGAGGGCGCCACGCGGCAGACAATCGCGCCTGGTTCCAGCTGCGGATTACCGTTGTAAAACATATCCCTGACCACTTGATCGCCAGTGGTGACCAGGCTTAATGCGCGCGTGGTCGGCACACCCAAATGATGCATGGCTTCCGAGCATAAAAATTCGCGTAGGCTGGAGCGTAATACGGCACGGCCATCTGCCGAGCGCGAGTAGGGGGTCTCGCCTGCACCTTTAAGTTGCAACTCAAAACGTTTGCCACCATGCACCAGCTCACCCAGATAAATAGCTCGCCCATCGCCCAATTGTCCTGCCCAATGTCCAAACTGGTGGCCGCCGTAGCGGGTGGCATAGGTAAACATGCCGTCCAGCATGCCATTGCCACCCAGCGTTTGTATCAGTTCACGGTCTAGCATGTCGGCGGCTGTGAGGCCCAGCATGTCGGCCACTTCCGCGCTGTAGGCGATCAGTTGCGGATTTTTAACGGGCGTCGGTTGTACAGCAGACCACAAGCATTCGCTGACTTGTCTGGTGTAGTTGTGGCGGATAGGGTCGCCCGGTAGTTCTCGGACAAAACGATTATCAAAAGTTAAAGGGCGCATATGAAATGGACAAGGCCGTGCATCAATAGTGCTTTAATCATAACATTTTCATCCATGCTAAACTCTGGCGCATCAGATCCCGTGCCTTTACATTGTTTGCACAAAACTGTTTTTGAAAGTCGTTTTTCCCCTATGAGCCATCTGCAAGGTTTCAGTTTTCAAGACATCAAAAAGTTGAAGGGTGTGCTGATATTTTTTTGTCTTTTTATCATCATGCAGCAAATATGGCTGAGTGTTGCTAATACCGGCCTGGGTGCATGGTGGATCAATGAGGTGATTACCCGGACATTGGCTTTTACGATAGGCTGGCTGGCGGACGAACAAGTGACGGTAGCAGGCAGCCTGTTAACAGGCGCACATGCCAGCATGAATATTGCCAATGGCTGTGATGGGGTGGATATGATGTTAATGCTGATAGCTGCATTGTTAAGCTCAACATTAAGCCTGAGGCAAAAGCTGCTAGGCGCCTTCATTGGGTTACTGTTTTTATTTTTAATCAATCAACTACGGTTACTGCTGTTGTTTGAAGTATTGCAGCACTCTCGTCAGCACTTTAACTTAACACACGGCATTCTTGCGCCATTTTTGATGTTGGGGGCTACCGGCATATTTTATGCATGGTGGCTGGCGGTTTCTCGCCAACCTCTGTCAGGTGATGAGTCCACATGCGCTTTGCAATAAGGTTTTTTTGTTATGTGTTGGGCATTGGGCTGGCACTTGATGCCTTCTTCGGTCCCTGTATTCAGGCACTTCTGCCACTTTTTAAAGGGCTATTGACCTTGATTGATAGCCATTTTGAAGTGATCTCTGCCCAAGTGATGCAGGTAGGCGATGCACAAGTCATCGATTTTGAGGTGAGATTGGCAAAGTCTTTCTGGTTGGGAAAACATTTTATTGCAGTGGACCCCAGCGGCGTTGCGCATGCCAGTACGACGCTGGTGCATCTTTGGCAAAGCCTGGCGGTATGCCTCGCGCTGATTTTGTCGTGGCCAGGGATCCGTATGCATAACCGCCTGCTGGCACTCGCTTACGGCTTGCTAGGTACACTGCTGGTATGGTGTATTGATGTGCCCTTTGTCTTGCTGGCGGTCTTGTGGCAAATGATTTATGCGCATTACGCCATTCCGGATTTTTCAATGTTGACTGATTGGCAGCAGGTACTTGAAAACGGTGGTCGATTGATATTGGGGTTGATGATCGGCTGTTTAGCCATTTTTTTGACCTAGCAGCTTGAGTGTATAGCGCGTACTGGCAGTACCTTGATGGCTAGCATCCTGCTGGCTATGGTTCTGCCTTCATCAAGCTTTCATAAATAAAAATTAGCATCTGTAAGCTACTTATCATTTATGCTTGATAGCGAACGATGCCTCACTTACTGCTGTATTTTCTCATCATTTTTTCTACCTTTTCTCATGCAGCAGAGATTGAGCAGGAAATCCTGACCCGTTTTAATCAGGGCCAGACACAGGATTTAATTGTTGAATATGATGATGCGTCTGTGAATAAAAGCCTGATCGCAACCCGCTTGAATAAGCGGCTCAAGGTCGATAACGATGACATGTTGGCAATCAAGCGCAAGGCATATGCTGCACTTAAAAGCCAAATCAAAACACTAGAGCTGCAGCAGGGTATCCAGGCGGTGAAAGACTATCCATACCTGCCATTAAGCTTAAAGCGTTTTCAGTCGCTCAGGTCGCTTAAAACCTTCATGGCCAATGGCAACATCAAGGCCGTGTATGTTGACCGGATCATGCACAAGGTGCTCACGCAGAGCCTGCCTTTGATCAATCAGCCTGTTGTTAGCCAGGTTAATTACAAAGGGGCAGGGGCCACCGTGGTCGTGATCGATGATGGCATCGACTTTACAAACTCGGCTTTTGGTCCTTGCACAGCAGTGGCGACGCCCGCGGCGACCTGTCGTGTGGTAGTGGCTAACACCATCGTCAATTCTGGCACAGTGAACACAGATACCAGTCATGGGACCAATGTCGCGGCCATTGTGTTGGGGGTGGCACCACAGGCTAAAATCGCGGCTATCAATGTGTTCAATAACAATGGCGGTGCCTACACAAGCAATATTTTAAGTGCGATCAACTGGGCGGTGGCGAATCGGTCAACTTACAATATTGTGGCCATAAACATGAGTTTGGGGGCGTCTGATAAAAATACCAGCCCTTGTCTGTCGAACCCTTTTACCAGCCCGATTCAACGGGCAAAGGATGCTGGCATTAATGTGGTGGTTGCCGCCGGGAATGATGGATACCTGGATGGCATCAGCACACCAGCTTGTGCGCCAGCAGCCATTTCAGTCGGGGCAGTGTATGACAGTAATGTTGGAGGCTTGGCTTATAACAGTTGTACCGATTCGACGACGGCAGCAGACAAAGTCACTTGTTTTTCAAACAGTGCTAATTATTTAACCCTGCTGGCGCCTGGGGCCTTAATTACCGCAGCAGGGATCACGATGGCAGGCACTTCTCAAGCGTCTCCACATGTAGCCGGGGCGGTGGCGGTTTTGCGGTCAGCATTTGCCAATGAAACAGCAGATCAAATTCAAACGCGATTATCCAGCTTCGGCAAAGCTGTCACAGACAGTCGTAACAGCATTGTCAAACCCAGGCTGGATTTAAGCGCGGCAGCCCGCCCACAAAATGATGCTTTTTCCAATCCAACCTTAATGACTGGTGCTGCTGGCAGTGTCAGTGGTACGAACATCCTCGCGACGGCAGAAGTGGGCGAGCCAGCCCATGCCGGTTTGGCCGCACAAAATACAGTCTGGTTGCAGTGGATGGCACCGGCCTCCGGTCAGATGATGCTTGCCATGAATGGCAGTGTTGCGAACCCTAGGCTGGCTGTATATATCGGGTCAACAATCAACGCCTTAGCATCCAAAGCTAGTATTGATAACGCGAATTCACCACTCTATTTTCAAGCGGCCGCAAATACCCAATACAACATCGCCCTCAACACCAATCAAACGGATGCAGGCAATTATCAGTTGCAATGGCAGTTGGACACGCAGGCGAACGCCAATTTGTCCGTTGGTTTTAGTGGCCCTAACCAACAGCTGGCTTTGGCCACGCCTTATCTTTATACCTTAACCGTTGCCAACGCTGGACCCTCGAATGCCACCAATCTCGCCGTGCAGCTGAGTCTGCCAGCCGGTGCGGATTTTGTCAGTGCCGATCAGCGCTGCCAGTTACAGGCCAGAACATTGACTTGCCGCATTGCACAGCTGAATGCCGGAGCTTCAAGCAGTTTTAATGTACAACTTTCCTGGAACAACATACAGGATGTACCACCGCTGGTGATATCTGTGAGTTCTGACTTGCCGGACGCTGACACGAGCGATAACTCGGTCACGTTTTCGTTACCAGTCAATCAAGCACCGACAGCCACTGATGTGCCAACGCTGCCTGAATGGGGGCTGGTTATCATGGCTTGCATGCTCATTTTTCTGAACCGTCGTAACCTCGGACGTTTCTGATCTGCCCTTTTCTTTTTTGATCTCGGCATTTCTTGCACGCTGAATCAAACGCGCTAAGGTATCATTACGACTGTATTTTAAAGAACCAGTTGAATGAACGTATTTTATGAAGAAGATGGGGGCTTTAAAGTCGCCTCCATCATGTCCGAGGCCGACAGCAGCATGCAGGTCGAAGCGAGCTCGGGCAAGCGCAGCAAAATCAAAACCGCCAATGTCTTGATGCGGTTTGAGGGGGGGCTGTCCGGTTTTCTGGAGGCGGCTCAGGCCGAAGCCGAGACCTTGGATACCGATTTTTTATGGGAATGCTGTGGCGAGGACGAGTTTGGCTTTGAAAGCCTGGCCGAGGAATACTATGGTGGCAAACCCAGTCATCAGCAAGCTGCTGCGATTGCCATCAAACTGCATGGTGCGCCGATGTATTTTTACCGCAAAGGCAAGGGCCGCTACAAGGCAGCACCTGATGACACTCTGAAAGCTGCATTGGCTGGGATGGAGAAAAAGCGCCAGCAAGCTGAATTGTTGGTGCACATGGTCGAACAGCTAAAAACACATCACTTGCCAGAAGGTTTTGCCAGCAAGCTGGACCAGTTACTTTATGCGCCGGATAAAAACAGCCTGGAATGGAAGGCCTTAGATCAGGCGGCCAATGAGCTCAAGCAGCTGCCGGTGCAAGTGCTACATGCCAGTGGCGCCATCGCTTCCATTCATGATTATCACCTGGGCGCATTTTTACGCGAATATTTTGCCAACGGCACGGAGTTCCCGGCCTTTACGTTGGCTGATCTCCCCGAGGCACTGCCTTTGTCAGCGGTGCAGGCCTTTAGTATTGATGACAGCACCACCACCGAAATTGACGATGCCTTATCGGTGACCGCGCTGCCTAATGGCAACACGCAGGTCGGGATTCATATTGCTGCACCAGCCTTGGGTGTGTCGCCGCATGCGTCGCTGGATAATGAGGTCATGAAGCGGCTGTCTACGGTGTATATGCCCGGGCATAAAATTACCATGTTGCCAGAAGCGGCCATCCGTCCGTTTAGCCTGGATGCCGGTCAAGTGAAACCGGCTTTGTCCCTGTATCTTGAAGTGGCGCCTGATTTCAGCATTGTTAGCCATCAAAGCCGTCTGGAGCAGGTAACCATCATCGAAAACCTGCGCCACGACACGCTGGAGCCTTATTTTAACGAGCAGACGCTGACCGAGGACAGTGGCCATCCGCTATGGCAACCGTTGGTATTTTTGTTCCGCTTTGCCGAAAGCCTGGAAAAAGCGCGCGGTAAATATGACCCGACCCGGCCACAACCGGTGGATTACAATTTTTATGTGAGCGAGGGTAAGGTCAGCATTATCAACCGCCAGCGCGGCTCTCCCATGGATAAACTGGTGGCCGAGCTCATGATTGCCGCCAATAGCCAATGGGGCCTGTTACTGGCGCAAAACGAAGTGCCCGGTATTTATCGCGCACAAAATGGTGGCAAAGTGTACATGACCACCAAAGCCGAAGGCCATCAGGGCCTGGGCGTGGCGCAATATGCCTGGTGTACCTCGCCGTTGCGCCGCGCGGTGGATTTGATCAACCAGCGGCAACTGATCAGCGTGTTGACCCTGACGCCGCCAGTCTACCCGGCCAACAGTGATGAAATTGTCGGCCATATGCGCAATTTTGATCAAACTTATAATGCCTACAACGAGTTCCAGACACGGATGGAGCGCTACTGGTGCTTGCAGTACCTGATCCAGGAAAACATCACTGAAATCGACGCAACGGTCTGGCGTGAGAATCTGGTGCGCCTGCAAAACTTGCCCTATATGACCAAGGTACACAGTTTGCCAGCGACCAAGCCCGGCAGCAAAGTCCGGCTGGCGGTACAAAAAGTCGATACTTTACTGATGGAGCTGGACTGTAAATTCCTGCACCTGATCGAAGAGACCACAGAACCCTCAAATGAAGCCGAGGCTGTGGTGGAAACAAGCATGGAGGTGCCTAATGTTTAAATTTAACCGTAAAGTGCACAAAGCCGTCTCCGACTTTGAAATGGTGGAAGTCACCGAAATGGATGGCGTGCGCTCCATGCACTTGGGCTCGCCGACCATACAGAGCAGTATGAGCGTGAAAGACCCGTTTGCGCTGGTCCTGGCCTATTCCTGGGGCGCCCTGAGCAGCTTGTTGTTCAAGCCGGACGCGCGCAAACTATTGCTGGTTGGGCTGGGCGGCGGGTCGATTGCCAAGTATGTATGGAAATATTGTCCGCAGATCAAGCAAACGGTGGTGGAACTCAATCCGCAAGTGATCCAGGTCGCCCGCAGCCATTTTTTTGTGCCGGATGACGATGCGCGATTACAGATCATCGAAGGCGATGGTATTACCTATCTGCAGCAGCATCCTGGCAGTGTCGACTGGCTGATGATGGATGCCTTTGGCAGCAACGGCTTACCGCCAGACTTTTGCACCCAGGCTTTTTTTGACGACTGTGCCGATGCACTGACGCCGGATGGCTTGTTTACGATTAACCTGTGGGGCTCGGACAAAAAGTTTGATATCTACATGCAGCGCATGGAGCAGACGTTTGACCAGCGCGTGCTCATGATGCCTACCGGCAAGCCCGGTAACATCATCGTGTTCGGCTTTAAAGCCGAACTGCCCATCCCGGATCTGGCGACGTTGCGCAAACGTTCGCAAGACGCTATGCAGACGCATCGTATCAACTTTCCCGACCTCATAGACCGCCTGCAAGGCGCAAACCCCAATAACGGCAAGGAGTTTCAACTCGGTGGCTAATTTTCTGAATCATTTTTTCGCAACCTGCCCACGTGGCCTGGAAGCCATTCTCGTCGACGAACTCAAGCAGAGCGGGGCGCGCGACATTAAAGCCACCGATGGCGGTGCCAGTTTTAGCGGCGAGTTGTCGGCGTGCTATCACGCCAACCTGCATTCGCGTGTCGCCACGCGCATTCTCATGCAAGTGGGGCGGGGCCAGTATCTGAAAGAAGACGATATTTACCAGGGCGCGCTCAAAATTAACTGGCCTAACTGGTTTGATGTCAAACACAGCATGATGGTCAAGGTCACGGCCGTGCGCAGCCCGCTTAAAAGCCTGGAATTTATTACCCTGCGCGTCAAAGATGCCATCTGTGATAAATTCCGCCAGGCCGTCGGCAGCCGCCCGAACATTGATACACGCGAACCCGCGGTGCGTGTCCACGTCTACCTGACCAGCGACAGCTACCAACTGTATGTCGATACTTCAGGCAACCCGCTGTACCAGCGCGGCAACCGCAAAAACAGCATAGAAGCGCCGTTGCGTGAAAACCTGGCTGCGGGCATTCTCAAGCTCACCGGCTGGCAGCCGGGCCAGGCCTTGCTGGATCCCATGTGTGGCAGTGGCACCTTTTTGCTTGAGGCGGTGATGATAGCTCTCAATATTGCGCCTGGTTTAAATCGCAATTTCGGCTTTGAAAAACTCAAAAACTTTGAATCTGATACTTTCCGTAAAATCCGCAATGCCGCGGCCAAAGCTGCCAAGCCGGTCAGTTTCCAGAGCATTTACGGCTCGGATATGGATTTACGTGCCGTACGCGTCACCAAGCAGAACCTGGAAATGGCGGGCTGGCTGGACGCCGTACAACTGACACACTGGGAATTCACGCAAGTGGTGCCGCCCGCTGAAAGCGGTGTTCTGGTCGCCAACCCGCCTTATGGCGTGCGTATTGGTGAAGATGAGACCTTGGCCGCCTTGTACCCCGAAATGGCCGCTGCGCTCAAACAGAAGTTCTCTGGCTGGAATACCTATTTCCTGACCAACGACTTGCGCCTGCCCAAGCTCATGCGTCTGAGCCCCAGCAAGAAAACACCACTGTATAACGGCCCATTGGAATGCCGGTTGTTTGAAATTAAGATGGTGGCAGGAAGTAACCGTAAATAGGGCAGTTGTATTCTTATCCGTCGATGCCTTATGCATCAATGTAGCTAGCATGTATTCATCCGCTGCAATCTCTAGTGTCTGTGAAGGACGACAGGTGCTGGCAGATTGCATTGCAGTCTCAAAGTGCACGCTTGGATCAAATGTTAATGATTGTTTTATCTGAACCGCATTTCTATTGTTTAGTATAAATTATAGTGGCAAATATTATCGTTAGCATTTCTTATGCTGAACGTGATTAAGCAGATTTAAGTCGTCACATTTCAACAATTAAGAATCAACTAAGAGGCTGCTATGGATGCTTTGTTGAGTTTGTTGGTCCCTGATAACTTCATGCCCCATGGCCATTGCTATTTATGGACGCCCGTCCTGTTGTGGATGTATGTTGTTTCTGACACTGTCATTGCGATTTCTTACTATACGATTCCGATGGCATTGCTTTACCTGGTTAAAAAACGCGCTGACTTGGAGTTTAACTGGGTATTTTTCATGTTTTCCCTGTTTATCTTTGCCTGTGGAACAACGCATTTGATTGCAATTGCAACCATTTGGGAGCCAGCCTATTGGCTTGATGCCACAATGAAATGCTTAACAGCAGTGGCTTCAGGGATCACGGCAGTGATGCTTTGGCGCTTGATGCCAGTTGCGTTGACGATTACCAGTACCAAGCAGCTAAAAACAACCATTGCCAGGCTAGAGTTCGAAGTGCAGAAACGATTGCTCGCAGAACAGGCCTTGGCAAAATTGAATTTGAATCTTGAGCATCTGGTCAAGGTGCGTACGGAAGATCTGAGTAATATCAATGCGAGTTTAAGGCAGGAGATCGAACAAAGAAAACGCACAGAACTTGAGCTGTTTAACCAGAAACAATTGGCAATTGTCACGCTGGAGTCCATCGGCGATGCGGTGATCACCACCAATATGCAGTCCGAGGTGACTTATCTGAATCCAGTGGCCGAAAAAATGACAGGCTGGAGCAAAGCCGAGGCAATGGGGCGGCCGATTCTGGAAGTATTCAGGATTCTGAATGAAAGCACCCGCAAGCTGGCAGCCAACCCGGTGGATGTGGTGCTGGCGCACAACAAGGTCTGCGGACTGGCCAATCATACCTTGCTGATCGCCAAATCTGGCGCTGAATATGCGATTGAAGATTCTGCGGCGCCGATTCGTGATCAGGATGGCAACATTCTAGGGGTCGTGCTGGTGTTTCATGATGTGAGTGATGCACGTCAGATGGCACAAAAAATGACCTACCTTGCCGAGCATGATTATCTGACCGACTTACCGAATCGACTGTTACTGACAGACCGTATTACGCAAGCGATCAGTGCAGCGAAAAGAAGGGGTTCCAAGCTGGCCATTCTGTTTTTTGACATAGATCATTTCAAGCGGGTGAATGATACGCTGGGCCATGAAGTGGGCGATCAATTGCTCAAAGTATTGAGCAAAAAGCTGCAAATGTGCATTCGTGCCTCTGACACGCTCAGTCGCCAGGGCGGGGATGAGTTTGTAGTGTTGTTGCCAGAGTTAACAGATGATGCCGTCCCAGCCGAAATTGCACAAAAAATACTGTTTTCCATCAAGGACCCGATCAGCATCGCAAATCACGAGTTGTTTATCACGGCCAGTATTGGGATTGCCGTATATCCTGATGATGGCGACAATGTCGATGTGCTGACACGACATGCGGATGCGGCAATGTATCATGCCAAAAATTCAGGTAGAAATAATTACCAGTTTTTTACCAAGGAAATGAGTGCACGTGTCGCGGCTCAGCTTACGATGGAAAACAGTTTGCAAAAAGCAATAGCAAACAATGAGTTAATGCTTTTTTATCAGCCAAAAGTCAGCATCAAAACCGGCAAGATCATCGGCGCTGAGGCTCTGATCCGATGGGTGCATCCGCAATGGGGCATGATGATGCCAGATCGTTTTATAAAGATTGCCGAAGACTCTGGCTTGATCAGAGGCATTGGTCATTGGGTATTGCGCGAGGCGTGTACGCAAAATAAAAAGTGGCAAGACTCCGGTTTGCCCGAGATTCCCATCGCGATTAATGTTTCGGTGGTTGAGTTGCACCATGCGCACTTTACACAAGAAGTGACTAAAGTGTTATTACAAACAGGCCTGCAACCCTATCATCTCGAACTGGAGGTGACTGAAAGCGTTGCGATTCAGACTGAGGTGACCGTGATTAACGATTTGAACAAGCTCAAAGAGATGGGTGTCCGGTTATCAGTAGATGATTTTGGGACAGGATATTCCAGTCTGTCATATCTCAAGCTATTGCCGGTAAATACCATTAAAATCGATAAAAGCTTTATTCGTGATATACAAGTGGATGCTAACGATGCGGCAATTGTCACTGCGATTATCAAAATGTCACAAAGTCTGGGATTAACAGTGATCGCAGAAGGGGTAGAAACCCAGGCACAGCTCGAATTTCTGCAATCGCATGACTGTGACGAGATGCAAGGTTATCTATTTAGCCGTCCCTTGCCTGCCGATGAATTTGCAGCGCTGCTTGCGCAGCAATAAAGCTTCCTATCTTATTGTTTTATTTAGTTTATTTATGACTGAACACCAACACCAAACGACTGACTCTTTACTGAAATTGCGTGAGCGCATTAATGCATTTGTGCAGGCACGTGACTGGGCGCAGTTCCATTCCCCAAAAAATCTGGCCATGGCCATGATAGTTGAGGCGGCAGAAGTGGTTGAGCATTTTCAATGGATGACTGAGGGCGACAGCCGCCAGTTGGATGCCGCCACGCGCGAAAAAGTGGGGCAAGAGCTGGCCGACACCTTTGTTTACCTGCTGCGGATTGCCGAGGTGTGTGACATAGACTTGATTGCGGCCACCAACGCCAAGATTGAGTTGAATGCGCAAAAATACCCGGTTGAAAAATGCAAGGGGAGCAATGCTAAATATACAGAATATCAATAGGGCACTTCAATAAACTCAACTTCCGTCGCCATACTGCGTTGCGCATAAAAAAATTGCTCGTTATATATCCACTATATGTGGCGTCAAAATTTTTTAGTCGCGCCTTGTCTGGCTTAGCAACTTGAATTGATAGAGGCCCCACGCATTTAAATGTTGAATTTAATGTAATTTGTTATATTAAGGAGCAGCCATGCGTGTGACTTTAGATTCCCCGGTGACCCGTTTGCTCGAGCAGCAACAGATCGCGTTCGAGGTCATCGAAATTCCGCTCAGCGAAGACAAAAAACCGATTCGCAGCCTAGAAGAGCTGCTAACAGCACAAAGCCTGGATCCACAATCGGTTGTGCGTAGTGTCGTGTTTAAAGGGGAGCATACTGGCTTTAGTCTGCTCGCTGTGGCGGGCGCTGGCCGTGCCGATTGGGCCTTGTTGCGCGCGCACTTGAGTGAGCGTAAGTGCCGTATGGCAGAATATGACGAAGTACCTGAGGCCACCGGCTATGTGGTTGGTGCAGTGCCGCCGATTGCTCTGCCAGCTGGCTTGCGCGTGCTGGTTGACCAAAGCGTGTTGAGTTACGATCGGATGGTGATTGGCAGTGGTGTGCTGGGCTATGCACTGGCGCTGAGTGGCAGTGATTTGCAAGCCTTGTTGAGCGCATACCCGGTTGGGCAGTTTGTGAAGGTTTAACTTCAGCTTAGAAGCGCGCAGCATTAAGCGCCTGGCGTCGCAGGGACGTTAAGACTCGCCCACTGTGTGGTGAGTCCAGTCGTCAGTCAGGCTGAACGGCTTGCCGACTTATTTGTTGTTGAAGATCGTATTCAGGGAGTTACTTTTACTGCGCTCGACCATCACGGCTGCCTGACCTGGGTTCTTGCTGATGGTGCTAGCCCAGTCCTGACTGCTGCTGTCTGACTCCTCAGCGTTATTGCCAAGCATACCGGGCAGCGCATCCTGGTTGGCGTTGTCACTGCCGTCCCCAAATATTAATGATGTATTGTCGAGCTGGTATTGACGCAACTGTTGCATCAAGCCTTGCGCTGTGTAGGTTTGTGGCGCCTGTTGGCCCCCCAGAATCACTTTCGCGCTTTCAACAGCGGCTTCTGCTGCTGTTCGCGGGGTCTCTGCTTCTGTGCTGTCCGTGGTTTGCACCTTGCCAGTCGCAGCACTGTTATCCGTGTTGTAAGCCTTGTTCAATAACGACGACACATTGCTGTTTTGTATACTTGAAATAGACATGATCGAAGCCCTTAATCATTATTTCGCTCACATTACCGCGTATCTTGTTAACGGCATGCCAGAAAAAAACTTTAGAACACCCTTTAATTCTTTTAATTTGCCGCATTTTTCCAGTGTGCTGGCCTGCATTTTTGGCCAGCCACCCGTCAGTGCCAGCAGATTTATGGTAAGGTTCAGCCTTGTTAGAAACACAGATATTTAATGGCGAAACATGAGTTTGGTGCGTTACTGCGTGAATGGGAGACTGGTGAGCGGCGTGAGCCCGACCAACCGCGGTTTTGCTTATGGCGATGGCATATTTCGCACCATGCGCCTGCTCGATGGTGAACTGCAAGACTGGCCCCTGCATTATCAAACCCTAGTTGCGGATTGCAGCAAAATCCTGATGGTCTGTCCGTCGGCTGAATTGCTGATGCAAGAATTCAAAAGCCTGATGTCTGCCGGTGAGGATGAGACCAAATTATCCGGCGTAGTCAAAATCATCATTACGCGTGGTGATGGTGCCCGCGGCTATGCGCCCCCCGCCATTTCCGAACCAACCCGCGTGTTTGTCTGGAGCCCTTTGCCAGTCTATCCTGAGGCCATATATACCCAGGGGGTCGCGCTCTATCAGTGCCAGACCCGACTGGCCAGCCAGCCTTTGTTAGCGGGCATCAAGCACTTAAACCGGCTGGAAAATGTCTTGGCCCGGGCCGAACTGAAAGACCCCCGCTTTTTTGACGGCTTGATGCTGGATTACCAGGATCAGGTGATCGAAGCGGTGAGCGGCAATCTTTTTATTCACAAGGCCGGGCAGGTCATGACCCCGATATTGGACCAGTGTGGCGTGGCCGGGGTTATGCGGCAAAAAATTCTGGACTGGTATAAAACGCAAGGCCAGCCGGTCAGCTTGACCCGGTTGACCGTACAAGATGTGCTCACTGCCGATGCCGTGATTATCACCAACAGTGTCTATGGCGTATTACAGGTGACGCAGCTTGATGCGCAGCCATTGGCACACAATGATTGGGCACACACCCTCAGAACCCAGTTGCATTATGTTGTTCATTAAACGTTTTTTTCAATACAGTCTGGCCTTGTTGGGCCTGACGACACTGGCATTAGCCATCTGGATCGTGATCTTTTTGATCCGCCCGCTGCCCATGGCCTCAGAAACCATAGGCATGCAAATTCCTGCCGGGGCCAGTGTGCGTGCGATTGCCGACCAGTTGGTGGCTTCAGGCGTGCTCACCGAGCCTTACAGTTTTTTGCTGGTGGTGAAACTCACGGGCAGTGCCAACAAGTTGCAGGCGGGCGATTATGCCTTTAATACGCCCTTGCAAGTGATGGGCCTCATTGATGTGCTCAAGCATGGCACGTTTGACCAGTTCAAACTGCAATTGACCGAGGGTAAAACCTTTGCCGACTTCAGGCAAAAGCTGGCGCAAATGCCGGGTATCCGCCACGACACGCTCATGTTGTCCGACCAGGAACTGATGCAGCAGGTGAGCGGCCAGAACGATGCCCCCGAAGGCTGGTTTTTCCCGGATACGTATTTTCTGGATGCGCAAAGCAGTGACCTAGATTTGTATAAGCGCGCTTATCAAAAAATGGTGCAGCACTTGAATCAGGCGTGGGAGCAACGCGCATCGGGCCTGCCTTACCGTACCATGTATGAGGCCTTAATCATGGCCTCGATTGTAGAGAAAGAAACCGGTGTGGAAGAAGAACGGCCGCAGATTGCCGGTGTGTTTGTAAACCGCTTGCGCAAGGGGATGCGCCTGCAAACGGATCCCACTGTGATTTATGGCATGGGCACTCGTTATCAGGGCAATATCCGGAAAAAGGATTTGTTGGCTGATACCCCGTATAACACTTATACGCGCAGCGGTTTGCCGCCGACGCCGATTGCATTGCCAGGGCTGGCTTCAATTCAGGCAGCATTGCATCCGGCCAATACCAACGCCTTGTATTTTGTTGCCAATGGCCAGGGCAGGCATGTGTTTACCGCGACGCTCGAAGCGCATAACCAGGCAGTGCGGGCGTACCAGTTAAAAAAATAATTGTCGTAAAGTTAAAAGGGAAATCGGGACATGGCAGGGTTGTTTATTACGCTGGAAGGCATGGATGGCGCGGGTAAAAGTACGCATATCCCCACTATTCTTGAGTTGCTGCAAGCGACCGGCAGAGAAGTGGTGTCCACGCGCGAACCCGGTGGCACGCCTTTGGGCGAAGAGCTGCGTGCCTTGCTCTTGCATCGTGAGATGCATGTGGAGACAGAGTCGCTGCTAATGTTTGCGGCGCGCGCCGAGCATTTGCAGCAAGTCATTCTGCCCGCCTTGCAGCGCGGCGCGATTGTGCTATCAGACCGTTTTACCGATGCTTCTTATGCGTATCAATGTGGCGCTCGTGGCCTGGCCATGGAAAAAATGCAGCAGCTTGAGCAGTGGGTGCAGGGCGACTTGCAACCAGACCTGACCTTGCTGTTTGATGTGCCGGTAGAGGTGAGTCTGCAACGGTTGGCGGGCGCACGCACCCCGGATAAATTTGAAGCGCAGGGCGCGGCGTTTTTTGAGCTGTTGCGCGCGCAATATCTTGCGCGGGCTGCCCAATATCCGCAACGCTTCAGAGTCATAGATGCCAATCGCCCCCTGCTTGACGTGCAGCAGAGTGTTGCAGAAATCATCCGCCAATGTTGATGACCCAAGAGTACCCATGGCAGGCCACGTTATTTGCACAATGGATGCAAGCAGGCCAGTCACGCCACCATGCGCTGTTGTTGCATGGCAAAACTGGCATCGGCAAACTGGCTTTTGCGCGCGCGATGGCCGCTGCCTTGCTGTGCTTGCAGCCTGAACACGGCCATGCTTGCGGTCAGTGTCAGTCCTGTCACTGGCTATCCGAAGGCGCGCACCCTGATTTTAGGGAGATCACGCCAGAAGATGAAGACAGCGCTGAGGGCAGCAAAAAGAAAACCCGCAAGCGGCAGCAAATCCTCATCGACCAGATTCGCGCCTTGCATGATTATTTATCGCTGAGCAGTCACCGTGTTGAAGGCATGCGCGTGGTGTTGATTCACCCGCTGGAAGCCATGAATGTCGCGGCGTCCAATGCCTTGCTCAAGTTGCTGGAAGAACCGCCGCAGCGCACGCAGTTTTTGCTGGTCTCACATCAAAGACAAGCGTTGCTGCCGACCATCCTGAGCCGCTGCATGCAGGTGGAGATGCCGGTGCCCAGTGAATCACAAGGCTTGCAATGGATGCAGTCACAAGGCATTGCTCAACCTGAATGGCTCTGGCACTACAGTGGCGGGGCGCCGATTACCGTGCTGCAAGACGACCTGGACTGGTATGCCTGGTATCAGCAGTTTCAACCGCACTTACGCCGCGGTGCCGAGATTGACGTGGTGGCTGCGGTGCCGGTGCTGATCAAGCAAGGTATGGAAGCGGCGATACAAGTGCTGCAAAAGTGGTTGCTGGACGTTTGGTTGTCCTGCCATCAGCAACCTTTGCGCTACCATCCCTCAGAAGCAGCTGCTTTGCAGGGGCTGGCCGGGCGTGTGCAATTATCGCGGCTGCTGGCGTTTCAGCAACAGCTAAATCGTTTTAAAATGACCGCACAACATCCGCTCAATCAGGAGTTGCAGTTGGAGCAGCTGTTGTTGCAATACAAAAAAATATTTGAGGATAAACCGAATAAGTGAGTGCGCGAGATCAGATGCAAGGCGCGCGGTGTTAGAAACAACAACGTGCAACTCAGTATTGTGCTCAAGTAGTCACTATCCCTGTATCCTTCATTAACCGCTCACGTACTCTGGAGCTGATGTCATGACCGAGATGCAACCTTCTGCAGCGGCAAAACCTGGTGTGTTGTCGCTGGCGATTCGAGAAAAAGCCGCCCTGTTTGCGGCGTATATGCCTTTTGTCAAAGGCGGGGGCTTGTTTATCCCCACCAGCAAGTCTTTTAAAATGGGCGAAGAAGTGTTTATGTTGCTCACTTTGCTCAATGATCCAAACAAGCTCAAAGTGGTAGGTAAGGTGATCTGGATCACGCCGCAGGCGGTCAACAACAAGCCGCAAGGCATAGGCATTCAGTTTAGTGACAAAGATGGCGGTGCCGAAGCCAAAAAACGGATTGAATCTATCTTGGGTGCCGCACTCAAATCTAGCCGACCGTCGAATACCATTTAGTGATTAGCACGCAGACAGAAAGAATATGTTAGTAGATTCCCATTGCCACCTGAATTTTCCCGAGCTGGTCCAGAACATGGATCAAGTATTGGAGAGCATGCGCAGCAACCAGGTGGGGCATGCCTTGTGCGTCTCGGTCACGCTGGATAAATTCCCCGAAGTACTTGCCATTGCCGAGCAGTATCCCAACATTTATGCCTCAGTCGGCGTGCATCCTGATTACGAAAACATTACCGAGCCTACCGTACAAGGCCTGGTTGAACTGGCCAATCATCCACGCGTGGTGGCGATTGGCGAAACCGGACTGGATTACTTCCGTTTAACTGGTGATTTGTCCTGGCAGCGCGAGCGCTTCAGAACGCATATCCGGGCGGCAAGGCAGACGGGTAAACCCTTGATCATCCATACCCGTAATGCGGCCGAGGATACTATCAAGATTATGCAGGAGGAGGGCGCGGCCGAGGTTGGGGGCGTTATGCACTGCTTTACAGAAAGCTGGGAGGTGGCCCAGGCCGCGATTGCCATGGGTTTCTATATCTCGTTTTCTGGCATCGTGACGTTTAAAAATGCCCAGACGCTCAAAGACGTCGCGCAAAAAGTGCCGCTGACATCCATGTTGGTCGAAACAGACTCCCCCTATCTGGCACCTATCCCATTCCGTGGCAAAACCAATCAGCCCGCTTATGTGCGGCATGTGGCAGAAGAAGTTGCGCGTCTGCGCGAGCAGCCATTACAGCAGATCATGGACGCAACCACCGCTAACTTTTTTAAACTGTTCAAGCACGCCCAGCCATGCAACTGACCATACTAGGCGTAGGCTCCAGCGCTGGCACGCCCGCGATCGGCTGCCAATGCGCCACCTGCAGCTCGACCGATACGCGCAACAAGCGCACACGTTGCTCCAGTATGGTCACACTTGATGACGGCCGCGTGATCCTCATAGACACCTCGCCAGACCTGCGCCTGCAAGCCTTGCGCCAACAGATGCGCAGGGTGGATGCCGTGCTGTACACCCACACACATGCAGATCACCTGCACGGCATTGATGATTTACGCGCGTTTTGCCAGATTAACCGCTGCCAGATTCCGCTTTACAGTTATCCCGAGGCGGTTACCCATATTCAGGAAAAGTTTGGCTACACGCTGCGTGACCCCATCCCCACTTACTGGGACTTGCCCGTTTTGGCTGCACATACCGTCGAGGGCCCGTTTGAAGCGGCTGGTCAGCAGATTATCCCCATCCCCATCATGCACGGCAAAATCCGCATCTACGCCTACCGTATCGCTAACTTTGTCTACATGACCGATGTCTCCGATATCCCGGAAAGCGCGTATGCCTTGCTGCAAGGGGTAGACCTGTTGCTCATAGATTGCCTGCGCGAAAAACCGCACCCCACGCATGTCAACGTTGAGCAATCACTGGCCTTGATTGAGCGCATAGGCGCCAAGCGCAATGTGCTCATTCATATGACCCATGAGCTTGAATACCAGGCCCTGCAAGCCAGGGTGCCTGCCAATGTCCAGGTCGGTTATGACGGCATGCAACTTGATTTTTAAACGGTGCACCAAGGGCTTTAAATCTTGCACTGAGGCCGACTGGCTCTTTAGCCAGGTCAACCAAAGCCAGATATAAACAGTTATACTTGCACAAAACAATAATTCAGCAATTTGATTTTGGATAACAGGAAGTAAACATGAAGGTATACACCCATCTTATGACCGCTTTGGTCACCGCCACACTCGCTTTGGCTGCAACCAGCGCACTGGCAGGCAAAACCTACGATGAAAACGACTTTATCAACGGCTTTAGCGGCAAATCCAAAAAAGTGGTGCTCGAAAAACTCGGCCAACCCTTTAAAAAACAGCAATCCGTCAAGCCCACCAACGCCAACAGCATGATCGCAGGCATCGGCAAACAACAAGACAGCTCAAAACCTGTACAGGTTGAGATGTGGTACTACAAAAACCTGGTCAAATACGACAAAAAGAACACCTACAAAGAAACCGAAGTCACTTTTGTGAATGACAGAGTGATGAATATTGGGTTCTTTAATAATCGCTAGGCAATTCAGTTGCTGGATTAAAAAAAGCCTCGGCAGACCGGGGCTTTTTTATTTTTCCATTAACAAGTAATGATTATGCGAGGTTTATGTTGCAATGCCATGCCGCTTAAATTTTGCTTATACTTTTGACAATTAAATAATCAATGATGGATGATTATTATGAACAGTCTAATTGATTTCTTTGAACGGCTACTAACTAACTTCACATGGTCTCGACTCACATTTACATTCGTTTTGCTGTTTCTTCTGATTAGTGCAATCTTTGCATATGAAGCGTATACACAGCACTTTGCTCTGGAGAGGCTTGATAAGCAAGTTAAAATTTTCGATCAATTAGTAACATTATCTGAAAAGCTAAACTTGGAGGAAAATGACAAGGTGCTAAATGAATCCTTTAAAAGCCTAGTAGCTGGGTTTAACTCTCAGGTGAATTATAAAAGCTATGTAGGTGTGGATGGGGCAAGTTTAACTACAAGGTATTCGTTCCCTGAGTGGTTTACAAAGAGTATTTATATTTTATTTCCTTGGCTGGTTTTAAGCTTTTTTTTGGTAGTCACCATGACCTCTGGTAGGGCAAGTGCGATGGGCGGAATAATGTTCGTGTCTTCATTTTTCCTACTCATAGGACTAATTTTACCCAGCTTTAAGGAGACACCTTGGGTGATGAAATGGGCCTACCCATGGGGTGCTATGATAATTTCGGTTTTTCTAATTGTTATTTTTGATAGAAGAAAAAAAGGAATATAGGTTTTGAAGTTTAAACAGAGTCAATTACCAAAGAGTGTTAAACTGACCACATGTTGATTCAAAAAACAGCCAAGAAAATTCTTTGTAATACACAAAAAACATTGTTTGCTTGGGAGTCTAATTTGGCACAGCTGGAAAGCTGCTTGATGGTGCCCAGAAGAGGACTCGAACCTCCACGTCGTTAAACACTAGTACCTGAAACTAGCGCGTCTACCAATTTCGCCATCTGGGCTAAAGAAGCTGTGCATTTTAAAGGAAGAATAAATATTGTCAACCAGAAAAACTAAAAAATCCCTGCGTGCAAATGACCCGCAGGCCCAGCGTGAAGCTGAGTTATACCAAACACCGTTGCCTAGTCGCGAGTTGGTGTTGCAGTTGTTGTCAGACCAGGGAATTCCCCTGAGTGCTGAGCAGATTTATGTGATGCTTGATATCAGCCATGATGAGCGTGACATTTTTAACCGCCGGTTGGGCGCGATGGAGCGCGATGGCCAGTTAATGCGTAACCGCAAGGGTGCGTTTTGTTTGCCGGATAAAATCCATTTGATTGCGGGGACCGTGTTCGGGCATACCGATGGTTATGGTTTCCTGGTCCCCGATGATAAAACCAAAAATCCTGAAGATATCTTTTTAGGCCCCAAGGAAATGACCTTGGTCATGCATGGCGATCGCGCCATGGTGCGGCTGGCCGGGCTGGACCGCAGAGGTCGGCCTGAGGGCAAGCTGGTTGAGGTGCTGGAGCGGGCGAACAAGACGCTGGTAGGGCGCGTGATCCGTGCCCAGGGCGTGACCATCGTTGCGGCTGAAGACAAGCGTATCAGCCAGGATATCCTGATTCCCTACCATCTGGATATGGATGCGCAAGTGGGACAGGTGGTGACGGTTGAGTTAACCGAATATCCTTCTTCGCACTCTAACCCCATGGGCAAGATTGTCGAGATTTTGGGCAATTATGCGGATAGCGGCATGGAGATTGAGATTGCCTTGCGCAAGCATCATTTGCCGCATCAATTCAATCCTGCGGCGCTCAAGCAGGCAGAAGACTTTCCTAAAACCGTACAAGCCAAAGATTATAAAGGCCGCAAGGATTTGCGTGATTTGGCTTTGATTACGATTGATGGTGAAACCGCACGTGACTTTGACGATGCTGTGTTTGCTGAGCCGCAAGGCAAAGGTTGGCGCCTGGTGGTGGCGATTGCGGACGTGAGTTTTTATGTGCAGCCTGGGGATGCGCTGGATAAAGAGGCGTTTGACCGCGGCAACTCGGTGTATTTTCCGCGTCGTGTGATCCCGATGTTGCCAGAGGCTTTGTCTAACGGGCTGTGTTCGTTGAACCCGGATGTTGAGCGATTGTGCATGGTGTGCGATATGCAGGTGGACGGGCAGGGCGTGGTCAAGCAATACCAGTTTTACCCGTCGGTGATGCGGTCTAAAGCGCGCATGACGTATACCAAAGTCGCTGCTTTATTGCAGGGCGAAGATGCTGCGTTGAGTGAGGAATATACCTGGCTGTTACCGCATTTGCAGAACCTCAACAGCGTGTTTAGGCTCATGCTGACACAACGCGAAAAACGTGGTGCGGTGGAGTTTGAATCCACTGAAACCATGATGGTGTTTAACGATAATGGCAAAATCGACAAGATTGTGCCGGTGGTACGCAACGATGCGCACAAACTGATTGAAGAGTGCATGCTGGCGGCCAACGTCTGTGCCGCTGACTTTTTGCTCAAAAACGAGCAGACCTGCCTGTTCCGTATCCATGAGGGGCCTACGCCAGAAAAACTGGAGGCCTTGCGCCTGTTTATGGGCGAATTTGGTTTTGGTGTGGGTGGGGGCGAGAGCCCGCACGCCAAAGACTACGCCAAACTCATGCAGCGTATCAAAGAACGTCCGGATGCGCAGTTATTACAGACGGTCTTGTTACGCTCGATGCAGCAGGCGGTGTACAGCCCGGATAACGTCGGCCACTTTGGCCTGGCGTATGAGGCGTATACGCATTTCACTTCGCCGATCCGCCGCTATCCTGACTTGCTGGTGCATAGAGCGATCAAGGCAGTGGTTGAGGGTAAACGTTATCAGGCCAAAGACTGGCATCACCTTGGCGTGCACTGTTCCATGACCGAGCGCCGTGCCGACGACGCAACCCGCGATGTGACGAACTGGCTCAAATGCTTTTACATGCAGGATAAGGTGGGTGAGGTGTTCAGTGGCACAGTGGCAGGTGTCACCAGCTTTGGTTTGTTTGTGGCGCTTGATGAGGTTTATGTGGAAGGCTTGCTGCATGTCACCGACCTGGGCAATGACTACTTCATTCATGACAAAGCTCGGCATGAGATGGTGGGCGAGCGCACTGGCGTGCGCTATCGTTTAGGCGACCGCTTAACCGTGAAGGTGGTGCGTGTGGATCTTGAAACCACGCGTATTGACTTTACACTGGTCGGCAAGTCAGAGGGCGTGGTTGATCCGGCAGATGGTACTGTCGCTGAATCGTTGGCCGTGTCCAGCGTGAAAAAGACACGGTCTACCAAGCCGGTTGAAAAGGTGGTGCCCGCAGTGTGGGAAGCTCCCAAAGCGGCTAAACAACCAGCCAAAAAATCAACCAGATCCGGCACCAGCACGTCTCGCAGCGCCGCAGAAAAGCCCGCTGCGAGCAAACCTGCTCCGGCCAGAAGCCGCTCAGCCAAAGACAAGGGCCGCCATTCTGCGCAAAAAAATAAAGGCAAACCCAAGGCGAAAGCCCGATAATCCTAGCCGTTCAATCAGATTGAAAAATCGCTTTATGAAAAATCTGGGATAATAGCGGTTAATGCAATATTGCCCTGCTTGGGGCATCTCGTCGCGCACGGGGCAGTGAATGTAGCTGCCTCTGCGCGATTCGTATTTTCACTTTTGCCAAAGCATAAGCAAAAGAGATCAAAAATTTAGGAGTGATTATGTCGGAAGCCCGCATTTTGTTTGGTTTTCATGCGGTGTTGAGTCGCATGCGTCAGCATGGTAGCAGCATTCAGGAAATTATTATTGACCAGGATCGGGTAGACGCGCGGATGCGTGATTTGCTTGAGATGGCTAAAGGGCAGAATATCCGCGTGATTCAGGCGGATCGCCAGCGCCTGGATGGCTTTATCGGCGCGCATGGCCGCCATCAGGGCGTGATTGCGCGCGTGATTGAAACGCCCATGCCTTACAAGGATATCCACGATGTGCTGGAGTCTGATCTGGATGAACCGCCGTTCTTCCTGGTGCTGGATGGTGTGCAAGACCCGCATAACCTCGGAGCTTGTTTGCGGGTGGCTGATGCCATGGGCGTGCATGCGATTATTGCACCCAAAGACCGCTCTGTTGGCCTGAATGGCACGGTGCGCAAGGTAGCCAGTGGTGCGGCCGAAACGGTGCCATTTATTGCCGTGACCAATCTGGCGCGCACTTTACGGGAGCTGAAAGAGGCGGGGGTGTTTATTGTCGGCACCACCATGGATGCGCCGGGCTCGTTGCACAATACCAAGCTGCAAGGCCCTATTGCCCTGGTGATGGGGGCTGAGGGCGATGGCATGCGTCGATTGACCGAGGAAACGTGTGATGCCTTGATTACCATCCCCATGTTTGGCACGGTACAAAGCCTGAATGTGAGTGTGGCCAGTGGCATTGCATTATACGAGATTCGCCGTCAGCGCGTCTTGGCCGTCTAACTAAAGACCTCAATCCCCATGACCCTAAGCTTGCAGGATTTGTGGCAGCAACTGCGCCAGCAGGACCGCCGTTTGTGGTTGGGGCAATGCCTGGCTTTTTGCGGGGCGATGGTAGCGGTGCCGATTCCGCTATTGATGCCCTTGCTGGTGGATGAGGTATTACTGCACCAACCGGGCAAACTCACGAAATTAATGACGGCGCTGCTCCCCGCCGAATGGCTGGGGCCGATTGCCATTATCGTGGTGGTGACGGTGTTCACGATCAGCTTGCGCTTAAGTAGTGTGTTGCTCGGCGTGGCGACCACCCGTATTTTTGTCGGCTTATCCAAACAGGTGACGCTGGGGGTACGGCAAATGCTGCTGGATAAACTGGGCAGGATACGCATGCAAGTCTATGAAAGCCTGGGTGCAGGGCAAGTCACTGCCAGGCTGCTCACCGATATTGAGACGCTGGACAAGTTTTTAGGTGAAACCATCGCCAAAGTGCTGGTCGCCGTCTTAAGCGTGATTGGCGTGGCTGTTGTCTTGCTCTGGATGCATTGGCAACTGGCGTTGATTATCCTGTTCTTGAATCCGTTTGTGATCGCGCTGACCATGGTCTTGGGCAAAAAGGTCAAAGCCTGGAAGCAGCGAGAAAATGGCGCATTTGAGGTTTTGTCGCAATCTGTGAACGAGACGCTGGAAGTGATGCAGCAATTGCGGGCCAGCAATAGCGACCGCCGCTTTCTGGATAAAGCCAAGCAGGCGGCTGAGGCAGTCAGAGCCGCCGCCACGGCTTCCGGCTGGAAGTCTGACGCCCTGGCGCGTTTGTCATTCGGCGTGTTTTTATTTGGCTTTGAGATTTTTCGTGCCGTCGCCATGTTGATGGTGGTGTTTTCCAACTTGTCTGTGGGCCAGATGATCGCTGTGTTTGGCTACTTGTGGTTCATGATGGGCCCGGTGCAAGAGCTGTTGTCGGTGCAAGTCTCTTATTACGCCGCCAAGGCGGCGCTGGGTCGGATCAACCAGGTTTTGGCGGCGGATGAAGAACCCCATTATCCTGCCACCGTACAAGCCCTGGATGCACATTCACCCGCAGCAATCCGCCTGCAAAACGTGACCTTTGCTTATGGCGAAGGCGATCCTATTCTGGCCGACGTGACGCTGGATATTGCACCGGGTGAGCAAGTGGCGCTGGTCGGCGTCTCAGGCGCGGGCAAGTCCACCCTGGTGCAACTGTTGCTGGGCTTATATGCTCCCACTCAGGGGCAGATCTTATTCAACGGCCAGCCGATTGAGCAGTTGGGCTATGCACAAGTGCGCGAACACTTGGGCGTGGTGCTGCAACAACCCATGTTGTTTAATGACAGCGTGCGCCAAAACCTGAGTCTGGAGACCGCTTATTCGGATGATGCCTTATGGCAGGCGCTTGAAATTGCGCAACTAGCGCAATTTGTGCGCGATTTGCCACAAGGGCTGGCGTCGCAGCTCGGGCGCAGTGGGGTGCGCTTGTCCGGTGGCCAACGTCAACGGCTGGCGATTGCTCGCATGATGCTGAAACAGCCGCAAATCGTCATCTTGGATGAGGCGACCTCCATGCTGGATACGCATACAGAAGCTTTGCTGCATCAGGCAATGCGCACTTTTTTGCGTGGGCGGACGACCATCATCATTGCTCACAGATTATCTGCCGTGAAAGAGGCTGACCGCGTGCTGGTGTTTGATGGGGGCCGCATCATTGAGGAAGGACAGCATGACACGCTGGTGCAGCAGGCCGGCAGTGTCTATCAACGCTTGTATGGTCAGCAGGCCAGCTAATATTTGAGCCGCCTGCAGCTAAATGCAGGCGCTCAAAAGGGAATACGTTAAGGCTTCAACAGGCGAGACACTTCACTGCCTGGTTTGGCAGCGTCGCCACTGGTATTGAGCACATGTGTGATTTCGCCTGTCCCGCCCAGCGAAACGCTGGTCATGCGCTCAAACTGGATATGTTCGCCCAGCGGTGCCTCAATCGCGCTAGTCAGTTTGACTTCCGGATTGTCATTAAAAAAGCAGTACACACCCATGCCGATGGCTTTGTGTTGGGTGACGTGATCGGCTACCTTGTAAGAGGCAAAGCCATGGGTGTTGCCATTCATCCAGCTGGCCTGGTTGGGGACGTCATAGGGCGCTTCGCTCTGGTAAAAATACACCGCACCATTTTCGCCATTCCAAACCGTTTGATAGTCATGAAAATGCTCTACAAACAAGCCATACATGGTGACATCATCGCCATTCACGACAATGCCATGCTTGGTTTTATTGGTGGCCCAGCCTATGCCATTGCCATGGTCGCCACGCCAAACCCACAAGTTGTCGCCAATGACGTGATTGCTATTGATCATGACACTCTGCGTCGCATTGCCCACACTGGCGCCGCCTACCCGGAAAAACACGTCATGCAAGCTGATTGGGTTTTGAACATGCGAGATGGTCGTTTTGCTTTGTCCCACTTGCAATAACACCTCGCTGTTTTTTTCGCCTGCATCAAACAGCACACCGCCCAGAATCACGCCATCGACATCTTGCACCGTCATGGCAGGATTTCCCTGCGTCGGCAGCAGGGTGGCAATACCCAGGCCAAGCACGACGGTATTGGCATGTGAAATGTTGAGGGCTTTGTCTAGTTGGTAAATGCCAGGCGTCAGCAATAGATGCTGGCCTTTGGCGAGCGCTGCATTGAGGCTGTCAGCGTTATCTGTTGCCGCTTTGGCGATATAAAAACGGCTTAAAGGAATTGTCGTGCCGTCCAGGTGGGCATCTTGCCAGCTGATGCCTTGTGTCTGCTGGCGCAGTGGCGGGACGTATACCTGGTATTCTCCAGATTGGCTGAGGGTCAGGAATGGTTTCTCCCGTACCACCGGTGTCTGCGGGACGTCAGTATAGGGTGGGTTAGGCCAATGCGTTGCGTCTGGGGCATGCTTGACGCCAACAAATACCATATTCCAATTGGCATTGGTCCAGCTGCCTATATTGGAGTTGCGGGTAAGCCACTGCTGCTGGGTGCCAGAGTTGACTTGCTGGTCAATCAGGCTGTCGGCGATAAAGCCACCACTCGACCAGCCGCCATTGTCATCCAGCAACATATTGCCACGGACATGCAGGCGGCGTAGTGGCGAAGCTTGCGATACCGCCCATTGCATGGTGCCATTATCTGGCGTGACCGACAGGTTTTCTACGCTACGCCAGAAGTTCTGTGTTGCATCCTCTTCGTGCCAGGTGGCCTTGACCTCAATGCCACCCTGCAACATGACGTCATCGGGGTAGCGGCCCAAGCCCATCAGCTGCGTATAAAAGCCCAGTTTGATCTTGTTGTGGTAGACGCCCGGTTTGAACAGTACGGCATAGCGTTCGGGTCCAAACTGGTTGCTCTCTTGTTGCTTAAACAAAGTATCCAGCTTAGCCTGCACTTCTTCTGCAGGCATTTGTGGATCCAAGATAAAGACGTTTTCACCAAAGTCGGGGGCAGAGGCTTGTACTTTATGCGCATCCGCCTGACACCCGGCTAAAACCACTGCGGTAAGGCCTGCGCCAAAGAGATTCAATAGTGTTTTGTCGGCTATGCTGGAATACATAAACAGTTCGCTTTCTAATACAGTCCACTAGACATGACCACATGACTGTCGAGGAAATTCAACTTTTTATCAAGTTGTCGCATCACTTCGGGTGTTTGTGATTAACCCAGCTGCAAGATACTCAAGGTGTCACGACGTACGCGTGCAAGTAGCTCGGCGTCATCAATTAACGATTCTCCATAAGACGGAATCAACGACTTGAGTGTCTCTTGCCAGGCCTGGCTTTGCATACGCTTGGCAAAACAGCGTTGTAATACGTCCAACATGGCCTTGACGCTGACAGATGCGCCAGGCGATGCCCCAAGCAAGGCCGCCAGGCTGCCATCGGCACTGGCTACAATTTCAGTGCCAAACTCCAGCTTGCCCCAATGCTGGTGGCAGCGCTTGATGATTTGGACCCGTTGCCCGGCGTGTGCCAGTTGCCAGTGCTGGCTATCGCCGGCGGGCAGAAATACGCGTAATGCAGTCATGCGCTGCTCATGTGTTTGAAACACTTCCTTGATCAGGTATTTGGTCAGGTCCAGATTGTGTCGGCCCGCACCGAGCAGACTCTTGATGTTTCTGACTTTGACAGATTTGGCCAGGTCGAAACGCGAGCCTTGCTTGAGAAAGCGCGTGGTGAATCCGGCATAGGGCCCAAATAGCAGCGCAGGCTTGCCTTGTATCATGCGCGTATCCAGATGCGGCACCGACATGGGTGGTGCGCCGACCGCAGCCTGGCTGTAAACCTTGGCATGATGGGTGTTGATCAGCGAGGGTTCATTACAAATCAACCATTGGCCACTGACCGGAAAACCGCCATAGCCATTCGCTTCAGGGATCCCCGACTGCTGCAACAAGGGCAAGGCGCCGCCGCCGGCACCTAAAAACACAAACTGGGCTTCCAGAGTTTGCTTTTTACCGGTGACCAGATCCTGCACTTGAATTTGCCAGGGATGTTTTTCGCGCTTGTTCACTTGCTTGAGCTTGGTGACGCGGGATTGGGTGAGCAAGGTAAAGTTGGCTTGCGTCTTGAGGTGAGACACCAACTGCCTTGTCAGTGCGCCAAAATTGACATCCGAGCCATGGGCGACGCGTGTGGCAGACATGTGCGCGCCGCTTTCACGGCCACGCATCATCAGGGGCATCCACTCGTTCAGGGTTTCCGGCTGGTTGCTCCACTGCATCTCGGCGAATAAAGGATGCGCTTGTAATAACTCAAATCGCTGACGCAAAAAAGCACCGTCTTCAGCACCCCAAACCGCACTCAGGTGCGGGACGCGCTGGATAAATGCTGCCGCTTGCAGTGCCCCTTCTTTTGTCAGGGTAGACCAATATTGCAGAGACACCTCAAAGGCGGCGTTGATCTCCAGCGCGCGCCGAATCTGAATGTCTCCCTGCCGGTTTTTGGGGGTGTAGTTGAGCTCACAATACCCCGCATGGCCAGTGCCTGCATTATTCAGTGCATCAGAACTTTCAAGCGCAACGTCTTCGAGTTGCTCCACCATGCATATGCTTAAGGTCGGGTCGAGTCTATGCAATAGAGACGCCAGCGTTGCGCTCATAATGCCGCCGCCAACCAGCACGACATCGATGTCTGTTGTTGCCATGGTGCGAGTGTCCCCTCATTGTCGCGCCTGCAGATTGGGCGCAAATTATATTGACGCCGCGCATTATAAATCGAAAAACCACGCGTATCATCTAAACTTGATGCTTTCGTGACGCATGCCAATGAGCCTGGGGCTAACTTGTCAATAAATTGCTTTTACGGTAAGCTTGAGGATGAAATTAAAAAGGTTCAAAACCACAAAAAAATCAAGCCTGGCTTGGGTTTATCTTCAACCGGATTTGACTGGAACAAGATTTACTGGGTCGTTGATCTGAATTTCCGATTTGGTGTTGTCTCATGGCAGTCGTTATGCTCTTGAGACACCTAAATTTAGGCGCATGAAAATGTTTGCGAGTGGCTAGCCGGCATAGCCACCATGCGGATCTAGTCCGATCAGGCTTAAAAACACAAAAGGGTTGGGGTGTATATGAAAAATCCGTTGGAATCTGTTGCAGGATCCGTTCTCTCTGGTGTGTTGCTCACGCTGGCGCTGGTTTTTTTCCTCAAAAATTTTGTGGTTGCAGGAGGCTGATACGATGGAACTGGTTCCGGCACTCGCAAGATGGTTTCATGTATTGGCAGGCATTACCTGGGTGGGCCTGCTTTATTATTTTAATCTGGTGCAAATGGCAGGCTTGAAAGCGGCCGCTGCAGACGGTACGGCTGCGGGTATTAACAAACATATCGCGCCACGTGCCTTGCTGTGGTTTCGTTGGTCTGCTGTGGTGACCTGGCTGGCAGGTGCGGCATTGTTGGGCCCACATTTTACCGATGCGTTCGCCTTGCGCGGCGGGTTTGAATTGATTGGTGTGGGCGCCTGGCTGGGGACCATTATGTTGTTTAATGTTTGGGTACTGATTTGGCCCAATCAGAAAAAAATACTTGGCATGGTGGCGGCAGATGAGCAGGCGAAAAACAATGCAAGACGTGTCGCCATGCTGGCCTCACGCACGAACTTGATGCTTTCCTTGCCCATGCTGTTTTTTATGGCCAATGGGTTGAGTCATCGAGCCGTATTAGGGTTTTAGCGGGTTTAAGACGTTTACGGCGGCTTAAGCCGCCGTTTTTGTTTTTTGAAAAAGGGTTTGAGATGCATTCGGAACATTTAATGAACACCTATGGCAGACAGCCAGTGACCTTTGTTAAAGGTGAGGGCGTCTGGCTCACAGACACTGCCGGTGATCGCTATCTGGATGCGTTGTCTGGCGTGGCGGTGAATGGCTTGGGGCATACCCATCCCAAATTTGTAGCGGCGCTCAATGCACAAATCGCCAAACTGATCCATGTCTCCAATATTTACCAGATTGCAGAACAAGCTGCGTTGGCCGACAAAGTGGCCGAGTTGTCTGGCATGGATCGCGTATTTTTCTGTAACTCAGGCTGTGAAGCCAATGAGGCCGCGATTAAATTGGCGCGTTTGTACGGACACAACAAAGGCATAGACCATCCTGAAATCATCGTCATGGATCAAAGCTTTCATGGCAGGACCATGGCCACTTTGTCGGCGACCGGTAACCGTAAGGTGCAAGCCGGTTTTGAGCCCTTGGTAAGCGGGTTTGTCCGCGTGCCTTTTGATGATATTGAAGCCGTCAAAGCAATTGCAGCCCATAAAAACAATGTGGTGGCTATTCTCGTTGAGCCAGTGCAAGGCGAGGGCGGGATTCATATTCCAGCCAGTTTGAAAGCCTATTTGCAAGGCTTACGCGCGCTGTGCGATGCCAATGGCTGGTTGCTGATGCTGGATGAAGTCCAGTCAGGCATTGCCAGAACCGGCACCTGGTTTGCTTTTCAGCACAGTGGCATCCTGCCGGACGTGATGACATTGGCCAAAGGCCTGGGTTCAGGCGTGCCGATTGGGGCTTGTGTCGCGCGTGGCGTGGCCGCAGAAACCTTTACGCCTGGTAAGCATGGGTCAACCTTTGGCGGGAACCCGCTGGCCACAGCCGCTGGCATGGCCACGCTGAATATCATCGCCGAAGAACAATTGCGTGAAAACGCACAGACGGTTGGCGACTATATTCGCGAACAGTTTACGCTTGCGCTCAAAGGCGAGGCTGGTGTGGTCAATGTACGCAATGCCGGTATGATGATAGGCATTGAACTCGACAGGCCCTGTGCCGAGCTGGTCAAGCAGGCGCTGGCGGCCAAATTGCTGATTAATGTCACCTCAGAAAAAGTGATTCGTTTGTTACCACCGCTGATCATGAATAAGCAGGAAGCAGATGAGTTGGTAAGCAGGTTAACGCCCCTGATTTTAAATTTCTTAAAGGCAAATGCTTGATTACGCAAGCGTCTACACATCATGAGTATTAAACATTTTTTGCAATTTAATGACCTGACACGCGACGAGATAGAGCACATCTTTACCCGTGCCAAATGGATTAAATCGCAATTCAAGGATTACAAGCAATACTGGCCGCTGGTCGATCGCACGCTGGTCATGATTTTTGAAAAAGCCAGTACGCGTACCCGCTTGTCTTTTGAGGCCGGCATGCAGCAACTGGGCGGCTCAGCCATCTATCTCAACACCCGTGACTCGCAACTGGGGCGTGGCGAGCCGGTAGAAGATGCGGCACAGGTGATTTCGCGCATGAGTGACATCGTCATGATCCGCACGTTTGAGCAAAGCATCATTGAGCGTTTTGCGCAAAACTCGCGCGTGCCGGTGATCAATGGTCTGACCAACGAATATCACCCATGCCAGATCCTGGCGGATATTTTTACCTTTATCGAGCACAGAGGTTCGATCCAGGGTAAAACCGTGGCCTGGATTGGCGACAGCAATAACGTCTGTAACACCTGGTTGCAGGCGGCAGAAGTGCTGGACTTTAATGTGCATGTGTCGACCCCGCCTGGCTATGAAGTCGAACCAGAGCGCGCTAACTTGTACGGCACGGATCATTTCGAGTCATTTGCTGACCCGATGGAGGCTGCTCTCGGCGCGGATCTGGTCACGACCGATGTCTGGACCAGCATGGGCTTTGAGGCCGAAAACGAAGAGCGCCGCAAAGACTTCGCCGATTGGCAAGTCGACGCTGACATGATGAAGGTCGCAAAAGCCGATGCCGTGTTTATGCACTGCTTGCCTGCGCACCGTGGTGAAGAAGTTTCGGCCGAGGTCATTGATGGCGCGCAAAGCGTGGTCTGGGACGAAGCCGAGAACAGACTGCACACGCAAAAAGCGCTGATGGAATATTTGTTATTAGGTAAGGTTTGATTTTTCACCACAGAGACCCAGAGTGTTTCAAGGTGGTTTTCTCCTTGCCCTCTGTGATCTCTGTAGCAAAAAAATTGTTTTTTTATAGGTTCACTCTGACACGAAGTTGAAATTAAGCGTGTCAGACAGGCGTGACAGTAAACGTGACGCCAAAAGCATGTGTTAGCCACAGACAACACAGAGGTCGCAGAGAAAAAGCGCTTTTACAGATTTTCTCTTTATCTTGTTTGCTGTGAGGTAAAAATATTTTTTATGGAAATACAACTTCAATGAGCGATATTAAAAAAGCCGTATTGGCCTATTCTGGCGGCCTGGACACTTCCGTGATTCTTAAATGGTTGCAGGACACTTATCAATGTGAGGTGGTCACGTTTACTGCCGACCTTGGTCAGGGCGAAGAGCTGGAGCCCGCGCGTGAAAAAGCCAAAAAATTTGGCGTGAACGAAATCTATATTGATGACCTGCGTGAAGAGTTTGTGCGTGATTTTGTGTTCCCGATGTTCCGGGCCAACACTGTTTACGAAGGTGAATATTTGCTTGGCACCTCGATTGCGCGTCCGCTGATTGCCAAGCGCCTGATTGAAATTGCCAACGAAACCAAAGCGGATGCTATTTCGCATGGTGCCACCGGTAAGGGTAACGACCAGGTGCGTTTTGAGCTGGGTGCCTATGCCTTGAATCCCAACATCAAAATTATCGCCCCATGGCGTGAATGGGATCTGCTGTCCCGTGAAAAACTGCTGGCCTATGCCGAAAAACATGGTATCCCGGTTGAGATGAAGCACAAGCAAGGCGGCAGCCCTTATTCAATGGATGCTAACCTGTTGCATATTTCCTACGAAGGCCGTCACCTGGAAGACCCGGCAGCGGAAGCCGAGGAAGACATGTGGCGCTGGACCGTATCCCCTGAAAAAGCGCCAGACGCGGCCGAATATCTGGACCTTGAGTTCAAACAGGGTGACATTGTTGCGCTTAATGGCAAATCCATGAAAGCACACGAGATTCTGGCTGAGCTGAACCGCTTGGGTGGCAAACATGGTGTGGGTCGTCTTGATCTGGTGGAAAACCGCTATGTAGGCATGAAGTCCCGTGGTTGCTACGAAACTCCGGGCGGCACCATTATTCTGAAAGCGCACCGTGCGATTGAAAGCATTACGCTGGACCGCGAAGTGGCGCACTTGAAGGATGATTTGATGCCACGTTACGCCAGCCTGATCTATAACGGCTACTGGTGGAGCCCAGAGCGTGTTGCCTTGCAAACTTTGATCGACCATACCCAGGCGACGGTGAATGGCTGGGTGCGCGTGAAGTTGTACAAAGGCAACGTGATTGTGGTTGGCCGTGACAGCAAAACTGATTCGTTGTTTGACTCGACCATTGCGACGTTTGAGGATGACAAAGGCGCTTATGACCAGAAAGATGCCGGCGGGTTTATCAAGTTGAATGCTTTGCGCATGCGTATTGCAGCCAACTTGCACAGCCGTAAAAAATAATTCTTATGGCTCATCGACGCGTCATTGCCTACGACTCTACCTTGCGCGATGGCGCGCAAGCGCAGGGAGTGTCTTTTTCGGTTGAGGATAAACTCAAGGTGGTTCAGCGTCTGGACCAATTGGGCATTGGCTACATTGAGGCCGGTAATCCTGGCTCTAACCCGAAAGACCTCGAGTTTTTTGCCCGCGTCGGCGAGCTCCATCTGCAGCATGCCAAAATTATTGCGTTTGGCAGTACACGCCGGATTGGCATTACCGCAGCAGAAGACAAGAATTTGCAGTCGCTGTTATCAGCCAACACAACGGCGGTGGCCATTTTTGGCAAGAGTTGGGATTACCAGGTCACTGACATTCTGCGTACGACGCTAGACGAAAACCTGGCGATGATTGCCGATACCATTGCCTACCTCAAGGCGCAAGGCAAAGAGGTGGTGTTTGACGCCGAGCATTTTTACGATGGCTATCAAGCCAATGCCGACTATGCCATGCAGACATTGCAAGCCGCGGTAGATGCTGGGGCGGATGTGTTGGCCTTGTGTGATACCAATGGCGGCACTTTCCCGAACGAGGTATTCAGCATCACGCAAACAGTGGTGAACCGTTTCCCTGCAGTGCAGATCGGCATTCATTGCCATAACGACTGTGAAATGGCGGTCGCCAACTCGGTGGCTGCCGTGCAGGCTGGCGCCATCCAGGTGCAAGGCACCATCAACGGCATCGGTGAGCGCTGTGGTAACGCCAACCTGGTGTCGATTATCCCTAATGTGCAGTTGAAACTGGGTTTGGCCTGTATTTCAGAGTCGCAATTATCCGAGTTGACGTCCGCCGCACGCTTTGTCAGTGAAGTCGCCAATGTTGCGTTTAACGACAAGGCGCCTTATGTCGGGCAGGATGCCTTTGCGCACAAGGGCGGCATGCATATTGATGCAGTGAATAAGAATCCGAAATCTTATGAGCACATCAACCCTGGCATGGTTGGCAATGAGAGACATATTCTGGTCTCTGAAGTCGCGGGTCGCGGGGCGATTTTGCGCAAGTTGCAACAAATTGATCCTAGCCTGACCAAAGAGTCTCAAGCGGCAGTGAATATCCTGGAGCAGCTGAAAGCTCTGGAGCATGAAGGGTATCAGTTTGAAAATGCCGAGAGCTCGTTTGACTTGCTGATGCAGAAATTACTGGGCAAGTTCAAGCCGTTTTTCAGCCTCAAGCAATACCATGTCAATATTTATGAACCGTCAGCGGATGGGTTGAATTCCTCGGTGACGATACACGTCAGCGTGAATGGCCAGGAAACCAGCGCAACCGCTCAGGGTGATGGTCCCGTGAATGCCCTGGACAAGGCCATGCGCAAGGCGCTGCAGCCGTTTTATCCGGCCATCGATGAAATCAAGCTGGTGGATTACAAAGTGCGGGTGCTGGACTCCAATCTGGCCACGGCAGCGAAGGTGCGTGTGTTGATAGAGTCTACCGATCAGCAAAGCAACTGGACGACCATCGGTGTTTCTTCTGACATCATTCAGGCATCCTGGCTGGCCTTGAAGGATGCGATTGAATATAAGTTGTCGCAATCGCGGACAAGCCCATAAGCGCAGCAAACCCGAACGCTGATTAGTCAGCAGGTTGCAGCAACACCAGTTTAAGGTGTTCCTGTTCTACCGGACGTAGCGTCACCTGCTGATATTGAATCAAGCCTTGCGTCGGATGTTGAAAGGCGCGCTGTCCGCCTTGTCTTTCCAGCACATCATGCTGTTTCCAGAACGCTGCAAACTCTGCACTGGCATTACTCAGTTCGTCGATGAGTTTCTTGATTTCAGGCTCTTCCAGCCGTGTGCGGCTGTCCGCTCTGAATTCTGCCACCAGTCTACGCGCGCGCATGTCCCAGTTCACTACAAACTGTTTTGCCGCCGGATGTGCAAACACAAAGCGTAGCAGGTTGGGGTGTTCACCAGCAGGCCACTCAATATCCAGCAGTCCGCTAAACAAATCACTTGCTGCGGTATTCCAGGCCAACATGTCCCAGGTGCGGCCCATGATGTACGCCGGAATCTGGATGTGTTTCAGCATGGTCACCAGGGTTTCCGGCGCCGTATCAACTTGGTTCTGGTGTGCATGCGGGTCACGGCGGTCTGCCATGTCAAACAGATAGCTACGTTCAGACTTGCTCAGTTTGAGTGCATTGGCCAGGCGGTCCAGGGCTTCGGCCGACACATTGACTTCGCGCGCTTGCTCGATCCAGGTGTACCAGGTAGCGCTGATCCCTGCCAATTGAGCCACTTCTTCGCGGCGTAGCCCTTGGGTGCGACGGCGAACGCCTGATGGAAAACCAAAGGCTTCCGGGCTGCCACGCTGGCGCATGGCTTGTAAAAATTCTGCGAGCTCCTGGCGTCTTGAATCCATCTTTTCCTGTTGAGCATCAATTGCTTGCGTGTGCAGCGGCTGTTTAAAGTGGTAGTTTCAATACTAGTATAAATCATATTCTTGTAAGGGTATTGAAACTTAGGTATTCTGCGTAGGTTATTTATTTTGTGTGGTTTGAAAGGAACTGTCATGGCAGGTAAAACGCTGTACGACAAATTATGGGATTCGCATGTGGTGCGTGAAGAAGCAGACGGCACCTGTCTGATTTACATTGACCGCCATCTGGTGCATGAAGTGACCAGCCCACAGGCTTTTGAAGGCTTGCGTCTGGCCGGGCGTAAACCATGGCGTAATTCCAGCATTGTGGCTAACCCTGACCACAATACACCGACCAAAGACTGGGACAAAGGCATTGAAGATCCAGTGTCCCGTTTGCAGGTGGAAACGCTGGATAACAACATCAAAGAGTTTGGTGCCTTGGTGTATTTTCCTTTTAAAAACAAAGACCAAGGCATTATTCATGTGATTGGGCCTGAAAATGGCACGACCTTGCCTGGTATGACCGTGGTCTGTGGCGATAGCCATACCTCAACTCATGGTGCCTTTGGCGCGTTGGCGCACGGCATCGGTACTTCAGAGGTTGAGCATGTCTTGGCTACACAAACCCTGGTCGCGAAAAAATCCAAGCGCATGCTGGTGAAGGTCGATGGCCAATTGGGCAAAGGCGTGACGGCCAAAGACGTGGCGCTGGCGATTATCGGCAAAATCGGTACCGCTGGCGGTACGGGGTACGCGATTGAGTTTGGCGGCGAAGTGATCCGTGGCTTGTCCATGGAAGGCCGCATGACGCTGTGTAACATGGCGATTGAAGCCGGCGCTCGTGCGGGCCTGGTGGCCCCGGATGAGAAAACATCAGCTTACCTTGAAGGCCGTCTGCATGCGCCTAAGGGCGAGCATTGGGCGCAAGCTGTCGCTTACTGGAGCACCCTCAAATCCGATGCTGATGCCGAGTTTGATACCATCGTGACATTGAACGGTGCAGAGATTGCTCCACAAGTGACTTGGGGGACCTCGCCTGAGCAAGTGCTGCCCATCGGCTCCACTGTGCCGGATCCTGCCCAGGAAGCCGATGCAACCAAACGCACCAGTATTGAAAACGCGCTCAAATATATGGGCTTGACTGCCAATACCCCGATTGAGCAAATTCAGCTCGATAAAATCTTTATTGGTTCCTGCACCAACTCGCGTATTGAGGACTTGCGTGCCGCTGCCAGCGTCGCCAAAGGTAAAAAAGTGGCCAGCAATATCAAGCTGGCGATGGTGGTGCCGGGCTCTGGCCAGGTGAAGCGCCAGGCCGAAGCTGAAGGCTTGGACAAGATTTTTATTGAGGCTGGTTTTGAGTGGCGTGAGCCTGGCTGCTCCATGTGTCTGGCCATGAACTCAGACCGCTTGAGCCCTGGTGAGCGTTGCGCTTCAACCTCCAACCGTAACTTTGAAGGCCGTCAGGGTCCAGGTGGACGTACGCATTTGGTCAGCCCTGAAATGGCGGCAGCTGCTGCGATTGCCGGTCATTTTGTTGACGTGCGCAGCGCATAAGAGGAGAACATTATGAAAGCATTTACTACCTTGAATGGGCTGGTTTGTCCGCTGGATCGAGCCAACGTGGACACTGACGCGATTATTCCCAAGCAGTTCTTGAAATCAATCAAACGTTCTGGTTTCGGCCCGTATTTGTTTGATGAGTGGCGCTATACCAACTATGGCGAGCCTGGTATGGATTGCAGTACGCGTCCATTAAATCCGGACTTTGTCTTGAACCAGCCGCGTTACCAAGGTGCACAAGTCCTGCTCGCGCGTGACAACTTTGGCTGCGGCTCTTCACGTGAGCATGCGCCATGGGCGATTGAAGACCAAGGCTTCCGTGTCATTATTGCGCCCAGCTTTGCCGATATTTTCTTTAATAACTGCTATAAAAACGGTATTTTGCCCATCGTGGCTGCTGCCGAGCAGGTGGATCAGTTGTTCAAAGAATGCTTTGCCAATGAAGGGTATACACTGAATGTCGATCTGGTAGCGCAAACAGTGACCACGCCTTCTGGCCAGTCATTCAGCTTTGAGATTACACCGACACGCAAGCACAATTTGCTCAATGGCCTGGATGAGATCGGCCTGACCTTGCAGCATGCAGATGAAATCAAAACGTTTGAAGAGAAACATAAGGCTGCACAACCCTGGTTGTTCGCATAAAAACGTAATTCATCTGCGACAAAATGAATTGGCGTTGTTGCTCGGTGCTCGAAATCCTTATGTATTCAGTGTACATTCCGGTTTCTGCGCTCCGAGCGCCTAGCCACGCCATCGCTCGCGACGGTTTTTCATCGTTTTTATTGAGATTGTATATATAGTTAGGAAAAAATAATGGCATTGAATATTGCAGTGTTGCCAGGCGATGGCATCGGCCCGGAAATTATTAAACAAGCCTTGCGCGTACTGGATGTGTTGCACAAAGAAGGTCTGGAAATGACCTTCACCGAGGCACCGTTGGGTGGTCAGGCGTATGACCAGTTCGGTCATCCCTATCCAGAGTTTACGCAAAAAGTTTGCCGTGAAGCGGATGCTGTTTTGTTGGGCGCGGTAGGCGGCCCACAGTATGACACCCTGGACCGTCCATTGCGTCCAGAGCGCGGTTTGCTGGCGATTCGTAAAGACTTGGGTCTGTTTGCCAACTTGCGCCCAGCGGTGCTGTTCCCAGAGTTGGCCAACGCTTCTACGCTAAAACCTGAAGTGGTGGCTGGTCTGGATATCATGATTGTGCGTGAACTGACCGGTGACGTCTATTTTGGTCAGCCACGCGGCATGCGCACCAACGAGCAGGGCGTGCGCGAAGGTTTTAATACCATGATTTACAGTGAGCCAGAAGTCCGCCGTATTGCGCACGTCGCTTTCCAGATCGCGATGAAACGCCAGAAAAAACTGTGTTCAGTAGACAAGGCCAATGTGCTGGAAACCACCGAGTTCTGGAAAGAAATCGTGATCGATGTAGCGAAAGAATATCCGGAAGTCGAGTTGAGCCATATGTATGTGGACAATGCCGCCATGCAGCTGATTCGCAACCCTAAACAGTTTGACGTGATGGTGACTGGTAACATTTTTGGTGACATCCTGTCTGATGAAGCCTCCATGCTGACTGGCTCAATTGGTATGCTGGCTTCTGCATCCTTGAACGAGAGCAAAAAAGGCCTGTATGAACCATCACACGGTTCTGCACCGGATATCGCCGGCAAGAACCTGGCTAACCCGATTGCGACCATTTTGTCTGCGGCCATGATGTTGCGCTACAGCTTTGATAATGAAGCTGCTGCCACCCGCATTGAAAATGCTGTGAAAAAGGTTCTGGCAGCGGGCTACCGCACCGGTGACATCTACGAAGAAGGCACCAAACGCGTGTCATGCTCGGAGATGGGCGACCAAATCGTAGCGGCCATGTAACACTGGTTGCGCGGGCGGATGCAACTTCATCGCGCTCGCGCAGATTTAGCTGTGATATAGTCCTTTGCTTGTTTTGCAGCGTATTGAAATTAAACAGGAATTTAAAAATGGCGCAATTTGATAATGTCAGTGTAAAAAAGAAAGCCAACGTCTATTTTGATGGCAAATGTGTGAGTCACACCGTGCTGTTCCCGAATGGCACGCGGTGTACCGTAGGCGTAATTTTTCCGAGTACATTGACCTTTAATACAGGCTCCCCGGAGTTGATGGAAATCAACGATGGTGTTTGCAAGGTACGCCTGAAAGGCGAGGAAAACTGGACCACCTACAAGGGCGGTGAGAAATTCACGGTACCGGGTAATTCCAGTTTTGAGATTGAAACAGTAGAGACCGTAGACTACGTCTGCCACTTCGAATAATTGCGATTGCTCGGCATGACTGCGTTGGTCGCGCTGGTCGTACTAGATGTACTGCCTGCGCGCTTCCGCCTTGTCCTGCCATCGCTTGTGAGGTTTTAAAAAATGCCTAGCTTTGATATTACATCCGAAGTCGATATGGTTAATTTGAAGAATTCGATTGATGCTGCCAGCAAGCAAATTACCAATCGCTATGACTTTAAAGGCACTTCGGCCAACATCGAGTTTAACGAGAAAGACAAAGTGATCACTTTGTTTGGGGATAATGATTTTCAGCTGGATCAGGTGAAAGATATTTTGCTGCCAGCCATGGAAAAAAAAGAGCCAGAGTCTTCCAAGCGGCTGGAGCACAAGGATGTGCAAAAGGTGTCTGGTAACAAGGTCAAGCAGGAGTTGATTGTGCGTGATAGCATTGATAGCGACCTGGCCAAAAAAATCACCAAGCTGATTAAAGACAGTGGCATGAAAGTCCAGGCCACCATTCAGGGCGACACCGTGCGCGTGAATGGGGCGAAGCGAGACGTCCTGCAAGAGGCGATTGCATTTGTGAAAAAGAGTATTACTGATTTTCCGTTGAAATTTGGTAACTTTAGAGACTGATGACGGTCGGCATCAGTCATTTGAGGAGAGGATGATGTTTAAAACGTTAATTTTGTGTGTAATCACTGCATTGACCTTGGCGGCCTGTAATACCATTGACGGCATGGGCAAGGATCTGGAAAAGGCTGGCGAAGCCGTGCAAAAGTCAACCAAATAAGGGTTGAATCAAAATTATCTGCGTTTATCCGCACGGCTGTGCGGTTAACAATAAAGGTTGAATATGTTGAAGGTAGGGTTTGTAGGCTGGCGTGGCATGGTGGGTTCTGTGCTGATGCAACGCATGCGTCAGGAAAATGATTTTGCGGATATCGAACCGCAGTTTTTCACCACCTCGCAAGCAGGCGGTGCAGCACCCAATGTGGGTAAAGCATCTCCCGCGCTTAAAGATGCGAAAAATATAGACGCATTGAAGCAGATGGAGGTGATTGTCACCTGCCAGGGCGGCGATTACACCAGTGAAGTGTTCCCGCAATTGCGCGCTGCCGGCTGGAACGGTCACTGGATTGATGCTGCCTCGACCTTGCGTATGGAGGACGATGCCGTGATTATTCTTGATCCGGTCAATATGCATGTCATTAAAGATGCGCTCGCGAATGGCGGAAACAACTGGATAGGCGGCAATTGCACGGTTTCGTTGATGCTGATGGCGCTTAATGGCTTGTTCAAGGCCGATCTGGTTGAGTGGGCAACGTCCATGACCTACCAGGCTGCGTCTGGTGCCGGTGCACAAAATATGCGTGAATTGATTACGCAAATGGGCGTGGTCAATGCCTCTGTGGCTGACTTGCTGGCCGATCCTGCTTCTGCGATTCTGGATATCGACAAACAGGTGGCCGATACCATCCGCAGTGAAGCGCTACCGCAATCCAACTTTGGCGTGCCGCTTGCCGGTAGCCTGATCCCCTGGATAGACAAGGATTTGGGCAATGGTCAAAGCAAAGAAGAGTGGAAGGGGGGCGTTGAGACCAACAAGATTCTGGGGCGCTCGGCAAATCCGATTGTGATTGATGGTTTGTGTGTGCGCATTGGCGCCATGCGTTGCCATTCACAGGCTTTGACGCTCAAACTGCGCAAAGACGTGCCGCTCGATGAGATCAACCAGATGCTGGCGGAAGCCAACCCCTGGGCAAAGGTGATTCCCAACGAGCGCGAAGTGAGTATGCGTGAGTTAACGCCAGCGGCGATTACCGGCACGTTGACCACGCCGGTGGGGCGTTTGCGCAAACTGGCAATGGGTGGCGAATATCTGTCCGCGTTTACAGTCGGCGACCAGTTGTTGTGGGGTGCCGCCGAGCCATTGCGACGCATGTTAAGAATTTTGGTAGAAGCTTAAGTAGTTTGTGAAGTAGCAGCCCGTAAAGCTATGATTTATCAATGAAATCATAGTCTTTTCGGGCTTTTGCTTTTTTGGGGCTAGTGTTTAATGGATGCGAGACACTAAAAACAGTGTATATATTGCCTGCAAGCCGTCTGCACGCGCTTGCGTGGCTGTCTGAATGATGCTATTTTGACAAAAGCCATGAATGAAAAAAGGGTGAATCGGTGCGTAAAATTCAATTAAAAAAAATAGCCTTTGCCTTGAGTCTGGGTGCTGCCATGTCAGCGCATGCTGCCGGATTGGGTACCATCACGTCCAGCTCAAAACTGGGGGAACCACTCAATGCTGAAATCGAGCTGTTGGCCGTCACGCCTGCAGAGTTGAGCAGCATTCAAGCTGCGCTTGCCAGTGAGCAGGTATATCAGGATCAAATGCTGGAAAAGCCTGCGGCTTATCCATTCATCAAAATTGAGGTTGGCAATAATACAAAAGGCCTTCCTATCCTCAAGTTGAGCAGTACACAACCGATTACAGAAGCCTTCCTGGACATGCTGATCCAGGTAGACTGGCCGACCGGTCGCCTGGTAAAAGAGTACACCTTACTGTTAGACCCGCCCGGTTTTAACTCTAATTATGCTGCCGAAGCTGCGGCGACGCCCACGGTGAAACAGTCAGAAGCCCAACCTGCGCCAGCCGTGGCCGCTGAGAGCCGTCCTGCAGAAACTAAGAGTGCGAAGGCTCCGACTGCAGCCAAGCTAGCGGTCAAAAAAGTCGAGCCTAAATCACCGGCTCAAGACACTGCCTCTGAGGCGCAAGCGTTGACGACAGAGCGTGGTGATACGCTATATGCCATCGCGCGCCAGATGAAGCCAGAAAATGTCAGCATGGATCAAATGCTGGCTGCGCTTTATCAATCCAATCAGGACGCTTTTGACGGTAAAAACATGAACCGTCTCAAGGTAGGTAAAATCATTCGTCTGCCTGACCAGGCAAGCCTGGAGCGTCTGAGTCGCAAGCAAGCGCAGCAAGTGGTGGCTGAGCATACGGCCAACTGGCTAGCTTATAAAAATACGCTGGGCAAAGTGGTTAAGGAAAGTGCGCCTGCCCAGACCGGTGGCAACACTCAACAATCTGCAGGCAAGATTGGCAGTGCGGGTGACAAACCATTGCCACAGTCCAAGCCAGCCAAGGATGTGTTAAAGCTTTCGGCAGGTGACGAAAAATCGACTTCGTTGACTGACAAGGCCAACAGTAAGGCCTCCGCGACTGCTGCACAAGAGGACGCGACCGCCAAAGCGAATGCGATCAAAGAAGAGCAAGCACGTGCTGCAGCGCTTGAGAAACAAGTGGCCGACATGAAAAAGCTCGTGGAAATGAAAAGCAATGCCATGGCACAGGCTGAAAAAAATGCTGCGCAGGCAGCGTCTGCATCCAACGCTGAACAGAATAAAACGGCTACCGAGCCAGTTAAGCCTGAACCAGCCAAGTCAGAATCTACAACCTCTGCCCCGGCTAAAGCAGAAGCAGATAAGGCCGCTGGTGAGAAAACTGAGCCGGCTAAAACCGAGTCACCCAGCACTGTTGCAGAAAACAAGCCAGCGGCACCACCGGTTGAGCCTGCGCCTGAAGTTGCGACCACCCAACCCTCATTTATGCACGTGTTGCTTGAGCGTCTGAAGTCAATTAACCCTGTCTTGCCATTTGCCTTGATTGGATTGCCTATCTTGCTTTGCATTTGGGCTGTGATCCGTATTCGTCGTAAAAAGCAGATTGATAACTTTGAAGACGTGATTGTGACCTCGCCGGCCACTGAAATGCAAAACAATACAGTGTTCGGGGATACACAAGCGGCTGCTTCGGGCGACACTTCATTTCTGACCGACTTCTCGCAGAGTGGGGTAGGCGGCATGATTGACTCTCATGATGTTGATCCGATTGCCGAGGCTGAGGTGTATATGGCCTATGGCCGCGATGCGCAGGCCGAAGAAATCCTCAAAGATGCCATTCAAAAAGATCCTGACCGCCATGAACTCAAACTTAAACTGCTGGAAATTTATCAGGCAAGCGCGAATAAAGGCGCATTTGAGTCGTTGGCCAGTGATCTTTATGCCAAGCTGGGGCCGGCTGACAGTACCTGGGCAAAAGTGACGGCTATGGGACAGAAGCTGGACCCTGAAAACAGCCTGTATCAGGTCAGTGCAGAGCCCGTGAGTGCGTCAGAGGATGACAATGTCACTGTTGCCCGTGCAACTGAACCATCTACTTCAGCCGAAAATGAAGAGGGTTACCATTTCAATTTTGAGGCCCCTGCTTTAGAGTTTGAGTCTGTAAATGCAGCGGTCTCGGCTTCACCCGAGCCTGTTGAAAAGTCTCAGAATAATGAGGTCGCCGAAACTGAGAAAAATGAGGCTGAGGCTGCCATTGGTATGAGCCAACAAGCGGAGGACGAGCCATTGGTTTTTGAGTCAGCTGCGTTGGCTGAAACTGATGTTGCAAAAGAAACCCTTGCACAGCCTGGCGCAACAGCATTAACGCTCGAGGATGAGCCGTTGTCATTCACCGCGCCCGAGCGTGCTGCAGCTGAACCGGAAGCGTCAGCTCTCAACAGCACTGGGCTTGAAGATGTGGCAGATTCTGTAAATGAGGCAGCCGCTACCGACCCTGCGCTGCAGGTCGCCAGTGCCGAGGCTGAGTTGACCCCAAAATCACTGGATTTGCCATCACTCAATCTGGATGATGCTGAACAGACTGCGGCGCCATTTGCCGCGCCTGCTAATTCAGTCAGTGGCGAGCCTGCATTGTCCAATGAAGACGCTGTATTCGAGTCGCTGCCGGAGCTCTCTCTGGAATTGGGTGGGCCTAACGATGCAGCCGGAAATGATCCTGAGGACTTGTCATTGGACGATCTGGATATGGAAGCTCCGGTGGCCTCATTGAATGAGCCCGTTGCGCCAGAGGCTGCTGCTCCTGAAGCTGAGTTTCCTGAGATTTCCCTGGATGTGAGCGAAGCAGTGCCTGCGCCAGCCGAAGATCCGGTCGACGAGCCTGAAGAGGTCAATACCAAGCTGGATTTGATTCAGGCCTATATTGATATGGAAGATGTCATTGGTGCCAGAGAACTGATCGAAGAGGTGATGGCAGAAGGTGGTGAACGCCAGCGGCAACGCGCCAGTGAGTTACTCGAGAAAATTGCATAATCAAAGGCCGGGTTTCCGGCCTTGTTTTTGTGTGCCTTGATTAGGCGTTATCGCACTCAGCCCTTATACTAGGCGCCATGAAAATTGCGATTGGCATAGAATATCATGGCGCTCACTTTCAGGGCTGGCAAAGTCAGCCCAATGGTGCCGGGGTACAGGATGCATTAGAGCGCGCAATTGCGCTGGTTGCAGGCGAACAGGTGCGTTTGCATGCGGCGGGACGGACGGATAGCGGGGTGCATGCATTGATGCAAGTGGCCCACTTTGAGACTGCTGTGGCCAGGCCCTTGAATGCCTGGGTGCGTGGCAGTAATGCACATTTGCCGCCTTGGGTACGTGTATTGTGGGCAAGCGAAGTCGCTAATGATTTTCATGCCAGGTTTAGTGCACGGGCACGCAGTTATCAGTATGTGCTATATAACCACCCGGTTGCGCCTGCGAGTCAGCATGGAAGAGTAGGCTGGTATCATCGGCCACTGGCGGTTGCCGCCATGCAGCAGGCTATGCAAACCCTGCTTGGCGAGCATGATTTCAGTGCGTTTAGGGCCAGTGAGTGTCAGGCCAGTAGCCCGGTGCGCACCCTCTCTCAGGCAGCGCTTAAGGCGCAGGGGCGTTACCTGATTTTTCACTTTCAGGCCAATGCTTTTTTGCAGCATCAAATCCGTAATATGGTCGGCGCCTTGATCTATGTTGGACAAGGGAAGCTGGATGTCTCAGCGTTTGCCGAGCTGCTGCAACATCGGGATAGACGGCTTGCTCCGCCCACCTTCATGCCCGATGGTCTGTATTTTACCGGCGTTCAATATGAGGCCGCCTGGCAATTGCCGCCATGCAGTGCCGATTGGGATGCATTCAACACGGATTGAAACCTGACTGAACAACATGAGAAGAACCAGAGTTAAGATTTGCGGGATTACCCGGTTAGAGGATGCGCTGGCGGCGATCGCTGCTGGCGCAGATGCGTTGGGGTTTGTATTTTACGCGCCCAGTCCGCGTGCGGTGAGCGCTGAGCAGGCAAGGGCGATTGTGGCTGCGTTGCCTCCATTTGTCAGTAAAGTGGGATTGTTTGTCAATGCGCCAGCCGACGAGGTGCGCCAGGTGATTGCCACGACCGGTCTGGATTGTTTGCAGTTTCATGGCGATGAGTCTGCGCAGGATTGCGCGCAATTTAATCTGCCATATTACAAGGCAATCCGCGTCAAACCAGGGGTAAATTTGATACAATGCGAGTCTGATTTTGCTTCTGCGAACGCTTTGCTACTGGATACCTATTCTGAAAAGGCTGTGGGCGGAACCGGCGAAACCTTCGACTGGTCACTGATCCCGTTGCAGATGCAAAAGCCCTTGATTCTCGCTGGCGGATTGCAAGTAGAGAATGTGGCGCAAGCTGTTGAGCAGGTTCAACCCTATGCCGTGGATATTAGCGGCGGTGTGGAAGTACAAAAAGGGATAAAGTCCCCACAAAAAATAGCTGCATTCATGCGGCAGGTCGTGCAGGCAGATGCTGTACATAATGGGCGGTTTGAGTAACGAGATAGATACGGAGTAATACATGCAAGTCTATGATATGCCAGATGCGCGTGGCCATTTTGGTCCTTTTGGTGGGGTTTTTGTAGCTGAAACCTTGGTCGAGGCGTTGGAAGAACTGCGCCTGATGTATGAAAAATACCGTCACGACCCTGAATTTCTGGCTGAGTTTGCTTATGATCTCAAGCATTTCGTCGGTCGCCCCAGCCCGATTTACCATGCCAAGCGTTTGTCCGACAAAGTCGGTGGCGCTCAAATTTACCTCAAGCGCGAAGACCTGAATCACACGGGTGCGCACAAAATCAATAACACGATAGGTCAAGCCTTGTTGGCTAAACGCATGGGTAAGCCACGCGTGATTGCCGAAACCGGGGCCGGTCAACACGGCGTGGCTACAGCTACGATTGCGGCCCGTTTGGGTCTGGAGTGTGTGGTCTATATGGGCTCGGAAGATGTGAAGCGCCAGGCGCCTAATGTGTTCCGCATGAAGCTGCTGGGAGCGACCGTTGTGCCGGTTGAAAGTGGCTCAAAAACGCTCAAAGATGCCTTAAACGAAGCCATGCGTGACTGGGTGACCAATATCTCGGATACGTTTTACATCATTGGTACCGTTGCCGGCCCACATCCTTACCCGACGATGGTCAGGGACTTTCAGGCCGTGATCGGCGTGGAGGCCAAACAGCAGATGCAGGAAATGCTTGGTCGCCAGCCCGATGCTGTGGTGGCCTGTGTTGGTGGTGGTTCCAACGCGATGGGGATCTTCTATCCCTATATTGATGTAGAAGGCGTACGCCTGATTGGCGTAGAGGCGGGTGGTCATGGCTTGACCACTGGCCAGCATGCCGCACCTTTGACCGCTAACAGCCCAATCGGTGTCTTACATGGCAACCGTACCTATCTGATGCAGGATGAAGACGGCAACATCATAGAAACGCATTCGATTTCTGCCGGCCTGGATTATCCCGGTGTGGGTCCTGAGCATGCCTGGTTGAAAGACATCAAGCGCGCCGAGTATGTGGCCATTACGGATGATGAAGCCATGGCTGCCTTCCATAACTTGTGCCGTACCGAAGGCATTATCCCCGCGCTGGAGTCCAGTCATGCCTTGGCCTATGCTGAAAAATTAGCCAAAACCATGTCACCAGATCAGGTTGTGTTGGTGAACTTGTCCGGACGCGGCGACAAAGATATCAACACCGTCGCAAGCTTGGCCAATATTACATTGTGATTCGCAGCCGCCAGGGAGAAAGACCTCTCTGGCGCATGTGCATCTTTCATTTTCTGAACCCTTAAAAACACAGATTCTTATGTCCCGTATTCAATCGGTTTTTGCCTCGCTCAAGGCGCAAAACAAAAAAGCATTGATCCCCTATATCACAGCAGGTGACCCGCATCCTGATCAGACCGTGCCTTTAATGCATGCGATGGTTGCTGCTGGCGCAGACATGATCGAGCTTGGTGTCCCTTTTTCTGATCCGATGGCGGATGGCCCGGTCATTCAGCGTGCCAGTGAGCGCGCGTTGGTGCACAAAATGGGCTTGCGTAAAGTGCTGGGCATGGTGAAGACCTTCAGGGAAACCAATCAGCAGACGCCGATTATCCTGATGGGTTACGCTAACCCCATTGAAGCCATGGGCGCTGCAGAATTTGTTGCATTGGCGCAAGCCTCAGGTGTCGATGGCGTGTTGACTGTGGATTATCCGCCTGAAGAGTGTGATACGTTCAATCAAACGCTCGCAGCTGCAGAGATAGACAGCATTTTCCTGTTGTCTCCGACGACAGAGCCTTCACGTACCGAGCTGATTGTGAAACAGGCGACTGGATTTCTTTACTACGTTTCGCTGAAGGGCGTGACAGGGGCGGCCAACCTGGATATCACGGAAGTGAAAAAACGCGTGGCTGAAATCCGTCAGCAGACAAGTTTGCCCATAGGCGTTGGCTTTGGTGTGAAAGATGCGGCCACCGCGCGTGAAGTGGCCGCGATTGCCGATGCGGTGGTTGTCGGTAGCCGGATGGTGTTGGCGATTGAACAATCCGATGCGGCTAACTTGCAGTCAAATGTACAAGCCTTGGTAAAAGAATTACGTACTGCGATTGACTCTGTTTAAGCTGTGATGAACAGGTATTCAGAGATCGTCATCTATCCGTAGGAGAAGTTATGAGTTGGTTAGACAAGATTCCACAAAAGATTAAACGTGCGGTAGGCTCGGTACAAAAGCGTAACGTGCCCGAGGGCTTGTGGCATAAATGTGATGCCTGCCAGACCGTGTTATATCGGACCGATCTGGACGCGAACTTGGAGGTTTGTCCGCAATGTGGGCATCATCATCGTCTGGGTGCGCGTGATCGTTTGAACGTCTTGCTGGATGAAGCGGGACGCGTTGAAATTGGTGCCGATGTCACCCCCGTGGACGCACTCAAGTTCAAGGATAGTAAAACCTACGCCGAGCGTATGAAGGCTGCCCAGCGTGATGTCAAAGAAAAAGATGCACTGATTGTGATGCGCGGAACGATTGAAGGCGTGCCTGTCGTTGCTGCCGTGTTTGAATTTAAATTCATGGGCGGCTCTATGGGCTCAGTCGTTGGTGAGCGTTTTGTGCGTGGGGTACAAGCAGCCATCGAGCAGAAGTGTGCCTTTATCTGTATCTCTGCCAGTGGCGGTGCGCGCATGCAAGAGGGCTTGCTTTCATTAATGCAAATGGCCAAAACCAGTGCGGCATTGACCAAGTTGTCCGAAGCAGGCTTGCCTTACGTGTCGGTGTTGACTGATCCGACCATGGGTGGGGTTTCTGCCAGTTTTGCCATGCTCGGGGATGTGATTATCGCCGAACCGAATGCCTTGATCGGCTTTGCAGGCCCGCGTGTGATCGAACAAACAGTACGTGAAACCTTGCCAGAGGGCTTTCAGCGTGCAGAATTTTTGCTGACGCATGGTGCGATTGACATGATCGTCGACCGTCGTGAAATGCGTGGCAAATTAAGCCAGGTGTTATCCAGCTTGTTGAACATTGCCAAAGCTGCCTGATGTCCACTGTGATACCCGAGCATCCGCAAACGGTTGAGGATTGGCTCGGTTATATTGAGTCATTGCATCCCAAGTCCATTGAGATGGGCTTGGGCAGGGTGCAAGCCGTTGCGCAGCGATTACAGCTCACTTTTCCATTCACCGTCATTACGGTGGGTGGCACCAACGGCAAAGGCTCGACCTGTGCCATGCTGGAGCACATTTATACTGCGGCCGGTTATCAGGTCGGCTGCTATACTTCCCCACACCTTGTGCACTATCAGGAGCGCGTGCGCTTCAACGGGCAAGTCATTGCTGATGATTGCTTATGCCAGGCCTTTTCCGCCGTCGAGCAGGCGCGGGGCGATATCACACTCACCTATTTTGAAATGGGGACGCTGGCGGCCTTATGGGCGTTTGAACAACAGGCGTTGGATGTCGTGGTGCTGGAAGTCGGCTTGGGCGGACGCCTGGATGCCGTGAATATCGTCGATGCCGCCTGTGCGATTGTCACCAATGTAGACTTGGACCATATGGAGTATCTAGGGGATACGCGTGAATTGATTGGCCGCGAGAAGGCTGGCATCTACCGGGCTGAGCAAATCGCTATCTGCGGCGACGCCGAACCGCCGCTGTCCTTGCTTGCCTATGCAGAACAATTGGGCGTTAAGCTATACCGCTACGGTAGTGACTACCAGATAGACATCCGCGAGTCACAAGTCGCGCATTATGAAGATGCATTCGGCGTGTTGGATATTGCCAGTTTGCGTTTGTATGGCCGCTACCAATGGAATAATGCCGCTAATGTAATTTTTGCCGTACGTGCATTGCAATCACAGTTGCCAGTAACTTCTTCGGTCATGTTACAGGCGCTAATAGACACCGAAGTGACCGGACGTTTTCAGTATTGGCAACGCTCCCCCGACATTATTCTGGATGTCGCCCATAATCCACATGCTGCGCGTGCCTTGCGTGATAATCTCCAGCAGGTTAGTACCGGTGGTGGACGCGTCATCGCTGTGTTTTCCATGTTGTCTGATAAAGACATCGCCAGTGTTGTCGATATCCTGCATGATGTCTTTGACGAATGGCATATTGCCCAGATTGCGCATCCGCGCGCGGCAGACATTCACGAATTAAACACATATCTGGCCCATCAGGTTGCGCCTGATCGGCTGCATACATATGCCGCGTTGCCTGATGCCTTGCGAAGCGCCTATAAGAAAGCAGCGAAAAATGATAAAATTATCGTATTCGGTTCCTTTTTTACCGTGGCCGCAATCCTTGAATTAACGCCTGATCAGTGGGGCTGCTAGAGAGCGTCCTGCACTTGAAATCTGCTGAGTGAGAACTTCAACACATTATGGCGAGAGATGCTTTGACTGAAAATGAGCTGTTGCTCAAGAAAACTGCCCGCAGGCGGTTAGTGGGTGCGGTCACCCTGGTAATTCTGATGCTGATTATCCTGCCGTTCGTGCTCAAGGACAGAGTCGTGGATACCAGCCAGGAAAATGTCGAAATCACTGTGGTAAACCGCCAGGCGACCCGGGAACCGATTTTAGAGCTGCCAGAAGATGAAGTTGTGCTTGATAATGAAGCCGCGCCTGCAGGCAATGAACCCACTCCCACTCAAGGTGTAAAACCCGTTGCGACCGAGTCCGCAGCGTCTGCCCCTGTTGTAGCAGAAACACCAAAGCCTGCGAAAGTCGAAGCGGCGCCTGTTGTGACTGCCGAGCCTGTCGTTGCCAAAGTTGAACCCAAAGTTGAACCCAAAGTTGAACCCAAAGTTGAACCCAAAGTTGAACCCAAAGTTGAACCCAAAGTTGCGCCAGTGAAACCTGCGGTTAAAGAAGCCGCTGTAGAATCCGATAAAAAAGCAGGCAAGTTTTTTGTCCAGTTTGGGGTTTTTTCTGATCCAAAAAATCTTGAAAATCTTCAGGTCAAGCTGAAGCACGCAGGGTTTGAAACGGCCACTGAGAAAGTCGATGTGGCTGGACAGAAGCTGCGGCTGCGGACAAGGACTTATGCGACACGTAACGAAGCGGCAGCCACCCTCAAAAAATTGGAAGCGGCAGGTTTTAGCGGTATCGTCGCCAGTAAGTCATAAGTACTTATGACAGTATTTGATTATGTAGTATTAGGCATTCTTGGTTTTTCGATTTTGGTCGGTCTCATGCGTGGTGCCATTCATGAGCTGTTTTCTGTGCTTGGATGGGTATTGGCTTTTTATTTAGCCAACCGCTTCAATAGTCAGGTGATCGCTTATATGCCAGAACAGATTCCTGGTGAGGCGATCAAGGCCATGGCCGCATTTTTACTGGTATTTTTACTGGTATTGTTTGTTTGTACCTTGCTGGCGCTGTTGTTGACCACGTTGATTAAAGCGGTCGGATTAGGTGGTATGAACCGTATTTTGGGCGGTGCGGCTGGGGCGCTGAAGGGGCTGCTGATTGTCTGTATTCTGGTGATGTTGGCTGCCATGACGGAACTTCCAAAGGATCCGCGCTGGTCAAATGCCATGTTCAGCGCGCCAATTGAAGTGCTGGTCTTGAAATTGCTACCCTGGATGCCATCTAGTATTGCCAAGCATGTGCATTTGGACCAGCAACAGCTCGACGAGTCAGTGATTTAATTTGTAATCTCAAGTGTTTGATAGGATGTCACTATGTGTGGAATTATCGGTATTGTAGGCAAGAACCCGGTGAATCAGTTGTTGTATGACGGATTGCTGGTCTTACAGCACCGTGGTCAAGATGCCGCTGGCATCGTGACCTGTGATGGCAATACCTTCCATATGCATAAAAATAATGGCCTGGTGAAAGACGTCTTTCATACGCGCCACATGCGCAATCTGGTTGGTAATGTGGGTATCGCGCATGTCCGTTATCCAACTGCGGGTTCCTCCAGTGCGGCAGAAGCCCAGCCTTTTTATGTCAACTCACCATTTGGCATCGTGTTGGGCCACAACGGTAACCTGACTAACTCCGAGCAGTTGAAGTCAGAAATGTTCCGCCAAGATCTGCGTCATATCAATACCAATTCAGACTCTGAAGTGTTGTTGAATGTCTTGGCACACGAAATTGAAAGCACCTCAAAAAATGCCCTGTTAAACAGTGATATGGTGTTTGATGCAGTGGCGGGCGTGCACAGACGTTGTAAAGGTGCCTACGCTGTGGTTGCCATGATTGCTAATTTCGGGCTGCTGGCGTTCCGCGATCCGCATGGCATCCGTCCGCTGGTTATCGGCAAGCAGGAAACAGAAAAAGGCGCCGAGTATATTGTGGCTTCCGAGAGCGTGGCACTGGATGTACTGGGCTTTACGCTACTGCGTGATGTTGAGCCTGGTGAGGCCGTGTTTATTGATATGGATGGCAACCTGTGCAGCCGCCAATGTGCCGAAAATGCCAAGCTGACTTCCTGCATTTTTGAATATGTCTATCTGGCTCGCCCGGACTCTGTGATTGATGGCGTGTCTGTCTACCAGACCCGTCTGGACATGGGGACCTTGCTGGCAGAAAAAATTAAACGCGAATGGGCCGATAAACAGATTGATGTCGTGATTCCGATTCCTGATACCAGTCGTCCAAGTGCGTTGCAACTAGGTATTGCCTTGGGTCTGGATTATCGCGAGGGCTTTATTAAAAACCGCTATATTGGCCGTACCTTCATCATGCCAGGTCAGGCCTTGCGCAAGAAATCCGTGCGCCAGAAGTTGAATCCAATCGGGATTGAATTCAAAGGCAAAAACGTCTTGCTGGTAGACGACTCGATTGTACGTGGCACCACCTCACAGCAAATCGTGCAAATGGCGCGCGATGCGGGCGCAAACAAGGTTTACTTTGCCTCAGCTGCGCCACCGGTGCGTTATCCTAACGTGTATGGCATTGATATGCCCAGCCGCCATGAATTGCTGGCAACCAACCGTACCGATGAAGAGATTTGCGCTGAAATCGGTGCAGATGCCTTGATTTACCAGGATCTGGACGCCTTGCGTGAAAGCATTACCAAATCCAATCCGCACATGACTGAATTTGATTGCAGTTGCTTTGATGGCAAATACGTGACCGGCGACATTGACGCCGCTTATTTGAATCGTATTGAGTCTGCCCGCAGTGACATGAGTAAAAAACAGTTGCCGCCAAACTCTACCACCCAGCTGGATCTGAACTTGTTATCAACGGATTTGGTGGGTGTCGAGTAAGACTTGACAGCCTACTTTAAAAGGCGTTTAATGAAATTGCGCTGATTTGAGTGGCGAACTTTAAACGAAGCCAAACTCAGCTTGCGGGCGCATTATAAATACTGCTAAAGCGAGAGCCCAAAGACCCGTTTTAGCGCAATGCTGAAACGGGTTTTTTATTGCCGTCCGTTTGCGGACAGAAGTTTGAGGAAGTATGAACGATCAATACCATTTGGAAACGCTGGCGGTGCGTGCTGGCACCTTAACCACCGAGTTTGGCGAAAACTCAGAGGCGCTGTTTTTAAACTCGAGTTTTCGCTTTAAAAATGCAGCGCAAGCGGCAGCACGTTTTGGCGGCACCGAGCCAGGTAATATTTATTCCCGTTTTACAAACCCGACCGTCACCATGTTTCAGGATAAACTGGCCGCACTTGAAGGCGCCGAACAATGCGTGGCGACTGCCAGTGGCATGTCTGCCATTCTGGCTTGCATCATGGGGATGTGCAGTGCAGGTGATCATGTGGTGGCGTCACGCAGTATTTTTGGCACTAGCGTGCAGTTGTTCACCAACATCCTCAAGCGCTGGGGTTTGGAGGTGACGCTGGTTTCCTTAACGGATCTTGATGCCTGGCAAGCGGCCATCCAGCCGAATACCAAACTGTTTTTTGCTGAAACGCCATCTAACCCGCTAACCGAGATTGGGGATATTGCCAAACTGGCAGCGATTGCGCATGCCGCAGGTGCTTATCTGGCGGTAGACAATTGTTTTTGTACACCAGCCTTGCAGCAACCGCTTAAATTGGGCGCGGATATTGTGATTCATTCCGCTACCAAATATATCGATGGACAGGGGAGGGTGCTGGGCGGGGCAGTGTTGGGTAGTAAAGCCTTGATGGAGCCTGTGTATGGCTTCTTGCGTACGGCAGGGGTGACCATGAGTGCGTTCAATGCCTGGGTGTTTGTGAAGGGGCTGGAAACATTGCAAGTGCGCATGGAGGCCCATGCGGCGCGTGCATCGGCTTTGGCGCAATGGCTGGAGCAACAGCCTGGCGTTGAACGTGTATTTTATCCTGGGTTAAGCTCGCACCCGCAATATGCTCTGGCGCAGCAGCAACAGCGACTGGGCGGCGGCATCGTCAGCTTTGAAGTGAAACCACGCGCCGGTCAAACCGGTCAGGAAGCCGCCTGGGCATTGATTGATGCCACACGCTTGATTTCGATTACCGCGAACCTGGGTGATGCCAAATCCACCATCACCCATCCAGCCACGACCACGCATAGCCGGGTGAGCGCTGAGGCGCGGGCTCAGGCGGGTCTCAAGGATAACTTGGTTAGAATAGCTGTTGGGCTTGAGCATGTTGAGGACTTGAAAGCCGATTTGCAATTGCTGACAACCTATTAATTTGTGTGCATGGTCCGTGAGTCGATTTGACTGCGAGTAGCATGGTCTGCAAAGGGAGCATTTAGGCTCCCTTTTGCATTTTACATAGGTTGTCCCTGCTTACGTTGAGGCACGTAAGGCCCGGGGTCTATCGGTGGTGATTTAGCAAGCGGAAGTGCGCTATTTATGCTAAAATCGCGTGATAACTTTTAACTATAAATTGGGTCAAGAATGAGTCAGTCTCCAGATCAATTTGCTAAAGAAACCCTGCCTATCAGTTTAGAAGACGAGATGCGCCGCAGCTATCTCGATTACGCCATGAGCGTGATTGTAGGACGGGCGCTCCCGGATGTTCGTGATGGTCTCAAGCCTGTGCACAGACGTGTATTGTACGCGATGCACGAGCTGTCTAACGATTACAACAAGCCCTACAAAAAATCTGCGCGTATCGTCGGCGATGTGATCGGTAAGTATCACCCGCATGGTGATACGGCTGTGTACGACACCATCGTCCGTATGGCGCAGGACTTTTCATTGCGCTACATGCTGGTAGACGGCCAGGGTAACTTCGGTTCGGTCGATGGCGACAATGCTGCCGCGATGCGGTATACCGAAATCCGTATGTCCAAGATCGCACATGAGCTATTGGCGGATATCGAGAAAGAAACCGTAGATTTTGGCCCTAACTACGACGGCAGTGAGCAAGAGCCGCTCATTATGCCGACCCGTATTCCTAATCTGCTGATTAACGGTAGCTCAGGCATTGCCGTGGGCATGGCAACCAATATCCCGCCTCACAACCTCAACGAAGTATTGAATGCGTGTTTTGCCCTGCTCAAGCAGCCAGAAATCAGTGTGGATGAGTTGATTGAATTGATCCCAGCCCCTGATTTCCCGACAGCCGGGATTATTTATGGCACGGCAGGCGTGAAAGAGGGCTACCGCACTGGCCGTGGCCGTGTGGTAATGCGTGGTCGCACCCATTTTGAAGACCTGGACAAAGGCGGTCGTCAGTCCATCATCATTGATGAGTTGCCATATCAGGTAAATAAAAAGACCCTGATTGAAAAAATTGCCGAGCTGGTCAACGAGAAGAAAATAGAAGGTATTTCTGACCTGCGCGACGAGTCCGACAAGTCCGGCATGCGCGTGGTGATTGAGCTCAAGCGTGGCGAAGTGCCAGAGGTGATTTTAAATAACCTCTACAAGCAGACACAACTGCAAGACACGTTCGGCATGAACATGGTGGCCCTGATGGATGGCCAGCCACGGTTGCTTAATCTCAAACAGATGTTGGAAGCGTTCCTGCGTCATCGCCGTGAAGTGGTGACACGCCGGACTGTGTTTGAGTTACGTAAAGCGCGTGACCGTGGGCATGTGCTGGAAGGCTTGGCAGTGGCGTTGGCCAACGTGGACGAGATGATTGCCATCATCAAGGCCGCGCCAACCCCACCTGAAGCGAAAAAAGAGTTGATGGCCCGCAGCTGGCATTCACCAGTGGTCGAGGAAATGCTCAAGCGCGCCGCCATGGAGGCCTCGCGTCCAGAAGGACTGTCGGTCGATTTTGGTCTGACACCGCAAGGTTACAAACTGTCAGATGTACAGGCGCAAGAAATTCTGCAAATGCGTTTGCAACGTTTGACTGGTCTGGAACAAGACAAGATTGTCAGCGAATACAAAGAAGTGATGGATATCATTGCTGACTTGCTGGATATTTTGGCCAAACCTGAACGTGTCACGGCCATTATTGTGGACGAGTTGAATGAAATCCAGAAGCAGTTTGGTGACAAGCGCCGTTCAGAGATCGAGCAGAATACGCAAGATTTATCGTTGGAAGATCTGATTACACCGCAAGATGTTGTGGTGACCTTATCACATACTGGCTATGTCAAATCGCAGCCGCTAGACGAATACCGTGCCCAAAAACGCGGTGGTCGTGGCAAGCAGGCGGCCGCCACCAAAGAAGATGACTTTATCGACAAGATGTTTGTCGCCAACACGCACGACTACATCCTGTGCTTCAGTAGCCGTGGTCGTGTGTACTGGTTAAAAGTGTATGAAGTGCCGCAAGGTAGCCGTGTCAGCCGTGGCAAGCCGATTGTGAACCTGTTCCCACTGGAGGAAGGCGAGAAGATCAATGCGATCCTGCCGGTGAAAGAGTTTGACGAAAATCACTTCGTCTTTATGGCGACCGCAATGGGGACCGTGAAGAAAACAGCGCTGACCGAGTTTGCAAATCCACGTAAGTCCGGCATTATTGCCATTAACCTGGATGATGGTGACTACCTGATTGGTGCTGAAGTAACCAACGGCCAGAACGATATTGTGTTGGTCTCCAATGGTGGTAAAGCGGTCTGGTTTACCGAAGATGATGTGCGTCCGATGGGACGCGCGACGCGCGGTGTACGCGGCATGAAGCTGGCTGCGAAACAACAGGTTCTATCCTTGCTGATTGCCGAGAACGATCAGCAGTCTGTGTTGGTTGCCACTGAAAATGGTTACGGTAAACGTACAGTGTTGTCCGAGTTCCGTCATTCTGGCCGCGGTACCCAGGGCGTGAAAGCCATTGCCATCAGCGAGCGTAACGGTCTGGCCATTGCTGCCAAGCTGGTGACAGCTGAGGATGAAATCATGTTGATCACGACCGGTGGCGTGCTGATCCGCACCCGCGTCAAGGAAATCCGTGACATGGGCCGTGCCGCACAAGGCGTGACGCTGATTAACCTGGGCGAAGGTGAAAAACTGTCTGGCTTGGAAAAAATTGTCGAAACTGACGACGACACTGACACCGACATCGAAGAATGACCTTACTCAAGAATATTTAGGCACATGAAACAGATTTTTAATTTTTCTGCCGGGCCGGCAGTGTTACCAAAACCTGTGCTGGAACGTGCCCAGGCTGAAATGCTGGATTGGCATGGTTCAGGCATGAGCGTGATGGAAATGTCTCATCGCGGTAAGGAATTTACCAGCATTCTTGAGAAAGCCGAAGCCGACTTACGCCAGTTATTAGCGATTCCAAGCAATTACAAAGTATTGTTTTTACAGGGCGGGGCGATTGCAGAGAATGCCATCATTCCCATGAACCTGTTAAACGGCAAGTCTGCTGATTATGTGGTGACTGGTTCCTGGAGCAAGCGTAGTGTTCAAGACGCAAAAGCTTATGGCCAGATCAACATTGCCGCAACGGCAGAAGCAGATGGCTTCACTCATGTGCCCGCATTTTCTGACTGGAAGCTCAATAAAGAGGCGGCCTACGTTCATTATTGCACCAATGAAACCATCAATGGGGTGGAGTTTCTTGAAGTGCCTGAGACGCATGGTGTGCCGATTGTTGCTGACATGTCTTCGCATATCCTGTCACGCCCGATTGACGTTTCAAAATACGGTGTGATTTATGGCGGCGCACAGAAGAATATAGGCCCTGCCGGATTGTGTCTGGTCATTGTGCGTGAAGACTTGCTGGAACAAGCCTCCCCGCTCACGCCGGCAGTGTTTCATTGGAAAACGCAGGCAGATAACCAAAGTATGATCAATACGCCACCGACCTACAGCATTTATATTGCTGGTCTGGTGTTTGAGTGGTTACTGGCGCAGGGCGGCGTGGAAGCGATTGAGAAAATCAACATCGCCAAAGCCAACCTGCTGTATGACTATCTGGATCAAACCGAGTTTTACAGTAATCCGATTGCGCACGCCTATCGTTCGCGCATGAATATTCCCTTCCGTTTGCGTGACGAGGGCTTGAACGAAGCCTTCCTCAAAGCAGCGGATGCGCGAGGCTTATTGCAACTCAAAGGACATCGCTCAGTCGGCGGCATGCGTGCCAGCATCTACAACGCGATGCCGATTGAAGGCGTGCAGGCACTGGTCGCCTTCATGCAGGAATTTGAAAAAAATAATTCTTAAAACACATTAAAATTAAGCTTTAAATGTCTGATTTATTGAAACAATTTAGAGATAAAATTGACGCAATTGATGCGCAGGTGCTTGCGCTCGTCAACGAACGTGCCAAGTTGGCACGCGAAATCGGTCATTTAAAAGATGATGGTGTGATCTACCGACCCGAGCGCGAAGCGCAGATTATCCGCCGCCTGCAGGCTGAAAATCAGGGCCCGTTAGCGCCTGAAGCCGTGAGCCATATTTTCCGCGCCGTCATGTCAAATTGTCGCGCACTGGAGAAAGAGCTGGCCATTGCTTTTCTTGGCCCGCTGGGGACTTATAGTGAAGAGGCTGCACTCAAGCAATTTGGTGAGGGTAGGCAGGCCGTGGTGTGCGGCAGTATTGATGAGGTCTTTCGCACAGTAGAAGCAGGGCAGGCAGATTATGGCGTTGTGCCGGTCGAAAACTCAACCGAGGGCGCGGTGGGCATTACGCTGGATTTACTATTAGGCAGTGCGTTGCAGGTGGTTGGTGAAATCACTTTACCTGTGCACCACTGTTTGCTGTCGGCTCAGCAGGATCTCAACCACATCACGCATGTCTTTTCGCACGCGCAGTCGCTGTCGCAATGTCATGAATGGTTGAACAAGGTACTGCCAAATGTCCAGCGCGAAGCAGTGACCAGTAATGCACGCGCTGCGCAAATGATCCATGAATTGGTTGCCACACAAGGCACGTTTGCAGCGGCAATTGCCAGCAAGCGCGCGGCAGAACTGTTTGACTTGAATATCCTGGCCGAGAATATTGAGGATGATCCCAAAAACACCACGCGTTTTCTGGTGTTGGGCAATCATGCTGTCGCGCCATCCGGCCAGGATAAGACCTCGCTCGTAATGAGCGCACACAACCAGCCAGGTGCTGTCCTGCAATTGCTGGAGCCTTTATCGCGTCATGGCGTGAGCATGACCAAGCTCGAGTCACGACCTTCACGCCAGAATCTCTGGAACTATGTATTCTTTGTGGATATTGAAGGTCACCAGCAACAGCCGGCAGTGCAGGCGGCCTTGCAAGAGCTGGCTGCACGTGCCACTTTCCTTAAAGTGTTGGGTTCTTACCCAACCGCCATTATTTAACTACGTCTTCGATTATGTCTGACTTATCCAGCGATACTATTTTGTCTGCTTTGGCGCCTGCCAATATTCGTGCGATTGCGCCTTACCAAGGCGGTAAACCGATCAGTGAACTCGCTCGCGAGATGGGCCTTAACGAAGCCGATATTGTCAAATTGGCATCGAATGAAAACCCGCTGGGCATGAGCCCGAAGGCGCAAATGGCGGTAGAAGAGGCCATTGATGACATCGCGCGTTATCCTGATGGTAATAGCTTTGCTTTGCGCGATGCCGTAAGCCATAAGTATGGCGTCGCCCCCTCGCAAATCGTGTTTGGCAATGGTTCGAATGATATTCTGGAATTAGCGGCGCGCGCATTTTTGTCTGCAGGCGATGAGGTGATTTATTCACAACATGCGTTTGCCGTGTATCCCTTGGTGACACAGGCCGTTGGTGCCATTGGTGTGGTGGTGCCCGCCATCGACTTTGGTCATGATTTGCCTGGTTTTTTAGGTGCTATGACGCCTAAAACCAAACTGATTTTCGTGGCAAACCCAAATAATCCAACGGGTACATTGATTCCTAAAGCAATATTAAATGATTTTCTACGCCAGGTGCCTAAAAATATTCTGGTGGTATTGGATGAAGCCTATGACGAGTATCTGTCAGCCACGGACAAATCTGAAGCGATTGGCTGGCTAAGCGAGTTTGAAAACCTGATCATTTCGCGTACTTTTTCCAAAGCCTATGGCTTGGCCGGATTACGCGTTGGCTTTGGTCTGATGCATGCCAGCCTGGCTGATTTGATGAATCGGGTACGGCAGCCATTCAATGTGAATAATCTGGCACAAATTGCAGCGACAGTGTCTTTGCAAGATGACGACTTTGTGGCGCGCAGCTATGCCGCCAATCAGGCCGGGATGGCGCAAATTACCCAAGGCCTGACGCAATTAGGCTTGAGTTACATCCCGTCATTCGGCAACTTTGTCAGCTTTAAGGTGACCAATGCGGGTGCCATTAATCAGGCCTTGCTCAAGCATGGCGTGATTGTGCGGCCGGTGGCCAACTATGAAATGCCGGATTATCTGCGCGTCAGCATCGGCCTGTTTAGCGAGAATGCACGTTTTCTGGACGTGCTGGAAAAGATTTTAAAGTCATGACTGCATACGAAAAATTAGCCACCGACGACGTCAGGGTGCTGGAAGTTAAACCGCTCATCAAACCTGCAGAGCTGTTGTCACGCCTGCAGGAAAGCACGGTGAGCACACAAAATATCCTGCAGACGCGCACGGCCATTCACCAGATTCTACATCAGGGCGATGACCGCTTGCTGGTCATCGTTGGGCCATGCTCTATTCATGATACCGAGGCGGGCATGGAGTACGCAAGGCGTCTGCTTGACGTTCGTCAGCGCCTGGGCAACGAGTTGCTCATTGTGATGCGGGTCTATTTTGAAAAGCCGCGTACGACAGTTGGCTGGAAGGGACTTATCAACGATCCGCATCTCGATGGTACTTACGACATTAATTTGGGCTTGGAAAAAGCTCGCCGATTTTTGCTCGATGTAAATGAAATCGGCATGCCAGCCGCCACCGAGTTTCTGGATGTGGTTTCCCCGCAATACACGGCAGACCTGGTCAGCTGGGGCGCCATTGGCGCCCGTACGACCGAGTCGCAAATCCACCGTGAGCTGGCCTCTGGCTTGTCCTGCCCGGTGGGCTTTAAAAATGGTACCGATGGGGGCGCCAAAGTCGCGATTGATGCGATCAAGGCCGCTGCCAGCCCGCATCATTTCCTGTCAGTCACAAAAGAAGGCGAGTCGGCGATTTTTGCAACCAAGGGCAATGAAGACTGCCACGTGATTCTGCGCGGTGGCAAAACCCCTAACTACGATGCAAACAGCATTGCGGCTGTGTGTGATCAATTGGCTGAAGCGGGGCTGGCGCCTGTTTTGATGGTGGATTGCAGTCATGGCAATAGCCAAAAACTGTATAAAAACCAAATGGTCGTGGTCGATGATGTCGCGACGCAAATTGCTGGCGGCGATGCCCGGATCATAGGCGTTATGCTGGAGTCGCATCTCAATGAAGGCCGTCAGGATCATACGCCTGGCTGCAGCCTGAATTATGGTCAATCGATCACGGATGCCTGTCTGGGTTGGGACGACTCGGTCTCCGTGCTGGAGACACTGGCCGCAGCCGTGAAAGTTCGGCGCGCTAAGCGCGCTGCTGAGGAATAAGCCGTTCTGAACATCCGCCGTGCTCGAGGGCACGGCTTTTTTACGCCCATTTGCGAGCAAAACCTGAGTGCTCATGATAATCATGAGGGGGGAATCATTGTGAGTAGCAGGCTCTGACTGCAACGCATGCGTATGATGCCAGTCTTACTGATGAACAAGTGGCAAGCTGTTGCTGCAAGTGCAAACACAGAATTGTTGTATGATGCAGCGGTACAACACGATTAAAAGATCCAATGGAATAACGAGCGATTATGCATATACATGTTTTAGGTGCCGGGGCAGGCGGGGGCTTTCCGCAGTGGAATTGTAATTGTCAGAACTGTGATGGTCTGCGTAAAGGCACGATCAAGGCCAAACGCCGTACGCAATCATCCATCTGTGTCTCCAGTAATGGCATCGACTGGGTGTTGTTCAATGCCTCCCCAGATGTATTGCAGCAGATCCAGGAGTTTCCACCGTTGCAACCTGGGCGCGCCATCCGTGACTCAGGCATCCAGGCGATCATTTTGATTGATGCGCAAATTGACCACACGACAGGCTTGTTCATGTTGCGTGAAGGCCAGGTCAAGCGTGAGATTTATTGTACACAGGCCGTCTATGGCGACTTGACCTCTGGCAACCAGATTCTGAATATTCTGGGCCATTATTGTGGCGTGAATCATCATGAAATCCCGATTGATGCCAGTGATATCAGCCATGCGCACAGTTTTGAGATTCCCAACGTGCCCAATCTGCGGTTTACTGCCGTGGCCTTAAAGAGCGCAGCGCCACCATATTCGCCACACCGCAATGACCCGCATCCGGGCGATACCATAGGCGTATTGATTGAAGAAATCACCACAGGCAAAAAGTGCTGGTATTCCCCAGGGCTGGCAGAAATTGAGCCGCATTTACCACCACTGATGCACCAGGCGGATTGCATTATGGTCGATGGCACTTTTTGGACCAATACTGAAATGCTGGACATGGGCTTGATGACCAAGACTGCACGTAGCATCGGTCATAATCCCCAGTCTGGCCCAGGCGGCATGATAGAAGAGTTGGACAAGTTTGGTACGGATAAAGCAGTGCGTAAGGTACTGATTCATATCAACAATACCAACCCGATTTTAAGGGAAGATTCCGCCGAACGCGCCATTCTGTCCGATCACAAGATCGAGGTGGCGTACGACGGCATGGACATCATTCTATAGGAGAGCATTATGAACGCAGTCAGCCACGATAACTTGCCATGGTCCCGCGAGGAGTTTGAAGCCAAACTCCGTGAAAAAGGGCAGGGCTATCACATCTATCACCCGCTACATATGTTGATGTATGAGGGCAAGTTGAGCAAAGAGCAACTGCAATGCTGGGTTGCCAACCGCTATTACTACCAGATCATGATCCCGCAAAAAGATGCGGCTATCATGTCTAACTGCCCGGATAAAGAAGTGCGTAAAGGCTGGATTCACCGGATTACGGACCATGATGGCTATGAAGGGTCTGAGGGTGGCATCGAGGCTTGGGTCAAACTGGGGGAGGCCGTGGGCCTGACACGTGAACAGGTGACCTCACTCGAGCTGGTGTCACCTGGCGTCCGTTTTGCGGTAGATGCTTATGTGAACTTTGCCCGTCAGCGCCCTTGGCAAGAAAGTGTCTGCTCCAGCCTCACCGAATTGTTTGCACCACACATCCACCAGCAACGCATCAGTTCCTGGCCCACCATGTATCCGTGGGTAAAAGAAGAAGGTTTTATTTACTTTAAAAAGCGTTTGACCGAAGCCCGTCGTGACGTTGAGCAGGGCTTGGATATTACGCTGGATTATTTCAGTGTCAGCCGTGACATGCAGTTGCGTGCGCTGGACATTCTGCAATTCAAGCTGGATGTCTTGTGGGTGATTGCTGATGCCATCATGCTGGCCTCTACGCAGGTCAAGGTTGAAGACCGCGACTATACGCGTCAGCCCGTGATTAAATTCAGATAAGCGAAAGCATTGTGATGGAAAACAACATTCAACATTCAGATATTTACGCCATTGCCTTGCATCATCGCTTTCAATGGGAAGAGGCACAGCAGAGTTATGTCATTCTGTTTCCTGAAGGCATGGTCAAATTGCATGGCGGCGCAGGCGAAATTCTGAAACGTGTGGATGGCAAGACCAGTGTCGGTGAGATCGTGGCTGATCTGAAGGCCACGTTTCCCGACGCGGAAGATATTGAATCCGATATCGTCGGCATGTTTGACCTGGCGTTGGGTAAAGCCTGGCTACGCAAAATCAATTAAGCAAAGGTAACAACATGGCACAAATGAATAACGGTGTAGCATCCAGCGTGACGCGCAAACAGCCTTTATGGTTGCTGGCGGAAATCACCTATCGCTGTCCATTGCATTGCGCCTTCTGTTATAACCCGACCGATTATGACAAACATACCAAAAACGAATTAAGCACCGAGGAGTGGATCAGAGCCTTGCGTGAAGCCAGAAAAATGGGGGCGATACAGCTGGGCATTTCCGGCGGGGAGCCTTTGTTACGCGATGATATTGAAGAAATTGTGGCAGAAGCGCACAAGCTGGGCTACTACAGCAACCTGATTACTTCTGGCGTTGGGCTGACCGAAAAACGTATTCAGGCCTTTAAAGAAGGCGGCCTGGATCATATTCAGTTATCTATGCACGATATCACTGAAGAAATCAACAACTTCATCACCAATACCAAAACCTTCGAACTCAAGAAAAAAGTCGCGGCCATGATCAAAGACCATGGCTATCCCATGGTGTTAAATGTGGTGATTCACCGCTATAACATTGGGCATGTCGACAAGATTCTTGAGATGGCCGAAGCGCTGGGGGCCGATTATGTCGAACTGGCCAATACGCAATATTATGGCTGGAGCCTGGTCAACCGTAGCCAGCTGATGCCGACGCGCGAACAGCTGGCAGAGGCCGAGCGCATGACCAACGCTTTTCGTGAGCGGGTAGGCAACAAGATGAAAGTATTTTTTGTCGTGCCGGATTATTTTGCCGATAGACCTAAAAAATGCATGAACGGCTGGGGCGAGGTGTTTATGATCGTCACCGCCAATGGCGACGTATTGCCTTGCCATTCTGCACGTGCGCTACCCGGACTGACCTTCCCGAATGTGCGGGAACATGGGCTGGAGTGGGCCTGGAATGAATCGCCAGCCTTCAATAAATATCGTGGCATGGATTGGCTCAAGGAACCTTGCCGCAGTTGCGATGAAAAAGAAAAAGACCTCGGTGGCTGCCGCTGCCAGTCTTATTTGCTCAGTGGCGATGCTGAGGCTGCTGATCCGGTCTGCACCAAGTCACCGCATCGACATTTAATTGATGAAGCAATCAAGGATTCGGAAAACCCTTTGTTACGTGAGCAACCGATCATTTTCCGTAACGATAAAAATTCCAAGAAATATGTAGAAGGTGACAAAGAGCGTATTGAGCAGTTTCACGCATTGCCTTGATTCCTTGCTCGCCTGCATAATGTCAAAGGTGCCTGTTGGCACCTTTGCTTTTTAAAAGGGTATTTATTTTGCTTTCCCGTGCTTCTCTTTTGGTCCTGGTGCTGGCCATGCTCGCTGCTTTAGCCCCGTTTGCAATTGACACTTATCTGCCAGCCTTTCATGTGATGGCCGCTGAATTCGGCACAGATGAGCTGGCGATCCAGCAGAGTTTGACCTTATATCTGCTCCCTTATGCTGTGATGACGCTTTGTCATGGCGCGATTTCAGATGCGATTGGACGCATTACCACGATCAAATGGGGCCTGGCGATTTTTATGCTGGCCAGCCTCGGTTGTGCATTTGCACCAAACGTCCAGACCTTATGGCTGTTCCGCGCGCTACAGGGCGTCAGTGGCGGGGCAGGTAACACGGTGGCACGCGCGATGGTACGCGACCTGTTTGACGGGCCGCAAGCGCAACGGGTGATGGCCACGGTACAATTGCTCTTTGGCATTGCGCCTGCGGTGGCTCCCATTCTGGGCGGCGTATTGCTGGGCATCCATTGGCAAGCCATTTTTCTCTTTCTGGCATTATATGCGGCGGTTGCCCTCTGGATGGCGGTGCGTCATCTTCCCGAGACCGTCACCCCTGAAAAACGCATTGCTTTTTCCGTCGCTGGCATCGCCCACACCTATGGGCAAATGCTTAAGAACCGGCTGTTTCTATGTTTGATCACCTGCCTCGGTCTGAATTTTTCGGCGTTTTTTATTTATGTGCTGGCCAGCCCGGTGTTTCTGGTTAAACATCTGCATTTAAATAGCCAGCAATTTGGCTACCTGTTTATTCCTACGGTCACCGGAATGATGCTGGGCTCATGGATTTCTCGCTATACAGCGGGCAAGGTCGCTGCGGCCAGGCTGTTACGCTGGGCATTTGCCTGGATGGTCGCCATTGCAATATTGAATGTCTGCGTGCAAGTGGCGGCAAGTGACCAGATGCATGAGGCCTGGTGGTTAGCCATTTTGCCTATTGCCTTATTCAATATCGGCATGGCGACGGCCATGCCGGTGCTATCCATTGCCGCGCTGGATTGTTATCCAAAATTACGGGGGACGGCTGCCTCGGCGCAGGCGTTTATGCAAATGCTCTGTTCGACGCTGAGTTCGGCATTGGTGGTGCCGTTGGTATGGCACTCGCCCTTGACGCTTGCCTCCGCCATGCTCGCAATGACAGTCGTGAGTGCCTTGTTGCTATTCTTCATACGTAGATCCTCGATCAGCGTTTAATGTGAGCTCCCTGGTAACTTTTCTCAGCTTACTTTATCAAGGAAGGTCGCATACGCAGAAATGTGGGGCATTTCCCAATTTGATTGCATGTTTGATATACCCGCAGCTGTTTTAAGATAAAGCTGTAAACACTTGCCTTAAGTGAGTGATCCTAAAAAGAAATGGTGGGAGTCAAATATGGAAATCAATCGCGAACAAGAAGCACAAAAAGCGTATGTCAGGCTACTGACTGGACAGGGTGTCAGCCAGCGCGTTCTGGTGCAGCGCGAATTTGTCATTGTTCGGCTGAGTGCTTTTCTAAAAGACATTCCTGCAGATGGCAGCCATTACCGTCAGGCCGTAGACCGTTTTATTGCCAGCGTTGACCCGGCAGAGATTCCAACGGTCTTGCCGGTGATTCGTGAGTTTTTTTCGTTTTGGGTACGTGACATCAAGGCCATTGCCGCCATGAGTCAGGCAAAAGTATTTAGTGGCACAACACCAGTGACCACGGTCACGCAAGACGAGCTGTTCAAGCATTGGTATGAGCTGGATAAAACCGTATTGAATAGCCAGGAAAAACAAATGATGGATGCATTTGAGCAAGTCACGCTGATGCGTGGTTACGAGCCACCTGTATTCAAAGAACGCATGCGCATGGCCAAATGTTTGCTGCTTTCATTGCGGCTTGTGTCGTACAAGCAATCACACAGCTATCGCCAAATGGTCGATCAAAATCTGCCTTTGTTCAATGCGCTGGGTTCCCAGCATACTTTCTTGAGTGTTTCGCGCGAGTTTTATTATTTCTGGCGTGCTGATATGCTGAAAACGCACCCGGCACCAGTCAAGCCTGTACAGCCTGCCGTCAGCCAAGCACGTGATATGGCCATGGCGGCATAATCGCCTGAGCAGCTATTTTGCTGCATCTTCCTTAATATTGGGGAAAAGTAACAAAAAACGCCAGCTTAACGCTGGCGAATTTTTTGCAGGATCAATGCCGCCAGCTCTTCAATCGAGCGGCTCGTTGAGTCTGCCCATGGGATGCCAGCCTTGCGCATCATGCCTTCGGCAATTTCGATTTCCTTACGGCAGTTATCCATGGAAGCATAAAAGCTGTCTGGACGGCGCTCGTTACGCACCGAGTGCAGGCGCTCAGGTTTGATGGTCAGACCAAAGATTTTGTCCAGGTTTTTTTGTAAAGCCGCGGGCAGGGCACCACGTTCAAAGTCTTCTGGAATCAATGGATAATTGGCCGCCTTGATACCAAACTGCATGGCCAGGTAAATACTCGTCGGTGTTTTCCCGCAACGAGAAACCCCGATCAGAATCACATCCGCTTCATCCAGCCCCGAGTTAGTCATGCCATCGTCGTGGTTTAGCGTGAAGTTAATCGCCTCCATGCGCTCAAGATAACTTTGCCCTTTGACGCTATAGGCAATGCTGGCGCCTGTCAGTGGCTCTTGGTTAAGCTCGGATCCCAGCGGGTAGATAAAGCGATGGAACAGATCAATAAAGTAAGCGTTGGCCTGCTTTAAATGATTACGATGCTCACCGTTACCGATGGACATAATGACGATAGGACGAATCCCATCCTGCTCAGCCACTCGTTGGATATGTTCAAACGCGGCTTGTACTCTTTCATCGTTATCGGTGAAAGGCAGGCGGGTCGTGGTGAATTGTGTGTTTGGAAAATGCTCGAGCAGCTTGCTCAAGGCACCCGCCGTAATCCCCGTACCATCAGAAATAATAAATACAGAACGGTGATTCATACAGGTAGGTGCCTCAAGTCAAATGCTGTTTTAATACTGACTGCTTATTTTTTTGTCAGACGTTGCCAGGTCGCAACCACGGTGTCCGGATTCAGCGACACGGACTGGATGCCTTCGGCAACCAGCCACTCGGCAAAGTCTTCGTGGTCAGAAGGACCCTGACCGCAAATCCCGACGTATTTGCCCAGACGGTTGCAGGTATTGATGGCCATCTTCAACAGTACTTTCACTGCATCATTACGCTCGTCAAACCCATCGGCCAGGATGCCTGAGTCACGGTCCATGCCCAATGTCAGCTGTGTCAGGTCATTGGAGCCGATGGAGAAGCCATCAAAGTACTCCAGGAACTGCTCTGCCAGCAAGGCGTTGGCCGGGATTTCACACATCATGATCAGGCGCAGACCATTTTCGCCGCGCTTCAGGCCGTTGGCTGCCATGATTTCGGTCACGGCACGCGCTTCTTCCAGCGTACGAACAAACGGAATCATCAACTCAACATTGGACAAGCCCATTTCATCACGTACTTTTTTCATGGCCTGGCATTCCATGGCAAAACACTCTTTAAAGTCTTCAGCCATGTAGCGCGCTGCACCACGGAAACCAATCATTGGGTTTTCTTCATCGGGCTCATAAATGTCTCCACCGACCAGTTTTTTGTATTCGTTAGACTTGAAGTCTGAAGTACGCACAATCACTGGTTTTGGATAGAAAGCAGCGGCAATGGTCGCCACGCCTTCGGCCACTTTGTCGATGTAGAACTGTTTGGGGCTGGCATAGCCGCGGGCACGGTTCTTGATCGTCGCCTGTATGGCTGCCGGCATGGCGTCAACGTTCAGGATGGCTTTCGGGTGAATGCCAACCATGTTGTTAATCACAAATTCCAGGCGGGCCAGACCTACACCGTCATTTGGGGTTTGCGCAAAGGTAAACGCCATGTCCGGGTTGCCAACGTTCATCATGATCTTGCAGGGTGGTTTGGACAGCGCGCTATTGGATTGCGTAGACACTTCATAGTCCAGCGCACCGTGATAGACAAAGCCGGTTTCACCTTCTGCACAAGACACAGTCACAATCTCGCCATCGCGCAGCAGGTCAGTCGCGTTGACCGAGCCTACGATCGCTGGAATGCCCAGTTCGCGTGCAATAATCGCTGCGTGGCAAGTGCGGCCACCACGGTTAGTCACCAAGGCACTGGCGCGCTTCATGACGGGTTCCCAGTTCGGGTCAGTCATGTCGGCAACCAGAACATCCCCTGGCTGCACTTCATGCATTTCAGAGGGGTCCAGCACGATACGTACGGGACCCACGCCTACTTTTTGTGTCACAGCACGACCGGCGACCACTGGCACAGAGGCGTGTTTTTGCAGCTTGAAGGTTTCTGTGACATTGTTGGCCGCTTCCTGGGATTTCACTGTTTCAGGACGGGCTTGCAGGATGTACAGTTTGTTATCCAGACCGTTTTTACCCCATTCGATATCCATTGGACAGCCGTAATGCTGTTCAATCGTCATGGCATAGCCGGCCAATTCCAGAATGTCCGCATCAGTCAGGGAGTAGCGGTTGCTTTCAGCAGGATCAACTTCCACCGTATGGGTGGATTTTCCGGCTTGTGTCGCATCCGAGAATATCATCTTGATCAGTTTTGAGCCCATAGTGCGACGCACAATGGCTGGCTTGCCTTGCGCCAGCAATGGCTTATGTACATAAAACTCATCCGGGTTAACCGCCCCTTGCACCACCGTTTCACCCAAGCCGTAAGAAGAGGTGATGAACGCGACATCACGGTGGCCGGATTCAGTATCAATGGTAAACATGACACCGGCACAGCCAATGTCTGAACGTACCATTTGCTGCACACCTGCTGACAAGGCAACATCGGCGTGCACAAAACCTTTGTGTACACGGTAGGAGATAGCACGATCGTTATATAAAGAAGCAAACACTTCCTTGATGGCGTGGTTGATGTTATCCAGGCCATGAATATTGAGGAAAGATTCTTGCTGACCGGCAAAAGAAGCATCAGGCAAATCTTCAGCCGTGGCAGAAGAGCGCACCGCAAACGTGGTCCCTGGCGCTGATTTTTCAATCAATTTGGCATAATTGTCAGCAATCGCCGCCTGCAGGACAGGGGGGAACTCGGCTTCCATGATCCATTGGCGAATTTGCGCGCCTACGCGAGCCAGTTCTTGCGTGTCATCAGCATTTAGCTTGTCTAGCAAATCGTTAATCTTGTTGTTCAGTCCGCCTTGCGCTAAAAATTCACGGTAGGCATCTGCGGTCGTTGCAAAACCAGTCGGAACGCGCACACCTTTGGCAGAGAGCTGAGAAATCATTTCACCCAGTGAAGCGTTCTTGCCGCCCACGGATGGCACATCGGTGTTTCGTAGATTCTCAAATGGAATAACATGACTTACCATATAAAACCCTTAATGATTTAAAACTGGTGATAATCTATCGCGAAATGCAATGGATTGAATTCGATAAATAGAGGCCGTTTGCCAGACATCGTCTGATTATAGAATGACTTTTATTCCGTGCATTATGCCAAAATCATGTTTTAATGTCACGTCAACGTCAAAGACGTGAAATAATTTTTTTCACACTAAATAATATTAATGCCATGAATGCTCAGATCCCTGTCGATCGTTCGGTCAGTGTGGCCACTTATGGGCGTTTGCACCTGGGTTTTTTTAACCTCGGTGCGGACGATACGCGCCGGTTTGGCAGCATGGGGGTGGCGATCGATGCCTTTCAAACCGCGCTGACTGCCAGTATCGGTCCACAGTCTGCGCCACTGGACAGCTGGGCCGCTGCCATTGTACACCGTCATCTGGCTGCGCTTGGCGTGCAACAAGCCGTCAATCTGAATATACAGCAGGCAATCCCTCGTCATGGCGGGCTGGGCTCAGGCACGCAGATGGCCCTCGCCATTGGCGTCGCCCTCAATCACCTGTTTGCTCACACACTCACTGAAGCGCACATTGCAGCCTTGCATCAGCGTGGTGGTCGCTCGGGCATAGGCATTGGTACCTTTGTTCAGGGCGGCCTGATTGTCGATGGGGGCCGTGGCCCGAATACCGTGGTGCCTCCCATTCTGGTTAGGCATGCGTTTCCGCAAGACTGGCATTTTTTGCTAGTCACCGACAATAGCCGCGATGGCCTGCATGGGCAAGGTGAAAAAACAGCATTCCAACAATTGGCCCCGCAATCGGCCGCAGCGACCCAGGCGATACAGCAGCAACTGCTCAGTCACGGACTGCCTGCCTTGATCGAACAGGATTTTGCTGCATTCAGCCAGTTTGTAGGCGATTTGCAAGCCTACAATGCCGAGTATTTTGCCCCGGCCCAGGGTGGCCTCTACGCCAGCCAAGGCGTCAGCCAGATTCTGGAGCAGCTCAAAGCGCAGGGGCATCGTGGCTTGGGGCAAACCTCCTGGGGGCCGACCGGATTTGTGTTATTACCAACGCGTGCAGCAGCGGTAGCGTTGCAGATGCAATTGCTTGCCAGGTATGAAGATCGGCCTGCACTGGGGTTTATCGTCACGGCAGCCATAAATTCGCCAGCCTTGATTGAGGTCAAGGCATCTGTCAATTAACTTTTATTAAGATAATTTTGAAAAGTTACAATTTTCACGGTCTGCTCTTGATTTTGAACGGGGCTCTTAGTGTGTATATTTGAGCCTGAATCTATTTAACAAACGGTTTCAGGGGGAACAATGAAGAAAACCAGCATTATGCATTTGTTTACAGCCGCAAAAAATGCGAGTCCATTTGATGTCAATATGGCATTTGATGCAGGCTATGAGAAGATTATTTCTTATACCGACGTCACCCTGAATGAAATCATTCCATTGACTCAGGATGCCATTTTCTCCCGCAGTCCGAGTGGCCTCAAACAACAGGCCTTGTTTTTTGGCGGCCGTGATATTCAAGTCGCGCTTGAAATGCAGAAGCAGGCACGTAGTGCCATGTTCAAACCTTTTGAGTGTCATACGTTTTCTGATCCTTCTGGCGCGTTTACAACCGCTGCAGCCATGTTGGCCAAGGTTGATTTTTACTTGCAAAAATCCGGCAGCGGCCTGGGCAAGGAAAAAGTCGCCATTTTTGGCGCCAGTGGCACGGTAGGTTCTACCGCGGCATTGATTGCGGCACGCCAGGGCGCAACGGTGCTAATGGTGGCCCATGCCGAAATCGCGAGCATGCAGGCTTATGTAGACAAGTTGTCGACCAGTTACGACGTCAAATTGCAAGTGGTGGATGGTAGCAATGAAGCTGCGAAAATGGCGGTGTTGAACGAAGCCAGCGTGGCCTTGTGTGCAACCCCGGCCGGCGTGCGCGTGCTCGAAGTGCGTCATTTTTCCAACTCCAAAACACTGAAGGTGGTTGCTGATGTCAATGCCGTACCGCCGTCTGGCATTGAAGGCGTTGACACCTTCTCGAATGGTGGCATGATTGAAGGCACGCAAGTGGCCGGTTTTGGTGCGCTGGCGATTGGTCAGCTCAAATATGTCACCCAGAATAAATTGCTGGAGCAAATGTTGCAGAGCGAGAGCCCGATGCACATTGACTATCACGAGGCATATGAATATGCCTGTGCGCACGTAGAATAGGTTGCGCTTGCGGTTGGCCATTTTGTCGCACAGTGCACGCATTTATAGCCAGATGGCACGACGTGAGGGCTTTAACGTGTTGGCTGTGGACGCATTTGCGGATGCCGAGACGCGACAAGCCGCACAAGCCTGTTTTATCTGGCCAGGGTTTGACAACTCCGGGGCTGCACATGTGATGGCCGACTTGCTTGCGCAACTGGATGCATTTGCGCCAGAGGCCGTTGTGTTCGGTTCAGGATTTGAAGCCAATACAAAAGCGTATCAAGCATTGTGCGAGCGCTATCCGGTGTACGCCAATGCTGCCGAGGTCGTGATGCAGGTGAAGGACCCGTTCGTATTGCAGCAGACTTGTGAGCGCAGCGGCGTAGCATCGCCCATGGTGACAAGGCAAAAGCCGGTTTCTGGCACTTGGCTGTATAAACAGATCGGAGCATGCGGTGGCGGACATGTGCAGATCGACGATTGCGCAACGAGAGCGCCGTCTGTAGCTTCTGACCAAGCCTATTGGCAAGCTTTTCAAGCGGGCCAGGCCGTTGGTCTGTTGTTTATCGCACAGTCCAACGCATGCGAGCTGATTGGCGTACATGCACTCAAACAGCGTCCCGGCGGCTTTACCTATGCCGGCGCGAGCCGTCTGCACGATGAAAAAATATGGGCGGCAGCGCAGCAACTTTTGAACGCGCTCCTGCCAAACTTAAATTTGATAGGCTTGAATAGCCTGGATGCGATCTGGGTAGAGGACACTTTACATGTGCTCGAGATCAATCCACGACTCAGTGCCAGCATGCGATTGTATAGCCAGATGCCTCTGATACAAGCACATCTGGCCAGTTGCCAGCAAGCGCAAGGGCCTGCACTGAATCGACCGGCAGGCTACGCCAGCAATTGCATGGTTTATGCCCAACAGGCTATCACGGTCGGTTCACTCGACTGGCCAGAATGGGTAGAAGATCGGCCAACAACCCATGAGATTGCAGCCGGACAACCGGTGTGCAGTCTTTATGCTGAAGCAGAGACTGCGTGCGGGGTGCGCGCGGCCTTGCAAGACCAAAAAACACAACTTGAAAAATTATGGGGGACGTATGTCTGCAAGCACATCGAATTCAATATCCACTAATGAGCAACCATCAAGCATTAGTGTTCAACGCTACAGCGCACCGCTCGTTGCTGAACTGGTTGCCAATGCAGCCGCCTTGGGCTGTGTGGTATCCACGCACGAGACAGGTGCAACCATCGTCGATGCCGGCATTCAAGTGCCGGGAGGATTGGAAGCCGGTCGCCTGATTGCTGAAATCTGTATGGGCGGACTCGGTAATGTGGCCTTGCGCCATGTGCCGCAATTTGCCAACTGGCCATTAAGCGTGGTGGTCACGGCCAAACAACCGGTGATTGCCTGCCTGGGCAGCCAGTATGCCGGTTGGGCGCTGTCCCATGAAAAATTCTTTTCGCTGGGTAGCGGCCCTGCACGGGCGATTGCACAGCGTGAAGAGGTGTTTAAAGACATCAATTACCGCGACCAGGGTGAGCAATCGGTATTGGTGCTTGAAACTGACAAGGTGCCGCCTGCCGCCGTGATTGAAAAAGTATCCAAAGACACCGGGCTTCCGGCGAATAAACTTACCTTTATCCTGACGCCTACACGCAGTGTAGCCGGTTCATTACAAGTGACTGCGCGCGTGCTCGAAGTAGCCTTGCATAAATGTCACGCCTTGCATTTTGATTTATCTGCCATTGTGGATGGCTACGGGATTGCGCCGGTGCCTGCACCATCGCCAGACTTTATCGTCGGCATGGGCCGCACCAATGATGCGATTTTGTTCGGTGGCTTTGTGCAGTTGTTTGTGAATACGGACGATGCTGCGGCAGAAGCCCTGGCAACGCAATTACCTTCTTCCGCCTCCAAAGACTATGGTCGTCCTTTTGCTGAGGTATTTAAAGCAGTCAATATGGACTTTTACCAGATTGATCCGATGTTATTCTCTCCGGCCAAAGTCAGTGTCAGCAATGTGAAAACAGGCCGCACATTCTTTGCTGGAAAGTTTAATGAAGATCTTTTAAATCAATCTTTTGGTAGCTAAATCTAAAGTGATTTAATATGTTCTGAACGCAGGCGTCGGGTCTCAAAACCTGCACCTGCGTCATCGTGCAAACCTTATGCAAGTTGTTCCCATTTTTACTGACGAAGTGGCCCAGGCCGGTGGCTGGCATGGTCAGAGCTTGGCTCAGGCGTTCGCACGTCGTGGGTGGCAAGCGCTGATGGTGTCACTGGATAGCTGTCATCTCAGTATCGCCAATCAGCAGGTGCTGATTCATATCCCCGGCTTGACCCAGCCTGCCCCCATGGCCTTTGTGCGTGGGGTAGCCGCAGGCACGACACAACAAATTATTACGCGTATGAACCTGCTGCATACTTTGCAGCGGCAGGGCATGGTCATTTATAACTCGGCACGTGCCATCGAAACCACGGTGGATAAAGGGCTTACCAGTCAATTGCTGGCAGAGCAGGGCGTGGCGACGCCAGCTACCTGGGTCTGTGAGCATCGGCACATTGCGCATATGTTGATGCAGCAGGCACTGGATACTGGAAAAACGCTAGTGATCAAGCCGTTGTTTGGCTCGCAAGGCAAAGGCGTGCGTCTCATCGAAAGCCGTCAGCAGTTTGCCTTGCCGCAAGACCCTTTCGTTGATGGCGTGTATTACTTGCAGGAAAAAATTGAGTGCGGGCCTTACCAGTATGATTACCGTGTGTTTGTGGTGCGCGGAGAGCCGATTGCCGTGATGCAGCGGCAAGGTGACAGCTGGTTGCATAATGTGGCACGTGGTGCACGTTGCAGTGCCTGTGACGAACAAGATGTGGCTGACATTGGCGTGCGCGCTGCACAGGCCGTGAATATCGCCTATGCCGGGGTCGACGTGATGCGGGATAAACATGGCAAATTGTGGGTGATCGAGGTCAACAGTATCCCGGCCTGGCGTGGGCTGCAAACTATTACCTCGTTTGACATTGCGGATGTGCTGGTCAATGATTTGTTAGAGCTGGCTGATGCTTAAATGATGCAGATGAATGCACAGATTCAAACCGCTTATTTGCAGGCTTGCCTGGCCGAGCTCGAAGCGCTCAAGCCCGGCAATGTGCATATTTTTGCTGATGGTCATGGCATGCAGGTCCAGCATTTCGTTGAGAGCGCACGTGTCTCGGCACCCGCCCTGTGTGATGATGCGCAATTTGGCAAGCGCAGCCTTGGGCAACGTGTTTTGCAGGCCTTGCAGGCCACTTACACCCAAGTCGGTTGCAATACTAATCTGGGGATTGTCTTGTTGGCCGCGCCGCTGGTACAGGCTACGGTGGATTATGCGGCTTTGCCGTTAAAGACCGGCTTGCAGCAAGTCTTGCAGCAGACCACGGTGGAGGATGCGGCAGCGGTCTATGCCGGGATTCGCCTGGTGAATCCGGCCGGCATGGGGCAGCGCAGTGAGCATGATGTTTCAGAAGCGCCACAGATCACCTTGTTGCAAGCCATGCAACTGGCCAGCGCGCAGGATGAAATCGGCCGTCAATATAATGAGGGCTATGCCCGTCTGTTTGAGGAAGCGCTGCCCCTTTATCTTGAACAATGCCAACGCTGGGAACGTCCCGCCTGGGCACTGACGGCGGCTTATTTGTACTGGCTTTCCAGCGTGCCGGATAGTCATATTGTACGCAAATATGGCTTGCAGACAGCGCTGGAGGTGCAAGCTACCGCCGGGCAGCATTATCATGCACTGCTGGCGTTAGATAATCCTAAAACCTACCTGCCTGCATTGCTGGCCTGGGATCAATCACTGAAAGCAGAGCGCTTAAATCCGGGCACCAGTGCAGATTTAACGGTCATCACAGCCATGTTGGCAACCATGCAAACAACGGGCGCCCGCACCCTGTAAGTCAATGCCTGACCTGCGGTATACTGCAGGATTGACATGTTTTAGTCAGTCTGGAGCCGCGTATGTCCGAGCAAGTATTCACCGAGCAGGAAATTCAACAACTTTTGAGCAGCTCTTTGCCGCATTGGTACTATGAAGAGGGCTGGATACGCCGCAAATATAAAACCAATAGCTGGAAAGGGACGCTGATGGTGGTTAACACCATCGGTCATCTAGCAGAAGCGGCTTGGCACCATCCTGACCTGACGGTTTCTTATGCCTTTGTCATCGTCAAGTTATGCACGCACAGCGCAAAAGGCATCACGATGAAAGACATCGAACTCGCCAGAAAAATTGAAGAGGTGATTCAATGGCAACCTGCTCAGCAAGCAGGCTCAGCCTTAGAGGGCACACCACAAGATGACCTCCGCTTTAGTTACGTCAAATACGACCAATAACTGTTTTTACGTTTAATCTTAATTGTTGATATTGTTGTATGTCTGCCCCAGATAAAAGCCATCTACCGCCAGCGATCTTTTTTATGGGGCCGACGGCTAGTGGCAAAACAGCCGCCACCATTGCGCTAGCCCAGCGCTTTCCGGTGGAAATCATCAGCGTCGATTCTGCGCTCGTCTATCGCGGCATGGACATTGGCACCGCCAAACCCGATGCCGAGACCTTGCGCCAGGCGCCACACCATTTAATCGATTTAATCACACCACTGGAGCAGTATTCCGCCGCCCAGTTTGCCAAGGATGCGTTAGCGCTCATGCACACTGCCACCGCCAACGGACGCATCCCGGTGCTCGTGGGCGGCACCATGCTTTATTTCAACGCCTTGCAACATGGCTTGAGCGACTTGCCGCCGGCGGACCCTGTCATCCGCGCGCAAATCGAAGCTGAAGCCAGCGCGGTTGGCTGGCCTGCCATGCATGCCCAATTAGCCAGCATAGACCCCAGCGTCGCTGCCAAAATCCATACCACTGACTCACAACGCATCGAGCGTGCATTAGAGGTGTATCGCATCAGCGGTCAGCCCATGAGTGTCCTGCGCGCACAGTCCGAAAAAGTCACGCTACCGTTTGATATCCTCAAAATCGCCCTCATGCCTAGCGATCGCAGTGTCTTGCATCAGCGCATTGCCGATCGTTTTCAAGCCATGCTGAAACAAGGCTTTATTGCGGAGGTTCAACACCTGCTGGAAGTGTACCCACAACTCACCGAAGAAACACCCAGTATGCGCTGTGTCGGCTACCGGCAAGTGCTGCACTTTCTAAATGATCAAATGGATTTACCAACTTTGGCTGACAAAGGTGTTTATGCAACACGACAGTTAGCAAAAAGACAACTCACTTGGTTAAGACAAATGACAGATACTTTTGCCATTGATTGTGTAAAAGATAGTTTCTTGAATGAGGTCTTAGAAAAAGTGGATTTTTACTGCCAGCGCATTACTTCAATTTAAATGATTCGTCTTGATGTTCAATTTAATAAAATTTACATAAATTTTTAATTTACTATAATTAACAATCGAATGTAAGTAAATTGTCAAATTGAAAATATACAATCGATAAAAATGTATCTTCAAGGCCACTATGAGAGCACTCGCTAATGCGAAATGGGTCGCCATTTCGCAATTCTCCAGAATAGGTTCTCAGCTCGCTAATCTTTTTGTATTAGCGAAAATATTACCTCCCTATGATTATGGCTTGATGGCCATGGCAAGTATGGTGACGACTTTTGCCTTTTTGTTGAGAGATCAGGGGACATCAGCCGTTTTAATTCAAAAGGAAGACATTAACCACAATATTATCAATACAGTATTCTGGTTTAACGTCTTATTTGCCACTTGCATTACTTTGGCCATTATTTTGGCATCCCCCCTCATTTCACATTACTTCAACCAGCCAAAACTTGAGTCTATTCTAGTGATACTGGCGCTGATTTTCCCTTTGTCAGGCTCTACAATCTCGCATCAAGCATTGCTTGAGAGGGAGTCGCAATTTAAAAAGCTAGCGATTATCGACATTAATGCCTCTGTGATTGCGATGGTCTTTGCCATTATCTTTGCGCTCATGGGGGCTGGCGTATACAGCCTCGTCATACAGGCTGTGCTGATGGTACTAATCACTTCCGGACAATTGTGGTTTATTTCCCCCTGGAGACCGCATGGCAAACCCAATTGGACTGAGTTAAAAGCGTTGCTTCCATTTACAGGCCATATGTCGGCATATCAGTTTGTTTCGTATTTTTCCAGTAATGCGGATACGCTTATTATTGGCCGATTACTTGGGGCGACCCCATTGGGGATCTATTCTATGGCTTATAGAATCATGATGTTCCCGGTTCAGAATATTACTTATGCCTCTATCCGTGCGCTACTACCAATTATGAGCCGCCAACAGGCGGCGCTTGAGGAAATGGGCGCACTTTATTTGCAGTCATTAAAAACAATTTCATTGATCACGGCGCCTCTTATGGGTCTGATGTTCGCACTAAGAGAGCCTTTTGTCATGGTTATTTTTGGTAGCAAATGGAGCGCAGTGGCCGATGTACTAGCCTGGTTGGCGATTGTCGGTTTTATTCAGTCTATTTCTTATGCTTCAGGAACTGTTCTGATGGCTCAGGGCAAGACAAAACTACTCATGCAGTTGGCAGTCTTCTCGTCTTTAGTACATGTGATTGCTTTTGTGGCTGGCAGTAAGTATGGGGTCGTCGGTGTCGCAGAGTATTATTTTTATGCCAGTCTGGTGGTTGGCAGCGTATTTATTTTTACATCTGCGTTTAAATGCCACTTGACAGTGATTAAAACGCTATATTCTTTCATGCCACAGGTGATTATCACGAGCGGTGTCGTGCTGTTTGTGCAAAAACTCTTAACTATATGGAGTCATTACCATAAGGTCGATTTCTTTTTATTGGCTTATCTGGTCATGATTGGCTTCATTATGCAAGTACTGATCTATGCAGTGTGCTTCAGACATGAAATGGGCGCTTTGTTGAGAAAGCTCTATAAAGGCAGAAACCTGAAGGCATTTTAGATTTGAATTAATAAGCCCCCTCTTGACCAACAGCGGTTAACCATATCGTTTTTGCTACAATCAGCATATCTAGGCGAGGGCTCCAATTGCGCAAGTATTCCAAATCATAATGTACGCGCTGCTCCATCTTTTCTAATGTGTCGGTCTCGCCACGAAAACCGTTCACCTGCGCCCAGCCTGTGATGCCAGGCTTTACCTTATGTCGTACCATATAGCCTTTAATCAATTTTCGGTACTCTTCATTATGCGCTACCGCATGAGGGCGTGGTCCTACGACACTCATGCGACCCTGTAGCACATTAATAAATTGTGGAAGCTCATCCAGCGAGGTTTTGCGTAAAAAAGCACCTAAAGGCGTGATGCGCTGGTCATTTTTAGTCGCTTGCGTTACCTTGCTACCATCTTCTGTGACGGTCATGGAGCGAAATTTGTACACCAAAATTTCCTGGCCATCCAGTCCATAGCGCCGTTGCTTGAAAATGACTGGCCCAGGAGAGGTCAGCTTTACACCTGCAGCAACGATCAGCAAAATCGGTGAGATTAATATCAGCACAAACAGCGAGAACAAAATATCTGCCGTGCGTTTAATCATGCCGTCTACGCCTGTAAAAGGCGTCTCACAAACAGAAACAACTGGAATACCATTAACGTCTGAAACTCGCCCCTGAATCAAATCCGTCACAAAAATATCTGGCACAAAATAAATAGATGCGGTGGTATCTTTCAGATCATCTAGCAGTTTCAAAATGCGCGGATGGCTAGACATCGGAAGCGCAATGTAAATGGTATGAATCTGGTGAGATTTACAATAGGCAGGGATGTCAGTCAAGGCGCCCAATAAATTGTAACCGTGATTTTGAGGTGCACGATCGGGAGATCTGTCCTCAAAAAAGCCGAGCACATTCACGCGACTGTAATCATCCGCCAATAAATTGTTAGCGACGACAAGGCCCTGCTCATTGAGTCCAATAATCACTGCATTTTTACTTGGGCCTTGTAGGCGAATAAAGAAGGGAGAGAGTTCTTTTAATGCAGTCAGCCCCAGAATTTGAGCAACAGGCGTCCCTATCAGCCAGGTATATATGATTTCTGGGGTAAATAGGCTGATGTAGTCAGTGATTTTGGCAAAAATGAGCACCATCCCAGCCAACAGTAGCCATTGGAATATCACATCACGTGACATTTTCCAAAAACCAAGTCTAATTTTTGCCCCGCTGGGAAACGTGACAGAAAACAACAGGATCGAGGTGAAAAAGATCGAAATTGGAATTCTATCTTCAAAGTAGATGAAAATTCCCCACATGAAAAAAACCATGACTAAGGGCTCAACAATGGACTCAACAAAATAGAGAGGGCTGCGTGGGCCTGACGATAAGCCTGCAATTGTTCGAATAGGGGGTTTAATGGCGTTTTTCATGATTGTAGATTTTGATGTTCTCGGAAGAGTTTAACCAAATTAAAGATGAATCACAATCAACCTTACAACGCCCCACTGATGTGATGCACACCGTCGCTAGAATTACGCATTAATTTTATGTTTTGATGACAGCTTTTTAAAAACTGTGATCAAAAAGTTAAAATCTAATACTAAAAATAGTATGTTTACAGGTTAGAATACGGTAAGAATTATATCTACAGTTGCTTATTTCTAATGCCATCCATCAAGCAATATCGCAGAATTAAAATCAAAAGTTCACTTCCCGTATACATTGCGGTAGTACTTTTATTTTCTTCACTCTCAGCCAAGGCTGATGAGCTGGATACCTTGCAATTTAGAGCTACTGTAAACAAGACTTATGACAGTAACCTGTTTAGACGTGCAAGCAACGAGATTTCAGATCAGATCACAACAACGACTCTGGGTATAAAGCTAGATAAAACCTACTCTTTGCAACGAGTACTTTTTGATGTTTCAATGACTGATTACAAGTATGATGTCAGTAACTTTTTGGACTTCACGGCAAAAAACTATAATGGCGCGTGGCAATGGTCTCTGACGCCAAGCCTCACAGGTTCACTGTCTACGCAGCGCTATCAAAGTCAGAATAACTTTGGTGATTTTCGTAGTAGCGTACTGAATATACGGACGCAAACCGATAACCAGCTGCAGGTACGCTATTCTCCACATAATGTTTGGAGTGGCTTGTTAGGTTTTACGCAATCAAACCTATCTAACAGTGCTGCTTTTACCGCGATTAGTGACTTTGATTCATCGGGTTTTGATTCTGGTGTCAGTTACCAGTTTCCTTCTGGTACCTCAATAACACTCCAAAGTCATAGACGCAATGCCGAATATAAAAAACGTCCATTAAACCCTGTTATTGCTTTTGATAATGGCTACGAGGAACAGGAGTACGAGGCTAACTTCTTTATGGCAGATGAAGGACGTAGCAAATTAAATGCAAAGCTAGGGTATCTGGAACGAGAATATAACAACTTTACGATTAGAAATTATTCTGCGGTCACTGGATATGTTGATTACGAGTTGACGCTTACTGGCAAACTAAAGTCCACCATTAATGTATCCAGAATGCTTGCCCCATACGAGACAATTAACACAGCCTACTCCTTAACAGACTCGGTAAGTGGCCGTTTAATCTATAACCTTACCTCTAAAGTTCAAGCCGGGGTTAATGCCCAATACGGAGAGCGTGATTTTGGCGGGAGAGGGCAATTTGGTTCCAGTGGTCGACTGGATAAAGACACTTCTTATGGTGCCACCTTAAGATGGGTTCCGATAAAAAATGTAGGCTTTTCCTTAAGTACGTCCAAATCACACCGTAATTCAACATTAGCGAATTTCAGTTACGACGATACACTGACTTATATCAATGTTGATTTGAGTCTTTGATTGTTAACTGATACTTGGTGCGAGAAGTCCATTGCTTTTACAGGCCTCATTATTATTAAAATTGTATGGATGCCTTAAGCAAGGCTATACTCTAAAGATGGTTCGGCCCATTTTTTAGTGCATATTCTGTTTAACTAATAGTTCAAATGGTTGATGAGTCACAAAACTAGCTGCAAACTGAATTTAAATTTAGGGGCATGGCAGCGTAACTGTAGTTTTTATCGTTATTAATTAAAGATGAGCACTGTCTGTAAAGGTCATAATGATTTGTAGTGGCCTGTTTTTTCCGGGCTTTATTCAGATAAATCGAGAGAAGAGAACACGAGTATGATGCATTATTTAAGATACTTATTGATTGCAGTGATCGCTATTTTTAGCTTGACGGCAAAAGCTGATTACACACTAGGGGCTGGCGATGCTGTCAAGATCACCGTCTATGGGGATGCTGATCTTACCCGTGAAACTCGGGTGGCTGAAGATGGGCAGATTACACTACCATTGATTGGGGAGGTCGCCGTTGGTGGGCTGACAACCATTCAAGCCGAAAGGAAAATTGCAGAACAACTCAAGCGTGGCGGTTTTATCGCCAACCCACAAGTCTCTGTCCTGATTCTTGAGTTCATGAGTAAAAGCGTTTCTGTCCTGGGTGGCGTTCTCAAGCCGGGCAGATACCCTGTTACACGTCCCACAGATGTGAAAGATATCCTGGCTGAAGCTGGCGGGCTTACTTCGGAGGCGTCAGAAATTATCACTGTTGTCCGCGGTGACAAGCGTAGTGAATACAACTTGAATGAGGTGATGGAGCGTAAAAATCTCAACGCTCAAGATATCAACCTTGTTGGAGGTGAAACCATTTATATCAGTGTGAGGGATATCACGGTTGCAGGGCAGATTCTTCGTCCTGGAAAGTATGGTATACAAGGCGGTACACGCAAAATTAGCGATTTTATTGCTCTAGCAGGGGGCGCGAATGAAAATGCAGCTGAAACATTTTTCTTCACAACTTCTCGTTCCGGTTCAGCAGTGACTGAAGAAATCAATATTGATGAACTTTTCAGAGCGCCTGCGAGCGAGATTAACAAAGACCTCGTGCCCGGCGATGTAATTTATATTCCTAAAGCACCACAAGTGTATATCTACGGTGAAGTGCAACGTCCAGGTATGTATAAAGTTGATAAGAACATGACCATTATGCAAGCGATCGCCAAAGCGGGAGGCTTAACAACGCGTGGCACCCAAAGATCTGTGAAGTTACATCGCAAAAATGCCGAAGGCGCACTCGTCAAACAATCTTCTGACCTTACTACCACATTAAAAGATGAAGATGTCTTGTTCATCGAAGAGAGCTTGCTCTAGATTATTAGGCGTTAATTATGAATTTCTCACAACTTGCAATTATTCTTAAAATTAGACTCTACTTGGTAGTCCTTGTTGCGATTGTTACATTGCTCACCGCTGTCGTCATTAGCATGCTGATGCCAAAGAATTATCTAGCTACGGCTACTGTACTGCTCAATTACAAAGGGGTAGACCCTGTCACAGGTACTTCATTACCAGCGCAATTGCTGCCAGGGTATATGGGCACTCAAGTAGAGATCATCAAGAGTAAAAGTGTTGCTATTGATGTCGTTAAACGCCTCAAGCTGGCAGACATTCCCACGATCCAGCAAGATTTTGCCAAGGCCACCAAAGGTCGAAAAGGGGATGCCGATATTAATAGCTGGCTGGCGGATCGTCTCTCCAGCAAACTTGAGGTCAGCCCATCCAAAGAAAGTAGTGTTATCAGTCTTTTATACAAAGGCGTTGAGCCTACGTTTGCCGCAACGATGGCAAATGCATTTGCTGAGTCTTACATCGCCATGAGTTTAAAGCTCAAGATGGATCCTGCGATCAAAGCATCTGTTTATTTGTCTGAGCAAACAAAAGTCTTGAGGGATAACTTGCAGCAGGCTCAGGAAAGACTTTCAAAGTACCAGCAAGAACATGGGATGACGAGCGTACAAGAAGCGTTGGACGTCGAAACAGGAAAGTTGAGAGATCTGTCATCACAGTACAGTATGATGCAATCCCAGTATAGCGATGCTAACTCAAGAAGAAATGATGCTGCCAAAAATATGAGTGATTCACCAGATGTTGCGCAGAATCCAACGGTGCAAAGCTTGAGAATTAATCTTGTCAATGCCGAGTCAAAACTGGCTGAATTGTCACAGCGGTACAGTAAAAATCATCCTTCCTACATCTCTGCCGAAGCTGAAGTGGCTAAACTCAGAAGTCAGTTACAAACCGAGATTGATCGAGCAGTTACTAGTCTTAGCAATAATGCCAATATCAACTCGCAACGATTCGCTGATGCGAAAGTACAGCTTGAAAAGCAGAAGCAAAGAGTGCTTGAGTTGAATCGTGCGCGCGCAGAGTTGATGATTCTTGAAAAGGAAGTTGAGCTTGCACAAAACGCCATGGAAGCCGTCAATAATCGCTTTAGCCAAACACTTTTGGAAGGTCAATCCAATCAGGCCGATATTGCGATATTGCAAACGGCGACACCTCCTTCCGCACCAAGCAATCCAAGTTTGTTACTGATTATTCCGTTTTCTTTGGTTGTTGGTACGATACTGGGCTGCCTGTTTGCACTCGTGGCTGAATATCTGGATCGTCGCGTTCGTAGCAAGCATGACATTCTCTCGCTGGGTGATATTCCAGTTTACGAGTTTACGATTAAGTCGGCTTAAAACGCACCAGATTTTACTCATCAATTTACATAGCAAAAGTGATTGTGTATGAATATTCAAGCAGACCAAAATAGTCAAACAAAAACAATGTCTTCAAGTATTGGTCATTTATTGCTCGATATGGGCAAAATTACTGATAAAGATGCAGAGCGGATCCTCAAATTCCAAAAAGAAAAGTCTATGCGTTTTGGTGAGGCTGCAATGGCGCTCGGTTTTATAACCATGGAGGATATCAATCAGGCGCTGTCCTATCAATTCGACTATCCCTATCTATCACCTGACAATGCCAGCTTTAGCCGAACCTTGATTGCAGCCTTTGATCCTTTTTCCAAACAGGTAGAATCCTTACGATCACTCCGTACACAGCTTACATTGCGTTGGCTGGAGCGAGGATTCAAATCGATTGCAATTTCATCTGCCAAAGAGCCAGATGGCGCAAGTCATCTGGCTGCAAATCTGGCGATTGTCTTTTCGCAGTTAGGTGAACGTACCCTGTTAATTGATGCGAACCTGAGAGCCCCCCAACAACAGAAGTTATTTAACTTGAATACCGCGCACGGATTGTCGGATATTTTGGTTGGCCGCGCATCCCTGGACACTCTAGTCAAAATCCCGTCTTTACTTAATCTGAGTGTGTTGACTTCCGGTGCAATTCCACCCAACCCGCAAGAATTACTCAATAAAGAAACGCTGGATGAACTGCTCGCCACTGTCAGCAAACAATTTGATGTAGTGATCATTGATACCTCCCCAATTCTTGAGTCATCCGATGCGCAGATCGTGGCTAAAAAAGTGGGCGGGGTGCTTATTTCAACACAACTTCACAAAACCGTTTTTAATGATACACAAGCGGCTGTTGAAGCATGTCGTGCGCTGGGGATTGAAGTGCAAGTCGCATTAAATGCGGGCTAACATGACAAGCGCTCCGATATTTGATGACGTAGCACAAAAGCACAAGCTTCTGGCTTATGGCGCTCTGCTTTTTGCTGTCCTGATTCTGTTTGCACCCGTATTTTATGACTTATTCGTCACCGTCTGGAGTAGTGATACCCAATCACATGGGCCTATCGTTCTTGGCATCGGGATATGGTTTTTTTATTTTAAAACCCGTCAAATACTGTCGTCACCAAACCTGCGTTTTTCGCCGGCTCCGATGCTGGGCTGGCTATTTGTTTTAGTGGGGAGCTGCATCTACATCGTAGGGTACTCACAAAGTGTTTATATCTTTTCAATTCTTTCACTCGTGTTCATATTATGTGGTTTGATTTGCATGATATTTGGATTGCAAATTGCCTATAAATATTGGTTTGCACTGTTTTTCTTTATTTTCCTGATGCCATGGCCAGCGTCGGTCATTGATACCATCACCCAGCCGATGAAAATTGCCGTGTCTTATGCAGCTGATTATTTACTATACGCCTTGGACTATCCGATTGCCCGTTCAGGCGTCATTTTACAAATCGGTCAATATAAACTGCTGGTTGCAGATGCCTGTGCTGGGCTTAACTCGCTGTTCACCCTGGAAGCAATTGGTTTGCTTTACATCAATGTGATTAATCATCAGGCTTTCTTGCGTAACGTCTTGCTCGCTGTGCTGATTGTACCTATCTCATTCACCTCCAATGTGCTCAGGGTCTGTACCCTTGCCTTAATCACCTACCACATGGGGGATGAGGCGGGACAAGGCTTCTTGCATAACTTCTCTGGCATGGTGCTTTTTTTAACAGCGTTGATTCTGATTATTGCTGTCGATGCCCTGATCCAGCGCATTGCCGAGAAATTTAAAATCAATCGCCTATTAAGCACAGACTAGTCTTAATCATGAAAGATCTGTTACTCAAGTTGCCAGCATTAAAGCTCTCCACAGCGCTTAAAGTTCTATTGCTGAGCGCTGCGTTTTTAGTCTTGGCCATTGCACTCAAGCCACACAAACACTACGCCGCGGTTGCCAGTGATTTTGAACACAATATCCCGCATGTGATTGGCGAGTGGACCGAAGTTGAACAGTCTACGCCGCAAGTGAGTATGGTGAGTGATGAACGCAGTTTGATTAATCAACTGTATGACGATACGCTGATGCGAGCCTACGCGGACAAGCAGGGCAACCAAATTATGGTCGCTTTGGCCTATGCTAAAGAACAGCGTCAGGATGTTAAAGTTCACCAGCCTGATATTTGTTATCCTGCACAAGGTTATCAAATGTTATCATCTCAGGAGAAACGGTTTGATGGTCTGTCCAGCCTTGCTCCAGTGGTGGGCAAACAACAACTCTATGTTGGTCAGAATCATAAAGAGGCCGTCAGCTACTGGATTCGTGTCGGGGACAGTACCCTGACCTCAGGATTGCAGATGCGCCTGAAAATCATCAAAGATGGACTGTTAAAAGGTAGATTGGATGATGGCATTCTGGTTAGGGTGTCGAATATAGTTACGGACGAATCCAAAACCGCACAGGCGTATGCGCTGCATGAAAAGTTTCTTCAAGCATTTGTCAAAGAAGTTGAGTCAAAGCACCCCAAGCTGCTAGTCCCATAAAGACCCGCTCAACGCAATAAGATTTTATTTAGATGTTGAGAGTGATGTTATGAAAATTTGTATTGCTGGTACCGGATATGTTGGTTTGTCTTTAGCCACATTATTATCTCAAACACACGAAGTCGTCGCGCTCGACGTGGTTGCGGAAAAAGTTGCATTAATCAATAACCGTCAATCACCGATTTCAGACAAGGAAATCGAATCTTTTTTTGCCAGCAAGTCCCTTAATCTGACGGCAACACTCGACAAACAAGCTGCCTACAAAGGTGCCAAATATGTCATCGTCGCCACACCCACCGATTATGACCCGGAAACCAACTACTTTAATACCAGCTCAGTAGACCAGGTTTTGGCTGATGTTACCGCCATGGCGCCCGAGGCGATCATTATTATCAAATCCACCATCCCCGTGGGTTTTACAAAGCAAGCCAGAGAAAAGCATCAAAACCAAAATATTATTTTCTCCCCAGAGTTTTTGCGCGAAGGCAAAGCACTTTACGATAATCTGTATCCCTCAAGAATTATTGTGGGTGACAGAACCGAGGATGCAGCGGCATTTGCAGAGTTGTTAAAAGCTGCCTGCCTCAAACCAGATGTTCAGGTATTGCTCACTGACAGCACAGAAGCAGAAGCCATTAAGCTTTTCTCTAACACTTACCTCGCGATGCGGGTGGCTTATTTTAATGAGCTGGACAGCTATGCCATTAAATATGGACTCAACACCAAAGAGATCATCGACGGCGTATGTCTCGACCCCCGTATTGGCAACCACTACAACAATCCTTCGTTTGGCTATGGCGGCTATTGCCTGCCCAAAGACACCAAACAACTGCTGGCCAACTATGAGTCTGTCCCGCAAAACCTCATTAATGCCATCGTGCAATCCAACACTACGCGCAAAGACTTTGTAGCAGATACGATTATCAAGCTCCAACCCAAAACGGTGGGCGTGTTCCGTCTCATCATGAAGGCCGGATCGGACAACTTCCGCGCCTCCAGTATTCAAGGCATCATGAAACGCATCAAAGCCAAAGGTATTGAAGTCGTCGTCTTTGAGCCAGAGCTGAAGGAATCACTTTTTTTCAACTCAAAAGTCATCAATGACCTCAACGAGTTTAAGAAAATCTCGGATGTGATTATCAGTAACCGCATGACCAGTGAACTAGGCGACGTCCAAGACAAAGTCTTTACCAGAGACCTGTTTGGTAGCGACTAAGCAGCACTTCTCTAAACGGGTCTGTTAAGGCCCATTATACAAAGCATCACTTCATGAATCAGGTTTCCAGTAATGCCAGATGGCTGGCCATTTCGCAAATTGTGCGACTTGGCGTGCAGCTATTAAGTGTCACCATACTCGCCAGGCTATTAAAGCCCGAGTATTACGGCATTGTTGCGCTTTCATCTTCGGTGATGGCGTTTATCAGCCTGTTTAAAGATTTAGGCATAGGCGCCTCACTGATACAAACCAAGACTCTGACAGACGAGCACAAAAATACGGCCTTTGTCATTTCTTTTGGCATGTCGCTCTTCCTGCTGGCGCTCATCGCCATCACTGCCCCGTTTATTGCAGATTACTACCACGAGCCAGATCTCAAGTGGATATTGATATTGGTTGCCATTGGCTTTCCAATTTCCTCGGTGGGGATCGTTCCTGGCTGTATCATGGAGCGAGAAGGGCGTTTCAAAGAGTTAGCGATTATTGAGGCCGTAACAAACTTCATCACCTTTGCCATTACGCTCACTTTTGCGCTCACAGGCTTTGGCGTTTACAGTCTGGTAATCCCCAGTTTAATTGTGGCGCCTTTATATCTCGCCTGGGTGCTCAAACTAAACGACTGGAGACCCTCGCTCAAAGCCTCTTATCAAAGCGTATCCGCCATGTTTGGTTTTAGTGCAAACCTCACAGGCTTTAACCTGATTAATTTCTTTTCGCGAAATCTCGACGTATTTATCGTTGGTAAATTGTTGGGTACAACAGCACTGGGACTTTACTCCACAAGCATGAAGTTGATGTTAATGCCCTTGCAAACAATCACTTATGTTTCAAACCGAGCATTATTCCCTGTTTTAAGTCAATTACAGCACGATCAAGAGGCATTTAAAAACACTTACTTTAGTGCTTTGTCATATGTGAGCTTAATCACTTTCCCCATGATGTTTGGCTTATGGGCAAGCCGCGAAGCTTTTGTAAACGCTATTTACGGGACAAAATGGCTTGGACTTATAGACCTACTTTACTGGCTTTGCCTGACGGGGGCCTTACAGTCGATTAATAGCACGACAGGGACTGTGTTCATGGCCAAAGGTAAAACGCACACACTGTTCAGACTTGGATTTTATTCCGCTGTACTTCAGGTCGCAGCCTTTTACTTGGGATCGCTCTACGACATTAAGGTGATGTGTAAATACTATTTCATTGCCAATATCTTGATTGTCATCCCCCATTTTTATCTGGTGATCCGTTTGGCAAACTCCAGCTTTAACGAGCTCATAGGCCGGCTCCAGCCAGCCATTGTTGCTACCTCCGTCATGTTGCTGGCTGCTACGTTAGTCAACATATACTCAATTCACCGGCATAGTTTCATTGTAACATTAATGTTGCAAGTGCTTTTTGGCGGGGCTACTTATCTGGGTATCATCAAGGTTATGTTTCCTGCATCCTGGGAGACACTGCTAGGTAGCTTGAAAATAAAAATGCCAAGGATTCAAAAGACATGAAAAAAACTGTCCTGGTTTATCGCCACAGCCTTCTCCCACCTTCAGAGACTTTCATCAAGTCACAAGTCTCATTAATCAAAGAGTGGGATGCTATTCTGTTTGGGTTAGAGAAAAGTGCTAATTCGCTAGACCTTACAGGGCTAAAACATCACATCTGCCAGCCGCCGCAAAAGCTTTCACTGTTCGCCAAGCTCAAAAGAAAAGTGAATAGTATTTTGAACCGTGATCTTGTGGAGCCATATGTTTTGGAGCAAGCAAGCGCATTAAACCCCAGTCTTATTCACGCCCATTTTGCTGTCGATGCGCTCGAAGCTTACAAGCTTGCAAAGGCGCTCAAAATAAAACTGGTCGTCACGTTGCATGGCTACGATGTCTCCGTTTATCCAGAGGTTTGGGCTTCTGGGCAAATGGGCGAGGGCATGCGGGATTATCCCGCCAGACTTTCACAAATGGCCAATGACCCAGATGTATCCTTTATTGCCGTATCAAACGCCCTCAAAAATATTGCCACTGCGCAATTTGATATCCCGGCAGATAAGGTCAAAGTGATTTATTTAGGCATCAATCCTGATGACTTTCCACCTTCACCGATCCCGATTGCTCAACGTCCGCTCAAGGTGCTCTTTGTAGGCCGCATGGTCGAGAAAAAAGCGCCTGATGTGCTTATAAAAGCTTTTGCACAGGTGCAGAAGCAGATACCAGACGCACAACTCGTAATGATAGGTGATGGACCTATGTTGCAAGACATGCAGCAGCTTGCCAGCACTCTAAAAATCAACGTTGACTTTAAAGGTGTTCAACCCTCGTCTGTTGTTAAGTCTGAGCTTGAAACAAGCCGCATATTTTGCCTACCTAGCATACGTGCAAAAAATGGTGATTCCGAAGGCCTACCAATCGTGTTACTCGAGGCACAAGCCATGGGAGTACCCGTAGTGACATCAGCATCCGGCGCTGCTGGCGAGGGGGTTAACGATGGTATTACTGGTTTTGTTTTCGATGAGGGCGATGTTAATAGATTGATCGTTCTTTTAACCGAGCTCTTAAATGATGAGAGTGATTTAATCAAACTTAGTCAAATGGGACCTAGCTTTATCAAAAGTAATCATGATTCAGTTCTGCAGGCTATTAAACTTAATTCCGTTTATGAAGATTAATTAACGGAAGATAGTCATACAATTTATTTTCACAAGTTTATATGCTTTCGTAGTTGGTTTTTATGAATAGGATATTTGTTTTATAAAATTATGAATAAGGTACTTGGATTTGATGGTATTAGAGGACTGGCTGTCATTGCAGTAGTTTTAACACATTTGCATTTTTATAACATTCTGGAGGGGATTCATTTAATGAATCCTGCTATCAAGTCTTTGGTGAGTGGTACCGCTGGTGTTCAAGCATTTTTCATTTTATCCGGCTTTCTGATTACGATGCTCTTGATTAAAGAGCATAGAAAAACAGGGGCGATTTCAATTAAAGATTTTTTTATTAGAAGAGCACTAAGAATATTTCCTCTTTATATTTTATTTTTGGTGATTAGTACAATCCTATTCGCAATTGATCAAAAGGTAACTAATTTAAAATCTCTTATCTTTTCTTATTTATACATTTACAACTTTATACCTAAAGAGTCTTATACCCCGTTCCTTGGTCATACATGGTCATTGGCAGTAGAGGAGCATTTTTATTTGCTATGGCCTTTTGTATTTATCTTATTAGTTTCATGGAAGTTAGGCTCACGATTAATTGTGTTATTTCTTGCAGTTTTAGCCGCACAGGTTTTATATTTCCTACTCCTTAAATCACACTATTCAGATTTATATTTTATTGAGCGTTGGAGCTTTGTAGGCGGGTACAATATTCTTCTTGGGTGTTTGATTTCTATTTTGGTACACAGTAAAGAGGCTGGTGAAAAGGTGATTAGCCTTTTAAACAGACGTTTGCTTTTTATTGGTCTATTAATTTATCTTTCATCATCATTATTATTTACTGACTTTCCTAGTTCTAAATTAGTAATTGCGTCGCTCCTAAGAGCTATGGGTCTTTGTATATTTGTCCTGTATGTTTATGCAAATCAAAAAAGTAGAATAGTGAAATTGTTGGAAAATAAATCTTTGCGCTACCTAGGTTTAATTTCATACGGAATCTATATGTATCAGGGCTTGTTCTTGGCTACAGGCCCAGAGCGTACTCCAGGTGTTTTTTGGCCACCAAGTCAGAGTGTTGGGATCTTTTGTGTACTTTTGATTGCACCCCTCTCTTATCATTTTTTTGAGAAACCATTTATAAGTCTCAAAAGCAAATTCGCCAGAACATAACCGCTTCAGAATGGAAAACTATTGCTAGTCTCTATCTATATTCCTACAAGAAACCGCCTGGATATGTTGCAGGCGGCAATCGAGTCTGTGCTCAATCAAACGCACCGCGAGGTTGAGGTGATTGTGGTTGATGATGCTTCTACCGATGGCACCAAATCTTATTTAACGGAGCTTGCTACCAAAGATACGCGGGTTAAGTTTTTATCCAACAGCCAAAGTAAAGGCGCTTGCGTTGCGAGAAATATGGCTATCAAGCAGGCACAAGGGGAGTTTGTGACTGGCCTGGATGATGATGATGAGTTTGAGCCTTATCATTTGGCCGCGCTATTGGATTATTGGCAGCTTTTAAAAAAGTCAGCGGTTGAGTTTTCGGCCTTGTTCGTCAATTATAAGTACCGCAACGATGGTCAGTTTAGCTATTCCAAAAAAGTCTCTTCGGTTGATTTTATGGATCTGCATACAGCTAACCATGTCGGTAATCAGTTATTTTCTACCCGTGAAAATTATCTGAAGGCAGGGTTGTTTGATGAAACGATGCCGGCCTGGCAGGATTTGGAGTTTTTCTATCGCTTTTTAAAAGTGAATGGTACCGCCCGGTTGCTGGATGTGAATTCTTATGTATTTGATATCACCCCAAGGGGTGACCGGATTTCACGTTTGAACAAATCGCGCATTCTCAATTCATTTGTAAAGTTTGCCGCCAAGCATGATCTTTTAACTAATCATTTAGTATGCTGTGAGTTGGCGGGACAGGTTTACTCTGACTATTATGGGTTTAAATTTGAACCAGCAGATGTGGGCTATTTTTTAAAGGCAGGTTTTCTGCCAAAAACGGTATTTAAGATATTTAGGGACTGTAGAAATAAAAAAGCAGTTAAGTATTACTGATTGCACGGTGAACATATGAAAATTGCTTATTTGATTTTGGCACACAATAATCCTGCACACCTGGGGCGATTGATTGAAGGGCTAAAAACGAGCGACACTGACTTTTTTGTACATATTGATAAAAAGTCTAACCTGGATGAGTTTATCCACTTAGCTGGCCCACAGGTTTTTTTTAGTACCCAAAGGGTGCCGGTTTATTGGGGGACATTTTCACAGGTAGAGGCAACGCTTGCGTTAATGCAGCAGGCATTGGCTGCAGCAAGTGGGTATGATTATCTGGTGTTGTTGAGCGGTGCTGATTATCCCATTCAGTCTACGGCGTATATTCAGGACTTTTTTAGCGCTAATGCGGGTAAGCAGTTTATCAGTACATTAAAAATGCCTAATTTGGCGGCAGGTAAGTCGCTGGCGCTGTTAGAGGATTACAATATTGAAGGGAAATATAAAAAAATAAAAAGTCGGCTTTACCGACTGCTGAAAAAACTTGGTTTTGCCGGGTTTAAGCGTAACTATCAAGCGGCTTTAGGTGGGTTGACCCCTTATGCTGGCGCTCAATGGTGGGCTTTAACGCGTGATGCTTGCGAATATATTTTCGATTTTATTAAAAATCACCCTGAATTTGTCCGTTTATATCAAAAAGTGGTGGTTCCAGATGAAATGTTTTTTCAGACAATCATTGGTAACTCTCCTTATGCTGATTCTTTGGCCCGGAGTTTGACTTATAGTGATTGGCAACCGGGTAAGTCTAGCCCGGAAAACATGACGGTAGATCATGTAGAAAAACTTAAAAAAAATAGACAATACTTTATGCAATGTTCAAATTACGGGAAAGGTGAGGTTTTGTTTGCGCGAAAGTTAACAGGGGATACGTCCGCGATTGTGAGTTTAATCAAGAGGTATATTTATGGCTAAATATACAGCATTGATTAGAACCTATAATAGTTTGCCGCTGCTCAATGAGGTGATTGCGGCTTTAAACAAACAAACAGTTCCGCCGACTGATTATGTACTGGTAGATTCTTCCAATGATCCCAAACAAAAAGCAGAAATTAAAAAGCTGGGATTCAAGGTGGTGGATTACCCGGATGAGGCTTTTAATTATTCAAAGGCGATCAATATCGGAGTTGATAATGTAGAGACGGATTTGGTGCTGATTATCAGCTCCCATGTCATTCTTGAAGACCCGACCTTGATTGAGCGTGGGCTGGCGTTACATAGTTTTGACCACAAAGCCTATCTTGGTTTTTGTTTAACCCCAGGTCATATGGCGTCGCAACAATGGATTCCAGACTATGTGGATAAGAAGAACTTTGGGATGCGTTTTGCAGCATCCAACTCATGCACCTTGCTGGCAACGCACTTTATTAAAGTGCGTCCTTTCCGGGAAGATGTATTTTCAGCCGAAGACCAGGAATGGGCAGCTTATTATTTAAGAACGCAGGATGCCTATTTTTATCGTGTGATCTCTTATGACGTGAAATACCTGAACAGTTATGTCAACGATCAAAAAATAGTCAACGAATTCGTAGCGTTGGCTTATTTTACACATCCAAAACTGTTGGGATGGCATTATATTCTGTACAGGATAATGCGCGCAGGCTTTGCTAAGTTGAGGCGGCATCCGATGCGGGCTAAATTGCACATGGCCATTGCAAGAGAGTTGTATGCAGCCAGATACCAAAAACCGGTGAAAAAGTCGAAATATTTTTAAGACATATTTAACGCATTAATCATGGCTACTTTTGATATTTTATTGCCGGTGAAAAACGGCGCTGATTACCTTGCAGAGGCGATTCAAAGCCTGATTGATCAGACTTACAAGGATTGGCGTTTGCTGGTACTTGATCATGGCTCGACAGATGGTAGCCTTGAAATGGCACAAGACTTTGCGAAGCTAGATGCGCGTATTGAGGTACATCAGTTCTTGGACGCGGTTGGATTGTCTGGCTTGCTCAACAAAGGGCTAGAGCTATGCCGTGCTGAATATGTCATGCGCCATGATGCGGATGATGTTGCCATGCCTGACCGTATGCAAAAAACACTGGATGCATTTTTAAGCCATCCTGAGGTTGTCGTGGTCGGGGGGCATGCCATAAAAATTGATGCGGCAGGTAATGAAACAGGGTTTATTCAGGCGCCCACGCTACCTAATCGACTGCAAGCGGCTTTTTTCTTTAAAAATCCGATGATTCATCCTACTGTGACAATGCGCTTTTCGGCGATTGAACAAATGGGGATCCGCTACGGTATTGATTTTGTAAAACTGCTGCCTGAGTCTAAGCGTTTGACTGTCAATGGTCTTGCCGAAGATTATTATTTATTTGGCCAGCTTGGGGTGTTGGGCAAGTGCCTGAATATTGATGAAGTACTGATAAAGTACCGATGGCATGGTGGGAATGTGGGGGCCAAAAAGTTTATGGATCAGATTCAGTTGTCCATCAAAATTTCAAGGTATCTTGCAGAGCTTTTTTGTGCCCGCCATCAATTGCCAAATTTTGACCCTGCACCCTTTTGTACGTATGGGGGCACTGTGTTAAATCTAGAGGATGCAGTCGGTATTAATTTGCTTGACCGCTTTAACCAGATGGAGTCCGCTCTTGAAAAGGGAATAGGAGCCTCTGTAGGTTTACACCGGGAGTTGGCGTTCAGAGCAGTGATGACCACCAGAAACGAGATGGTAATGCTGTTTAAATATGCCTGTTTCCGTTTGAAAAACACTCCCGATCTGGATGAGTGGTATGCCGTGAAGAGCTGGGTTTCAAGAAAAATTAAACAGCGGCAGCTTGTGAGCGTCGCTTTATTAAAGTAATGTCGTTTTGTATGAGTAATTGTCTGCGCTCATCGAAAAATAGAAAAACTAAGGGTTTTCAGTGACCAGTCTGCTAAAACATAAAACCACCATCCTTTTGCTGTTACTAGCAACATTTTCCGCATTCTTTTTCGGATTGGTATCCTTTTTTCTGATCCAGTTTGTAGGCAAATTCTATGTCATCCTGGCAGCGTTACCAGTCGCAATGCTGCTGGGTTTGCTTTTTATCCTGAATCGCAATGTGTTCTTTATTCTGGTCGTGCTCAGCCGAGCATCTTTGGATTCTGTATTTAATGCGATCAAGTTTGGCAGCTTTGGTTTAGGGGCGGTGCTGAATGCGCTGGTTATTATTATCGCGATTCTCATGGTATTTGAGCGCCCCTTAAAACACGATCTCAAGCTTGAGCCGATCAAGCTCTCATGGTTTATTTTGTTAGTTCTCTCATTTGCATCGGTATTTTACGCGCCTGGCTTTGTGCCCAGCCTGAAGATATTTCTCATATTTGTGTCTTATTGCTCCATGTTTACGCTCGGCATGTATGTAATACAAAAGCCTGAGGATCTGAGCAAGTGGATGAAAATTATTATCTTTTCATCAATTATCCCGACCATTTATGGTTTGTTGAGCATGGCGCTGGGCTGGAGAGGCTATTATTTGTCCCTTAACGAGGGCATGCGTTTACAAAGTACCTTCCCACACCCTAATACCTATGCGCCATATCTGGTGATTGTGATTACGATAAGCTTTTATTTGTGGCGCGCCAAACCTTCCATTGTGTCACCTACCTTTAACAAGTTTTTGCCGCTTTATATCATGCTGCTATGTTTTCTATTGCTCATGACTAAAACGCGCTCTACTTGGGGGACTTGTTATCTGTTCTTTTTGCTATACGCCACATTTCACGAAAGAAAGTTCCTGTTACCCGTCTTGCTAGCTCCTTTGTTGGGATTGCTTATTCCTGACGTGAGAGATCGTGTGATGGACCTGGCACAAGGGACTGACTTTGGCTCAAATGGTTATGGCCGCTTGAATTCTTACGCCTGGCGCAAGCAGGTTTGGGGGGACGCTTTGCTATGGATGTCCAAGACCCATTACTTCTTCGGTTATGGCTTATCCAGCTTTATTCATTACTCACCGAATATTGTTCATGCCAATGCTTTTCAATTACAAACCGTGGAAATTAACGCTCACAATGTGTATGTGCAGTTGTTTTTTGAATTAGGCTTTTTTGGCGTGCTCGCTTTTTTGTTTTTGCTATTTGCACATCTCAAAACCCTGTTCTCGGTTTACTATAGAAATAAATTATTGATTTTCATGATGATCATTCTTTTGGTCCAGTTTATATTCATGTCATATTCAGACAATATGCTTGATTATCTGATTTATGAATGGTATTTGTGGTTCACTCTTGGTATCTCACTGAGCAGTGTCAAATTGTCGCAGACTCCCAACCCAAAGATTGCCCTCAAGTAAACATGCTTGAGTGATTGATTGTTTAATCAAGCGAATGAATTACTATTACAACATTGACCTTGGCGACGGGGCTACTTTCATAGGTTTGTCTCGACAAAGTACACCTCTGAATCAGCCCTGAATGCTGAGGGAGCAACCATGCTGGCAATGCTTTAGCTTATGGTTGTCACTCACACAGACCTCTGCTCGAAACAGGGAGTGATGGTTGGGGCGATGACGTTAAAACCCTAGTCTTGCGATGACTTGCACCAATTAATCTATAACAAAAACAGATGAGTTGAACACATGCGAATTGCTTATTTCACCAGTATTTACCCCAGAGCAACGGATACTTTCATACAACGTGAGGTCGCCGGGTTAAGGCGATTGGGGCATGAGGTTGTCACCTTGTCTACCAATAAGCCTGGTAGTGCACACCTGATTAGCACCGATCTTAAGGATATTTTCAGCAGTACGATCTACTTGCTGCCGTTTAATCCATTGTTGTTGGCATGGCTAAATATCAAAGGCCTGTTATTTAATACACGTGGTTACCTGAAAGCTTTGAAGGTTGCCTTTAAAACTGCCAGACCAGGCATTAAAGGATTGATTTACCAAATCTTTTATTTTCAAGAATCACTGCTTTTAGCCAAACAACTCCAGCAGCATGCCGTGCAGCATATACACAACCATTTTGGGGATAGTAGTGGCTCGATTACTATGCTCGCTTCGCTACAGACCGGGATTGATTACAGCATTACTTTTCATGGCCCTCACATCTTTTTTGAGCCGACATTACTGGCCTTGCGTGAAAAAGTGAAATTTGCAAAATTTATTGCTTGTATCAGTCAATATTGCAAGAGTCAGATGATGCTGTTTTCGGATGCTGAAGATTGGCATAAATTGCATATTGTTCATTGTGGCATAGACATGAATAACTACACGATCTGTCCGCGGCAAGGAGTCTCAACAGCTGATGAGCCTTTGAAATTGTTATATGTCGGCAGACTTGCTGCAGAAAAAGGCGTCCCCGTTTTACTGCGCAGTTTAATTGCATTGAAAAATGAAGGATATGCCTTTCACTTGACGTTGTTAGGTGATGGACCTGAACGCGTGGCACTGGAGGCTGAGGTGAAAGAGCACGGACTTGGCCAAATGGTCCATTTTGGTGGATTTGCCAGTCAGGAAACTGTTAAGCGTACATTGCAAGCCAGTGATGTATTTGTGTTGCCAAGTTTTGCAGAAGGAGTCCCCGTATCATTAATGGAGGCCATGGCATGTGGTGTTCCTGTGATAGGTACTAATGTTGGTGGTGTTACAGAGTTAATTGAGCATGGTGTTTCAGGCCTGGTTGTTGCCCCCTCAGATGAGGTTGCGTTAAAGAATGCTATCTCCAAGTATTTAGACAATCCAGCATTGCGTGACAGTGTAACGCAGGCAGCAAGGCAAGTGGTGGAGAAGAGCTTTAACTTGGAGAGTGAAATCAACAAGCTCGATCAATACATTAGTGAATACCAGAAAGCCTGACATGATCGGATACTTAAGCGACACGGATAAATCGGTTCTCGAGAGCTTTCCTATATGTATTATTGGTGCGGGGGCAGCGGGGATCAGCTTGGCTATTAGCCTTTCGAGGCAAGGTAAACGGGTATTGATGATTGAAGGGGGGGGCTGGAATGAAACGCCGGAATCTCTGGATGCTTACATTGGTCAAGCTTCTAAACCACATCCTCAAACCACCGAATTTAGGTATCAACGTTTTGGGGGGACTACCCACTTATGGGGTGGGCGATGTGTGCCGCTGGATTCACATGACTTTGCACACCGCGCTCATGTTCCTGACAGTGGCTGGCCCGATGGCGCGATAGATATTTCAAATTATTACGCCCAAGCCTTGGATTATTGTGATGCTGGCAAAAATAATTTTACCATCTCAGCTTTTGGCTCAAATGCAAAGCCAATTTTTAGTGAAGCACCCAAATTAGTCCCAGAGCTCAATGAGTATATTGAGCGGTATAGCTTGCCCACAGATTTCGGCAAAAAATATCGTGAGGAACTGACGAACTCTAACAATGTTTTCGTGTTGTTAGGGACAAGATGCACCAGCCTGAATTGCCGTATAGAAGATCCAGGAACGGTGAGTAGTATTACGATACACGATGGTCTGCAACCTTTAGATATTCGCGTAAATTGTCTGATATTAGCAGGAGGAGGGATAGAAACAACGCGCTTGTTGCTGGTGAGCCGTAAGAAAAATCCTGCTTGGAGCTATCTTGATGCGAGTTTGGGCAAATACTACGCCTGTCATTACGACCTGATTTTTGGGGCATTACGTATTCATAATGAAAAACCTGTATTTGACTTTCAGAAAACGCTGGAGGGCGTCTATGCCAGACGGAAATTACAATTTTCCGCGCAATTCCAGGCTAAACATGGTTTATTAAACTCGGCCTTCAGATTACATTTTCCAGCCTATGCTGATCCTTCGCACGGTAGTGGCGTGATGTCGACCATTTATCTCGCCAAATCAATTTTAAAGCCGGAATATCAAGCTATACTGAATCACGGAATGAACCAACCCACTCACAAAGGTCAACATATCAAGCACTTGATGAATGTCATCCTGGATATCCGATCGGTGATCAAGTTTGCATTTGATTGGTTGTTTAAAATAAAACTGGCCAAACGCAAAATTCCTTATACCTTAGTGGCAAACCGCAACGGTACTTACCCGATTGAATTTAACAGCGAGCAAGTGCCTGACGTCAATAACCGTATTGAGCTGCTAGAAGAGGTGGACCGTTTTGGTATGCAGAGGGTAGCCGTGCACTGGAAATTAACTGATCTTGATATTGCATCTGGCGTTAAATCCTTTCAATTGCTGAAGACGCAGCTAGAGAAAACAAATACTTGCCACCTTGAGTTCGATTTAAAGGCGCTTGAACGTAGTGTTTGCAATGCCTTGCCTGTAGGCGGGCATCATATGGGCTCGACCCGAATGGGCAATGATCCATCCACCAGTGTCGTTGATGTGAATTGCAAAGTACATGGTATCAACAACTTGTATATTGCCAGTGCGTCTGTTTTTACAACCAATAGCCATGCCAATCCGACACTTACCATCGTGGCGCTGGCGTTGCGTTTAGCAAATTATCTTTCATCAGAGGATTACAATGCTTCCACAAATATTCATGCGTCTAACTAGCAAACCACACATCAAGCTCGCTCATGTTATGTTAGTGGCAAGCTTTGCGATGAGTGCTCAGTTCAACAAGTCGCTTGCAGACCAATTTAGCACTTTTGAAAAACCATTTAGCGTCAATTCACTTTGGAATAGTAGACCAGTGAATCCTGTATTCAGTGACTTTGTTATCCCCACTTCTGATTATTATCCATCAATCCATAACGGACAGTACTCGACAGGCTGCTTCTTGGCAACAGAGTCTGACCCGCCAATGAAAGTGAAAGGGACAAAAGGGCAAAATGGTGTGTTTGATGCAGATGCCGAAACAATGGATCCTGAAATTACGCTGCCACATTGGCCTGCCGACCTGACGCCAGCCAGTGGCGGTGATGGGCATGCAGATATTTTTGATATGCCGAATGGTATTATCCATTCCTTTTGGCAACTCAAGAAAGTGGATGGAGAGTGGCGTGCGACTCATCATGGCTGGATGCCCATGCAGGGTACAGGTTGGGCGGATGCAGCACATTATCACCAAGGGGCGCGTGCAACTGGGGTTCCTGCCTGTGCTGGCATTATTCGCAAACATGAAATTGAGGATGGTCAACCTTATTATCATCATGCGTTGGCCATGTCATTGACACATAACGCATTATCAGCAAAACCACCTTATGTTTTTCCTGCCACCATTTCAGACCGGGTGGTCGATAGAAATGTTGGCCCTATTTCTGAGGGGTCGCTAATCATGTTGCTGCCAGATTTTGACATCAATACGATTAAAACCCCTGAAATCAAAAAGATTGCCAAGACATTACAGATTTATGGTGCTTATGTTGTGGATGAAAACGATGGTACGCCTTATGTGATTTACGTAGAGCGTGGCGGGAATCTCGATGTGCACAAGCGCTTTTGGAATAACACGGCTGCCGAGGAGCTGCAAACTTTACGCAAGAACTTGCGCAAAGTCGTGCAAACTTCAGGCTATCTTGATGCCGACGGCAAGTTGTTTAAACCAAACCAGAATGTCAATGTGTTGTCTTTAAGGGGGCCATGGTATTTGGAATCTGGCCCTACATTAGGCAAGTATGACACTTATAAACAGGCGGTCATTTTCGCGGATGGAAGCCGTAAAACAACACAAACCAATGAGTCTGGCCGCTCTATGCATACGGTGCTTTGGGCAAGACCAAAGAAGGGTGACCAGTACAAACTCACTGTTAAAGCCACTGGGGGGGCGCAGTTAAATTTAAAAGTACTGGATGCCCCCACACGGAAACAGGTGTACGAAACCGGCATGCTGTCAGACGGGCAGTCTTTGAGCATCACTTGGCCCATTGATAACTTTGTCCCCAAGGTTGTACTGACTAGTGGGACCAGTCCGAACTCTTCTGTTTCGGCTACGATGACAAAAGAAGAGCGGCCGTAGCCGCTGTAAAGAGAGAGCGAAGATGGAAAATATTTTGTTGGCGGTATACGGGATTGCGCTTATTTTGTTTGCGATCCCGGTGTTGGTGTTTTGTCTTCAGATTCTTTTTGCGATATTGCCTGGGTTCAAACCCAGACAATTTGCTGCAAGCCAGTCCAAAATTGCGATATTGATTCCGGCACATAATGAGGCCAAAGGTATTCAGGATACCTTGCGCTCAATCCAGGCTCAAGCAACGCCAACCACCAGAATCGTGGTAATCGCAGATAATTGCTCTGATAATACGGCTGAATTAGCTCGTGAAATGGGGGTAGAGGCAATAGAGCGTCAAAATAAAGAGTTTCGTGGTAAGGGCTATGCTTTAGACTTTGGCATTCAATTTCTCAAGCAAGATCCGCCTGAGATTTTGCAGATATTTGATGCCGATTGTCAGATTTCTACCGGCACGATTACAGCACTAGCAGAGTCTGTGCGTATCAATCATCGTGCGATGCAAGGGTTATATCTGATTCAGTCCGGTCAGGAGGCAAAAGTTTCTACACGATTGTCCGAGTTTGCTTATGTCGTAAAAAGCTGGACGCGTCCTTTGGGCTATTACCGTCTGGGTATGCCCATGCCATTGATGGGGTCCGGGATGGCTTTTCCATGGGTACAAATTTCGACCGCTAATCTTGCACATGGCAGCATTGTTGAGGATATGAAGCTTGGTATCGACTTGGCTAACCAGCGGCTGGCACCAAAATTCTGCCCAGAGGCATTTATCAGTAGTCTTTTTCCTGAACACAGTGAGGGTGAGGCTTCTCAGCGTAAACGTTGGGAGCATGGTCATCTGGGCATGATCGTTGAGGAGGGGCTTCCCTTGTTATGGAGCGGCATACGGACACTTGATCTGGAAATGATCGCTATGGCGCTAGATTTGTGTGTGCCACCACTGGCACTTTTATTTTTACTGGTATTGATGTTTGCGTTTATTTCTGCATTGGCAACTGTGTTGACAGGGCAAATCATGCCTTGGGGCTTGGGCGTCGGCTTATTGGTTCTTTTCAGTAGTTTTGTGTTTATTGCCTGGTTAAAACATGGGCGCAACATCCTGTCCATGACTGCATTGCTCACGTTTGCACCTGTGTATGCTTTTCGTAAAATCAAACTTTATCTGGGATTTTTTATCAACAGACAGGTCGACTGGGTGAAGTCCAGAAAAGATTAAGTCAGCGATCAATTGCCTCGAAAGTTACCGGTATGAGTTCAGTAGTCACCCCTAAAAATAAAGTAGATGAATTAGAAAGCATTCGAGGCATTGCTGCATTGATTGTCGTGATGTATCACATTCCAAGCTGGAATGGTTTTTTGAATGATATTCCGTTGATCAGAGGCGGTGGTATCATGGTTGACTTGTTTTTCGTTTTGTCTGGCTTTGTGATTTGTTCGGCTTATGGCAATCGTCTTTCCAGTTTTAAAGAGGTATTACAGTTCCAGTTCTTGCGCTTTGGTCGTCTTTATCCAATCCATTTGGTTTTTTTATTGACGGCGCTTGGTATAGAAACCCTTAAGTATGTATTGCAAGTACATTGGGGAATTGAAAGTCATAGTAAACAGCCTTTTGTGCAGAACAATCTGGCCGCTTTTTTTCGGGAACTTTTTCTGGTAAAAGCATTTTGGCCCAATGAAACAGCAATGTCTTTTAATAGTCCTGCCTGGTCTATTAGTGCGGAATTTTATACCTATATTTTCTTTGCACTGATTGTACTTTGGTTTAAAGCGTTCAAAACATTCATTTTTGCCCTGATTGCAATTATCAGTATTTATGTTTTATATGCATTTAATCCAGAAGATTACAATTTCATGTTGCGATGCTTGGCAGGTTTTTTTGTCGGATGCCTCACTGCTTTTGCCGTACAAACAGCCAAAAATAAGCTTTATGCCACGATGGGCTGGCTGATTCCGATCGCAATCATATGGATTGTCATGATTGCGTCCAGTGCACAAGGTTACACTGGAACTGCGTTGTGGATTTATCCTGCAAGCGCGGTATTGATTGGGGCGATTGTGTTGAGCCCGGCCAATGTTTTCAAAAAAATTCTTTCTCATGCCTGGCTGGTGTGGCTGGGAACTCTCTCTTACTCGCTTTATATGGCGCATGGCGCCGTGCTCTGGGGCTATCAACAGGTCATTCGTGTGCTTTTCCATCGGCCTGAGCTAATGATTCATCAGATATCGACACCGCAATTTACTCCGCTTGAGGCTACTGGCTTAGTTTCAGTTTTTCTGGTGATAGTGCTTGCTGTATCGTATCTTGCATATCAATGGATAGAAAAGCCTTTCAGGGAAAAATCAAGGGCAATATTGCGCGCAAGATAACTTCAAGCTGCATCAATTGCAGTGTCTGTACTGCGTCAAAATTAAGGGGGAATGAAGCACTCATCCCCTCCTGCGTAAGGGTACTCTAATATTTAATACGCTGGCTAAGCTTGATGACAGGCTTCTCAATAAACTGGTACATGAGTAAGGCTGCCAATACACATGCCAGTGTAGCCAATCCAGCGACGGTGATATCTGTAACAATACCTGGCGCTAAGAACTTCCTGACAACTCTGGCCACAATTCCCAACAGGTTATTGTGAATCAAGTACAGACTGTAAGAAATTAACCCTAAGGTTTGTATTGGTCTGTAATTTAGCCAGCTGTTCATTTTATTTTTATAAAGAGCAATCTGCATTGCAATGGCAGCTATGCCTGCGGTGAGTGCAAATAAATCATGCTTGAGAACACCGATGACGAGAAGCCAGACAAAAAAGAAAACAGTGTAGTTTCTAAAAAAGGCTACCTCAGGCTTGTTTATTAGCCAGCCTACTAGGGCGCCCGCGCTAAATGCATACCAGTAGTAGATGAACAAAAGATGTTGACTGGCATAAGCTTGCCAATCCGGGGCATATTCAGCAAATGTTAACCAGAGCAGGGCGGGTAAGGTGGCAGCAATCAATACCAAATGGTGTTGGATAGTGAATGATGCGAATCGTGAAGCCAGGTAAATGATGATGCTGAAGACTAGGTAGAATTGAATTTCGTAACATAAGGTCCAATACACGATGTTAATTGGAGGGCGCTGAAAAAAACCTTGTAAATATAATAGGTGGGCAATAATAGTGGTTGTATCAGGAAATTGAGTGTTGGGCTCAACAGTATGAATTTTTACGTATAGCAGGATTAAACTCACTAAGATGCCAAAGTAATAGGGGGGGGAAAGTCTAATGAGTCGCCGTAACATGAAGTTGGTTGATTGTATCGTCCCCATCACCTTATGATTGGTTGTAACCGCCATTACAAAGCCACTCAGCACAAAAAAAACTGGAACGCCAAGGTTCCCATATTCGAAAATGATGGCCGAAAGGCCTTTTCCTATGTACTCGGTCAGCAGTTCAACGTGATTGCCATGAAATAAGTGATAAAAGACGACCCAAAGAGCTGCCAGGCCGCGAAGACCATCAGCAAATGCATAGCGATTTTTGGCAACTGGATTGATCAAACTATGTTGCATGATAGAGGCCTTATTGGGAGAGGTTGGGTGTTCTGATGAGTGGATATTCAAGTTAGGAATGTTTCAACAACCAGTCAATAGAGTCGTGCAAACTGTCTTGATAGCTCATGTAGTTAAAGTCATGCTCTTGACTAAATTTTTCTGAATTCAAAAAAATATGCTGATCAAAAAGACGCACTAAACTTGGCGGCAGTGGCTCAGGTAACCAGTCAGACTTTTGACCAATTTTGCGCAGCAGAATCTGCCCTATCTTGATCCCTGGGCTGACTATTTTTGAGTCCAGTTTAAGTTGTAGCCGAGCTATCCGTTTAACCGGAGTTGCCCCAATGGCCGTAGCCAAGTCGAATAAGTATTCATTCCATCGCGGACTATCTGGTGCTGAAAGGTTATATTGCTTATGCTCTCCCGCGTTCACAGGCATTTCCAATCCTATCTGTATGGCTTTGACCACATCATCGACATGGACGAGATTGCTCCAGCCATCTCCAGCCTCACCCAGATCCCCTAAGCGGTATGTTTTCAGCAGGTTGGCTGGACGACTGACCCATAAATGACTACCCGGTCCATGTACGCATCCAGGCCTAAAAGACACGACTTGTCCACCTGCTTGAGCATAAATATCCATTTGCCGTTCGGCTTCGCATTTTGCGGCAGCATACCAGCCATATTCAGGATCAAAGCTGCTCAGTTCAGTGATATTGCCTTCGTTCCCACCATACACTGACATCGTGCTTAAATGCACGATTCTAGGCTTATTGCTCGCGAGAGCGGCTTCTACCAGTATCCGTGCACCTTGACCAATCGAATATTTATCGCCTGCCACACAATTAACAACCGCATCAACTTGCCCTAGGGATTCAATCAGGGCTTGCAAATTAAGACTATCCAGTGTGATATGTCCCTCTTTGAAGGTAGAGGTCAACCGCCCCCGGGAAGCTGCAATGGTTTCATAATTACTTTGTTGAAGTTGAGTCAGCAAACGACTGCCAACATGTCCTGTTGCACCTAAAATTAAAACCTTCATTGGTAAGTCCCATTAAATAGTTGAATGCTTTGCTTGCTGACTTGCACCAAGTGTCGTTGCGAGATGGTCAGCCAGTCTCAAGCTCATCGCCGTAATCGTTAAGGTTGGGTTGGCTTGACTACTGGTTGGGAAGACTGCTGAGCTAGCGATAAATAAATTATCCACATGATGCACTTTGCAATTAGCATCGACAACGGACTCTTCAGTGTTCGTGCCCATTCTCGCAGTGCCAATGTGATGGCCTCCATAGGCACCGAATCTGGTCAGATCCTCTTCAAGTTGCGCTGGGTCATACTCAAAGCTGCCAATGCCACTTTTTTTGAACTCTTCAACAAAAACATCCAGACTCTTTCGGACAGAGTCGATATCTTCGGGCAAATATTGCCAGTCAATTTTCACTTTAGGCATGCCTAACGCATCCTTTTCATTCAATAAAGTGATGCGACTATTGGGATTGGGATACTGCTCGCTATGAATCTCAAGCGTAAACTGGTTGCTCTTGTTATTCAAAATGACAGAAGGGAATTTACGCTTAGCCAAGGTTCTGCGTGTGATCCAGTTATACAAAAACATAAATGTATCAATAGGATCCATGATGATATTAATCAGGTGCTTTAAATATGTGCTTGCTGTTGCCTTGCCATCTTTCAGGCGCTTTCCATATTCATAACTGATAAAGTTTTTTGCCAGAAAGAGCCCAGACAACACACCAATTCGATGCGATGGGTCTACGATTTTAGGGAAGTGTAATCTGGCAACCATATTGCCAACTTTAAGCCGACGCTGGGTTTCTGCAGTTAAGGACATTCTCCGTCTACAATAGATTCCTTCAGCCGAAACTTCATAATCATGTCTGACATTGGTGCTTGAGCCATCAATCGTTAACTTGCCAAGGTTGCCGGCGATATGACATTGGTAGTACCTTCCAACCAAGTCGTTTTGATTTCCAATCCCATTTTTACAGATGTCATTCGAAGCAAGCAACAATCTTGCGACCTCTATACCACCAGTGGCCAGCACAACATGCTTGGCTATCACACGGTATTGACGCTGATCTAGGCTGCGAACATCCAAATGGCTAACATGATCTGCGTTGGGGTTTAAACGAATGCCGGTGCAGTTGGCACCAAAAATGACTTCAATATCTTGCGCTAACTCCAGTCTTTTGCGGTAACGGCTGCCTACATTCGTCGGACAAGAGAAGCGCTCCATGTTGTTAGTCAGTAGCTTATCGCTTTTAAATCCTTGAAACATTGCCTGCTTGATGGGATCGAATGCTATATCAGCATCATATGCATACTCACCTGCTTCAAGAAACTGGTTGGCTACTTTAAAATATGGCAGAAGATCCTCGTAGGTAATGGGCCAGCCACTTCCAGGCAAATAATCACGCTTTTCAAAATCAATCGGGTCAAAAGGCATACAGCGCCCCCCCCAGATTGCCGTGGACCCACCTAATCTTCTAAGACGGTATTTATCAGGGGGGCTATGGAGCTTTTCGTCAGCAACCTCACCGCTATAAAGCGCTTGTGTTTCTGAATGGTTTTTTTCGAACCCTGACTCTAATAATAAAACTTTCAATCCACGCCCTGAGAGCGATAGTGCCATTGCCACACCGGCAGCACCAGCGCCTACAATACAAATATCTGCATTCAACGTTGAGTCAGGGTTGATGTTCGTGATGTTTTTAATCATTTTTGAGTGCTTCTAATGGCTGTCTGATCTGGGGCATGATTGCTTTGAATAACACAAAGCATACAACAGTTTTTGGTCACTTTAATTATTGGGCAGTGATTTTTTTGGCTGTCAGCTCAGGATGAAAAACTACACCATTGCTCTGGATGGGTACTCGATATGGTGTAGAATCAGGCTGAAATTGGGACTTCTCTATTTATCCTAAGTCTCGTTAGCAGAGTTTTCAAATTCCCTGAGTATAATTAAAGCTTCACGCAATTAATTATTGAGATCATCGATGGAACCAAATACCACCTCGCCCAACACCGCGAGCAATAGCATTGAAATCGCTGGAATCGAAATCATTAATACAAGCTCAGCTTCACTGTTTGATATGATGTATGCAAACGGACAATCAAATAAAAAAACGATTCTTTTTTTTGCGAATAGTAATTTAATTGTCAATTGCCGATTACTTTTTAAACAGTTTAAACATGCGATGGAAAGCGTCGTTATTGCTAATGATGGAATAGCGCTTAACATCGCTGCAAAAATCGTGCATGGAAAAACTTTTCAAGAGAATTTGAATGGTACAGATTTTTCGCCATTCTTCCTTGATCACCTTTCTGAATCAGTTAAAATTTTCTTGTTAGGGGCAAAGCCAGAAGTTGTTGTCAAAGCAAAAGACTTCATTAGCCAACGCTTCCCAAAACATATAGTTGTGGGTTGTCAGGATGGTTATTTTGACCACGCAGATAGCGGTGCGGTGATTAATATCATCAACGCCTCAGGCGCAAATGTACTATTTGTGGCGATGGGGAACCCGATTCAAGAACAATGGATTCTTCAGCATCAGCATGCATTAAACACAACCTATATCTTGGGTGTCGGGGCGCTGTTCGATTTTTGGTCAGGTAATAAAATACGGGCCCCTTTGATTGTGCAAAAGTTAAGGCTGGAATGGTTGTTTCGCCTATGCCAGGAACCACGTCGGCTCTTCAAACGCTACACATTAGACATGTTCATATTTTTATATATCGCTATTCGGTTTTCAGGTAAGAGAACGTAGGTATTTCAGTCAACCGTGATTGAGAGATTTCTTTAAATTAAGGGGTAAATTGTGCGTATATTGGTCGTTGGTGGTGCCGGTTATATCGGATCACATATGGTAAAAATGCTTCTTGGACGCGGTTATGATGTCATCACACTAGATAACTTATCCAGCGGCCATCGTGATGCCGTGCTTGGCGGCACATTCGTTGAGGGCGACTTGGCTGATTCAGAATATTTGCGAAAGGTGTTTGCCACTTATCAACCAGAGGCTGTAATGCATTTTGCTTCTTACATTCAGGTTGGTGAATCTGTACGCAAACCTGATATTTATTACCGAAATAACGTAACGAATACATTAAACTTACTTGATACCATGCTTGAATATGGTGTGAAAAAATTTATTTTCTCATCGACGGCTGCGGTTTTTGGTGAGCCGGATTACGTACCGATTGATGAGGCTCACCCAAACAGGCCATTGAATCCCTATGGTCGCTCGAAGTGGATGATTGAGCAAGTCTTGGCAGATTACGACAAGGCTTTTGATTTTAAATCGGTCTGTTTACGTTATTTTAATGCTGCGGGCGCCGATCCTGAAGGACAGTTGGGTGAGCGTCATGATCCTGAAACGCACCTCATTCCATTGATTTTACAGGCGGCTTCAGGGCGGCGAGAAAATATTCATGTGTTTGGTCGTGACTATGACACACCTGATGGCACTTGTATTCGAGATTATATTCATATTGTAGATCTATGTTCTGCACATTTGGCAGCGTTAGAATACTTGAACAATGGTGGCAGCAGTGAGCGCTTTAATCTTGGGAATGGTTCAGGTTTTTCGGTAGAAGAAGTTGTTAATGCAGTACAAAAAGTGTCTGAAAAAAAAGTGACGGTCGTGAATGGCCCAAGGCGGGATGGTGACCCTGCCCGGTTGGTTGCAGACTCTGCACGAGCAAGAACAATTTTGGGTTGGCAGCCAAAATTCACTGACTTGGAAACCATTGTCGGGCATGCATGGCAATGGGAGCTTAAACAAGTCAATTAAAAATTCAAGTCACCATACAATAAAGGCATCTATTGATGCCTTTATTGCTTCCTTGCTGAATCAGAACAAACCTCTCTACAACATGTGGTTCAGCTTAAGTTTCACTAGATGTTGTTTTGTAGATAAATCGACTCTCAATCTCAATTATCTAAAAATTATATTCGTGATAATTACTTTTCTGGTGCGTAAATTGTAAAAGATCGTGTAGAATTATGCATCATAATAGTGCATTAAAGTGCTGTTGAAAGCTATTAAACGTGCAGGGAACTCACTCGCAGATTGTTTTTGAGAGGCAGTTTCCATAAAAAAAGATTTATATTCAATGACTTGAGTTTTTTGGCATAAATTTTGCTATTAATTGCAACAATAGTTGTTGTAATTAATATTACTTAATCAAGTTTTCAGGCTGCTGTAGTTTAAATCTTTAATTATAGTTGAGGAGAGGATATGAAAGTTTCTACGTTTTTGAGTTCCATGGTTTTTGCGTCAGCTGTTACTTTTTCGGGTCAAGTATTTGCATCTACATCAACTGTTACTGCTCTGGGAAACTTAAATACAGCTCCTGCTGTTGACTATAAGCTTTTGGATATCAGCGGCTTATTCTTACCAGATTATTACACTTTTAGCTTAAGTACACTCTCAAATGTGAATGTGGACTTTAGCACATTGGCTGGCATTTCAATTGGTTCAAAGTTTAGCTTGTATGATAGTACAGGCAACACTTTAATTAAGTCTTATAACATGCCCAATGTAACCATTTTGGGTGGCCCTGAGTTAATCTTTGCGGGCTTGTCAGCCGGTGCTTATCAGTTTAAATACAATCCAGGACTGATGACTGCTTCTTTGGGAACTAAAGTAACTTTCACAGCGATTCCTGTTCCCGAGCCTGAAAATGAAGCCTTGATATTTGCAGGACTAGGATTGATAGGTCTTATAGCACGTAGAAAATTTGGTTAAGGATTGTTGACCTGAAGCCAGTTGTGATGCCATGACTGGCATTTTGTGCATTAAAGTTTAGCTTGAATCTATTTGATAAGCTTTTAATAAGTTTTGTCTTTGCGTTTGAGTTGAGTGAGTTTTAGTTTTTTGACGTTCAAATTAGTACTAATGGGTAGTATCATAACCTAGTAAATTAAGCTATATTATTAAAATAATTATTGAGGAGAATTAATATGCGCAAACATATCAACTTAGCAGCCATTGCTTTGTTGGCGTCTTGCTTTGCATCAAATGCGGTGGCTAATAACGTTGCTTCTTTAGGGATGGGGACGACAAATTTAACTGTTACGATTCCAAGCAGCTCTTCCAGCCCAACTACTACATTTGAGGATATTTATAATTTTACGCTAGGCAGCGCTGGTACTATCAATTATCAGGTAACTGAAGTTGAGCAAGTTTATGCTTACCTCGGCCCATCAGGCCCAGCAGTCGCTCAGATATATGACATTGTGAATAGTTCATTTACTTATGGATTATATAATTCATCAAATGCACTGGTTACAAATTTAAGCAATCTGTCTGCTGGCAGTTATTCTTTTAAAGTGTCAGGCACGACAACAGGTTTGTTAGGTGGTCAGTATGCTTTAAATGTGAATATTGCAACTCCAGTGCCTGAAACGGAAACAAAAGCACTATTTTTCATTGGTTTGGGTGCACTTGTTTTTATTGCACGTAGAAAATTGTCCTAATTTTTTACCAAACTAAAAAAGCCAGTTGCAAATTGCAACTGGCTTTTTTGTTTTATGCATTAACTTTTTTAGTTGAAAAAATCATATATTCTTTGCGTAGCCGCAACCGTTTCTTCGTTGGAAGCGACTAGAGCCATTCGAATAAAACCTTGCCCAGGATTGACGCCATGTGCTTGACGGGCGAGATACGAGCCTGGCAGCACGGTGATATTCAGGCCTTGATAGAGCTGTTTTGCCACAGCTGTGTCATCTTGCTGCGTATTGATCCACAGGTAAAATGCGGCATCAGGTAATTGCGTTTGCGGCCAAACGGTTTGCAACCTTGGTGTGACTGCAGAAAATTTTTCACGATAGAGTGTACGGTTCTGTTGGACGTGCGCTTCGTCATTCCAGGCGACGATGCTTGCAGCCTGCACGGCCGGATTCATGGCGCAGCCATGGTAGGTGCGGTATAGCGCAAACTTTTCTATAATCTCTTCATCCCCTGCGACAAAGCCAGAGCGCATGCCAGGCACATTTGACCGTTTGGACAGTGAGCTGAACATGACAATGCGTTTAAACTCGCGACCAAGTTGATGCGCGGCTTGCAAGGCACCCACGGGCGGCAGCGCTTCATCAAAATAGATTTCCGAATAGCATTCGTCTGAGGCAATCACAAATCCGTATTGATCAGAGAGTTCAAACAGTGTTTTCCAGGCCGCAATGTTCATGACTTTACCAGAAGGATTACCGGGACTGCAGACAAATACCAATTGCGTGCGCTTCAGCACATCACTAGGGACTTGCGTGAGATCCATCACAAAATCATTCTCGAGGGTGGTATTGATAAAGTAGGGCTGGGCGCCTGCCAGAAATGCAGCACCTTCGTAAATCTGGTAAAACGGATTTGGTGAGATGACCACTGGCGCTTGTGAGCCCGTGTTGTCTATCACCGCTTGCGCAAAGGCGAATAATGCTTCGCGGCTGCCATTAACCGGCAAGATGGCTTTATCGATATTGAGTGCCGGTATCTGGTAGCGGCGCTGTAGCCATTGATTGATGGCTTCACGCAAAGCCGCTACGCCGATTGTGGTAGGATAGCTGGCCAGTCCGCTTAGGTTGCTCGCCAGTGCTTCAGAAATGATGGCTGGCGTGGCGTGCTTGGGCTCACCGATAGACAGGTTAACGTGGCTATACTCAGGATTCGGCGTCAGTCCTTGAAACAAGTCGCGCAGACGTTGAAAAGGGTAGGGCTGGAGAAGATTTAAATGTGGATTCATAGGTGTGTATTATAAGTGACGCTTTCGCATAAACAAAAAGCTTCGCAGCAAAAAAAGTGGGCATCTTTGGCCCTGGTGTATGGCGCCTTGTGCTGGGGCGTGATTTGGTACCCTTACCGGCTGCTGAATGAGGTCGGTCTGTCTGGCGTGCAATCTAGCGTACTGAGTTATTTCGTGGCCTTGGTAATTGGTATGGTTCTATTCTGGCGGCGGTCAGCTTATATCTCGCAGATTCCTTTTTCAGCTTATGGCTTAAGCCTGGTGGCGGGCTGGACCAATCTCGCTTATGTGCTGGCGGTGATTGATGGCGAAGTCATGCGGGTCATGTTGCTGTTTTATCTTTCGCCATTGTGGACGCTGCTGTTGGCCAGAATCTGGTTGCATGAGCCCTGGCATCTGCCGCAACTGGCGGCGATAGGCTTGTCTTTGCTTGGTGCGACCTTGATGCTGACAGATGGTCTATGGATTTGGCCGTGGCCACAATCCACCTCAGATTGGTTAGCGTTATCCGCCGGCATTGGTTTTTCGCTGACCAATGTGATTACCCGTTACTCCACCCACCTCTCAGTTGCGGCAAAAGGCATGCTGGTGTGGCTGGGCGTATTTGGCTTATCTATGCTGGTACTACTCTGGCTCAATGGGGTGAATGGCTTTGCATTTGTCACGGATGTGACACCTATGATGGGGCTTTGGTTGGTGTTGATCGCATTGCTACTGGTTTCTGCCACCTTACTTGTCCAGTATGGCGTCACCAAAATCCCGGCCATTCAAGCCTCAGTGTTATTTATGACCGAGTTGATTGTCGCCGCCATCGCCGCCTACTTTTTGGCACATGAAACGATGTCTGTGACAGAAATGATGGGCGGCCTGTGTATTATTGCCGCTGGCGTATTGTCAGTCGTCACCGCGGAGACGGAAGATTCAGCCGCTGGATAAAAGCAATTGCTGATACGCCTGCTCAAGCTGGCGGCAGAAATTGTCCGGGCTAAACAGGCGATTGGCATGGTTTTGCAAGCGCGCTTTGATGGCGGCTAATACTGCTGGCTTTTGTGCCAGCATGATCGCACGTTGCTCCAAAGCCTGCCAATCCTGGCAAATACACTCCTCCAAGCCGAGTTGTTTGAGCAAACTTGTGCTGACGCGTGCCGGGAAGGTGCTGCCTTGCACGGTAAGCAAAGGAATGCCTTGCCACAGCGCGTCACTAGCAGTGGTATGGGCATTATAGGGGGCGGTGTCCAGCATTAAATCTGCATGCTGCTGCCTGGCGATGTGTTGTTCGATACTGGTGCGCGGCGCGAAAATCAAACGATCAGCAGCGACGCCCAGTGCCATGGCAGCGTTTTTCAAATGCTTGGCTGCCCAGATATTGCCTTCGAGCAGCCACAATACACTGCCAGGGACCTGTTTTAAAATCCGCATCCAGCAGGCAAACACCTCAGGCGTAATCTTGAAACTCTGGTTAAAGCAGCAGAACACAAAGCCTTGCGCTGGCAAACCATGTGACTGGCGGCTACCTGCGTCTGTAGTGGGGCGACGTGCATTATTCGGTTGATAGCAGGGCAGTATGATCGCCTGCTCCGCCAAGGCCACTCCTGCCAAGGTTTCATCCACGATAATCGCATCGTATAGCGGTACACCATTTAGCATGCCCATGCTGCCGGGATACCCCAACCAGTTGATGTGCTTGCGCGCCGGTTTATAAGCGGCGACGCCGCTGCGACTGCGTTGAGTAAAGCCGGTTAAGTCTACCAGCAGGTCAATCTCCGCTGCGCGCATATGCTGCGCCACCGCTTCGTCTGTCATGTTGCTGATTTCCAGCCACTGATCTGCGGCCGCATGAAAAGCGTGCCATTCGGCAGACTGATCATTGTGGCTATTACTGTATAACAGGATTTCAAACTGCTCGCGATGGTGCGCAGCGATGACCTCAGTGACCAAATAAGCCAGGGGGTGTTTACGAAAATCCGAGGATAGATAAGCCACTTTGATGCGCGCACCTGCTGATTTGGCCGCTGGCGGAGCCAGTGGTTGGATGTGCGCGTAATGTTGTTGCGCCCAACGGCTGGCACAGGCTAACTGCTCCTGATCAGTGGTGCCTGGCATGGCCAGAAAGGCAAATGGCGGGATTTGTGCCTGAGGCAGCGCCTGTAACGCGTGACGCACCTCTGCAATGGCTTGCTCAAGCCCTTGCCAGTCAGCCATATGCTGTTTTTGATGGATCCAATGCACCTTGGCGTGCAGCAGTTTGGGATTTAATTGCAGGGCACGCGCATAGGAAGCCACTGCCAAGTCCAGCTGGCCTTGCTCACGGTAGGCATTGCCCAGATTGTTATGGCATTCTGCATCTTGCGGATCCAGTTGCAATGATTGCTGGTAGTGCTGGATGGCTAGCGCGGTTTGCCCAAGTTTGCGCAGGCTATTGGCCAGATTAAAATGCACATCGGCCTGCTGCTTGTCTTGTGCCAGTGAACGCCTGAAAAAGGTGGCTGCCAAAGTTTCATCTCCGCGCAGGCTGGCCACATTACCGAGTTGCATCAATATCTGCGGATGTTCTGGCACCAGTTGCAGGGCGTGCTGAAAAGCGCTTTCCGCCGCATTGGCTTGCTTGGTTTGCAAATAATACCGTCCCAGCTCGTAATGCAGTTCCGGGTCATCTGGCGTGCGGCTGAGCTGCTGCTGAAGTTTGGCTAGCTGATCAGTCATGTTTTCTCTTGCTCACTAAACGGCTGTAGCAATGGCTTCCAGCCGGCCTGTTTAAACAATAACCGTTGCGGATGCAGACCTAGCCAAAAAGTATCCTCAGAGAGTTGTGGCAAGGCATAGCCAAAGTCTTGCAGTATGCGTCTGGCTAGTATGGCTGCACAATAAGGGGCCGTCATCAGGCCTTTGCTACCGTGCGCTGCATGTACATACAACCCTTGTGCAGCGGGCAAGTCAGCGAAGCTGCTGACGGACGCATGACTGTCCATCAAGTCTTGTAACGGCAAAAGCGGACCCACATAGGGTAAATAATCCGGCGAGCCACAGCGTAGCGAAGCCCGTGCCGAGATCACGGCCGTGTGCGCCACTGGACCAAATTGTGAGCTAAGCGTGCTCACCATATGAAGATTTTGCTCGCTATCTTCAGCACGCACGCTGGTATCCGTCTCGCCTGGCGCAAAGGTGGCCCCCATGGCATGCGTTCCTTGATACGCTGGGGTTAGGTAGCCATCCCCACACAAGATGGTACGCAAGGGTTGCATCGCCGGTTGCGCGGCAATCACCCCCATTTGTCCACGCACCGGATTGAGCCACATCCCACTCTCAGGAATTAAAGCTGCCGCTTCAGCCGCATTACACACCACCACGGCATCAAACGTGCCCAAGGGGCTGCTATCACTGAATAGCTGCCAGCCGGAAGAAATGCGTGAAAGCTTGTCGACCTCCTGCGCTAAATGCAGCCTAATTTTTGGCTGCTTCACCATCTGCTGGCAAGCCAGCACCGGATTGACCCAGGCCCCGTGCGGGAAATATAAGCACTCATGGCCAATCTGAACGCCCGCGCATTCACTGGCTGTTGCTGCCGTCATTTTGTGGAGCAGTGGCATATCGACGCCAAGCTGTTCATAGCGGGCGGCAACTTTTTGCACGCGTTTATGTTCACGTGGGCTGGCACCGAGTTGTAATAACCCGACGCTCTGGAAGCCGTCCTCGCCCAGATTGAGCTGCGCATAATGCCGCAGGCTATAACTATAGCTACGCCAGGCGAGCTGGTCATTCATCGGTTTTTCGGCATTGAGCCTGGGATAGAGCATGCCTCTGGGATTGCCAGAGGCCCCCGTCGCGACTTGCGCCGCACGCTCAAACACATGCACTTCACAGCCGAGCGACGCCAATTGATTGGCCGTGCTGCAGCCCGCAATCCCTGCACCTATGATGGCCACTTTAGGCAGCGGGTTGATCGCTGATGCAGTCGTCGTGGGCCAATTTCCACATAACATTTCACGCTTGTTGCCAAAGCCTTTAGTTTTTTGGACCGCAAATCCGGCGGCTTGCAAGCCGCGCTTGACCACGCCCGCACTGGTAAAGGTGGCAAACGTGGTGCCTGCGTGCGCACAGGTGGCCATGCTTGCAAATAAATAAGGTTGCCACATTTGCGGATTTTTGGCCGGCGCAAAGCCATCGAGAAACCAGGCATCTGCCTTCAAAGTGAGCTGAGGCAAATAATGCGCACTGTCCCCGATAAACAATGTCAGACTGGCCGAGAAGGAAGGCAGCTCAAGCTGGTTAATGCCGGGCTGTAACAAGTGATATTGTGCGCAGAGCGCCGCGCTTGCTTCGGCCAGTTCTGGAAAATGCGCATGCGCGGTTCGCAAATCCTGCAAGGTGAAGGGCGCAATTTCGACGCTGACAAAATGCAGGTGGGCGTGAGCAGGGGCGGTGTCACGCCAGAGCTTGAGAGCCGCCAGAAAATTGAGGCCGCTGCCAAAGCCCGTCTCTACAATGACAAAATGACTCGCTGTGTCGGTCGGGAGCTGCTGCCAGCGTTCAGCCAAATGGTTATGCTGCAAAAACACATAACGGGTTTCTGCCAGCCCATGCTGCGGATGCTCGGGACTGACAGAAAAATAAACATCATCGAATTGGGGGGAGTAGGGCAGGCCATTGCGCCACTCCAAGACTGCATGTGTACTCATGCCGCCAAGTTTATCATGGCCGGAGCATGCGCTGCTTTAGGCCACGCGCTTAAGCTGACGATAACCAGGTTTGGCCAACAGCAAATGCACGTCGCCCAGCGCGCATTCTGCAAAGCCACCCTCGCAGTAACTCAGGTAAAAATCCCACATGCGAATAAAGGTCTCGCTATAGCCCAACCGCTGTACGGCATCGATGTTGGCAAAAAAGTTTTCTCGCCAGAGACGCAAGGTGGTGGCATAGTCCAGGCCAATATCCTGCAAGTCCACCAGCCGCAAGTCGCTGGCGCGCGTCATGCTAGCCAGCATGGCAGTGTTCGATGGGATATTCGAGCCTGGAAAAATATAGCGCTGGATAAAATCCACGGAGCGGATGGCACTGTCATAACGCTGATCCGCAATCGTAATGGCCTGAATCAATGCAACACCGTTGGGCTTCAATAACTGGCTGACTTTGTTGAAATACGTGTCGTAGTATTGATGACCGACCGCTTCTATCATTTCGATTGAAACCAGTTTGTCGTATTGCCCATGCAGATGACGGTAATCCTGCTTGAGCAGCGTGATGCGGTCTTGCAGTCCTGCTTCCGCGATTCTGCTTTGTGCCAACGCATATTGTTGCTGCGAAATGGTGGTGGTGGTCACATGGCAGCCATAGTGTTTGGCCGCATAGATGGCGAAGCCGCCCCATCCCGTACCAATCTCAATCACGCGATCGTTGGCGCTAAGCTGTAACTTCTCGCAAATGACCTGTAACTTACGCTCAGAAGCCGCTTGTAAACTAGCGGGTTCCGTGTCAAACATGGCAGAGGAATACATCATGGTCGGGTCCAGAAATAACTGGAACAAGTCATTACCGAGATCATAGTGCGCGGCAATATTCTTTTTGCTGCCTGCCTCGCTGTTGCTATTGAGCCAGTGAAACAGTTTGAGCACGGGCTTGCTTAGCCATTGATAGCCGCCTTCCAGTGTGTCCATGACAGATTGATTAAGCACCATCAGGCGGATCACATCGGTTAATGTGTCTGCTTGCCAGTAGCCGAGCATATACGCCTCGCCCGCACCAATGCTGCCGCCAAATGCAATTTCGCCATAAAAACGCGCATCAAGCACGGTAATGCTGGCTTGAATCTGGCCTGGTTGTGCCTGGCCAAACACATGCGTTTCTGTGCCATCCACAAGCGTAAGCTGGCCAATCTGCAGTCCTGCCAGGCGTTTGAGCACCTGCGATTTGGCCAGTTGCGCTACCCACTTGGCGCGGCTTTTGGCCTTGAGCGGTTTGGTCAGGGTGTCCGTTGGCAAGGATGAAGGGCTGGGAAGGGTATTCATAGTATTCAATTCAGCGTCAGGTATTTTGATCAGGATGGGGATAGAACGGCACTTTTTTGAGCCAAAGCCGCAAGGCTTGCCAATAAATGGCGGCAATCACTTTCAGTGTCATCCACGGGTACTGCCACAACAGGCGATTCAAGGTAGCCGCCTGCCAGGGCTGTCTGTGTAATTTCAAGGTGGCAAAAAACATGGACTGTTGATCTCGCCAGTTTTGCATATGCACGTTGATGACCTCCGCCGGCAACGAAAATTGCCATTGATACTGGATATCCATAGGCATAAATGGCGAAACATGAAAGTCTTTTTTGAGGCTGAATACACCATTCTCGGCCGTATTCATGGCATGCACATAAGCAAACCGTTCTTTCCATGGAGTATTGGTGATGTGGCTCACAATCGCTTGTAATTGGCCTTGCTCATCGTGGCAGTAATAAAAACTCACCGGATTAAAGCAAATACCCCAGTAACGGCAATGGGTCAGCAAGCCGATGCGGCCCAGTGGACGCTGCCCGGTTTCCTGTTCAACCAGGTTGCGCACGCTGACATCCAGCGGCTCGTGGCTGGGCCCCAGATAGTCCTGGCGCCGAAAATAAGCCAGATTTGGTTTAAGATAAGACCATAAGCGATTGTTTTTAAATAGCTTTGGCAATTCATCCAGATCCAGATACAACATAAACAGCCGGTAGCGAAAACCATGCAGGGTTGGCTGCAGCCGCTGATGGCTCACCCAACCCGTATAAATGGCACTTTGCAAGTCGTCTGTTTGCAATGCTGCGGGGGGACTCATAAATGCATCGCCTGAAAATGTTGTATGGCCGCCAGAGCACTGACCACGCCGTCCTCGTGAAAACCGTTGCGCCAGTAGGCGCCGGCATAGCCAGTCCGGTGTTTGCCACTGATCTCGGCATGGCGGGCTTGTGCCTGGGCGCCTGCCAGCGTGTACAAAGGATGGCGGTAGTGCAGCTTTTTAATCACCTTGTCTGGCGCGATGGCATCGGTGTAGTTCAAGGTGACCAGTAAAGGCTCGCTGGACTGGATGCCTTGCAGGATGTTCATGTTATAGGTGACCTGCACCTTGTCTGTCGCTTGCGCCGTAACGTGGTAGTTCCACGCCGCCCAGGCTAGCTTGCGTTGCGGCATCAGACGGGCATCCGTATGCAGATATACCGTGTTATCCTGATAGGGAATGGCGCCTAGGATGTCGCTCTCGGCCGTTGTGGCCTCAGCGCCCAATATCTGCAAGGCTTCATCACTGTGGCAGGCAAAAAAGACAAAATCAAACCGCTGTGATTGCCCGTTTTGCGTGGTCACCGTGACGCCCTGTGTATCGCGTTGCACAGCCTGCACTGCTGCATTGAGCTGGATACGGTCACGATAGCCGGCAGTGATTTTTTCCAGATAGCGCGCAGAACCGCCGACGATGGTGCGCCACTGCGGCCGCTGGTCTACCGTGAGCATGCCATGATGGTGGAAAAAGCGCACAAAGAAGCGGGCAGGGAACTGCAGCATCTGTTCGGCATCAGTTGACCAGATTGCGGCCCCCATAGGCACGATGTAGTCGCGTATGAATTGGCTTGAATATCCCTGCTGTTTTAAATAGTCACCCAGCGGAATTTCATCGCCTGCAGCGAGCAGAGCCAGTGAGGTTTTGTTAAAGCGCAAGATATCCAGAATCATGCGGTAAAACGCTGGAGACAGTAAGTTGCGGCGCTGGGCAAACAGACTGTTTAACGTCGTACCGTTATATTCCAGCCCGCTGACTTCGTTGCGCACGCTAAAGCTCATATTGCTGTCACGCCAGACGACACCCGTTTCACGCAAAATGCGCTCAAACTCAGGATAGGTTTTATCGTTAAATACAATAAAGCCAGTATCTACCGCATGCTTCTGGCCACCAACCGTCACCTCATGTGTGTGCGTATGGCCACCGATGTAGTCGTTAGCTTCAAACAGGGTGATGTCATGCTGCTGATGCAAATAATAGGCAAGGGTATTACCAGCGATACCGCCGCCGATAATGGCAATCTTCAATCCCATTACAGCGGCCTTTCCTGATGATGCTGATCACGCACCTCAACCGGTACTTGCTTTAAATTCCAGATTAACCCCAAAGCAGCCAGAATTCTCAGTCCGTAATAGGTCAAATCAATCTCCCACCAGTAAAAACCTTGCTTGACCGAACCCGGAAAATGATGATGATTGTTGTGCCAACCTTCCCCCAGCGTTAGCAGGGCAATCAGCCAGTTATTGCGACTGTGGTCGCGCGTGGCATAACGGCGGCTACCCCAGACATGCGCCAAGGAGTTGACACAAAAGGTGGCGTGATAAAGCGCCACGGTGGACACCACAAAGCCCCACACCAGTAACTGCCAGCCGTTGGTTTGTAATTGTGGCGCATAATGTGCCAGGGCAGTCCCCAGTAAAAAGATGCCTAAAGCCAGTGCGAGCGGCACCAGGCTGTCAAAACGGTCCAACCAGCAGAGTTCACGAAAACGCGTCAATTCACGCACACGCTCTAATTGCGTCTTGAAATTGGCATGGCTCAGAAACCAGCCTAAATGACTCCAAAGCAAGCCATGCTGGTGTGGGGAATGAATATCTTGCGGCTGATCTGCATGCACATGATGACTACGGTGATGGGCAGCCCACCACAAAGGACCGCGCTGTACTGCAGTGGCTCCAATCAAGGCAAATAAGAACTGTCCGGCGCGCGAGGTTTGAAAGGTCTTGTGGGCAAAATAGCGATGATAAAAGCCGGTAATCGCAAACATGCGGATCAAATAAAGCCCGATGGCAAAGGCCACCGCAAAAGGACTCCAGCCCACCCAATATAAAGCGATCAGGGCAAGATGCAGGCCAACAAACGGCAGCACCCGCCACCAGTCTATGCTCTCCGCATGCGCACTGGCTGGCGGCTGGTAGCGCTGGTTATCCAGCCAGCCAATGAGCCGCCATAGCAGCCCGGTGATTCTGTGTTGCATGATTCGTCCTCTCTCAAATACGCGTCGCCTGTTGCGCGTATGGTGATGTTTGTTTGATCAACAACTCACCCTTTTATTGTGGTTGATGTTTGAAAACCTCTAGCTTGCTGGTGTCGTAGCCCATGGCCCGGATTCTAGCGACCAGTTGTTCATAGCTGGCCTGATCCAGTGTTGGTTTCCTCGACATCAGCCAGACATAATCCCGTTTGTTACGCGCAATGATCGTATGCTGGTAATCCTGGTCCAGGTAAGCAATCAGGTATTCTGATTTGAACGGCCACACAAACTGCATGCGCCACTCGGCATTGCCAGTGCCCGGCACAATAAAACCCGTCGGGTGATAGACTTTAAGTGGGCCTGTGAAACTGCCCTGACGAAAGCTGAAAGTAGTGGCAATGCTGCCATCCGAAGTCTTTTCATAGCGCTCAACCGGATTGTAAGGATCCTTTTCAATGAAGGTCGGGATCGCTGCAATCACATACCAGTCGCCCATAAAACGGTCCAAATCCACTTGCTCAACGGTTTTAATCGGAGGCAAGTTTTGGCAAGCGGTCAGAGAAAAAATACCCATTATACAAATCACTTTAAATAATTTATTCAACATATTGATTAAATAAGTTTATATTTAATTTTATAGCCTTCTGGCGTAATCGACTCCAACGCCACCCACTGCTGTTGCTGATCGTACCAAAGCGTAATTTTCAGTTTGTCTTTACCCTTTAAGCGGCCATTGAGCCGGTATTGATGGGTGAGGGTGGTCTGACCTTTCACCTCTATAGTTTTGCTGCCTTCATCCGTGACAGTCACATCCAGATATTCTGCATTTTGTGGGTTAAGTAAATGGGATTGCTTGAGTATTTCGGGATTCCAGTAAGCAAAGGTCATGATACAGCCTGGCAGGGTTTGCGCACTGCCATTTTTCTCAAGTACAAACTGATTATTTTGTATCGCCCCTTTGACGTCGGTGATTTCTTTATTTTCCTCGGTGTGTGCCGTCAGTTGAGATAGGCAGTTGCCTTGCCACTGTTCATCGGCCTGGTGCTGGTAGCGATAGGCATTAATAAACAGCACTTTGACCTTGAAATTGGCGCGACTTTGCAATTGGTTCTGATCCAGGCTAAAGGTGTGCGTCCCAATTTTTTGCTGGTCCAGATAGACCTCAAATGACCACTCCTGCGCCCGTAGGGGAATAGCGAATAACAGCGCCAGGCCAGTTAAAGTGCATCGCGTGATAACCTTAATTCTCATTTTTCAGCTCGCTTGGGGATCCCGGGAATAAATGCATTAGTATTTTTGACGTATTCGGCATACCCGGGACGACGGCTGTGGATAGTCTGCTCCATCAAACTCACACCACTGACTTTTAACAGCAAGAACGTCATCAAAAGCGGAGACACCCAAACCCAATAGCTCGCTGATGACGCCGCCAACAGCGCAAATCCCCACCAGATCAGACACTCACCAAAGTAGTTTGGGTGGCGGCTGTAGCGCCATAAACCAGTATTCAGTACCTGGGTTTGATGTCCGGTGGAAGCCCTGAATCGTGTGAGCTGCAAGTCCGCCACCACCTCCCAATATAGACCGAGCACAAATAACAATACGCCGGCCAGGTCCAGCCAATTCAAGGCAGCAGTGCTTGAGATGGCCGCGAACAGTGGATAAGAAATGATCCAGGCCAGCAGCGCCTGAAAAGCGAACACAATGTAAAGGCTTTTCAACCAGAAATAAGGCTCATTGTTTTTGCGTATCGTGTCATATCGATGATCTTCTTTACCCCAGTTGCGCCAGGTTAAAAAAATACTCAACCTTAGCGACCATAAGGTCACTGCGAACAGCATTAGGCAGGCGCGGAATGAAAGGTCTTGCATGAATATGGCGGTGACATAGGCCGTGATGGCAAAGAACAGGCTCCACATGCTATCCACATGGCTGTAGTGTTTGGTGATAAAACTTAAGAACCAGCCGCAAAGTGCAAACAACACAATCGCGATCAGCGCGTAGTAATAAATCATGTTTGCTCCAAAGCGAGAGACTGGTTAAAGCGATGACGTAACCACAGCATGAGTGGTAACAGAGTGGCCCATTCAAAGGCAAACCAGGCCAGGCTATAAAGGCTTGGTAATTGAATGGCTCCCACACTTTCAGCCCCTAAATAAGCAAGCGGGCCGAACACTGCCCCCAGCATGAACGCCAAGGCATATTTGTGTTGTAACCAGCGCATGCTGACGTTCAGCGTGGTGGCAAAGGCAAGCCATAAGGCCAACATCCAGAGTGGGATGTAGGCCAACCACTGCGTATGGTTTTCAAATAGGATCCATTGCAACTTATATGCAAATTGGTCTGCCGCTGCGCCAATCACTGCCGTCAACAAGAGCGGCAACGTTTGCGGCCAACCCTCGACCAGCGATAGATGCAGCAGGGTATAGAGCAACACTGCAGCGAAAACGGCTGTACTCAAGCCGGGTTTAGCGGACAATACGCACAGCCACCAGATCACTTGAAAAGAAATAAAATTAAATATAATCAATTTCTTATTGGTCATATTTAATCTTTCAGATTATCGTTTGGCAAACAAATAGTGGCTGACCCACCAGGTCTGGCCATGGTTGTAACCGAACAGTTCTGCGCAGGCCATGAAAAAAATCCGCCAACGTTGACGCCACATTTCTGCATCGGCCTGGCCATAGATAGACGCAAGGACAGGGGTCAGTGCCTGATGGTTTTGGTCCATCAGTTGCAGCCAGGCATTCGCCGTTTTTTCATAATGCGTGCCGTCCCAGCGCCATTTGTCTACCAGTTTCAAATCATCCTGAAAATACAGCGGCAAATCATCACTAGGCATCATGCCACCACTAAAGAAATACTGGCTCATCCAATCATCTTCCGCTTTGACATCAAAAGCATAAGGGGTGTAGCGATGGACAAAAATATGCTTGAAAAACAAACCACCCGGCTTAAGCCAGCGCGCCACTTTGCCATAGAGCACTTGGTAGTTGCGCATGTGTTCAAACATTTCAACCGAAACAATGCGGTCGTAAGTTTGCTCAGTATCAAACACATTCATGTCTGCAGTGAGGATATGAATGTTTGACAGACCACGCGCTTTTGCCTGACCCATAATATATTCACGCTGCGAAGCGGAGTTTGAGACCCCCGTAATCTGCGCCTGCGGATAATGGCTGGCCATCCATAGCGTCAGCGAACCCCAGCCGCACCCCAGCTCTAAAATATGTTGACCATCCTGCAACTGGGCATGTGCACAGGTTTGCGTAAGCGCAAGTTGCTCGGCTTCATCAAGCGTACGTGTGTCCGGCAACCAGAAACAGCTACTGTATTTGCGATTGCGGCCTAAACAATATTGATAAAAATTGGCAGGTACTTCGTAATGCTGTGCATTGGCTTTTTCAGGCAGTGGCGCGATCTCTGCCTGAGCCATTGCCTGCACAAATTGGACCAGACTTGACTGCGCTTGCTCACAATCCTGTTCAGAAATTTCTTCCAGCCTTGATTTGCACAAGCGCTGAATGCCTTTACGGATCAAAGCATCAGAGAGGTAGCCTTTTTCAGCCAATTTTAAGGCAAATGTTACAGGTGAAGTCATGATGATAATTATTGTATTAACTAAATGATTCTAGTATAAGTCCATTCGTCCTTCCGATTAGTTTCATGGATAGAAAACTTTTTATCACATCCAAAATTTAGGTGAATGTTGCTGGAGTTTACAGAGGGATATGCTGAACTCGTTGCCGGATAAGTTTTAGGTGTATACTAACCTGTATAGTTAAAAATATAGCCGGGGTTATCATCATGCAAAACAACTCTTCGACGGTATCTGCTGTAGTGACACTTTCTGTCATGCTTATGGCTTGTTCGCATGCCAGCAAGCCAGAAAAAACGGCTTCCGCCAATGTCGATTGGCCAAGTTACGGCTTGAATCTGAAGGCGCAGCGTTACTCTGCCTTGTCTCAAATCAACCAGAAAAACGTTCACCAGCTTGGGCTCGCCTGGAAAGTGGAAACCGGTGTAAAAGCCACGTTTCAAGCCACTCCGATTGTGGTCAGTGGCGTCATGTATGTCAGTTTGCCCTACAACCATGTGTTGGCGCTGGATGCAACGACGGGTCAACAGCTATGGAAATACACGCACGACCGCAAACCAGACTGGCCAATGTGCTGCGGTCCAGCTAACCGTGGCGTAGCCGTGGCAGAAGGCAAAGTGTTTATTGGTACAGTGGATGCCAGGCTGATTGCATTGGATGCCAAAACGGGCGCAAAGCAGTGGGATATTGATGTCGCCGCTAATCAGGTGAGCACCGAGCACCAGGACGCCTTAAGTGGTGATGACCCCAATAAAACCCGCAAAGTGACAGGGGGCACCGGGGTAGGCATTGCGATGGCCCCGGTTGTTTACAATCATAAGGTCATGATCGGCATTACCGGTGTCGGCTATGGCTTGCATATTGATAATCCTCGCAGTGATGCGCCCTTGGGCGCGGTGATCGGCGTCACTGGCCGTTATGGCCGTCCAGGCTTTTTGGCAGCTTATGACGTGAATGATGGTCATCAGGTCTGGCAGTTTGATACGATACCCAAGCAGGGTTGGGAAGGGCAGTTTGTGACTAAAACGGCCGATGGCAATCAGTTTCACAGAGACACCGCCGCTGAGCGGACAGCACTTAAAGACTACCCTGACGCCGCAAAATTTGGCGGAGGCTCAGCCTGGAGTACACCAGCCATTGATACCACAACCAATACCCTATACTTTGGCACAGGCAATCCCTCACCTCAAATGAACGATATTTCGCGCCCAGGCGATAACTTATATACAGTTTCTTTAGTGGCGCTCGATACCGAAACCGGTCAATACAAATGGCATTATCAACAAGTCCCTCACGATCTTTGGGGCTATGATCTGGCAAGCCCACCAGTCCTGTTTGACTATCAACTTCATGGCAAGACTATTCCTGCCGTGGGGCAGGCCAGTAAAACGGGCTGGTTTTACATTCACGACCGCAACACGGGTCAGTTCTTGACCAAGTCAGCCCCATTTGTGCCACAACACAATTTATTTGCCAAGCCAAGTCAAGAAGGTACTGTCATCTATCCAGGCATTTTAGGCGGTGCCAACTGGTCACCTGTCAGCCTCGATGAAAAACATCAGAAAGTTTATGTGGCTGCAATGCATAGCCCGATCAAATATACCGTTCACGAAACCACAGTGAATCCGGGCGAAAAACCTATTCGCTATGCAGCCAGTGAACCCACAGACGACCCTAGATGGGGCGTACTCAGTGCAATTAACCTGACTGATGGCAATATTTTATGGCAGCGAAAAACGAATCAACCATTAGTTGGTGGTGTTTTGAGCACTGAAGGCGGTCTGCTTTTTTGCGGTGAGGGTGCTGGTGCATTTGCTGCATACAACAGTAAAAATGGTGATGTGTTATGGCAATATCACTCGCAATATGGTGTGAATGCGCCACCAATTACATATATGGCTAAACAGACTCAATATATTGCAGTGGTGAGTGGCGGTAATTCATTGTTCGGTTTTAATCAAGGCGATGCAATCTTGGTATTTAAGCTTTTGCAGTAATGCTAAGTATCTATTTAATCTATTTTATAGATTAACAATCCCAACATAATTATTAAGACATATCTAAGGCGAATAAACTTTGTTTTTCGCCTTCTGATAAATGGCGAAGCTTCGTCCTTTTTTTGTTCGCATAATGTATATTATGTTAAATAAAACCCAATAAGCTGTCTCTTGGATCAGTTTGATTAATAAAAGCGTTAGGCAAAATCCTTATGCGAGAGCCACTAACTCTTTAAATTAACGCTTTACTGGTGCTTTTCTAAATAAAAACTCACGACATATTAAAGATTGAAAATAAATCAATATTTACATTGTCTTACAAAGTGCTAGTATTAGCTTTCAAACAAGAAAAAGGGAAGAAACATGAGGGAAGAAAAACAAATCGCAAAAGTACAAACGCAACTAACCCTGCTCTGGTTCTTAAAAATTGGGGAATTCTTAGGGACCATTGATCAGCAGAAACTTATCCATCAGTTAAACTTGAAGCCTATTGTCCTTAGAAGATGGTTGTTTGGTAAACAAGAGGTACCACACACAATCATGCATCAAGTAAAACAACTAGCCTATGCACCGCCACGCTCACGCAAGTGTAGAAAATTACGCATGACTGCGTGTGGTGAACAAGATTTAGCTTCGCTGAAGGTAAGGTGTGAATGGAAGATCCGCTTTTTTGATGAGATGAATAAGCGAGCAAAGTACAAGTTTTGTAAGAAGTTAAAGCGGATCATTTAATCCAAAGCGTAAATCCAATGAATGGCAATTGAAAAATTTGCACACTTTTTACGCCATTTATTCAGCCTTCAATCCTTTTTAAGCTGCGTTAGCATCAATATCCTATTGTTGGAGATGCTACATGCAGCTTTTGCCTACACAGGAAATGGTGAAAAAGATATCTGACTCCTGGTCGTTTGTGAGCGGTTCCGCTTTCAACTTCAAGGAAAGTCAGCGCTATACATTTCACAATCATGACAACCTCATGGCGGTTGTTCTCCCACTTTATATTGACCAATTGCCGCAGCATGAGTCGATTGCGATTGGCTTGATATTGGATGATGCTGAAGCGCACAAAATCGCATCTCATATGTTTGGCTTGTCTTCTGAGGAGTTATCCGATGAGGATGTCAAAGATGCCAAAAAGGAAACATGCAATATCATGGGGGGCGGCTTGATTGTGGATAAGCACAGTGAATTGGGTCTGCCAAAAGAGATTCCTTTAGAAGAGTTCTTTGAACTCCAAAAAACGGCGACATTTAGCCGTTTATTTGTAAGCGATAAACCAAACGAAGACCTGGTGAATCTGGTGATCTTCGATGTAAATAATCATAAGTTTTCAGGGGTATTTTCATTATGAGCTCAATGACGGGTGAAGCAGCCAAATTCTTGATTGTGGATGACAGTCGCGCAATACAAAGTATTATCAAACGTGCGATTGAAGGATGTAATTATCCAAAGCTAGAAATTCAAACTGCGACGGATGCTGAAGCTGCGATGACTATTCTTGAGGGCTATCGCCCTGACTTGATTATTACTGACTGGCACATGCATAAAATCAGTGGCCTTGAATTTTGTCAGCATGTCTGCCAAACATATGGGAAAAAAATCCCCATTGGCTTTGTCACCACGGAATCCGCCGCCGAAAAAATTGATCAGGCCTATCAAAGTGGTGCAAGATTTGTAATTAACAAACCATTCCAAGATATTGATTTAATATCAAAAATACTGGATATTATTCCAGTGGGCGGGGTCATCGAGCAGCCTCCTGCTATCCCTGAGAATCTTGCGACTAGCCATCAAATGCTCTCAAGCATGCTTAAGGGTCAGGCTTTTACGCTAGAGCCCTGCCCTCCACTGGGCTTAACGGATTTGACTGAAAACAATTTAATTGGATTGTTTGGCGAAAACGGGAAAACACCCCCCGTCAATGCGCTTGCAATCATGGAAATGAATGCTGTAGGACTGTTGTGGGCGTTGAGTAATGAAAAACCAGAGATACTTAAAACCATTGTCGCCAGTGGCAACGCCAGTAATGATCAATTAGATGAGGCGAGAAGGTTCATGGATGAGTTTGGCGCGGGTATGTCAATTGGACATAAAAATGGTCCATTGAAGCTGGCTAGATCAAGTATAGTCAGTCGGCAATTTCCCCGCCTTGAGATGTCGTTGAAGAGCAATGCTGGCCGTATGGATTATCGAATCCATGTACCAGAAATCGGGACAGGATTTATTACTTATATCAAACTCCTGTAAGGAGAATAGGATGCCATTTTCTTGGGGTGAATTACTGAGCGGTGCCGGGATTATCGTTAGCTTGGGTGCCGCCTTTTTATTAGTCAAGTTGCTCATCAGCAATACATTACAGCAGGAAAAGTTTTTTAACGCACTGGGTAAGTGCTATACAGAGCTCGAATCATCCAGCGATCGACTAGACACGCTCTGTACTATTCTGGATAGAAGATTTTCCAACTACGAGGAAAACCATAAACAATCAGATCCATTGTTAATCAATAGTATACAGCGCTTTGATAAAGTAGCACAGGAGATCAGGGATCGCCTGGATGATTTGTTGCTATCGGAAGCCTCGGATAACATTATTGCTGAGCGATTGAGTGAGCCCGTGCTGCAAGAGCTGAATAAATTGCAAACACATCTAGAGCAAATGGCTGGTCAACTCCAGCGCAATAACAATTTGTCTGCTGACGAAAATGTCGAAATGGCTGCCATGAGAAAGCGGATTGAAAGCTATCAATCCATGATGATGAAAGCAAGATCAGAAGCCAAAGAGTCTGAAAACACCATAGCGGAATTGCGTCAGGAAATACAGCAACTACAGGTCATGAACAATCACCCACTGCAATCAGCCAATGATGCATTCACAAAAGAGCTACAATTCCAACTGAATGAAATGGAACAACAAAAACGCAGACTTGAGGAACAGCTTGCAGCATTAACCACAGAGAAACAGCGCAATGAAATCGAGAAACAATTCATTGAAGACCGATTTATGGAGTTATCCTAACGCAGATGCAAAACAAAAAAGCCACCCAAAGGTGGCTTTTTTGTTTACGCTCATTGTTCAATCAAATCAATGCATTGAACATTTCAAATGGTGGAGCTGGGGGGAATTGAACCCCCGTCCGCAAGCCCTCCACAGACAGTTCTACATACTTAGCTGTGTTGTTTATATTTAACCAGGCACCCACCAACGAGCAAGCAGATGACAAGCGAGTTGCCTTGGATTTAATGCCTTACCAAGCAACCCGGTAAAGCACGATCCTCTCTAAATGACGCTGCTGCCGGTTACCCGGCCCGACCGAGAGGCTCTTCGGTGCAGCGTTCAGCCGGGATTAAGCGGCTAAAGCGTAAGTTTCGTCGTTTGCGACTATACTTTTTCAGATGGATTTACGAGGGAACCTGAATCCTCGGTATGCCCTGCACTGCTTTGCAACCCACGTCGAAACCGGGTCAGCCCCAATACAGACTTTGGATTATACGCCTTAAACGGTGGTGAGCCAAACTTAAAGGCGCATTGCTTCGACATGGTACAATTTATAAATGTTCAAGAAAATTGTGATTTTTGGGGTAGGTTTAATAGGGGGCTCCATCGCGCTGGCCCTAAAAAAACACCCGGAGGCTCCTCACATTGTTGGTGTGGGCCGCGCTCAACAAAGCTTGCAGGAAGCACTGGATTTGGGTTTGATTGACAGTGCGGAAACGGATATTGCTTCTGCACTGCACGCGGCGGATCTGGTTATCATTGCCACTCCAGTGGCGCAGACGCCGGCGATTTTAAAGGCCATCCGCCCCTATTTGGACGAGTCGACCATTATCACAGATGCCGGCAGCACCAAGTCGGACGTGATGGCGTACGCGAGGGCCGAACTTGGGGACCAGGTTAATCAATTTGTGGGTGGTCATCCGATTGCTGGGGCGGAAAAAAGTGGTCCTGCCGCTGCCATGGCTGATTTGTATCTCGGTAAGAATGTCATTCTGACGCCTGATGCGCAGACCTCTAACTCAGCGCTGGATCAAGTCAGCATACTTTGGCAGCAATGTGGTGCAGTGGTTTCGCACATGAGTGCGCAAGAACATGACAGCGTATTTGCAGCCGTCAGCCATTTGCCGCACCTGCTTGCCTTCGCACTGGTGGAGGATCTGGCCAAGCGTAGCAATGCGGAATTGTTGTTCAAATTTGCCGCCAGCGGTTTCCGCGACTTTACGCGCATTGCAGGCAGTCATCCTGAGATGTGGCGGGATATTGCACTGGCTAACAAAACCGCCTTATTAAGTGAACTTAGGCTCTATCAACAAGCGCTCAGCGACATGACGGCACTCTTGGAGGCTGATGACAGTCGTGCTTTGCACGATTTGTTTGAACATGCCAGCCGTGCACGTAATGACTGGGCCAAGTCAAAAATTCAATAATTACCAATCGCTATGGAACAACTGCATTTACCCGCTGCCCACCAAGCCCAAGGCGCAATTACCTTGCCTGGCTCAAAAAGTATCTCAAACCGTACGCTATTGCTCGCAGCACTTGCTGACGGTGTCACTGTCATTCGCGACTTGCTCGCCTCAGACGATACCGCCAGAATGCTGGAGGCCTTATCAGCGTTAGGCGTCAAGCTGGAAAATATCTCTGAAAATGCCTGGCAAGTCACGGGCTGTGGCGGCAACTTTCCCAATAAGCAAGCGGATTTGTTTCTGGGCAATGCGGGGACGGCCTTTAGGCCCTTGACTGCCGCACTGGCATTCTCAGGCGGTGACTACCATCTGCATGGGATTGCGCGCATGCATGAGCGCCCGATTGGCGATTTGGTGGATGCCTTGCAACAGGTGGGCGCGCAAGTCAGCTACCTGGGGAATGCGGGCTACCCTCCCCTGCAAATTTCGCCAGCGCAGCTGGATGTCAGTCAAGCGATCAAAATACGAGGTGATGTCTCAAGCCAGTTTTTGACAGCCTTGTTGATGGCCTTGCCGCTAACAGGCCAGCCGGCCAGTATTGAAGTGGTAGGCGAACTGATCTCCAAGCCTTATATCGAAATCACGCTCAACCTGATGCAACGCTTTGGTGTGACCGTGCAACGGGATGGCTGGCAGCACTTTTACATTGCTGCTGGTGCGCGTTATCACGCGCCAGGAGAGATATATGTAGAGGGTGACGCGTCAAGTGCCTCTTATTTTATTGGTGCGGGTATTGTTGCGGGGGACGTCACCGTCAACGGCGTCGGCGCGCAAAGCATACAAGGCGACATCCGCTTTGCTGAAGCGGCCAACCTCATGGGCGGACGGATCAGCTATGGCGACAACCACGTGCGTGCTGAAAACACAGGCACATTGAAGGCGATTGACCTTGATTGTAATCACATCCCCGATGCGGCCATGACTTTAGCCGTGATGGCGATGTTTGTGCATGGCGATTCGGATCAGGACCGTACAACCACCCTACGCAATATCGCCAGCTGGCGCGTAAAAGAGACCGACCGCATTGCAGCCATGGCAACAGAGCTGCGCAAAGTCGGGGCCACAGTGGTCGAAGGCCCGGACTACATTCAGGTCACCGCCCCCTTGCAACTGACCCCTAACGCAGTAATTGATACCTATGATGACCACCGCATGGCCATGTGCTTTTCATTGCTCAGCCTGGCCGGCGTGCCCATTACCATTAATGACCCCAAATGTGTGGGTAAAACCTTTCCAGAGTACTTTAAGGTATTCGCCAGCATTGTTCGCTAGCCATTCTCAAGCCGCATACGCCCACTCATGCTCGTCAGGCTCTGCGGCAGGCGCCACGTCGTGAGAATGCTGATGCTGTTGCCAGGCACGCTCGTGAAAATAAAACACCACGGTGTTGCAGGCCGGTTCAACCAGCGCCATCAGCCCACCCACCAGCAGGCTGCCTGTGAAAAGATAGGCAATGGTGAACGCGACGCTAAAATGCAGCATGGCAAAAGACATGGTTTTAATCATGGTGTGCTCCTTATTAACGATGCAGCCATAATATAAAAGCCAAAAGTCAAAATCCAATTCATTGTTTTTAACTGATTGATAAGTAAAATTTATTATGAATAACCCTCTCCCTCCAGTCATTGCCATTGACGGCCCTTCTGCTTCTGGCAAGGGCAGCGTCGCTGAACGCGTGGCTACCCATTTTGGATTTCATTACCTGGACTCGGGTGCGATTTATCGTCTATTGGCTTATGCAGCTGCTCAACAAGCCGTGGCCTGGTCAAATGCTGATGCACTGGCTGATATCGCGACACAGATGCAGATCAAGTTTGAGCATGGCCAAGCTTATTTAAACGGCGAACAAGTCAGCCACCATATTCGTACAGAACAGATGGGCAAAGGGGCCTCTGAAGTCGCTGTCCACCCTGCCGTACGTACCGCGCTGTTGCAAACGCAACGCAATTTCAGGCAAGCCCCTGGGCTGGTTGGTGATGGCCGCGATATTGGCTCTGTCATTTTCCCGGATGCCGGATTGAAAATATTTTTGACAGCCGCGGTCGAAACGCGCGCAAAAAGACGCTACGATCAGTTAATTCAACGCGGCGATCACGCAGATTACGCTTTGATTCTAGCTGATTTGCAGCAGCGCGATTTACGCGATAGCCAGCGCGCAGTCGCGCCACTCAAGCAATTGCCAGATGCGGTTTTGCTGGACACCACCGACATCAATATTGAGCAAGCGGTGAATATCATTATCGAAGCATTTAAAAAAGCGGCGCAAACTAAATAAAAACACACATAAGTCATTGAACCCAATAATTTTTTTGTGTATAGTCTTGGATTCGGGTTGCTCAAGTCACGCTTGGGCAATATTTTTTAAACCTTTTCCATTGTTGGCGCTTTTGCCTTGCAATGGCTCGCTGCAAGATGCCTGTCTTCATGCGAGTAAAAATTGGACAATTTTTTAATGGCTTCTATTTCTAATACATCCTCTTCCATGGAATCTTTTGCAGCCCTCTTCGAAGAAAGCCTGGCCCGCCAGGAAATGCGCGCTGGTGAAGTAATCACCGCCGAAGTAGTTTCTGTAGACAATGATTTCGTTATCGTGAACGCCGGCTTGAAATCCGAGAGCGTAATTAACGCCAGTGAATTCAAAAACGCACAAGGCGAACTGGAAGTTGCCGTTGGCGACTTCGTTAAAGTAGCGATCGAAAAACTGGAAGATGGTTTTGGTTCTACACAACTTTCTCGCGAAAAAGCGAAGAAAATGCAAGCATGGCTGGATCTGGAAGAAGCCATGAACGAAGGCCGTGTAGTTAAAGGTTTTGTCAGCAGCCGTGTTAAAGGCGGTCTGCGCGTTTCTGTCAGCGGCATCATGGCTTTCTTGCCAGGCTCACTGGTAGACATTCGTCCAGTTAAAGACACCACTCCTTACGAAAACAAAGAGTGGGACTTCAAAGTCATCAAGCTGGATCGCAAGCGTAACAATATCGTGGTTTCCCGCCGTGCTGTGATGGAAGACACCTTGGGTGCTGACCGTGAAGCATTGTTGGGTAGCCTGACTGAAGGTGCTGTGATCAAGGGTATCGTTAAAAACATCACTGACTACGGCGCGTTCGTGGATCTGGGTGGTATCGATGGCCTGTTGCACATCACTGATTTGGCATGGCGCCGTGTGAAGCACCCATCTGAAGTGCTGACCGTTGGTGAAGAAGTTGAAGCCAAGATCCTGAAATTCGATCAAGAGAAAAACCGTGTTTCTCTGGGGATCAAACAATTGGGCGACGACCCATGGGTGGCATTGAGCCGCCGTTACCCAGTCGGTACACGCCTGTTCGGTAAAGTGTCTAACCTGACTGACTACGGTGCGTTCGTTGAAGTAGAACCAGGCATTGAAGGTTTGGTACACGTGTCTGAAATGGACTGGACCAACAAGAACATCCACCCGGGCAAAATCGCTCAACTGGGCGACGAAGTTGAAGTGATGATTCTGGAAATCGACGAAGACCGTCGTCGTCTGTCACTGGGCATGAAACAGTGCAAACCAAACCCATGGGATGATTTCGCTGCAACCCACGCTAAAGGCGACAAAGTTTCAGGCCAGATCAAGTCTATCACTGACTTTGGTGTGTTCATTGGCTTGCCAGGCGGTATTGATGGCTTGGTACACTTGTCTGACCTGTCCTGGACTCAGTCTGGCGAAGAAGCGATCCGCAACTTCAAGAAAGGTGATGAGCTGCAAGCTGTTATCTTGGGCATTGATGTTGAGAAAGAGCGTATCTCTCTGGGCGTTAAACAGTTGACTGAAGATCCAAGCGGCAACAGCGCACCAATTGGCGAAGACAAAGGTGGTAAACCAAAAGCCAAAAAAGCAAAAGCGGATGATGTCATGATTGATGAAGCTTCTGCCGGGACAACTAACCTGGGTGCTTTGCTGAAAGCCAAACTGGATAGCAAAAAATAAGAAGGCTTTAGATCATGACAAGATCTGAACTAATAGACCTGCTTGCCCAGCGCTTTCCGCAACTTGTGCTGAAAGACGCAGAGTTATCCGTCAAGACCATCCTTGATGCAATGACGGAAAACCTGGCAACAGGTGAGCGTATCGAAATACGCGGTTTTGGCAGCTTTAGCTTGAACTACCGCCCGCCTCGTTTGGGACGTAACCCGAAAACTGGTACCAAAGTACAGGTGCCAGCGAAATACGTGCCGCACTTTAAGGCTGGTAAAGAGTTGCGTGACCGCGTAGACGCGATCGAATCTTAATTTTTGTGATTCAGCAGTAAAAAACGGTATCTTCGGATACCGTTTTTTTTTGGCCGCTCAGACCGCTATTGATGGCGCATTGAGGAGCGCTTGGGTAAAATGTCATGTGATCAAACAAGAGAGCTTTTATGCTGGTTGAATTCGAGTATTGGTGGTTATTGATTCTGCCTCTGTTTTTTACATTGGGCTGGATTGCAGCCCGCGTGGATATCAAGCAACTGATTGCTGAATCCACCTCATTGCCAGCCACCTATTTTAAAGGTCTGAATCTGCTCATTGCTGACCAGTACCACAAAGCGGTAGATGCGTTCAGTGAAGCGCTTTATATGAATAAAGACTCGCTGGAACTGCACTTTGTACTGGGGAGCCTGTTTCGCCGCACAGGTGAGACAGACCGCGCGATTCACTTGCACTTAAACCTGCTCGAAAACTACGAACTCACCGAGCAGCAATCGACATCAATCAAAGTAGAATTGGCGCAGGATTACTTCAAGGCAGGCCTGTATGATCGTGCCGAAGAAATTTTTCAAACACTGCGCCATACTCGCTATGAACAAGCGGCCTTACGTCACCTGCTTGAGATTTATGTCAAGGAACGCGAATGGTCACTCGCCATTGGCATTGCCACCGAATTAGAGCGTTCGTCAGGCGTGTCTTACCGCAAAGAGGTCGCTCAGTATTATTGTGAATTGGCTGCAAATGCCATGATCAAGCAGGATTGGTCCTCTGCAAAAGTCCAACTCGAACAAGCGCTGGACGCCAATAAGAACTGTGTACGCGCAAACGTCTTATTGGGCGATATCGCTGCACATCAAGGCCACCATTCCGATGCAATTGCCCTCTGGAAACGCATAGAAATGCAGCATCCAGAACATCTGGGCCTGGTCGCGCAAAAAATGCTTAAAAGCTATGCTGCGCTGTATGGTGAAGAGGAAAGCGAAGGCGACCTCAAACTGTCCAGAGGCTTAAAGGAAGGCCTGAGCCAACTCCATTACTATCTGGAGTTGTATCAACTCAGTAGCATTATGTCGGTGTTGTATGAGGCCACCCTGCAGGCTGAAGGTGCGGATAAAGCGGCAAAACTCGCCCGCAATGAGTTGATCCGCAAACCCAGCCTCAAATCGCTGGATCAATTGCTCCAAGCGCGCGCCATGCTCCAGGATGAACAACATGATTTACAGTTGATGCAGCAAACCGTTCGCAATGCCATCGGCGACCGTGCCGCCTATTATTGCGACCAATGTGGTTTCCGGGCCAAACAATATCATTGGCAATGCCCAGCCTGTAATGCCTGGGAGTCGCTGCCGCCCGAACCCACTGAAGCGACCATTCGAGATATCAAGTTACTTAAACGAAAATAAAACCGTTTGGCGCCCTTCCCCAACCCGTTTCATTCCTAAGACAATTCCTTTATGACCGACAGTAAAATTGTTGTTGCCCTGGATTATGCAGATGCCAAATCGGCAATCGCGCTAGTAGATCGGCTGGACCCAAGCCTGTGTAAACTCAAGGTGGGTAAGGAACTGTTTACCGCCGCCGGGCCTCAGCTTGTCGAACAACTGGTTGCGCGGCAATACGATGTGTTCCTCGATCTCAAATTTCACGATATCCCGAATACTGTGGCAAAAGCCTGTCAGGCCGCCGCAAATTTAGGCGTATGGATGGTCAATGTTCACGCCAGTGGTGGGCAACCCATGATGCAGGCTGCACGTGAAGGCTTGGATAAGGCCTTTGGTGATCAAGCGCCGCTGCTAATCGCTGTCACGGTATTAACCAGTATGGACACGCCAACGTTGCATAGTTTGGGGATCCAGCGCACCCTGCCTGAACAGGTGCTCGCATTGGCCACACTGACACAACAATCTGGCTTAGATGGTGTAGTTTGTTCAGCACAAGAGGCCAGCATGCTCAGAAAAGCATTGGGGCCTGACTTTTGTCTGGTCACCCCGGGCATTCGCCCCAAGGACTCGGCAAAGGACGATCAAACCAGAATTGTGACGCCTGCAGATGCCATCGCATTAGGCGCCAGCTACTTGGTGATAGGCAGGCCAATTACACAAGCAGATGACCCAATTGTTGCATTAAATACAATTATTAAAAATATTTAACATTTTTAAATTAATTTAAGGGCATTAACCGTCCGATCATGAACGGGCTCAGTAGAATTAAAAACAGGCGCAATGCCTGTTTTTTTATACTTAACGATTCTGGAGGTCATATGATGAAAACGCTTATGGGTTACCTGATGTATTTCCTTTTATTGCCAGCCGCTTATGCGGTGGTTGATATCAATACGGCCAGCCAGGCTGAACTTGAAAGCCTGAATGGTATCGGTCCGGCCAAGGCGCAAGCCATCATTGAATATCGAAAAAAGAGTGGTGGCTTTAAGTCAGTGGAAGAGCTGGATCAAGTGCCAGGCATAGGCCAGGCAACCTTGGCAAACCTGAAGAAAGATGTAAGCGTCGGCGCCAAGAAAGCAACTGCGGCTGAGGCTAATAAAACCGAAAAAGTAGCAGAGAAAAAGAAATAACGATCTACATTAAACAAAAAGCACCCTATTGGGTGCTTTTTTTATTTGGCGGAGAGAGAGGAGTAAAGGCTTCAACAGATACATAAGCGACTGCCGTAACTATTGGAAATATATACAACCGTATGAGCATTCTATACACTACTTTTAGCAGGTATCCCATGCATAGCTTTAGTTCTCTTAATATACGTCCTTCGACTGCTCATTCTTAAAATCCTCAAACATGTCGCACCTGAGAGCAAGCTGAGTCTCATTGGTTTTATGTGCAATTGACCTGACGTTCTACTAACCCTAACCGCTTTCTTAATATGAGTAAAACTCTGTCCCTCTTAATACATACTTCTATCTTGCTAACCTTTGCCTCATGTACAACAACGTTCAAGGGCGACTATAAGTCCATCCATAATGGGCTTAAGGCCTGTAATGAATCATTTTGTATTCATCTAGATGAACGATTTGAGATGATTGTTTCTAGATATGACAGACAGGGAGCATTCAAAGAAAGAGACTTGCTCATACAGTCCCAACACAACTGGCTGATGCATCGGCAAGAAGTCTGCAATATTGATGCTTGGCGCTCATGCTATCAAAAGCTTACATAAGAACGTTCGGGGTACTTTTATCAGCAGGAATACTTAGCTGAGCTTGGGTTACCTCAGTGTAGTGTAATTAGTGGCGGGTATCCAAAAGACTCTAACATTGATGGAGAGCTTGTTTATTATCCAAGTGCGGTTACACGCTTCGTATGTAAATCAAAGTGTGAAAGCGGTGAAATAGCTAAAGCAAAGAAATATCCTGATACTTGGGCTTATTGTCAATTCGGCAAAGAGACGATTGCTTCGTACAACATCCAAGAGCCAGAACACTTAGCACCATTACCGTTTATTCCGAAAAGTGGTTTCGGTGTGCCTCAAGATGTTGAATAAGCTTTTGTCTGTCCACTTGGAGTACACCTTGACTGGATGTCAGGCAGCGGCCCTCATTCAGTCAGTTTATGATTCCTTGGACAATTAATTGACACATTCAACTAATAGTTTTCAGACGCTATACTTACAATCTTACCCAGTCAAAGGTTGGGCGTTTCCACAAGTTTTACTCCACCATCGTTTGAACCACTTCGCCTCTGATCTTTCAATCTTATTCTTGGGCTTGTTTAAGTCAATAATTATGCTTATAAAGCTTATAGTTCTCATGTTGAAGGCTTTTATAAAGCGAATTGATTCTGAACCATCATTCTTTATCAATACACCACAAAGCTCACGGTGCTCTTCATGCTCGTTATATGCCAGCTTTGTGAATTTATAAAGCTCTAAGTTGGCAGGATATTGATTGCGGATAATATCTTTGATTGCTTCGTCTGCAAACTCCTTATCCGGCATTGCTGCTATGGCTTGCCCGTCTGGCCTTTCTGTCATTGCATTCCGAAGACATTGTGTAATTTGATTGGAGGAGGTTGATGGGTCGTAGCATTTCAGTATTCCAGCCGCTTGAGCATGGCTACTAAAGATTAAGCAACACATTAACACTAGTGTTCTGCCTGCGTTTACGGTCATAGATATAGCGGTTATATTTAATTGTGGAGTTGCTATTGACCTTGATTATCGAGTGTACTGAAGACCACTACATCACGGTTAAGCGTAGAGATGTTGAATTATAAAACGGGGAGAGATAAGTAATATGTCAAAGTTGATGATTAGTATTTGTCTGGTTTTGCTTTCCTCCTGTGCAAATAAAGCCGTTAAAGAAATCGCTATACCCACAAAACAGGAAGATTTTAAATTTGACCGCTACAAGAGACTCACATGCGGCGGTTATGCAATCTTAGACTACGCATTGGAAATTGGAGAAAGTACATCGTACTACAAAGAGAACACCTCGGAGTTTGTATGTGAACATCCGAATAGTCCCTTACCATCTTGCCTTCCACCAAACTGGTATGCAAATGGATGCGATAAGTACGCTTTTGCTTACAGACGACTCGCAATTAAAAACTTCTCAAAAACCAAACCCTAAGCCCTCACCTCAGGCAACTCCTCCCAGCTAGAAAAGTTAGGACTCTTAAAGCCACGGACACCCTCAGAGGCCAGCTTAATAGTCCCTCGGGAATACTTGCTATTAATGGAGTCCATGAGAGTCATTAAAGCGTCCGCCCTAGCCCGCCCTTTACCAAACCCAAACATATCAGCCTGTCGCCCAGCGGCTGGCACTAACTCAGTTAGCATCACACCGCACATCTGATAATAGATGCCTGGCTTAAAGAGTTTCTTGAGAATCCAAAGGGCAACCCTATTTATCTGGACTGTTTGTCTGTAGGTGCTGGGAAGGCTAACGAGTGACTGGCCCCATAATACTCAGCTTCATCAAAGGGGCTATTCTGAATAAAGACCATCACAACACTGGCTATACGCATGTATTCCTGTGGACAGTTATGGATACCCTCTTTAAGTAACTCTCTCGCTACCTATTTTCTGAATAGTTGATTAAATCACAAGGGTATTCATATCTATATCTATCTTACTTAATTCAGGATTACCTTAAGTTTAACTCCAAGCGCCCCGCCCTCTCTCCATGTCTCGATTAAGCCGGACGAGTCTACAGCCTCAAAGGCAATACGATGAGCAAAAGGTGTTGTCAATGTGTTGAGGGTTGATGCTAAGCGTTACATTGTTTATTCCTTATATACGTTGAAAATGAATATCAACGAGCTAGGAACATCAGGCAAACGTAAGGTAAAAGCGCAAGGTAAAAATAAAAAACCTGTTATCCGTAACTTATTAATTAGTAACAGAAAACAGGCCTTATTTTACTGCTGGCGGAGAGAGAGGGATTCGAACCCTCGATAGAGTTGCCCCTATGCCACCTTTCCAGGGTGGTGACTTAAACCGCTCATCCATCTCTCCGAAAGAAGGCGGGATTATACCCATAAAAGTTAAAGACGCCAAATCATTTTATGGTGTAATCACTGGCGACTTTCACACTGCATATGGCCTGTTTAGGGCTAGCAAGATGTCAGGTCTGCTATCTTATAAAACAGTATAAAGTTGGCTAAAAAGCTTGCTTTTGTTATTTTTAAGGTTTAATGTTTAGCACACAAACACACGGCTAAGCCTTATAAAATAAGGTGTTAACGTATGTTTATCGCGATATCTAGTTGCGATTTGATGTAGGCGGTTTGGAGAGCAGTTCTGCTACGATATTAATAGAAAAAACACAGGAGTTACTATGAGTTTGGATCTTCTCAAGGCGATGGGCGTTAAAGTGCCCTATAAAGCCAAGTATGATAACTTTATCGGTGGAAAATGGGTTGCACCGGTCAAAGGTGAATATTTTGATGTCATCTCGCCTATTACTGGCAAGCCCTACACTCAAGCTGCACGTTCTAGCGCCGAGGATGTTGAATTGGCATTGGATGCAGCGCATGCAGCAGCCGATAAATGGGGCAAGACTTCTGTCGTTGATCGCTCCAACTTGTTGCTGAAAATTGCTGATCGCATCGAGCAAAACCTTGAGTTGATCGCGACTGCGGAAACCGTCGATAACGGTAAGCCTATCCGCGAAACCATGAATGCCGATATTCCATTGGCAGCAGACCATTTCCGCTATTTTGCCGGGGCGTTGCGTGCGCAAGAAGGCAGCATTAGTGAACTGGATGAACATACCGTTGCCTACCACTTTCACGAACCACTAGGCGTGGTCGGCCAGATTATTCCGTGGAACTTCCCTATTCTGATGGCCGCCTGGAAACTGGCGCCAGCTGTGGCCGCGGGTAACGTGGTGGTAATGAAGCCTGCAGAGTTCACGCCGATTAGCCTGCTGATCCTGATGGAAGTGATTGCTGATTTGATTCCACCTGGCGTCATCAACATCGTCAACGGCTTTGGCCGTGAGGTAGGTGCCCCACTCTCTACCAGCAAGCGTATTGCGAAAATCGCCTTTACTGGTTCGACAGCCACCGGCCGTTATATTGCCCAGGCTGCAGCCAGCAACCTGATTCCAGCAACCCTCGAACTGGGTGGCAAATCGCCTAACATCTTCTTTGAAGATATCATGTCTGCCGATGATGATTTCCTGGATAAAGCTGTAGAAGGCTTGGTGCTGTTTGCATTTAACCAGGGTGAAGTCTGTACCTGCCCTTCCCGTGCGTTAATTCAGGAATCCATTTACGACAAGTTTATGGAGCGTGTATTGCCACGTGTTGCCGCCATCAAACAAGGTAACCCACTTGACCCCAACACCATGATTGGTGCGCAGGCATCCCAAGACCAAGTGAACAAAATCCTCTCCTACATGGATATTGGTCGTCAGGAAGGTGCGCAGTTATTGTGCGGAGGTGAGCGTAATGTACTGAGCGGTGATCTGGCTGAAGGCTATTACATCAAGCCGACCTTGTTCAAAGGTCATAATAAAATGCGCATCTTCCAGGAAGAAATTTTTGGACCTGTGCTGGCAGTGACCACCTTTAAAGATGAAGCTGAAGCACTGAGCATTGCCAACGACACCATTTTCGGCCTGGGTTCAGGCGTCTGGTCGCGTGACGGCAGCCGCGCTTACCGTATGGGCCGTGGCATCAAGGCTGGCCGCGTTTGGACTAACTGCTACCACGCTTATCCTGCGCATGCCGCATTCGGTGGCTACAAAGAGTCCGGCATTGGCCGTGAAACGCATAAAATGATGCTGGACCACTACCAGCAAACCAAAAACCTGCTGGTCAGCTACAGCCCGAAAAAACTGGGATTCTTCTAAATCTTGGCGGGAATGCTAAAACAGACATTTGTTTGATCTAAAGGAGCGAATTTTTCGCTCCTTTTTTTATCTATCTATCACACTATAAACAGGGGAAGAGCATGACTGAACGTGTTTCTGCAACGCCAGCGGCCATCGCGCTCATTGAGCAATTAACCGCCCAGCATGGCCCAATTGTATTTTTTCAATCAGGCGGATGTTGTGAAGGCAGTGGCCCGATGTGCCTACCAGCCGCCGAATACATCGCCAGTCCGATGGATGTCAAACTGGGAACCTTGCCAGGTGGTGCTATTTTTTACATGAGTGACAGTCATTTCAGCTTTATGCACAGTACGCACACCATCCTCGATGCGATGCCGGGCTCGAGTGGCTCATTTTCACTCGATTGTGGCAGTGGCATGGCCTTTATCACGCGAGGCCGCTTATATTCGGATGAGGAACTCGCTGCGCTAAAACCTGAAGAGCGCGTCGGGCTTTAATACGTAGAAGTCTGCCTGATCAATAAAAAAGGCATCCTAAGATGCCTTTGCCAGGACGACACTGGATAAACGCTGTGAATTAAAAGCCCAGGCTTTCCAGCAGATCATCCACCTGTTCCTGATTGGCGACCACATCCACTGTGTTATGTGGATCAATTTGTGGACCATTCATCAAGGAGTCCTCGTCTTTTTTGGCCGCAGGAGAAAAATCTACCAACACTTGCACCAATTGTCTCTCCAGGTCTTGTGCCAGTGAGGTCACTTTTTTGATCACCTGGCCGGTCAGATCCTGAAAGTCCTGCGCCATCATGATATCCATCAGCAACGATTTGGTCGTCGATGTGTGTTGACTGACCAGTGACATATATTCCAGTGTTTCATGGACAACAGCATCGTATTCCGATTTGAGCGAAGCGCGCTGCATGACTTCTTCCCAGCGTTGCTTCAACACCGCAGCCCGATCAGATAACTCTGACTGTAAAGGCGTGGCCAGATCAGTGGCGTTCAGCACACGCTCAGCCGCCTGTTCAGTCATTTTTGCCACATAACTTAAACGGTCTCTGGCATCAGGAATTTCCTGCGCGACTTGTTCCAGCACCTTGTCATAGCCCAGTGCACTCAGATTATCGTGCAAGGAGCGGGTCATGTGTCCAATCCGGCTGATCATTTCCTCTTGCTGATTGGGACTCATCGTGGAAATCAGGTTAGAGGCAAGATCCATCGCCGCATGATCCTGATTCGGATTGATCGCTTCGGTCATGGTTACACCTCGCCTTTTTCCAATTTTTCAAAGATTTTGGATAACTTCTCTTCAAGTGTGGCCGCAGTGAAAGGCTTCACCACATAGCCACTCGCTTTGGCCTGGGCCGCAGCAATAATGTTTTCTTTTTTTGCCTCGGCAGTAACCATCAATACAGGCAATTTGGATAATTTGCTGTCTGCACGGATATTCTGCAACATGGTCAAACCGTCCATGTTGGGCATATTCCAGTCTGAAACCACGAATTCAAAGTCACCATTGCGCAACTTGTTGAGGGCATCTGCACCATCTTCTGCTTCTTCAACATTGTTATAACCAAGTTCTTTGAGCAGGTTGCGCACAATTCTACGCATCGTAGAAAAATCATCCACTACCAGAAATTTAGTATTTGGGTTGCCCATTTGTTACTCCGCTATCATTTAATTACTAATCCCGTAGCCTGTATTATGGAACGAACCATGGTCAATGCTAATCAGGATAAAGCTGGGATTTACCGGTTTATTCCTCACAGTACTATACGCGAATGGCGCGTTCACTGTTAGTTGCAAGATGTTGTAGCACCAGACGCGGTAAGTCTTTTAAATGCCCGACTTCGTGAACACCACCATGCGCAACCGCTTCGCGTGGCATACCATACACCACACAGCTTTCTTCGTTTTGGGCAAAATTGAAAGAGCCGGCATTCTTCATGCGCAACATGCCCGCGGCGCCATCTTTGCCCATGCCCGTTAAAATGATCCCGACGGCGTTTTTACCGGCGTTTGTAGCCGCTGAATCAAACAATACATCGACTGATGGCTTATGTCTATTCACCGGCTCGGCGTCAGATAAACGGGTGACATAGTTGGCGCCACTTCTGGCGAGCAGTAAATGCTGATCCCCTGGCGCGATATAGGCATGGCCAGGCAATACACGCTCACCATCTTCGGCTTCCTTGACGGCAATTTTGCACAGACTGTCCAGACGACTAGCAAAGGACTTGGTGAAGCCTGCAGGCATATGTTGGGTAATTAAAATGCCGGGGCAATCAGAAGGCATCTGCATTAAGAAGGACTTGATCGCTTCGGTGCCGCCAGTAGAGGCGCCAATAATCAGCAGTTTTTCACTACTGATGAGCGGATTGCGGATGGGACTTTGTTGCATCTGCGTATTAGACGCTTTGGCAATACTTTGCAAGGTGCTGATTTTTGCCCTGGCAGCAACACGGATCTTGTCAGTAATCTCGGCGGCATACTGCTGCATGCCCTGGGTAATGCCCATTTTGGGTTTGGTGACAAAGTCGGTGGCACCCAGCTCCAGTGCACGCAAAGTGATTTCAGAGCCTTTTTCTGTCAGCGTGGATACCATAAGCACGGGCATCGGACGCAAACGCATGAGTTTTTCTAAAAAATCCAGACCGTCCATGCGTGGCATTTCTACATCCAGCGTGAGTACATCCGGATTCAACTGTTTGATCATCTCGCGCGCGACCAGCGGATCCGGTGCGGTTCCAACCACTTCCAGATCCTTGGTGTCGTTAATGATTTCGCTCAACAAACTGCGTATCAATGCCGAGTCGTCAATCACCAGCACTTTTGTTTTCATGGCATAACCCCTTGTTTTAATTATTATTAGAACAAATCGATATCTCCACCCACATCGTTGGTTTGCAGCTTGCTGGAGTAAGCTTGCTCGCGCTTGACCAAGGTGTAGTTGTTCAATTGTTTCAGCTTTTTAACCAGTACTTTACCGGTTTTGGGAAAGAAATAAACCTTGCGGGGATAAATATCCAGCAAATCTTCGCCGGTGACTTTAATCCCTTCTTCTTTCAGATACTTTTTGACAAACGCAGCATTGCGATCACCCACGTTATTGGTGGTAAAGCTGCGCAAGACGTTGCCGCCCCCAAAAATTTTAGCTTCGAGGTTTTCGCGCTTGGCGCCGTTACGCAACAGCTGGTTGATCAAGACTTCCATGGCATAAGTGCCATAGCGCATCGACTCAGAAATCGGGCTGTCCTTGTCTGCACTGCCCCCCTCGGGCAACATGAAATGGTTCATGCCACCAATGCCGGTACGGCTGTCACGGATACAGGCAGAAACACAGGACCCAAGCACGGTGACAATCAACATGTCCTTGTCTGTGTAGTAATACTCCCCTGGTGAAATTTTGGCAGCATTGCAATTAAATGTTCTGTCAAAATACAGGGTGTTAGAAATTTCTTCTTGCATGACACTCATAGCGATTTCCGATGCGTAAAGAGGCTGGAACGTGCCGCGCCACTGGTTTTTAATTTATAGACGGTTTTTCCCAACAGTTGCAGGTGGTCGGACACATACAAAAAGTTTTCTGAATGGCCTGCCAATAACAAACTGTCTTCATGCATGAGGTTGACAAATTTTTCAATGATTTTGCCTTGTGTCGGCTTGTCAAAATAGATCATGACATTGCGGCAAAAAATCACATCAAAGACATCATGAAATGGCCATTGTGCATCCAGTAAATTCAATTGGTGAAAATGAATCAGGTCACGGGCGGCTTTTTTGACACGGACCAGGCCGTCATGCTTGCCTGTGCCACGTTCAAAAAATTTGCGTACACGACCGTCATCCATTTTCTTGACCCGGTCTAGCGGGTACACGCCTGCACTCGCCGTCGCCAGCACATTGGTATCAATGTCTGTGGCAACAATTTCTACAGGCGGTTTCAAGCTATTAAACGCTTCGCAAGCGGTGATCGCAATCGAATAAGGCTCTTCGCCTGTCGATGCCGCAGAACACCAGATACGTAGCGGTTTTCCTCGCCGGTTGGCTGACAGCTTCACCAGATGTTCGGCCAAAATCGGAAAATGATGTTCTTCCCGAAAAAACGAGGTCAAATTAGTGGTTAGCGCATTGGTAAATGCCTGCCACTCATCCGCATTGTTCTGCTGCTCGAGCGTGTCCAGATAGTGTTTGAAACTATTCATGTCCAGCGCGCGCAAACGCCTTCCGATTCGGCTGTAGACCATATCGGTCTTTGCATCGGATAATGAAATGCCTGCATGGCGATAAATCAGACTTTTAATTCTGACGAAATCATCGCGCGTAAACAAAAACTCGCGATCTTCTTGCTCTTGTTTTTTTAATGCACTCACTTCGTTATCCTATGCAAATCCGCGGGCATACACTGCCAGAATTAAGCGCGTGTCGTGTTGATACGCTCTCTCATTTGTGAAATGGCCAAATCAACTTGCTGATCATCTTTAACTTGGGTTTCATAGCTGTTTTTTGCATGCTTGCTGCGCTCTTGCATTTGAGAAATTGCTAAGGCAGCAGCTTTGTCTTCAGCACGACGGTTTTGTGCTTCCGGAGTTTGTGCAGCAAATGGATGCAGCGCTTCCTTGTACTGCTTCACAACGTCAGCAGCTTTAGGCTCACGCGCAACGGCGGCTTTAATCGCCATTTTTGTTGCACGGTAGTTCCAGTCCTGGATACGGTCATCCATGTCAGCTTTACTGTCGATGAATACACCAACACAGATAAACACATCATCTGCTTCTTCCAATGGGATCGTGCCATCAGCGACGCAATCCATCACAGCCATGGCTACACCACGTTGTGCCGGGCCAAACATTTGTGTTGCCTGACGGCCATCTTTGATGGTCACCTTGTTAAACATTACGGTGTTTGGTTTTACCATCATATTTGGCGCTGCAATCGCCAACAAACCGTTTACGCCTTGTTTTTGGTCGGTGAGCGTACGACAAAATGCGTCTTCTGCAGCGCTACCGCGTGGACCCATAATCAAGTCAATGTGGGCCACATTTTTCAAATCCAAACCACCTTCTGGACGCTCTTCGATGACTAAACCTTCGCCAATCAATACTCGATCAATCACTGCCATTTTTAACTCCTGATATAAAAAGTACTACTTTATTAAAGGGCGTTCGCTACCCTGCCCTAACCGTTGCTGACCTGACGATAATCATCGTCCCAGTCTGCATTTCCTGCGCGATGGCTGGACGCTTTTGCCTGTCCATCCACAATAAATACCCCTACTGCGCTAGCCAACTCATTTGCGTGATCCATCAGGGATTCTGCAGCCGCAGCAGCCTCTTCAACCAAAGCTGTGTTTTGCTGCGTCACATCATCCATGCGGATCACCGCATCGTTGACCATGGCGATGCCGGTACTTTGCTCATTCGATGCCGATGCAATTTCACCAATAATCACACTGACCCGTTTCACGGAATCCACGATTTCATGCATCGTGTTTCCAGCTTCCTGCACCTGACGGCTACCTTCTGCTGTTTTGTTCACGGAGTCAGTAATCAATTCTTTAATTTCACGTGCGGCTACGGATGAGCGTTGCGCAAGGCTACCCACCTCGGCCGCCACCACTGCAAAACCACGACCTTGCTCACCGGCCCGGGCTGCTTCTACCGCTGCATTTAGCGCCAGAATGTTGGTCTGGAAGGCAATGCCGTCAATCACGGAAATAATGTCTTCAATCTTGCGGGCACTCTCATTGATATCACTCATTGTGGCCACCACCGCACCGACAACCTCGCCACCTTTGACGGCAACTTGTGAGGCCTGTGCAGCTAAATTATTCGCCTGCTTGGCGTTTTCGGCATTCTGCTTCACTGTCGATGCGAGCTCGTCCATACTGGAAGCTGTTTTTTCCAGGTTGGCCGCTTGGTCCTCCGTACGGCGACTCAAGTCGGCATTGCCCTGGGCAATTTCCTTGGCAGCAATATTGATAGATTCCGCTGCGGTTTTCACCGTCAACACTGGCTCTACAATCATGTCCAGCGTATTGTTCATGCCTTGCACAATCTTGCGATAATCACCTGGGTGTCTGTCTGCATTGGCGCGGACGGTGACACGACCCTCTTTGGCGGCTTCAGCAAGCATTTGGGCGTCTGCATTCAAGGCTTTCAGGTTGCTGCGCACTTGCTCTATGGTTTGATTGATTTTTGCCTTGAGGCCCGGGAACTGCTCCAGCGGTGCATCAAAATTACCATCACCAAACGCTTGTACGCAGGCCATGGCTTTTTGATTCAACTCGATATGTCCAGCCACGATATTGTTGATACTTTCAGCCAATAATGAGAACTGGCCTTTAAACATGTCTGCACGCAGGGTCATATCAATATTGCCTTTTTCGTGCTCGGCATTGACCCAGTTTACAGAGTCTACAATCCCTTTCAGGTTGCCGCGGATACGATCTACGCTCTTGTTCATGGCGGCTTTCTTGCCTGGCATGGCTTCCAGTTGCGCCGTCAGGTCACCCCGGCCAATACTGTCCATGACTGCAATAAAGCGCTCGGTTTCGGTCACATAGCCATGAATCATGCGATTCACAACGTCAGCCACCACTTTAAAATCACCCTGCAATTGACCGCTATTCAAACGCGCATCCGTTTCACCTTCGGCATGGTTTTTAGCCATTGCTGTCAGATCCTGAATCAATGCCTGTACGTTAGATTTGAGGCCATCGAAGCCTTGATTGAAGGCATGCAAATGTTCTGGCAAGCGTTCAAGCTGCGTATTCAGCTCACCACGACCCAGCGCCTCAACGGCGCGGCCGGCTTTTTCCATACTGGCCACATGCATGTTTAACAGATGGTTCACGCTTGCGGCAGACTGGCTCAGCTCCCCTGCAAACGCAGTCACATCCAGCTGCGCGTTAAGGTTGCCTTTGGCATGCTCGGCTTCTATCAGCGCCAATTGCTGTTTGAAGTTTGCAAAACCGGCTTTTGACTGATTGATTGCATCTGCCACAGAGGCTGTGGCTGCGCTTGTCTGCACAGCAAAGTCACCCTGCGCAAGAGATTGTGCGGCTTGCAGTGTTTGCAAGGGCTCGCCACCTACCACGTGCTTCACTGAAGCGGTCAGACTGCATGCCATGAATATGGCCAACAGCGTTAATCCTGCATGAAGCATGAAACCCATACCTGAACCGGTATTTAAAACCAGTGGTGCCAACAGACTGCATACCAGCACGCCCAGTATCATCGTCAGTTGTAATGAAAGCTTAGTACGAGAAAGTCTTCCCGCAAGCGCACCCCATTGATCAGCGAACATGCGTTTCACTCCTTTTTTCCAGATCCAGATAATTTATTATTTGGTCTATTTATCGACCTATGTCAGCGATTATTCAGCATGCAAGCCACTTTTGAATTGCATGTAAAAAGGGGAAATTTGGTTCTTTTGCGGTAATTGCCCCCCTAAAGAAATTCTTATCGTCGTAATTACTTACCTGGCAGGGTGGTTTTGATCATGGGGATTATTCGAGCCATTTAGCCTTTGCAGCAGCAAACAGGGGGATTTAAGCTCTATGTGCTGCTACAGAAAGCAATTTGGCGCTTAAAAACTTTCCCAGCTATGATCGTGCGTGCCCGTTTTGAGCAACTTGCCCAGATCACCAGCGCCACGGCTTGGGCTGACTTTATGTCTATGCATGGCAGTCAGGTTGACTGCATGTTTTTTCTCAGACGCGCGGTGCGTGTTTGCGTGCGCACTGGAAAACCCGCCAGCGGCCACGCCCTCAAGTTTAAACTGACTAATGGCATCGGCTAATTGATTGGCCTGATCGACCAGGGATTCAGCCGCAGCAGCGGCCTCTTCAACCAGTGCAGCGTTCTGCTGGGTGGTTTCATC